>NZ_CAKZNK010000157.1 GCF_937129525.1 uncultured Chloroflexus sp. | reverse complement strand
AGCACCACAACCACAGCGGTACCCACCGGCACGACCACGGTAGTGCCCACCGGTACCACCACGGCAGTGCCCACCGGCACCACCACACCTGAGCCAACGACCACGACGACGGCAGTGCCGACTGGCACGACGACGGCAGTGCCGACCACTACACCCGTCACGACCGTGACAGTGGTACCGACCACCACGCCGCAGCCGACTGGCACGACGACGGCGGTACCCACCGGCACGACCACGCCGGAGCCGACTACGATACCCTCGGCCACCCCGGTGCCGACTATCACGCCCTCGGCCACCCCGGTGCCGACTATCACGCCCTCGGCCACCCCGGTGCCGACTATCACGCCCTCGGCCACCCCGGTGCCCAATCCGGGTGAAGCACCGCAAATAGAGCTGAACCTGCCGGCAACGATTACCGTCGGGAGCAGGGTGCAGACACAAATTACCGTCTCAGGCGGCAGTGGTAATTACACCTACCAGGTCAGCGGTCAGTTGCCAACAGGTCTCACGCTGCACCCTGATGGACGATTAGAGGGATGGGTAACTCAGGTGGGTACGTACACGTTCACCATTCTGGTGACCGATGGCAATGGTCTCACAACTACCCAAACTGTCGAGATCGTAATCGAGCGAATGTACATCTTTGTGCCGATCATCACGAAGGCGACACCTGCAAACGCGCCCCTCCCGATGCAGATCTTTGTGCCGATTGTGATGAGAACAACCCCACAATAAACAGTCGCCTTCACTAACCCACCAGTCCTGCCAGCTCTGACCGATCGCGGCAGGACTGGTGGGTTTTGCATTGAGCCGGGCAAGTCATATCCGTAGTGATCGAACCTCTCCCTGGGTGCGTATCTGATACGCTGACAGCGCCGGAGCAACTCTCACATTGCTCCGCGTTCCTCATCCATATATCAAGATTTGTACAAAATGCACAAATTAAACCTCTTGCAATTGTGCAAAATATCCAGTATGATGAAGACGCAGTGGCAATGAAGCCATCACGACGAAGTTAGTCCTGATAGATCAATCAAAGGAGCACGACTATGCGCAACGGGAATTTTGAACAGTACACGGTTGAAGAGGTGTTGCAGACGTTCGGCGCCGAGGCCCGCGCCCTCCTGCGCGAAAATCGGATTGATCGCAGCAATCTGCGCTTTGCCGATGCCTGCGCTGCTGCCAGCATCACTCCCGATGAGTTTTTTGCTCAGCTCGATGCTGGTATGCGCCGGCGCGCTACGCGGTTTGCCGGACGAGCCGTCGCGGAGCATGCCTAGATTTGATCACTGTCAACTGTTTCCGTCAGGCCAGCGCTGATCGGCGCTGGCCGTTTATGTTGTTCTGAACAGTCTACCCAGAACAATCGCGTTGAGGCGTCGCATTACAATACATGCACCGGATCGATGTCAACGACCCAACCGCGCAGCGGACCAACTGCATCGAGAGCCGCAGTGAGGGCCTGAGTAGTTGTGTCAGCAGGCACGCGCAGGAGGAGATGCCAGCGCCAGCGATCTCGCTGACGGCGAAAGAAGGCGGGAGCCGGGCCGATCAGTCGCCAGCCCGCCAGATCGCGCGCCCTGATGAATGACTGAAGGGCAGCAACAAGCCGTTCAGCCTGCCGCCGGCAGGTATCTTCACTCGCCGCACCAATCACAAACCGCACCAGTCGCCCGAACGGTGGATAAGATAGGGCGCGCCGAAAAGCAATTTCCTCTCGAAAGAAGGCCCGGAAGTCGTGTTCGCGCGCTGCCTGTAGCGCATAGTGATCGGGTTGATAGGTCTGAATGATGACCTGCCCCCCTTCACTTCGTCGTCCGGCTCGTCCGGCTACCTGGGTCAAGAGCTGAAATGTTCGTTCACCGCTGCGAAAATCCGGTAAGTGCAGTCCGGTATCGGCCAGAATAACACCCACCAGCGTCACCAACGGCAAATCCAGCCCCTTAGCAATCATCTGTGTGCCAACAACGACATCAATCTGCCGCGTCAACATCGCTTCCAATAGCGCGCCATGGGCGTCTTTACCGGTGGCACTGTCACGATCCCAGCGCGCGACACGCGCATCCGGACAAAGTTCACGCACTGCCTCAACCACCCGTTGCGTCCCTGCTCCTAACGCGCGAATGCGTCGGCTCAGACACTGCGGACAAATCACCGGCGTTGCCACGCGCAGACCGCATGAATGACAGACCAGCACCTCGACCTGAGAGCCGGTTTCAGCAGTGGCTTTACTGTCGTAATGCACGGTGAGCGGCAATGCGCAACGATCACAGCGAGCGACATAGCCACAGTCGCGACAGAGCACAAATGACGCTGCGCCGCGTCGATTGAGGAAGAGCAACGCCTGCTGACCGCGATCCAGGGTCTGAATAAGTGCCTGTTGCAGCGCCGCCGAGAAGATCGAAGTATTGCCCTGCTGTAGCTCATGGCGCATATCAACGATACGTATCGGCGGCAGCGGCAATGGTCGTGAGTGAATGAGTCCATCCGCTCCCGGCAGTCCTCCAATCCGTTCCGGCAATTGCAAGAGCTGCAGACGACCTGCGCGCGCGGCATAGAAACTTTCCACACTTGGCGTAGCGCTGCCAAGTACAACTGTTACCCCGGCCAGTTCAGACAGTTGCAACGCGGCGTCACGCGCATGGTAGCGAGGTACCGTATCGCTTTTGTAGCCGGGTTCGTGTTCTTCATCGACGATGACCAGACCCAGGTCTTGCAAGGGTGCAAAGAGTGCCGAACGCGCTCCAATGAGCAGTCGCGCTTCACCCCGGCGTAGCCTGCGCCAGGTGTCATATCGTTCACCATCACTCAGGCCACTGTGCAAAACTGCCAGTTGATTGCCGAAACGCGCAGCAAACCGCCGTACCAGTTGCGCAGTCAGAGCAATTTCCGGCGCCAGCACAAGCGCCTGTTTCCCCAACCGCAGTGCGCGCGCAATCAATCGCAGGTAGACTTCAGTCTTGCCGCTACCGGTAATGCCGTGAATGAGGAAGCGACCGCCAGTGCCGGCTTCAAGCGCCGTTACGATAGTCTCATACACTTCACGCTGCGCTGCCGTCAGCGGCGGCGGCACATCCGGTTGCTGCGTGAACATTGCCAGTGGATCGCGATACACTTCGCGATCACTCACTGCAATAAAGCCGCGCTGCGCCAGCGCGCGCGCTCCAGCCAGATCGAGACCGGTCATGCGTCGCAGTTCGGTCATTGTCGGCGCTGCTAACTCTTGCCGCTCGGCTAACCAGCGCAACGCAGCAGCCTGGCGCGGAGCGCGCCGAAGCTGCTCCAGCGCCTGTGCCAGATCCGACACGGTAAGTTCTACCACCTGTTCGCGTCTTGGGCGCACTCGTGGCGGTTCGATCCGAAGGCCACGCGCCACCAGCCCGCGTTCGGCCAGGGCACGACAGGCCGCGCGTAACCCGGCAGCACTACCACGCAAAGCTGCTTGTAATTCAGACTCGCCCTGCTCACCGTGGCGCCGCAGATAAAACAGAATTCCCCGCTCACGTTCAGGCAATGCGCCAAGCTCGCAACTCAAACCAGTCACCGTTGCCCGCCACGTTGGCTCAGCTTGACCGGCAATGCCCGGCGGCAAACAGAGATCGAGCGCTGTGATGAGCGGAGCATAGTACGTTGTTGCCACCCAACGCGCCAGCGCAATCCCCAATGGCGGAATTGACACCTCAGGATCGACCAGATCGATCAGATCGCGCAAACCGCTAGCTGGACGCCTGGATAACGCCAGCACCACTCCCTGCACCGGCTGCTGCCGCAATGGCACCCATGCCAGATGACCGATAGTGATCAGGTCGCGCAGATGATCGGGCACACGATACGAAAAGATAGCATCGCGACGGCGATCGGTCAGCGCCGCGCGCACAGCCACGTCGGCGACCAGCGCAACCGTATTCTCTGCCAGTGTTGACAAACGCTCACCCCTTCATACGAAGCTGCGCAGGTATGATATACTATCTCTTCGGATCGCTAGAGGGTCTCGGGCCGGCACGGGGTCGGCTTCTCCCCTCTGTAACTATCAAAGAGAGGTACATCATGGCGAACGTCACATTAACGGCTCAACGTCGTCACATCTTTGGCAAAAAGGTCAAAACCCTCCGCCGCGAAGGCATTTTGCCGGCCAATTTTTACGGCAAAGGGGTTGAAACGACTGCCATTCAGATCAACGAGCGCGATTTCGAGCAGATCTTCCGCACTGTTCCTAAAGGTGAGAGCTTCACGCTTGACATTGAAGGCACAACCTACCCGGTTGTGATTTATGTGGTGCAGCGCCATCCGGTAACGCGCCGATTCCTGCATATCGACTTCAAGCTGGCATAGCTCACTTAATGCGGGCCGGTACTCTACCGGCCCGCTACACACTTATCCTGAAGTCATATTCTCGTCTTTACCCCGCATACCGTCGTCCCTTCCAGGTCACGCCACGACCAAATTGTACGCGCAGGATACCGTAACCGGCGATCAACAGATACATCATTAAACCGATCGGCCAGAGCAGTGCGTACAACGGGGAAAGACGGTAAAATCGACGATAGAGAACTCCCCAGAAAAGTATTCCAACAAGGTACGCCAGCAACCCGGCGCCAAAAGCAACATTTCCGGCCAAACCACCGGCCAACCAGCCACCTGCCATCAATAACAATGGCCCGTATGCCTGCGCGAGCAGCAACGCCATGCCTCTAAACGACCGCCAACCACCGCTGCGCGAACCCGCAGCCGCATTCTTCATCAAGCCTTCGGCTACCTCAGCCGCGCTGGTATACATCCGCACCGACAAATGCTGCATACCGATTGCGCCACGCACCGTGAAACCGGCTGCGCGCAACGCCTGACCCAACCGCACATCTTCCAACACTTCGCCCCGCACAGCGCCGTGACCACCAATTGCGTCATACGCAGCCCGGCGAACGAAAATACACTGACCGTTGGCTAACACCTCTTCCGGGCGTACATCCGGTTGAGCCAGACGTTCAAATGGAAAGATAGACAAGATCAAGGCAACAAATGGGGGCAGCACCAATCGTTCTGCCCACGTTCCCAATTCAAGGAAGGGAAAAATCGTTACCATATCGCCATTGTTGGCCAGGGCGTGACAGAGCAAGGCAGCGACTAGATCAGGATGTGGCGCAGTGTCGGCATCAAGAAAGAGCAGCCATGCGCCGATTGCGGCTTCGCCAGCCTGTTGACACGCATTGCATTTACCGACCCAACCCGGCGGCAATGGTCTACCCGATACTACCCGTAGCCGGGGATTGGTAGCTGCCAGCTCAGCCAGAATTGTTGGAGTGCGGTCGGTAGAGCCATCATCAACAACAATGACTTCAAAATGGGGGTAACGTTGCGCAAGCGCGCCCGTCACGCAGCGCCGAATGGCTCGTTCTTCATTTCGGGCCGGAATCAAGATCGAGATGAAAGGCGGATCGGGTGGCACGCGCGGCGACATCAAATGGGGAATCTGACGCATTCGTCGCCAATGAAACCCAAAACTAATGATGAGCGCCAGGCCACAAACTGCCCAAAGGAGAGCCAACCACATACAGACCTCGAAATTGCCAGCGACTGTACGATAGTATAACAGGTGATTGATGTTGATCGAGTACAGCCGCCACGACTCACATCACAATGAGAACGGTCAGAGGTAGCATTGCTTTGATCGCCATTACCGCCGACTCCACACGCAATCCCGCGTGAGGAGGCAGCACTGGAGACACCCTGCGCGCGAAACCCCAATGCACGGCGCGCAAACGAACTGGAGTAGAGGGTGAGGGGTCGGTAAAAAGGCCAGTCGCAAAACTGCCTGTGCTTACCCACGCCAGTGTCGCTACTGACACCGCTATGTTCCGCGTCCTGATGCGCTATCGCCCGCATCTTCCCCGCCGCTTGACAA
>NZ_CAKZNK010000156.1 GCF_937129525.1 uncultured Chloroflexus sp. | reverse complement strand
TGGGCACAGCAATCTGGGCACAGCAATCTGGGCACAGCAATCTGGGCGCAGCACCGCTGCGCCTCTACCACCTACCACCTATCGCCTCTCACCTATCACCTATCCGCCTCTCACCTATCGCCTGTCGGCTATCGCCTATCGCCTATCGCCTATCGCCTACCGCCTATCACCTACCGCCTATCGCCTACCGCCTATCGCCTACCGCCTATCGCCTACCGCCTACCGCCTATCGCCTATCGCCTATCGTATAGCGTTGCGCCACAGCGATCAGATGCTCATAATCAATCGGCTTGGCCAAAAACTCGACACAACCCGCTCGCTTGGCGCGCTCAATATCAGAGCGGGTCACATGACCGCTCACCGCCACTACCGGAATATCACGGAGCTTCGGATCGTGCTTGACATATTCGGTTGCCGTCCAGCCATCCAGACCGGGCATCGACAAATCCATCAAGATCAGGCCAGGCCGTCGTTGCCGCGCAATCTCAAGCGCAGTGTAAGCGTCGGCTGCCAGTTCAACGTTGAATCCGCTAAAACGCAGCATCTGGCCGAGAATATTGCGGTTGTCAAGATTATCATCAACAATGAGAATGAAACTCATACATGCACTCCAGATTCATGCGGTGCTGTCGTCAACGAGAGAGAATGAACCGCAGATGATGCCGGTAGCCAGACGGTAAACGTCGCGCCGGCGCCGGCATCACTGACCACATCGATCGCGCCGCCTAATGCCTGCACGATCTGTTTGCTGAGCGCCAGACCGAGACCGGTGCCTTCATACCGGCGCGTCACCGACTGATCGATCTGGCTGAATGGCCGAAACAGTTTGTGCTGTTGATCGCGTGGAATGCCGATCCCGCTATCAATCACAGCGAAGCGAATCCCATCGATCCCATCGCGCTGCTCACGCGCAACCTCGAGCCGGATAAAACCGTTCTCCGTGAACTTGGCCGCATTGCTGAGCAGATTAATCAACACCTGCCGCAGGCGACGGTTGTCAGTTTCGATCACCCCAATATCCGACGGACAGATAACAGTTAACTGATTGTGATTGCGCTGGCTCAGTGGCAGCGTCATTGCTGTCACTTCTTCGACCAGCCTGACCACCTCAACGGGGCCGTATTCGAGATCAAGCGCACCCTGCTCGATGCGGGCAAAATCGAGCACATCACTGATCAAAGCCAGTAAGTGGCGCCCAGAGGTCAGGATGCGCTCCAGATACGAATCGTGTGGCTCAGCAACTGCCTTGCTGAGATGGAGCAACTGCGCATAACCGAGAATTGCATTCAGCGGTGTGCGCAGCTCATGACTCATCGTGGCGAGAAACGCGCTCTTGGCCTGACTGGCCGCTTCGGCAGCCGCTCGCGCTCGCTCTGCTTCCGCTTCGGCCTGCTTCCCCCGGATGACCTCTTCCATCAATTGTTGCTGGCGAGCAAGGCTGGCCTGCAAATCGCGATTGCGCTCTTCTAACGCCGCGCGTTGCCCGCGCAAACTGTCCAGCATTCGATCAAATGCTCGCGCCAGATCGCCAATTTCATCGCGCGTGCGCTCATCGATCGAGCCAATCAAATTGCCGGTTGATACCCGGGTCGCCACTTGCGCCAGCCGGCGTAGCCGTCGGGCAATGCGCGCCGAAAGTAGCAAGCCAACCGCAGTCGAGATCACAATTGCCACCAGGGTATCAACCAGAATGAAGTTACGCGCTGTATCGTAACTTGCGGCCACCACTTCAAGCGAGGCCTGGGCCTGGCGCTGATTTTCCTCCACCAGCGCCGCCATCGCCCGATCGAGCGCGGTATAGAATGGATTCATCCGCGAGTAGAATGGCTGCACGCTGCCATCGCTGGCAATCCGCACAGTTGGAATGAATCGCTCGTGATTCGCCTGTACCACTGCCTGCCAGGCCGCCTCAACTGCGGCCAGTCGCTGTTGTTCATCGCCAGCGCCGGCAAGAGGGCGATACGCCTGAAGGTAGCCGGCCATCTCGGCCTCAATCGCGCGCATCTGATCGATGATGCGGTTGCGATCGCCGGCGTTCGTGTAGATGAGAAACTCGAGCTGGCGGGCGCGATATTGATTGATCGCCACAACCATATCGCTCACGGTATCAAGCGACGGTATCGTATGTTGAGTAATGAAGACGGCGCGATCATTCATCGTCGCCATCTGATGCGTCGCGAAAAAGCCCAGAGCGATCAGCAAGATCACGTCGATCGCCATCGCGCCTAACAGCTTTGACCAGATCGGGAAACGCATCGCTAGCGATCCTCAAGTCGCAATAATTGCTCGATTGATAGCCCAACCTGCGACCCACCGGCAAACACCGAACCGACGATCCGTCGCTCGACACGACGTAGCGCGAGCTGGTAGACCGGTTCGGGCAGGGGAACGTAGCGCGCTTTCGTCGCGAAGGCCGCTCCGTTCAACAGATAAAATTCAACAAATGCTCGCACTGCCGGTTGCGTTATCCGGTCGGCGCGCGCGTAGATGAAGATCGGTCGCGATAGTGGTTGATACTGACCGTTGTTAATAGTGTCGGTAGTCGGCGCAACACATCCCTGACCGTTATCAATTGCCACCGCCCGCAACTGACCGGCATACTCAACATAATAAGCGTAGCCAAAAAAGCCCAAACCGAACCGATCGGCGGCCACATCTTGCGCCAGCAGATAATCGTCCTCGCTGGCAGTATAGTCAAGACGGCTCGCGCCTTCAGCGCCGACAATTGCCGCAGTGAAATAATCATACGTGCCAGAGTCAGCGCCTGCGCCGTATAGACGTAACGGTTCGTCAGGCCACTCAGGGCGAATCTGATTCCAGCGCGTAATCTTTCCCTCTGCTTCCGGCGCCCACATCCGATTCAGTTCAGCCACTGTCAGGCATTGCGCCCAATCATTATCCGGATGCACCACTACCGACAGACCATCGAATGCCACCGGCAGTTCGATAAAGTCAATTCCCTGCCTGGCACAAGCTTCCATCTCGCTCTGCTTGATCGGGCGCGAAGCGTTTGAGATGTCGGTCTCGCCAGCGCAAAATCGAGCAAAACCGCCACCCGTACCGCTCACTCCGACCCGAATCGCAACGTCCGGCGCCAATTCACCAAACGCGATTGCAACCTGTTCTGTGATTGGAAAAACGGTGCTCGACCCATCGATCTTGATCTCGTCGGCGAGTGCCATCTGCTCCATTGTGGGCAAAAGAAGCGCCGCCGTGGGCGAAGGCGGCGGCGCAGTTGGTGTTGGCAGCGGAGTAGGCGAGGTCGGCGCGGCGAGTGGCGCGCCGCAAGCGACCATGGCTAAAGTGACAAGGATGAGCGCGATATGACGCCAGATGTTCATACAGTTGTGGCGATTATTGTCTATCCCGGCCTGTCATGGCAAGACTACACAGCCTCTACCATTATAATCCTTTGACAGAATATCGTTGGTTAAGGAAATATTAAGGCTGTTTGAACATTAGAGATAAATTCAAACCGAATGCAGATGTAACTTTCCTTAAGAGCGTTGCATCTCCCTTGAGAGGCTTAATCACGCAGATGCATACGGAGGATACAGAATGGGCCAGCGGGTAGTGGTGATTGGCGGTGGCGCAGCGGGAATGAGTGCAGCGGCGAAGGCGCGTCGTTCCAATCCTGCGCTCGAGATTGTCGTGTATGAGCGTTCGGGATATGTGAGTTACGGCGCGTGCGGCTTCCCTTACGCTATAAAAGGTGAGATTGCTCGCGTTGAAGACGTTGTCGTGCGCGCGCCGGCTCAGTTCGCCCAACAAGGCATCCAGGCTTTGATCCATCACGAAGTGACTGCAATTGACGTGAGTCAACATACAGTACACGTGCGCGATCTGACTTCCGGACGCGAATTTGTCGATCATTGGGATGAGCTGGTGCTGACAACCGGCGGTCAACCGAGTCGTCCTCCCCTTCCCGGCGTCGATCTACCCGGCGTCTTCACTTTGCGAAATGTCGAAGAAGCGCTGGCAATCAAAGCCTGGTTAACTGAGCAGAGGCCCCGCGCCGGGGTGATTATCGGCGGTGGCTATATCGGTTTGGAAATGGCGGAGGCGCTTGCTGCGCGCGGTATTCAGCTTACGCTTATTGAGCGGATGCCTCACGTGTTACCGACGTTCGATAGCGAGATGGTTGCTCCAGTTGAAGCCGAGCTGTCTCGCCAGGGTGTGAATCTGTACCCTGGTCAAACAGTGCAGGCCATCGTTGGCGATGAACGGGTGCGCGCCGTCAGCGTACAGGATCAGCTCATTCCCGCCGAGATCGTCATTTTGGCCGCAGGCGCGCGACCGGGAACGGCTCTGGCCAGCGCAGCCGGGATCGCTCTTGGGCCGACCGGCGCCGTGGCCGTCGATGATCACCAGCGCGCGAATGTGCCTCATGTCTGGGCAGCGGGTGATGTAGCCGAAGCATTCCATCGTGTCACCGGCAAGCCGGCATGGATGCCACTCGGCACAACCGCCAACAAGCAAGGGCGGGTCGCTGGCGAGAATCTGGCCGGTGGCAATGTCCGCTTTGGCGGCATCGTTGGCACAGCAGTGGTCAAGGTGTTCGATATCGAAGCCGCAATCAGTGGCCTCTCGCTGGCGCGCGCGCAGGCAGAAGGCTTCGCCGCCCGAACAGTCAGCGCAACGGCGGGATCGCGCGCCCACTATATGCCCGGTCACCAACCGATCACTGTAACCCTGGTCTTCGATGCCACGACTCGCCGCCTGCTGGGTGGTCAGATGGTCGGTCGTGAAGGTGTCGCCAAACGGATCGACACGATTGCCACTGCCCTGTACGCCGGCCTGACCATCGACGAACTGGCCGAACTCGATCTCAGCTACGCGCCACCTTTTGCGCCGGTATGGGATCCCGTTCTGGTTGCGGCAAACCTGGCCCGGCGCTGAGACACATAGGGGTGCTGTCTGATAGTGCCGGCTGCTTACGCATATCGACTAACCATGGCCCGGCGCAGCTAACCTGTGCCGGGTCGCATTTGGCTATAACTCCTTCCGGCAAACAAAAATCGTCTCGTTTATCGGCAGCCCCATGCGTTCAATCTCAGCCTGATCGACCAGCACATCCTTCGCTTCTACTGTTGTGACCTGAAAACCGGCCTCGCGCAAACGTAGACTAAAGTCTCTGCCGTACAAGCGCACGTGGTCAAACTGGCCAAAATACTGCTCCCGCTGTATCGGATCCGTAATAGCGGGATCTTCAAATGTTTGTTCACCCTGAATTGGCACCAGCACCAGCGCTGTGCCTGTCGGTTTCAACACACGATAAAGCTCACGCATTGCCTGCCGATCATTTGGTACATGTTCCAACACGTGACTACAGAGAATAAGATCAACTGAACCGGTACCCAGTGCAATGTTCGTAATATCTAACTGCAAGCTTGCCGAGCGATCATACCGATCTGCCGTGATGTAACGTAAATGTGGCATCTGCGCAAAACGCTCCGCCAATCCCGGCTCTGGCGCGAAGTGGAGCAACGTTCGTCTCTGCTCGCTATCTAGTAAACCGGATTGTTTCAAAAATAACCAGATCAGGCGATGGCGCTGTAACGAGCGGCAGACCGGACATCAGCGATGATATGGGCGATGCAGAGTGAGAAAGCCCGTCAGGCGCGCATTGCATACCGGACAAAACGCTCTCGTTCCGGCAAAAAGCCACCTGCGCACTGATGCAGGCATTGCGAAGAGCAGGTTTGCCAGCACAAGGTCTGTTAAACGACGAGCCGGATCGCTCGAACGCAAGGCAATCCGGCCATAAAATACAAATCGGCTGAGTCGCTGCTGCAAATCACCCTGAACAAAAGAGCGCATAATTGCTACCTGTTCAAAACCAATTCCTCACACAGCACATATTACCACTATCGCCGATTGATCCTACCGCCTACCGCCTA
>NZ_CAKZNK010000155.1 GCF_937129525.1 uncultured Chloroflexus sp. | reverse complement strand
ATCAGGATGGCGAATTGCAGCGGCAGGGTGAGGGTCAGCGCCAGCGTCGTGAACATAATGACCGCTTCGCCGCGCGATCCGCGCCAGATGCGCGCTATATTGCGCTGATCAACCATGCTCCATGCCGTTACTGCGAGCGCTCCGGCCAGCGCTGCGCGCGGCACTTCTGCCAGGAAAGGCCCTATCACGGTCGTTGCCAGAAACACGGTTATTCCAGAGATAACCGCTGTGAGCGCAGTCTTGCCGCCGGATTGATAAGCCAGTGCCGAGCGGTTGAATGAGCTGGAACATGGCATCCCGGAAAAGATGCCTGATACGATATTAGCCAGTCCTTGCCCGACGAATTCCTGGTTGCTATCGATCCGCTGACCGGTGTAACCGGCAATCGCGCGCGCAATAGCGACCGCTTCCACCAGGCCGATGATCGCTATCGCCAATGCGCCGTTGGCAAGATGGCCGATCAGCTCAAAATCCCACACTGGTAAATCGGCCAGCGGTGGCAAACCCGGCGGAACCGGCCCCATCACCCGTACCCCCTGCGCTTTCAGATTGAGCAACCAGACGATTGGCGATACGACGACGATGCTGATGAGAACCGCCGGAATTTTGCGGGTAAGGCGTGGCGATAACAAGATCAATCCAATCGTTGCGATCCCAATCGTCAGCGATGGCCAGTGAATCTGATTGATCTTACTGGCTGTTTCGGTCAACGTTGTCAGCAGCCCGGCGCCGGGTGGGATATCGATGCGAAGTATTGGCCCGATCTGGTTGGAGAGAATCAGAATGCCTGCTCCAGCGGTAAACCCAACTGCGACTGCGTCTGAGACGAAGTTGATCAGCATGCCCAGTTGCGCAATGCCCATAATTAACCGGATGATCCCGGCCATGACCGCCACCAGACTGGCAGCAGTAACAAATTCGGCGCTGCCAACAGTGGCAAACGGCGCAATGACCGAGAGTGTGATGAGCGCAGCAGTGTTGGTTGGGCCACTATTGAGGTGACTTGACGAACCCCACAACGCGCCGACAATCGTGGCAGTGAGCGCGCTGTAGAGCCCGACAACTGGTGGCAGGCCGCCGAGGATGGCAAAAGCCAGCGACTGCGGCAACAAGACCAGTCCGACCGTTAATCCGGCGAGAATGTCGGCGCGTAGCGTCTCGGGCGTAATACTGCGCGCCAGCCGAATGGGTTGCGCAAAGAGCGTGATAGTGGATCGAAGGTAGTCGTGCATACTGATACCGCTGAAAAAGACCTTCCGAGTTGAGTTCGCCGACCGTCAGTCGTTAGGTTATAATGCGATTGTAGCACTTGTATCCTGGAGCAGTGGTATCCATATTGAATTGATGATTCGTGTAGACTGGCTATATGATACCGCTATGTTCACGTATCTGGGTTACAGAATGTGGGTTTAATCCGCTATCTCACCCGCTTAATACTTTAATAATCTGGTTTCGGCGATAACGTTATATGCTTTTAGATCGTTTCTGCATCTCGCAATTTGCGTCAGTGATGTCGCTGATATGATGTCACCGGTTCGATACATTTGCATCTTGTTTCGTAACGTTCTCGGTGTTCTGCTTCAAAGCTAGAGGGTCAGATTAATGAAACAGCTTTTGCTGCTGATGGCGACGCTAGCGCTTTTGCTGTTGCCCCTGCCGGTCATTGCTCAGCCAACCGCGCCCATGTGCTTTCCCGACGTGCCGCTAATCGATGATTGCCTGCATCCGTCATTTGTTGCTTATTGGCGTGATAATGGTGGCCTGCCCGTCTTCGGTTATCCGATTGGGCCACTCGAGCAATTTGTTGGCGAAGCGGGTCGCCCGCTCACTGTGCAGTGGACAGAACGAAACCGTTTGGAGTTGCACCCAAACAATCCGCCGGCCTACCGGATTCAGATTGGACGGATGGGGGCTGAAGCACTGGCTCGCGCCGGTCGCGATCCGTTTGCCGATCCGCCTGATACCGGTCCGCAACCTGGTTGTCTCTGGTTTCCCGAAACCGGTCACAATGTCTGCGATCAAGAGCCGGGCAATGGATTCCGCTCCTACTGGTTGAACAACGGCTTACGCATTCCCGGTTTGAGTCGCTACGCTCAATCGCTTGCGTTGTTCGGCTATCCACTTACTGCGCCGCAGATGGAGCGGAACGCCAACGGTGATCTGGTGTTGACGCAGTGGTTCGAGCGGGCGCGCTTCGAGTGGCATCCGCAAAATCCGGCTCGCTCACGGGTGTTGCTTGGTCTGCTCGGACGTGAACTCTATGTATCGCCACAGCCGTTTCCCGATCTGCGGGGATCACGGTCTGTATTTGGCGTCGAAATCAACCGGGGCACGGTGCTGGCAACGGCGGCGCAGTTGGCGGAGATCGGCGCTGATTGGGTGCGCTACAACGGCATTCTATGGCAAGAGGTCGAGTCAACGCCCGGCGCGCGCGACTGGGCCGCGTTGCGACAAGTCGAAGCTGAACTGCGCGCCATCAGCGCCGCTGGCGCGGCGCCAATGGTGATTGTGCGTGGCGCGCCATCTTGGGCGCAGGCTCAACCTGACAAACCGTGTGGTCCGATCCGCGCTGAAGCGCTGCCGGCGTTTGCTGCCTTTCTCTCCGATCTGGTCGCTCGCTACAGTCAACCGCCGTACAACGTCAAGTTCTGGGAATTGGGCAATGAACCTGACGCCCCATTTCAGCTCGTTGCCGGCAATGCGCCATTTGGCTGTTGGGGCGATGAGACCGATAGCGATGGGTATGGCGGGGCTGCGTTTGCTGCCATGTTGAAGGTGGCCTATCCCGCTATCAAATCCGCCGATCCGCAAGCGCAGGTTATTCTCGGCGGTCTGCTGCTCGACTGCAATCCCGATCACACGGGAGACGGATCCTGCCAGGCCGGGAAATTTTTTGAAGGGGTTCTGCGCGCTGGCGGTGGCGACTATTTCGATCTGGTTGCCTATCACGCTTATGGCTATTTTCAGCGTAATCGCGACCCTGATCGCGAACATCCGAGATGGCGCGAACAGGGCGGCGCAACGCTTGGCAAGGCTGACTACCTGCGCGCAACCCTGGCTCGCTATGGCTATGCCAAACCGCTGATCATGAATGAGGGTGGGTTGCTGTGTTATCGCAGCTCGCCGACCTGCCGCCCCAACGGGTTTGAAGCGGCCAAAGCCGATGCTGTGCTCCGTCTCTACGCTCGCGCGATTGCTGCCGATCTCCTTATGGCGCACTGGTATACGCTCAACGGCCCCGGCTGGCAAGAGGGTGGTTTGCTTGATGATCGGCAAGAACCGATCCCGGCTTTTCGCGCTTTTCAGTTCGCTCGCCAGCAGCTTGGGGCGGCGCGTTACCTGCGACCGGTGGCGATGAACGGTCTGGAAGGGTACCATTTCCGCGCGACCGATGCTGAAGTGATTGTGGTCTGGAGTGTCGATGGGGTGGAACGGGTCTTTCCCGTGCCGGCAAACGCGCGTGCCATTTATGATGCAGTAGGAGCTGAGTTGCCCTTGTCAACGACGCTGACCTTGACAATTGCGCCGCGCATGATCGTGATCCCTGTGTCGTAGCGCCGGCGATTGATGTTGGCGGTGGCGCTGTCCTGGTTTGATCGGGCGATGCCGCCGCTACGCCACAAAATAGGGGCGACGCATGCGTCGCCCCTGCCTGTCGCATAGCCAGCAATGTTGTCGGTGTACTCTGTGACCGGCTCAGTTGTGATCGTTCTCCCAGCGACCGGTCAGTTCGGCTACCAGCGCATAACGCTGATAGACATCGGCCAACAGCGTTTCGTCAACCACCTGAGCGTTGCGATAAACCTGTTTATCGAGCATCCGATTGGGATCGCCACCCGGCCAGATCCGCCATGAGTCGTTGTCGATCACGTCGGCGACCAGCAATGCTCCGTCGCCCGCGCGACCGAACTCGATCTTGAGATCGACTAGAGTTACATCAAGTTTTGCCCATGCCGCTTCCAGTATCGAAAAGACCGCGCGTCCGGTATCGGTCATCTGCTCGACTTCGGTAGGAGTGGCAATACCCATTTCAACAATCTCTGCCGGGGTGACTTGCGGGTCATGACGAGCATCATCTTTGAGAAAGAATTCAACCAGCACCGGCTCAAAGCGCTGTCCAGCCGCTTCAGGGTGGCGACGCAGGTACGATCCAGCCGGCAACCGGCGCATCACCACCTCCAGCGGGATCATGGCGCAACGTCGGGCAACGGTCAGGGTCGGTTCGGGCGCGGCAATGAAGTGGGTGGCGATACCGGCGCGGTTGAGTAAGCGAAAGACGTTCGCCGTGGTCTGGCCGGCAAGCGCTCCCTTCCCCTCGATAACGCTGCGACGCGCGCCGTCGCCGGCAGTGATGCCATCTTTGTGGCGTAAAATCACCTGATCGGGATTGGTGGGGTGGGCGTATACGATCTTCGTTTTCCCTTCAGCCAGGATAGGTCCGAATTCCATCGCCCCCTCGCTTTCTGTTCAGTATCCACGGTTGGTTAGCCAGCGTGGTAACTTACGCAGGATCGACGAGCGTTACTTCCGGGGTTGCAGTCACGAAACCAACCGGCTGCGCCTCTGGAACAATCTCCTGCGCCGCTTTTGCTGCATTGGCCGGAATAATGACCAGCATCCCCAATCCCATATTGAGTGTGTGATAGGCTTCGCGCTCACTCAAGCCGCTGATCTCAACCAGTAATTGGCAGATCGGTGGGATTGTCCACCGACCGCGTATGATGGCTGCCCCCATACCTGCCGGTAACACTCGCGGGAGATTGTCATAGATGCCGCCGCCGGTGATGTGACAGAGGGCTTTCACCGTCACGTGAGCGCGCAACGCGGTCACTTCGGGCAGATAACAGCGATGAATGGCCAGCAGCGCCTCGCCAATGGTTTGGCCATTCAGGATCGCCGGACGCGCGTAATAACCGTCGGTAGCAAAATGTTGGGCTACGATCCGGCGGGCCAGTGAGTAGCCGTTGGTATGCAGACCAGTGCTGGGCAAAGCCAGAATCACATCACCCGGCGCAATATCGGCGCGTGGCAACATCTCGGCCCGCTCGACGACTCCCACGATGGTGCCGGCCAGGTCAAAGGCTCCCGGCGCGTAGACATCGGGCATCTCGGCTGTTTCACCGCCGATCAGCGCACATCCGGCGGCGCGACATCCTTCGGCGACGCCGGCGACTATTGCTGCCACCTGCGTCGGATCGAGTCTGGCGACAGCAATATAGTCGAGAAAGAAGAGTGGCCGCGCGCCCTGCACCAGAATGTCATTTACCGCGTGGTTGACCAGATCCTGCCCGACGGTATCGTAGCGACCGAGCGCCGCGGCAACCAGCGTTTTGGTGCCAACCCCATCAGTACTGCTCACCAGCACCGGCGCTTGCATTCCGGCCAGCGCCAGCGCGGCATCAAAACAGCCGCCAAATGCTCCCATTCCGGCTAACACGGCAGGGCCGTGGGTACTGCGCACTGCTGCCGCCATCAATTCTTTCGCCCGCGTCGCTGCGGCAATATCAACTCCGGCTGCACTGTACTGGTTCATAGTTGCTCCTCGTCAAGGCGCGCGCTCAGTCGCGCGAAGGCCTCGCTCTCGGCCCGGAAGACGTGTTGTACCTGCACAGTTGTGACGCTGCTGGCGCCAATGCTGCGCAGATAGTCGATTGCCGGCAACAATTCCTCTTGTGGCACAACGACATTGACCGCGTACCAGCCGCTCTCGCTGATAAATTTGCTCCACACTGGCGCAATAGTTGGCCCTTGCAGACCGGCTAATTCGTGGCGAGCGGTCACTTTTCGTCCCACCTCTTCGACCGATGCGCCGGGCAGGTTGGCCGTGAGTGAGTAGAAGAGACGGCCACGGCGGCGAGCTTCGATCAATTCGCAAAGCTGGCGCACTACCTCGAGGCGGGCCGGCTGACCGCGCAGTGAGCGGCGCGATCCGATCAAGACTGCCTGTGAGCGAATGATCGGTCCACCGACAATCTTTAACTGATTTTCGCGAATGGCAGTGCCGGTCTCGGTGATGTCGGCAATGATGTCAGCGTAGCCAAGGCCTGGCGCTGCCTCGGTCGCGCCCTGCGACTCGACCAGTTCAAAGACATTGATGCCATGCTCGTAGCAGAACCGGCGCACCGTATTGGGATATTTGGTGGCGATGCGCAGCCGGCGACCGCGGCTCTGAAACTCGACTGCCAGATCGGCGAGATCGGCCCACGACGTGACATCGATCCAGCTCTGTGGCACGGCGAAGACTAGTTCCACCCGCCAGAAGCCCAGGTCATCGATCACGATCAAGACATCATCATCGTCATCACCGTGCAGTTCGTGCAAGAGATCGTAGCCGGTGACGCCTAAATCGATGGCGCCCTCGGCGACCTTGGTCACAATGTCGGCTGGCCGATGCAATAGCACCTCGGTATCGGGCAATCCACGCAGCACAGCGGTGTACTGGCGGGGATTGGCGCGGGTGACCCGAAGACCGCAACTCTCAAGCAATGCGATGGTCGCATCGTAGCCAGAGCCTTTCGAAGGGATCGCAAAACGAAGAGTCATAGCGTTGTTTTGTGATAACGGGCGCGACGCTGCTGATAGAGCGCGGCGACCGCTGTCGCGTTCTGATGCCTGTAGACTTCTTGAACCGCCTTCGCCAGTTGTTCACTTGCCAGGGTGAGAGCCTGCTGGCCTAGCGATGGGCTGGCCAGGTCGCGCGCGTTGTGACCATTGTCGGAACTGAGCTGACTGAGATCAACTAGATCGGGACGAATAGCCAGCAAGATCGATGTTTCCCACAATGCGCCGCGATCCTGCATCGTTTCGTCAACCAGTTCCAACGGTGAGACGGCCAGCGTCAGCAGACGGTGCTGCGCGATAGCCGTTTCAGCAATCTCGATCAGCCCCAGATCAACAGGTGCCGTGTCTGCTATCCCGATCACTACCGCCATCTGAAAGCCTTGCGCAGCGATGCTCTTCAACTGTGCGGCCAGAAACTGATGAAAGATGGGATTATTGATGTCGCGGTCGTACCACAGCAACGGAAAGATGATGCCACCGACACGACGAGCGGCGCCGGTAACGACCGCTTCCGCAATCAGACCGGTAGCGCCGCGCGGTAAATGCGCTCCTCGCGACGTTAGCGATGCCCACGGCAACCAGCCAATCGGGTGTTGGGAGATAATCTGTTGCTGTTGAGCTAATCGCAACTCAACAAAACGACCCCATGCCGGCGTAGTGTTCATTGCCTTCCCCCCAAATCGGCGAGCGCGATCCGCCGTTCAGTGCGTGTCGCCAGATCGCGCCAGACAACATACTCGCCAGCTCGTTCGGCAGCGCCGACAATGACAACTGCCGCATAGCTGCGTCGAGTTGCATCGCGCAAATTGTCTTTTACACTGCGTCCACGCGCGTCAAGCGCTACGATCCATCCGCTGGCGCGGAGGCGCTCGGCAACGGTGAGCGCATATGGATAGTCATCGTCACTTACTGCCACCACGAGAATGGTTGTTGGTGCTGGCATTTCAGGCACTGCGGCGGCAGCAACCACTCGTTCCAATCCGTAAGCGAAACCAACGGCGGGAATGGATTGGCGACCGCCAAGCGCGCTGACCAGGTCGTCGTAGCGTCCGCCTCCACAGAGCTGATTGCCGTCCTGATCGTAAATCTCGAAAATCAAGCCAGTGTAATAATGAAGGCCACGTCCCAGCGCGCCATCGAACACCACCTGCCCGGCATGTACGCCGTGAGCAGAGAGTAAAGCAAGGATAGCCTGCAGTTCGCGAAACGCGGGCGAATCGGCGCCGAACAGGGTGGTTAAAGCCGGTAACGCTTGCGCTGGCGCGCCATTGATCGCAGCCAGTTGGGCCAGTTGGGTGAGTGCCGCCTCAACCAATGGCTGTTCGTCGGCCCGCCGCAGCGTGCGCAGCAACCGCTGAATGACTTCTGCCGGGCTGCGCGTACCCGCGCGCAGATCGATGCGCATTGCGGCCAGGATCCGTTCCAGCCAGAGCGCTGCCTGGGCGTCATCCAGGCCAGGCGGCAATTCAAGACCTTCCGGCGGCGTGCCAAGATTGGCCAGCACTCGTTCGCGTACCGGCGCGATCCCTTCGGCCCGCAATCGCTCCAGGCTCCACACCAGCAGGCCGTGCGTGCGCTCTGGCAGATCGAAGCGACTGAGCAATTCGCGCGCCAATCCAATATGACCGATCCGAACAGTGTATTCGCTGATACCTGCGGCGTTCAAACCGGCGCAGGCGAGGGCTATTACTTCGGCATCTGCGCGCGGTGGCAACCCGCCGATAAGTTCGCCGCCGATCTGGGTAAATTGCCGATAGGTGTGGCGTTGCGGACGTTCGTAACGAAAGACCGGCCCGGTATAGCTCAGCCGGAGCGGCAACGGTTGATCTTGCATCCCGGCCACGTAAGTCCGGAGCACCGATGCCGTCCACTCAGGGCGCAGCGCCAGGTCGCGCCCGCCAAAGCTGAATTCGTAAACTTTTCCGACCAGCTCTTCACCCAGTTTGCGCAAATACAGATCACGGTGCTCGATGATCGGCGTATCGAGCATCTGGTAGCCATAGCCGGCTATCACCCGTTCTAAGATAGCTTGCACGTGCCGACTGATTGCATACTCAGCCGGGGTGACATCACGCATGCCACGTACCAGATCAACGGTCACAATGCCTCCTGCGGTCAATGTTCCACCAGCTATATTGTAACCGATTGATCAGGGCCTGCATCATGTGGCAGCGCGATGGCTCACTCGCGCATGCGTCTGTTACCGCCCGACCAGATCGCGCACGGTATTGAGCAGATTGGTCAGGTTGCCCGTTTTGGGCACGTAAGCATCAAAACCCTGGGCTACAAATTCGCCCGGCGTCCTTTCAGTGCGGGCAGTATGCGCAATGATCGGGCAGGTGATCCCTTGGGCGCGCAGATCGCGCAATACCATAAAGCCATCGCGATCGGCCATACTGATGTCGAGCACGATCACATCAGGAGCGAATTCATGGACTTTGGCCAGGGCTTCAGCGCCACTACCTACCGAGAGCACCTCGTGCCGTCCAACGTGGCGGAGCACACGCTCAAACATGGAACGAGCCGTGTAGACATCGTCGACAAGGAGGATTTTGGCCATCGTTCTGCGCTCCTTTGCTTATCTGCGCCATTGCCGGTTGTGAAGCGTGGACTACATTGACCAGTTTCTTTCGCGCGCCTTTTACCCTGCGCGCGCGCGTGGCAATGAGAAGAAGAAGATACTTCCTTTGCCCAGTTCACTCTCCAGCCACATCCGTCCACCGTGCAATTCAATCAGCCAGCGGCAGATCGAAAGGCCAAGACCGGTGCCGGCGTGCTGGCGAGTGTCGGCATTCTCAACCTGCTCGAATTGCTGGAAGATACGCTCCTGGTCAGCCGGCGCAATGCCAATGCCGGTGTCAAGCACCCAGATCACGATCTGATTGCTGTCAGCCCGCGCGCCAACAGCAATTTCGCCTGCATGGGTGAATTTGCTGGCATTTGAAACGAGATTGAGCAGAACCTGTCTGACCCGCACTTCATCAGCCAGCACTGTTGGTAGCGAATCGGGAAACTCGCGCCGCAGTTGAATTGGTCGATTGTTGACCAGGGCCTGCGCGTGACGCATTGCTTCTTCGAGCAACGGTGGCAGGGCCAGATTTGTCTTATTGAGTTCGAGTTTCCCGGCTTCGACCTTCGCCAGGTCGAGAATGTCGTTGATGATACTGAGCAGATGCTGACCGCTGCGCCGAATCTCGGCAATGTCTTGCAGAACCTGTTCATCAATACGCGCGTCGCCGTACATTTCGGGATGTTCTAGCATGGCTGTGCTAAACCCGATAATAATGTTGAGCGGCGTGCGTAACTCGTGCGACATTGTTGCCATAAAGTTGGCTTTTGAGCGGTATGCTGCCTCGGCGGCAGCGCGCGCCTCTTCCAATTCAAGAGTCGCGCGGTAGAGCTGCTCGTTGAGCAAGTCACGCTCAAGCAAAGCACGTTCGAGGTTAGCCTGGGTCTCGCGCAACAATTGCTCGCGCCGTTCCGACTTTTGCGCTGTATCGATGGCCCAACTGATAGTGCCGCGCACAACGTAAGCGGCGGCCCAACTGAGTGTGGCCACGCCAAGCAAGAGAACGCTCTGGAACAAAATTTGGCCGATTGCTTCAAACCAGGTTGGGCGCGGTTGGCCGATCCAGTCGGCGGCCACCAGCAGAATGAGATAGGTGAGAATTGCAGCCTGAACAGCCTGAAACGGCGCGCGCGACGACACCATGATGCCGGCAGCAATCACTCCCAGCACGCTCAGATAGACAAACATATTGTTGGTGAAGCCGAAGGCGGCGCAGCTCAACATCGGTAAGATGGTAAGCGCCGCAACGATGACGATGCTGGCGGCGGGGAGATTGCCTTTTCGGCGCAGCCGGTCACTGATGGCTACCGCGAGTAAGAGCAGCAGAACGATTGCATATGGCCAGAGATTATAGTGCCAGCGATTGAGCAACAAGATTCCGATCGCGCCACCCGATAGCGTGGCCAAAAGCACGAGCATCGGCGGCAAGAGATCGGCGACGAGTCCTTCATCAGGTGTTGCGACCGGAGTGCGGGCCGGGATGAGTGAGCGCGCAACCATGAGCCAACTTCCTTTATCGAGTGCTGCCGGTAGGGTTGTTCATTATGATACCAGAATCTTCCTGATCGTTCATTGAAGAATGATGAAATTCAGATCAGTTTCTGTCTGGCTAAATGCCGGTCATTGCGGTGTCGAGCACTTTGCGGAACACCTCCATATCGCTGCGCAGATCGGCGAGACGTTGTTGCACTGCGCCGCTGGTCGATGCCATCGCTACAGCGTCGGCAGCGCGGAGTCGCACAATTTCGGCGAGCGTCGTGTCCAGGCTGGCATCGATGTTTGCTAACTGGGCCTGGATCCGATTAAGGTGGTTTGCGAGGTCGTAAATGTGCTGGCGTTGCGCCTGCAACGACTGTCGCCGCTCTTCAAGTTGCTGGCGGGTAAAGGTGTCAATCGTGGCGCTGATCTGCCAGTCAAGTTGCTGAATTTGCTGCGAGAGGCGTTCCTCGTTGCTGTTGGCCAGATAACGTTCGATCATCTGTCCTTTATCGGCCAGGAAGTAGGCTTCCATGACTAGATCGCGAGTCTGAGTGACGATGTTGCTGAGCAGGCCGGCAATTGGGCCTTGAGCTGCGCGGGCAGTTCGTTCTACTTCGCGTTGCGATCGCTCAATCTCTGTAATGATGGCACGTAATCTCGAGCTGGTAATACGCGGGCGCGGTAGCGGCGGCGGCGCGGTCAAGAGCGGATCGCGGGCGGCCAGCCATACCGCTATCGCATACACTCCTACTCCCAGCGGTAGCCACCAGATGGTCAGAGTCACTCCGCCGAAGATTGCGGCAACCAGTGCCAGGATATTGATTGGTTGCAGAGCGGCAGTGCGCAGAATGGCCATATCAGTTGTTGCTCCTGACGCAATTGTTGCTAACGCCATTATATCACGCAGCCCAAACCAAATTGTTGTCAGATCGAGCGATGACTGACTTGACGTAAGCCGTCTGATGTTCGATACCTGGCGCCGGCAAGGGCGAGCGTCATGATGGGAAGCTGTCCTGCTTCATCCCCTGCCGGCGCAGCGACTTAAAAGTACCGACTCAGATTTTCAAAGATCTGCGCAATATCGCCGGTGTCGCCGACTACAACGATAGTTCGGGCAAATTCGGCAATCGCATCAAGCACTTGCCGATCAGCGTCGCTGCCGTAGGCGACCGGGAAGATACTGATACCACTCTCTTCGAAGAGATTGCGCACCTCGGCGAGAGACAACCGGCTCTGATTGTCTGCTCCATCCGAGAGTAACACAATCGCGCGAATGCGATCCTCTTCTAAAGGTGGCAGTTCATCCAGCGTCTGTTTACCCAGCGCGAGTGCGTCAAACAGGGCCGTGCGTCCGACAGCGCGCATCTCTTGCACTGCAACCTGTAAATCAATTCGGTTGTCGCTTAGCGGCGCCATCGGCACCACCAGTCGAGCTGTTGAATCAAACGTAATCATTCCAACCCGATCTTCGGGCATAATGCGCATTAAGAAGGTCTCGATCCCGGCTTTTACCATCGCTAGCTTATCACCTTCCATCGAACCAGAGGTGTCAACGACCAGCAGAATGTCGGCGCGTTTGCGATTGAGCGCCCAAGAGTTTTTGACTGCAACAATGACTTCTGCCGATGGCACCTCTAGCACTGTTTGCACGCCTTGCGGATCAGCGCCAAACGCCGGGCTGATCGGATCGGTAAGCGGCACGTTGGGGTTAGCCGGACGGAAGCCATATGACATTGCGGCGCGTTGGCTCTCTTCGGTGAGCAGGAATTCGTAGAAACGCTCGGCAGCCTCTTGTTCTTCAGCCGTGGCGCTCGCCATGATGATGAATGGGTTGTCGTGCCAGAAGGTGCCTTCTGCCGGATAGATCGCTACCAGGGGCGTCGGCGGCGGGTCGAATTTGTTGAAGTCGATGAGCGTAATCTCTTCCATCGGGAAGGCCGAGATGTAGCTCATGCCGAATTTCTTCATGTTCTCGCTAAAGACCAGGGTGTTGTACCCGTAGTGTTTGATGCTGCGCCCCAATTCACGGATGAAGCGCGTGGCCTGCTCGCTCTGCACATCAGCCACCGTCAACCCATCTTGCTTGCCGGTGGCGGCGTAGAACTCAGCGATGAGCGTGCTGAGCGCAGTCGTACTGATTTCGGGATCGGTGTGTCCCCACGAGAAGCGTCCCCATTCCGGGCGACCAAAGCGTCCCCATCCTTGCGGATCGTTGGTCAGGTCGAGAATGTCTTTCCAGCCGATTGGCCGGTTTGGCCATCCCATCGCCTCGGCCATTGGCTTCCACATCGCAATCACGACCGGCGTCAATACCAGTGGCTTATTCGAAATGGCGATGTTTTGATTGCCGCTCTCTTGCTTGAGCACTTCGAGCCAGGTGCTGGCCGATGGACTCCAGACGGTAACCTGGAGCGTCCCCTTCTTGATTTCGGTGCGCGCCGCGCCCGACGACTTATTGATCCCTTCGACCTGCACGCGACGGTCATTGACCGTGATGCGCTGTTCGTTGAACCGGGCAATCTGTTCGGTCAGCCATTTATCTTTTTCCGGACTATAAGCGATACTGATCGTGATTGCATTAGCGTCACCACCGCTCAATAGCGCGCCGAAATCGCCGCAGCCACTGAGCAGGGTGATGAGCAACACGAGTGAAGTGATCAGTTTAAATGGTCGCGTCAGCATCGATAACTCCTCTCCGGTTGTTCACTCGAGTGGAATGCATTCATTGCCCTGTTGCGCTTCGCCACGTATTCAACAGTTCGGTGACCACATCAGGCGTGGGAGTGGCGAGTTGCGCAGCCAGGTCGATTTGCAGGCCGCGGTCAGCGTAACGGCCAAAGAGCGATTCCGCGTCGGTAAGATTGACGGTCACTTGCGGATTGGCCGGACGAAACCCATACTGGCGCATCGCAATCCGCTGCTCATCGGGGCTAAGCAGAAAATTGCCCAGCAGACGCGCAGCTTCACGCTCGGCGCTATCGACCCATGGCGCGTTCAGGATAGTGTAGGGATGATCGCTAACGGTGGTGATCGGTGGATAGTGTATGCGGATGCGCAATCCGCGTCCCTCACCTTGCCGAAATGACTGTAAGGCCAGATTTTCATATGTAGTGATGATGTCGTAGACGCCGGGCCGAATGATGAAGTCGGTCGTGAGCATGCCAGTGCTGGCCGGCCACTGGACGACGCGGCGATCGAGGTTTGCCAGCCAGTCTTGTAGCGCGGGATCGCGCGCCTGTTCGCGGGTTAGATTGTCGCTTCGGTGGTACTGCGCTGCCAGGAGCAGAATAGTTTGCAGACCACCATTGCTTCGGGTCGGCGCAGAGATACCGATTTTAACCTTAAGATTATTGTCCTGGATTGCCCGCCATGGATCGACAACACTGTCCGTTGCTGCCGACTCGCGCACCAATACCACGATCGGCGAGAGTACCAGTGATTGAGCCGGTTCGGTCAGGAATTCTGGCCGCCACTGGCGCAGTTCGTTCAGTTGCAATACGCTGGCCGGGCTGACTGCCGTTGGCTGATAGCTCCCTCGCTCGATCAGCTCGATCAGCTCGCGCGAACCCGCTATGCGCACCCTGACCTCAATTGCCCGGCCATTGACAGTTGGGTTGGTCAGGGCGAAGCGTTCGATGGCGCTGCGGATCCAATCCTCCTTTTCTGAACTTATCGCCAGGTCAATCCGAATCGGTGGCGCAGCAGTCGGCAAAGGCAACGGCGCCCATCCGATCGGGCCATAGACGACGGTGATGACTGCCAGGACGATGGTTGCGAAGATGTAGCTGGCGGCAACTATGCGCGAAATTGTCAGCATACAAATGTCTTCATGATCTGGACGGTTGAGAGCTATCTGAGTTATATAGTAGCACTCTATCAGTGCCACTGTATAGCTAAAATTATCCCATTCACGCAAAGATTACGTCTATCATCGCCGAATCGTTGCAGTTGGTCTGCATCATTCGCCCGTTCTGGCCACAGCTTTGCCCGCGATTTGCGGCTGTGGATGGTTTAACAATGAAATAGGAATTTCTTAACTATTACTTAATAAATTAATGATGAACGATTAATCAAAGCGCACTACCATAGTGACATTAATGAAGAGTACGCAATTGTGAGTCACTATGGCCACGTATACGCCTCATCAGGATTACCATCCGAAAACATCGCGGCGCGAGCATCGTGAATGGTTGCTCTTCGTCCTGTTCATTGGCCCTAATCTGTTTCTGTTCAGCGTTTTCACCTACTGGCCATTACTCTACAACGCCTATCTCAGCATGGTGCGCTGGGATTTTTTGCGCCCTGCAATGCCCTTTGTCGGGTTGCAGAACTATATCTCCGCCTTTAGTGATCCCCAATTCTGGAACATCATCTGGCAAACGGCTACATTTACCGTCTGGTCGGTCGGCCTGACACTTATTATCGGGTTGATGCTGGCACTCCTGCTCAATCAGCCGCTGCAATTTCGCAATACGGCGCGCGCAGTGGTTTTTGCACCGGTGGTGATCTCAGGCGCGGTAGTGGCTGTCGTGTGGAGCTACATCTTTGACCCGCGCTATGGCTTGATCGACCAGTTGCTGGGGTTCTTCGGTCTCGACTCACCGAATTGGCTGATCGATTCGTTTTGGGCGATGCCGGCAGTGATCATCGTGTACGTATGGAAGAACATTGGCTACGCTGTGGTGATTTACCTCGCCGGCCTGCAAAACATTCCACGTGAGTTGTATGACGCGGCTCGCGTTGATGGCGCTGGCGCCTGGGATCGGTTCTGGCACGTTACTCTGCCCGGTCTCTCGCCAGTCGCTTTCTTTCTGTCGGTAACCAGTATTCTCACCTGCTTTCAGTCTTTCGACATCATTCGCGTCTTGACCAATGGCGGTCCGGCGAGCGCGACGACAACCCTTGTCTTTCATCTCTACGAGTTGGGTTTCGTCTCGTATGATGCCGGTAAGGCTGGTGTCGTCGCGATTGTGCTCTTCCTGATAATGCTGGCGCTGACGATGATTCAAATTCGTTATGTTGAGCGCCAGGTGACCTATGGATAAGCGTAGCGCAAATGTAGATTGCGCGATGTGGAGAAACCCTGTGTTGTTGTTTGGGCGCTCAGAGATTGGCGTCGTCTTGAGAGGAAACTGCCATTCGCTGCGCGCAAGCATGAGAGTGATACAGATTGTATGGATGTCACCAATGAGATAGAACAGAGAATGGCGCCTGCAGCAACGCGACGGCAATCACTCCCATTCTCGTTGCTGGCCTGGCGTATCGCCGGTTATGTGGCAATGCTCTTCGTTGTGCTGGTTATCGGTTTGCCGGTTTACTGGACGGTGATGTCTGCATTCAAAGAGACGCGCGAGATCTATTCGTTGCCGGTAACGTGGTGGCCGGCCAACCCTACCCTGGCGAACTTCCCGGCAGCATGGCAGGCAGCGCCGTTCGGTCGCTACTATCTCAATAGCTTTATCACCACCTTTCTCGGCGCGGCGGCTGAGGTGATCCTGGCCCTCTTCTCGGCGTATGCGCTGGCCTATCTGCGCTTCCCGCGCAAAGATCTGGTCTTCCTTTTGCTACTGGCAGCGTTGATGGTGCCGGTTGAGATCACTATTGTGCCGAATTATCTTACTGTTGCTCGTCTCGGCTGGATCAATACCTATCAGGGCATCATCATTCCAGGAGCTGCTATCGCCTACGGTACCTTCCTTTTGCGACAGGCGTTTCTGTCCGTGCCGCGCGAAATTCTTGAGGCGGCAAAGGTCGATGGAGCTGGCCATCTGCGCATCCTCTTCAGTGTTGTTATGCCGATTGCGCAGCCGGCTATCGTTACGATGGCGCTCTTGTCGATCGTCAGCAAGTGGAACGACTTCCTCTGGCCGTTAATCGTCACCAATACCACCGATATGCGCACTCTGCCGATCGGTGTCTTCTGGCTGCGCAATAGTGAAGGTCTGTCCAATTGGGGTGTGGTCATGGCCGGTTCGCTCTTTCTGATCGTGCCGGTGCTGATCGCTTTCTTGCTCGCCCAACGCGCTATCGTCGAAGGTATGACCGCCGGCGCGGTAAAGGGTTAAGCGTAACGCAATGGTTGTCACGCTGAAAGGGGAGTATTGCGGCGTGTATAGGGATCATTGCGCGATTGCATCGCGGTAGCGTCGCGTGCTGCCGCTTCATTCCAGGGCATCACGGCAGTGGGCCGTATGCATAGATCTGAACGCCTGGCGTTCGAGCTGGTTCCGTAGTCAATAACCTGAGGGAGAGATCATGAAGCGGACTTTGACCCGGCGTGAGATGTTACGCCTGATGATGGCAGGGGGTGGAGCGGCATTGCTGGCGGCTTGTGGCAGTCCCGCTGGCCAGGGTAGCCAGGAGACGCAGGCGACGACTGCGCCGGCGGTTGTCAGCCAGCCCGGTTCGAAGGTTAAGATTACCTACTGGGGCTCATTCAGTGGTAACCTGGGTGAGGCCGAGCAGGCGATGGTCAAGTCGTTCAACGAGTCGCAAAACGAGGTTGAGGTCGAGTATCAATTCCAGGGCAGCTACGAAGAGACGGCGCAGAAGTTTACTGCGGCGTTGCAGGCAAATACGACTCCTGATGTTATCTTGCTCTCGGATGTCTGGTGGTTTGGCTTTTATCTGGCCGGCGCTATTTCGGCGCTGGATGATCTGGCAAAGCAGGTCAATCTCGACTTCGCCGACTACGAGCCGGTGTTGCTCAACGAGGGCGTGCGCAAAGGCGTTCACTACTGGATCCCGTTTGCTCGCAGCACGCCGCTCTTCTACTACAACAAGGACATCTGGGCCGAAGCCGGCTTGCCCGACCGGGCACCTGAAACCTGGGCCGAGTTTAGCGAGTGGGTGCCGAAGCTGGTCAAGAGTGATGGTAGCCGGGCTGCATTTGGTCATCCCAATGGCGCCAGCTACATCGCATGGCTCTTCCAGGGTGTGGTCTGGCAGTTTGGCGGACAGTACTCACTGCCCGATTTCACGATGACCATGACCGATCCTAATACACTGCGCGCGGCTCAGTTCTACCAGGATACGGTGGTAAAAGACAAGTGGGCAGTGATGAGCAATAATTTGAATCAGGATTTTCTCGGTGGCGCCATTGCCTCGATGATGGCCTCAACTGGTGCGCTGGCCGGGATTCAGTCCAGTGCCACCTTCCCGGTTGGGGTTGGTTTCTTGCCTCGCGAGACCAACTTCGGCTGTCCTACCGGTGGCGCCGGTCTGGCAGTGGTCAGCCGGTCGCCGGCTGAAAAGCAACTGGCGGCGATGAAGTATATCGCCTTTGCAACCAGTACGGTTAATGCCGGGGTGTGGGCGCGCAGCACCGGTTACATGCCGGTGCGCATCAGCACCAAGCAGACGCCCGAGATGGTTGAGTTCTTCAATCAAAACCCCAACTTCAAGACGGCGGTCGATCAGTTGCCCCAGACCCGCGCCCAGGATGCCGCGCGCGTCTTCGTGCGCAACGGCGATCAGATTATCGGGAAGGGGTTAGAGCGGATCATCGTCAACGGGGAAGCGCCAAGCGCAGTCTTTGCGGCGGTGAATGATGAACTGGCGCAGGGTGCGCAGCCGATCCTCGAAGATCTGAAGGCGCGCGAGGGTTGATCACAGGCTCACCGTTGCAGAGATGCCAGGTCGGTGGCACGGTTGCATAAGTGCTCTGCTGCCTTGCTTGTGCCTGCGCGTCTCTGCAATGGTGGGCAGCAAAGAATGGTCTGGTCACCATGCTGACCATTGCCAACCCCAAAATCGCCGGTTTCGCGCCGCGCTGGGCCACTTATCGGGGATTAACTATTCTCTTCAACAACGTTGGGCTGCGTCGTGATGGGCCGTGGCTGCGGCTTGATTGCGCGCTCGATGCCATCCCGGAATATACCCTCTACCGTGGCCTGCGCGCCGCGATGTGCGCGCTCGATACTGATCTGCTGCTGCGCCGGTATCTGTTTTGCGCCTTGCCGCCGGCAACCTATCACGTGACGTTGTGGGATGGACCGAATGATGGCAATGTTGCGCAGGCCTTTCCGCATGTGCGTCAGCGCGTAGATGATCTCCTGCTCGACATTCCCGGCGCTCTGAGCCACGGCAATCTGATCAGCGGCACGATTGCCGGCTCGCCGCTGATTCGTCGCCGCGGCTGGCAGGTGTCTTTCACCGTCAATCGGCTGGTGATAGCGCAGCAGTCTGCTTTGGTGGCCATCTTGACGCCAACGCCGGCAACATTTCATACGTTTACCATGCTGACCGAACTGCGCAGGGCCTGGAATGAAACCTTTCGCAGTCGGTTTGGCATTGCCGCTTACGAACCATACACGCCGCACGTAACGCTGGGGTATTTCGCCGACCCGGAGCTGGCAATCGCTGCCGAAGCTGAGTTGCCCGCATGGGAAGCGTTGGTATTGCGCCATACCGCCGAGACAAGCATCACTTTTACCAGCGCCAGTTTGTACGGGATGCTCGATATGGTCACCTTTTTTCGCACCGGGCGGTCGTAGAAAGTGATGTTATTGTCTACGCTGTCTTGTCTCACGTGATATACTGACCTGTGTCGCGCAATGGTTGTCATGGCATATTACGAAGGAGTAAGCTGGTATGAGTACAGGTAAGACACTGGTTGAGTTGATTCGGGAAAAGACGGGGGTTAGCGCTGAACAGGCCCAACAGGCCGTCGATGTAGTAGTCGGCTTTTTGAAAGAGAAGCTGCCTGAACCGGTCGCGGCGCAGCTCGATCAGGTTCTGAAAGGTGATATTGGCGCGCTGGGCGAGCAGATCGATGCGGCCAAGACCTTGCTGGGTGGCCTGTTTGGTGGCAAGAAGGAAGATTAAAATCTGACGGAGCAGATGAGCAAAGCCGTTGGTAATCCATATATCCCGGTGTCAGGCATGATCTGTGGCAGGTTGCGCTCGAACAGATGGGGTAGCGTTGCTAGCGGTTTCGTCCTGGCCGATCTTCTGAACGTTCAGGTTGCGCGTAGTGGCCCGCAGAGCATAGCCGGGTAAGAAGCGAACGTTGTGCGTTCCGGCAGGTTGCGCCAACTTTATGGTGATCGTCGCGTGACATGCGTGTGGCGCAACTTGCTTTTTTATCACTACTGTCGCTATTAAACGGTTGTAGTGCTTGTTGTTTAAGGTAAATTCAATGATTATCGGCGGCATCCTTTTGATCGGACTGGCTGTAATTTTTTTCTTCGTCGCGCGGGCGAATACCAATAAGTTGCGCGCGCTCAACGCCGTTGATACCTGCGATACTGCAACTCTGACCGCCATTCACCAGCGAATTACAGCGGCGTTAGGCGCGAGTGGACTGGCTCAGCCTTGTGAGGTTGAAGGTATTGTAGAGTGTGCGGCGCCGCTCACCGGTCCGGTATCCGGTCGAGCACTGGTGGCTTACGTCCATACTATCAATCGTGAATACGAGGAACGGATTACAACACAAGAAGGTGGACGCACTTCCAGCCGTGTCGAGCGGCGCAGCGAGCAGCTTGCCCAGAACGAGCATCGGGTGCCCTTTGCCGTGCGTGATCAGCACGGACACGTGCTGGTATTGCCCGATGATGCCTCCTTTGATCTGATCGAAACCGGCAATCGCTTCGTCGAGACGCCACAAGCGTGGACGGGCGCAACGCGCGCGCTCGGTCGTCGCGAATACGAGCGCGGGTTGGAAGTGGGGACGCGGGTGTTTGTGCTCGGCACGGCGATCGATCATGACGGGCAGGTGGCAATTGCCCATCACCCAACCAACCGCAAACAACCTTTCATGATCAGTCGCAAGAGCGAGCAGGAGCTGGCAGCTTCAGCGGCTGTCTGGGCGAGAAATTTGAATATTGCTGCGCTCGTTAGTGGCGTGATTGGCTTGGGCCTGGTAGTATTGGGGATGCTGGCAGGCTAATGTTGCCGGTTGCGAACCATCTGCGGCAGGCAGCACAGCGTGCCTGGTAGCCTGCCTGTACTGCCACTGGCTTACTCTGTTCACCAGAGCTGCGCTCTGTTCATGAAACTGGAATGCAGCAGTCTGCGTGTCCAGTAGGGAACGAATATATTGCGCCGGAGCTACCCAAATGTTATAGGCGCGGCATTGCCGCGCCTCCCCACACACGGCTCATGCAAATTCTGTCCGCAGCGCATCGCGCAGTTCTTCGCCGCGCCTCCACATGCGACTTATTCCCCCGCCACGACAGTTGCCCGCGCGACACCGGCCCGCTGCGAGCGAGCAGTAATCGTGACCTTGCTCCCCGCCGGGACACGGATTGTCCACATCAAGCGACGCAGGTTGTCGGTGGGGAAACTGCCGCCCCACAATGCCCGCTTATTCGCCCGTCCTTCGAGCTGACCGATCTCTTGCCGTTGCTCGCCGGTCACCAATTCGCCACCATCAGGCAGGCTCACCGTGACTTCGATCGGTTGTACAGCCTTCACCTCCTGCGCTTTGCGGCTGCCATATGTGGGCAGGTAGCCGCTGTTAGCGACGACGGCCTGCAACTGATAGAGATCGCCACCGAGTGGTTCGGCCTTAACATGGCGCAATTCCAGCCGCGGCCCGGTTTGAGCCAGCGCCAGCACGAAGCGCGTATTTGGCTCAAGGGTGCGCAATAAGAATTTCTCCGGCGGATTGCCGAAGGTGCGCCGCTCGATCCAGCCACCGATCTCGACCTTCCCCAGTTGCGGATGATCGAACGGTCGCCAGTTGACGAAACCGGCGCCGGCGAGCTGTTCATCGTTCCAGCGCAACAGCTTGAGATCATCCTCTTCGGGATGGTCGCGGAACCATTCGATGAAGTCGCGATCTTTGATCCCGGCCTCGCCGATCATATCCCATAATTCCACCGTAAAGGCGTAGATACCGAGCTGCTCATACGCCCAGTCATCAAACGCGCCGCGCATCACCTCACGCGGATGGTAGCGGAAACCGTGGAAGACTGAGACGTGCTTGTAGCCGGTAATCTCCTCGCCACGTCGCCCCAGCTCCTTGTACGTCCACAAATCATCAATCGGGAGCTGGTCATCGGGTTTGTCGGAATAGGGGCGCAGGATCGCGCCTGAATAGGTGTGATACGAGATGGCGCTGCTCACATTGAGATGCGATGTGAGGAATTCGACCGCCGCCCGGATTTCCGGCTCTGAGGTTGGGTATGGCCCGGCGCCGCGCTGCACACCCTCCGGCGCCCAGATGTAGGGAAAGTTCCGGTTGAAGTCAAGCCCCTGTGCCGGCGGCGCAATCTTGACTTCATAGCCGTTGTAGTTGCGGATATAGCCCTCAGTGTAGACGCGGTAATAGGTGCCGCCGCGCTCATCCGGAGCGCGCGGGCGCATAAGCCTTGGATCGCGTTCGCTCACCTTCCACCCGCCATCAGGATCGACGACACGCATCTGCAAGATCAACCCATCGCCGTCGATGTCGGCGGGGTAGAGTCCATCCCGGTCATCGGTGAAGGGATAGCGGCGTGTGCCCGAGCGCACGTAGACCGGTGAGGTCAGAGCCTGTTCCATTCCATCAGGGTTGAGGCAGGGCACAATATACAGCGCTCGCTCATCGAGCAGCGCGGTAATATTGGCATCGCGACCGTACCCTTCCAGAACAGTTTGAATCACGTGCAACGCGCCCATACAACCGGTCACTTCGGTGGCGTGAATGTTGGCATCGAGCCAGAAGGCCGGTTTCTCATCGTCGGCGCCGGTAGCCTGATTGGTGAGGGTCATCAACCAGATCGGGCGGCCTTCGTAACTGGCGCCAATACTGCGCAGCGCGCAGAGCTGCGGGTATTCTTCGACCCAGCTCTTCAACGCTGCTTCGACTTCGTGTGGACGGTAGTAACGGGTGAAATCGATTGCCGGCATTGCGCAAATCCTTGCTTTGTCAAACATTCCTTTGCCATCATAGTACCACGAAATTGAGAATTGTCGGACTGCCTGCCGGTGTCTTTGCCTGATGTCCACATGCTGCGGGCATAACGCGGCCCTGATTATCTCCTCCTGCGTAGCAGCAAGCGTGAGTCAGCTCCGATGAGATGACGGCACTCGCACTGTGGTATACTGCTGAAAACAAAAGGAAGGCAATGAGGTCGGCCATGCGAGTGCGTTATAGTGCCCGAACAGATACCGGGAAGCGGCGCGAAATTAATCAAGATGCTTACGGCAGCGCCGAGATTGGGCAAGGAACGTTACTGGTTGTCTGCGATGGTATGGGAGGCCATCTGGCCGGCGAAGTTGCCAGCAAACTGGCAGTCGATACCATCCTGTCAACGTTTAAGCCCGGTGATGACCCGGCAGCAGGTCTGAGCCACGCCTTCAGCGCGGCGAATCAGCGCGTCTACGACGAGGGTCGCGGCAGTATGGGCACGACAGCCGTGGCCGTCTTCTTCTGGCACAATACCCTCTACATCGCTAACGTTGGCGATAGTCGGGCATATCTGGTGCGCGAAGGCCAGATTCGCCAGCTCACCCACGATCATTCCCTGATCGGCGATCAGGTGGCTGCCGGCTTAATAACCGCCGAAGAGGCGCGCAATTCAACGATCCGCAATATAATTACTCGCGCTATCGGTCATCTCGCTCACGTCGAAGTTGATCTCTTTCGCGAGCCGCTGTTGCCCGGCGATACCATCGTGCTCTCAACCGACGGTATGCATGGCCTGCTTAGCGATGAGGAGATTGCGGCGATTGCCAGCATGCATCCGCTCGACGTGGCGGCCCATCGTTTGGTCGAAGAAGCAAATGCTCGCGGTGGGCCTGACAATATCACTGTTGTGATCGCGCAGGTTGATGGTCTTGAGCCAACCGTCAGCGAGAGTGCAACCTCTACAATCAAGGATGCTTCACCAACGACCGGACAACCACCAACGCTTAAACCACTATCACGGGTCGGGCTGGCACTGGCAACGCTGGTACTGGTGCTATTGATTAGCGTAGGTGTGTTTGGGCTGGTAACCAATCGTCCTACAACACCTCCCCTGCTCAGTTCGCCAACGATTGCAACTACCGAGACGCCAACGCAAGCGATGACTCCATCGCCGGCGGCAACGCCGTAATGATGGTATAATAAGCAGGAACATTTGTTTTGGTATGTGTCGGCGCTGATGGCCGGCGCTTCCACAAAGACCGTAATGCGCTATGCCCATTCGTCTGCTCGATGAAACCATTGCTGCTCAAATTGCTGCTGGCGAGGTAGTTGAACGCCCTGCTTCGGTAGTGAAAGAGCTGGTCGAAAACGCGCTTGATGCCGGCGCGCAACGGATTGTGGTCGAAGCACGTGGTGGGGGGCTGCGCGAGATTCGCGTCCAGGATGACGGCTGCGGCATTCCCGCCGATGAAGTGGAACTGGCTTTTGCCCGTCACGCAACCAGCAAGCTCAATTCCGCCGATGATTTGTGGGCGATCCGCACATTAGGCTTTCGCGGTGAGGCATTGCCGAGTATCGCCAGCGTTGCGCAGGTAATTTGTGTCACCAGAGTGGCTACGGCAGAGCTAGGAGTGGAATTGCGCATTGCCGGTGGTGAAGTGCAATCGCGCCTGCCATGCGGATGCCCGGCTGGCACAACGATTACGGTGCGCAACCTCTTCTACAACACGCCGGTGCGGCGTGAGTATCTTCGTTCTGAAGCTTCTGAGACGAGTGCGATCAGCGCGATCGTTCAGCAGTATGCGCTGGCCTATCCCGAAGTGAGCTTTACTCTGGTCATTGATGGTCGGGTGATGTTCCAGACTGCTGGCGATGGCGATCTGCGCGCCGTTGTTGTTGAGTTGTACGGTCTCGAAGTGGGGCGCGCGCTGTTGCCGGTGCAGGCTGAGGCCGGCGCCGATGAGTTATGGGTAGCCGCGCGCGGTCTGATTTCGCCGCCCGATCTGACGCGCAGCTCGCGCAACTATCTGGCCTTCTTCGCCAACCGGCGCGTGCTGCAACCGCGTGGCGCGCTGGCCGCCGTGGTCGAAAATGCTTATCACACGATGCTGATGAAGGGCCGCTTTCCAATTGCGATCATCGATCTCCGTGTGCATCCGGCAGCCATCGATGTGAATGTGCATCCGACAAAAAGTGAAGTAAAGTTCCGCTACGCAGCCCACGTCCATAGCGTGCTGGGGCGGGCGATTCGCGATGCGCTGATCAGTGGTGCCGACATTCCGGTTTGGGATGCGCCAGATCCCGTGACGGCTCAACGTCGCTTCGAGCTGCGTCGCCTCGGTCAAGAGTCGTCACCGGCACCGTCGGCCTGGGGGGTAGGCGCCGCTGCCTGGGATCGCGAACGCTCACGCTGGGATGTTGGCTCGCCAGCGGCTCAGCTCACCACGCCGCTACCATTGCCATCTCCCCCGGCGCCAGCCGCCGGGCCGTTGCCTGATCCGGGTTCCCCGCCATCTCCGCCATCCTCGCCGGCGCCGTCGGGGTCGGCATTGCCGCCGTTGCGCGTTGTCGGGCAGGTTGGGTTGACCTACATCGTCGCTGAAGCGCCTGAGGGAATGTACCTGATCGATCAGCATGCCGCTCACGAACGGATTACCTACGAGAAGCTGATGAACCAGTACGCACAGCGCGCGGTTGAAACGCAGCAGTTGTTGATTCCACAAGCGGTTGAACTAAATCCTGAAGCGAGTGCGTTGTTGTTGGGTAATGCCGCCAGGTTAGCTGAGTGGGGGTTCAGCCTTGAACCGTGGGGAACCGGCGTGCTGGTGCGCGCTATTCCGGCAACTTTGCCTCTTGACGAACTCTCGGCAGCGCTGCACGAAATGGCCGAACGGCTGGCCGGTCGCGGCGGTAGTAGCCCGCTCGAATGGCGCGAGGCAATGTTGATTACGCTTGCCTGCCATACCTCAGTGCGGGCCGGTCAACCGCTCTCCCACGAAGAGATGCGCCAGTTGCTTCTTCAGCTCGAACAGTGTGCCAGTCCGCGCACCTGCCCGCACGGTCGTCCAACGATGATCCTGATGACGCCGGCTCAGCTCGAACGACAGTTCGGTCGGCGTGGATGATTGTCAGGCCGATCGAACTGACCAGCCTGCCCGGCGTGTCACCGTTCACAGCTTGATCGGGGTAAAGGGTGCCAGACACGGCACATTGGCCGCCACATGGATCGTGGCGGTTTGCAGATCGATAATCACGCCGCACACGCTCTCATTCCGATCAACCGGGTGAATCCGTGGGTCAGGATGACGACAGATACAGCGCGGCGCGCCTTCGTGATCGCGCAGGATTGCCTGCAATACGGCGAGATCGATCTGTCCGGCAGCGGCAGCAAGCAATTCCCATGCGCGTCCATAACGCTCGCGTGAGGTGGAGGTTGGCTCTATTGGGCACTCGCCGGTAGCGGTAGCGGCATCGAGGCAATGGTTGGCGTGGGCCAGCAACCCCTCGCGCGCCGGTAATTCGGCTACGCCGCCTGGAGTGATCTCAAGCGCCAGCAATGCGCCGCGGGCGTCGGCCAGGGTGATACACGATGAAGCGCTGGCCGGCAAACGCTCGGCCAGTTGGCGCGCCGCAGTCACGCTATCGCTTTGCAACATCTGGCGCAACAGGATATGCACCGGCATTCCCTGCCGTTGACCGTCAGCCCGCGATCGGAGCAGATTCAAGCCGACTGCCACCCCAGCCCCATTCAGCCCGATTTTAGCCACCATACCAGCTTCGGTGAGCGTCAGAATTGGTGGCGCGTTTGGGCTTTCGATCCGCAACAACACGCATGCTGCGCGCTGATCGCCTTGCCAGTCCCAGGTTTGCGCCAGCCAGACCCTATTATTCGCCGTTGCCGGTGGAGCGGCAGCGGCAGTGGTGCATTCACCACCATCACCAGCAGTATTGCCGACGGAAGTCGGCTTTGCAGGATGTTCTGGCACACCGGCCTCACGATTGCGAGCCAGCGCTGCCGCTGCTTCCGGATGATGCACGCCAACCCCAACTCCGGCCAGCAACTCGGTGCGCACATTGAGCGCAATAATCTCGGCCAGTTCGCGACCGGCGCCAACTGCGATTCCCCGCATCTCGTCCAGCAGATCGGGCGCAATCTCACGCAACAGCGGCTCGTAGGCCAGCGCTTCGCGTTGCGCCGCTGACCAGTCTAACCCGCGTCGATATGCAAACAGGCGGGCGTAGCTGGCAATACTATGCCGTACCAGCGCTGCTGTGGCTGCGCCGTACTGCTGACCCCGCTCAAACGGTTCGCCGGCAATCGCGACCAATGGAAACATAGCCGGGACACTCCTCTCTTTGCCAAATCTGGAACTATTGCTGCTGCGATCGGGTTACGGCCATTGTAGCTGAATCCTGGTTAGACCGGACGTTTACACGCACGGCGTGACCGTCCGTAATTGAGCGACCAGGTCGGGCAAGATGTCGAGCAATGTTTCAATCTGCGCTTCTGTTGTCTGGCGCCCCAATGAAAAGCGGATTGAACCATTCGCTTCATCGGGTGATAACCCCATCGCCAGCAGGACGTGTGACGGTTCGAGCGAGCCAGAGGTACAGGCGCTGCCCGAACTGGCGCAGATGCCACGCTGATCGAGCAAAAGCAGGAGACTTTCGGTTTCGATGCAGGCAAAGCCAAGATTGACGATAGCCGGCAGGCGATGAACACGATCGCCATTCAGCCACGATTGTGGAATGCGAGCAAGCACACTATCGATCAGACGTTCGCTCAGCGCGCGCAAGCGAGTTACATGAGCAATCCGCTCGCTCTCGGCAATTGTCAATGCTTTGGCCAGCCCGACGATACCGGCAATATTCTCGGTACCGGCGCGCCGTCGCCGCTCTTGAGCGCCGCCGTTGATCTGCGGCACCAGCGCCGCTCCACGCCGTAGATAGAGGATTCCAACCCCTTGCGGCCCATAAAACTTGTGCGCGGTCAGGCTGAGCAGATCAACCCCTAACGCCTGTACATCGAGCGATAACTGACCGGGCGCTTGCACCGCATCGGTGTGAAAGAGCACTCCAGATTCATGGCAGATCGCAGCCAGTTCGGCAATCGGTTGAATAACGCCGGTCTCATTGTTGGCATACATCACCGAAACCAGCGCTGTTTCGGGGCGGATTGCCGCGCGCAGATCCGCCGGATTCACCCGTCCGCTGCGGTCTACTGCAAGGAGCGTAACCTCAAATCCTTCGTATTCTTTCAGGTAATCAAGCGCGTGCAAAACGGCGTGATGCTCAATCGTACTGCTAATCAGGTGGGTTTTATCCTGAGCGCGGAGGGCCATCGCCACGCCCTTGATGGCCAGATTAATGCTCTCGCTGCCGCCACTCGTGAAAATAATTTCTTTCGGCTGGCAGCCCAATACCAGCGCCACCTGTTCACGCGCATCGTCGAGTGCCTGCAATGCCGCTCGTCCGACCTGATGAATGCTCGATGCATTCCCGCTCATGCCGGTCAGGAATGGCATCATCGCTTCCAGAACACGCGGATCGAGCGGTGTAGTCGCTGCATGGTCGAGGTAAATCAGGCGATCTGTCATAAGCTGTTCTCTACTGAGCGCGGCGAGTGCGCGCCTCGTCGCGCAATACTTGTAGATTCAGAATTTCGGCAATTTCAAATCGCGGCGGTAGCGAGCCGGCAATCGGGCGCAGGCGCAAAACCGGGGGAAAATAGCCCATCCGTCCATGCAATTCGGCGAGCAAGGCCGCCGCGCTGAAGTTAAGCGCCGGCAGATTGACCAGAATCGCCTCACTTTGCCACTGCTGTGGCGACAGACCGGCAGCGTCAGCGAGGGCCACGATTTGTGGGCCAAGGGGCTGCTGCTGATCAATCTGGCTGGGAATATCGATCAGTCGTTCAATCGTCTGCCCGGTTAATGCCACGATCTGCTCTTGTTGGGCAGCGGTGATGGGGTGGGCATAATTGAGAATGATCATACGCAAACCTTTATCAGATATTCTCTTTGTTTATTGTAATACAGAGTGTGCGCCATGGCGCTGGCAATCAGCGGGGAAATGCCATGTGGCGCGCGCCGTCTTGATATCAAATCCTGATGTCAGGGCAGTGGCGCATCTGTCAGCTCGTGCTGCCTTATCCGGAGTAAGAGATGATGCTATACCGTCTTGCAATCCTCTTTTGGGTGCTGATCCTGATCGCGGCCTGTGGCAGCCCCGATCCGGTCGCCGATCTGATGCGGAATCGGTGGCAGCTTATCGAAATCAACGGCCAGCCACCCCTGACCGGCCAGCAGTCGATAACGATAATCTTCACAACGTCTGATCGCTTGAGCGGCTTTTCTGGTTGTAATACCTATGGTGGTAGCTATCGCCTCGATGGGGCAACCATTGCGATCAGCGACCTAATCACCACATTTATTGCCTGCTCTGATCCGATTGGCGCGCAAGAGATAGCATTCCATCAAGCGTTGCAAGCCGCTACTCACTATGAGGTGAACGCCGGCGTCCTTTCACTGGTGGATGATCAAGGGGCAGTCGTCTTGCGCTTTCAAGCGGTATGACAAGCTGCATCGCGCTATCGCTCAATCTGGCTGCGCAGTCGCACTCCGGGAAACGTGTCATGGCGCTGGCGTTCCCTCCGGCACATCTTTTCCCAGACCTGTTAACCGGGCAATCAGCCAGCCGATGGTAAAAACCGGAATGGGTTGGGTCAACGGGATCAGCGCTTCTACCGCAGCTTTATTGCGCAAGCCACGCAACCCAAGGCGGTCGAGGATGAGCCAGCTCACCGGCGCTGCCAGGATGTCCAATCCTAAATCGAGCAGGTCGAGCGCAATCGGTAGGGCGATTGGAATGTAATGCATTGTGGTGAAGAAACCGGCATCGGACGGCACATTTAGGCTACGAATACGGCGCCAGATCCACCAGAGCACGATAGTAGCCAGAGTCAGGCTGATCACCATCAGAGCGAGGAACCAGCCAAGGATAGTAACAAGCTGTTCAGTCATGCAAGATTCTTCCTTCCCAGCCATGCCCAGGCCAGTGCAGTCAGGCTGAGCAGCACGATCAGCGTCGCCAGCGTGCTCAGTTCCAGCACTGCTCCAAAACGCGGCTGATCGCGGTCAATCATTGCCAGAGGCATAACCAGTGGCTCGGTTAAGCTGTAGAGCCACATCACTGCCGGACTATCAGGGCGCGCAGCCAGTACCTTCAATACCAGACGCGCCACCAGCAAGCCACACAGCGCGCCGCCCAACAGTGCGATACCTTCACGTAGCATACCAGTCATGTTAATCTGCATAGTTGTTCCTGGAACTCATTGGCGGAATGAGTCGTCTTCTCTATTGTAAACGCACACGTTGTAATCAAAGGTGTATCACCGGCAAAAGCGAGCCAATGAACCTTGTCTCAGATTCGTGGAAATTTCTCATTGAGATGTGACCATAGACCTATGGCAATGGTAATGCAATTTTGTTACACTGCTATCTACTCGTAGTGAACATGAACGTTTCGCTAGCCAGCAACACCATGACAGACTCTGGCGCGGAGAGCTTGAGTCTAGTCTTGACAAAAGTGCTTTTTAGTGCATAATAGTGCCTATGGAACGCGCGATAATGAGCGCAGGCAAGACCGCGAAACTTCTGGGTGTGACGGTCAAGACTCTGTAGCGCTGGAAGCGCGAAAGTCGTCCGTTCCCGTGTGCGCGCACCGACAGCAATCGGTGGCTCTACACCGAATCGCAATGGCGCGAGTTCCTGCGGCTGCGCCGCAACAAACCAGAACCCACGCGAATCGTGGCGTATTACCGGGTCTCAAGCGCTGCGTAAATGCCCAATCTGGCCAATCAGCGCCGGGTGCTGGAAGAATTCGTGGTGGCTAAGGGTCGCGCAAACGTCGAGTTTATCGAAGAAGTGGGCGGCGGCCTGGACGTCAGGCGTCAGCGTCTTCTGGAACTCATTGATGCGATTGGCCGAGCAGAGGTCAAAACGCTCATTCTGGCGCAGCGGGATCGGCTGACCCGCTTTTCTTGCTTAAGCAAGAACTGGTGCAAGACCTAATGGCGATCGCATGCTGCTTCTCGTCTCGACTGGATGGGTTGAGGAACGACTGCACAAGACTCAATGAAGCCTTAAGGCAGGACGCAACCGGCGGTGACGCACCATGCACCTGACGCACAGAATTGCTCTTTGCCCCACGCCTGAGCAGGCGAAGTACTTCAAGCGCGCTTGTGGCACTGCGCGCCGCGTCTGGAACTGGGCGCTGTCCGAGTGGAACCGGCAGCACGCGGCGGGGATGAGGCCCAACGCGATGGCGCTCAAAAGGCAATTCAACGCCATCAAGTACCGTGATCCTGCATGGCTGGATGCTGATGGCAAGCCATGGCTCAAAACCATTCACCGAGATGCGCACGCGCAGCCATTTGCGCATCTGGCCCAGGCATGGGATACGTTCTTCAAAGATATCAAGGCCGGCAAACCGGCGCATGCGCCCAAGTTCAAGAAAAAGGGCCGCTGCCGTGATAGTTTCTACGTCGCCAACGACAAGTTCCGCGTCGAGGGCAAGGCTATTCGGCTGCCCAAGGTGGGGTGGATCAAGATGGCCGAAACGTTGCGCTTTGAGGGCAAAGTGTTGGGCGCAACCGTTTCCCGAACCGCCGATCGCTGGTATGTAGCAATCCAAGTCGAAGTCAAAGACTGTGACTTTTACCGCAAGCGCAGTGGCGATGGTGTCATTGGTATAGACCTTGGCGTCAAGGCCATTGCAACCCTTTCCACTGGCGAGGTAATTGAGGCGCCCAAGCCGTTCAAACGGGCGCTGCGGCGCATCCAGATTCGCACTCGGCGTTTGAGTCGAAAGCTCACATCTGCAAACGTGCAGGTGGGATGGAAGCCCAACCAGCCCATCCCCAAAGGCGCCAGGCTACCGGTCTCGAACAACCGGCAGAAGTCTGCTGCGATAGTGGCCAGGACACACGCCCGTGTAGCCAATCTCCGAGCGGATTTCTTACATAAGCTCACAACCAACATTTGCCGCGAAAACCAAGCGGTGGTGCTGGAAAACCTTAATGTGCGGGGTATGATGGGCAACCGCAGGCTGGCTCGCGCCATTGCCGATGTGGGTTTGTACGAATTCCGCCGCCAGATCGCATACAAGGCCAAGCGCTACGGTACCCACGTTGTCATTGCTGATCGCTGGTACCCCAGCTCGCGCCTGTGTTCGGTCTGTGGTTGGAACAACGACGCGCTGACGTTGAGCGACCGCGCCTGGACGTGCCCACACTGTGGCACGCATCATGATCGCGACATCAATGCGGCGCGCAACCTTGAACGGCTGGTAACCGCAACGACCCTACCCGAGGCGAGTCCGTCCAGCGATGGCGGCGCTGCGACAGAGGGGGTCTTTGTCGCAGTCGGGCAAGTGACGCCTGTCAGGTACAATTCTATTACGGAATCGGGGCAGGAAGAAAAGGTGCGCACTTTTGCGCGCGATTTTCATAGCAGAAAAGCATGATCAAGCCGGTGGCGTCGATAAGCGCAGCGCAGCGTGTCACTTTCAAAGGGTTATGTCAATCCCGACGGTTTGGACTCTTTACGATCATGTTAGGCGTCGAATTGTGCTTACTTCTGAGCGTGGCAGGGTGGTTACTCAGCTCTGCCCAACCTCGCACGCCACTGGCTGCCAAACCCGATCTAACGTTGCTGACCCGCGAGATTCAAGGTCGCCTCAGCGGTGCTATTCTTGATCCGCTGATTGAAGTGAAGCCGGGCGTAACTATTCGCTCCAGCAATGTGCGTGGTTTCCGCTACGAAGGTCAAATCTACTACTATTATATTGAAGGTGTTCCCGGTTACGACCCGCTTTCGCGCGGCCTTGTGCGGCCTGATCAGGTTGAGATTATGCTCCGTGATAGCAGCGGTCCGCAAACGATTGTGCTTTACCGGGTATATTGAAACCGGCGTAACGCCAACAACGCAAGCCGGAACGAGCTGGTAGCGCTCATTATTGCTTCATCCCCCCTGCAACTACCATCTGCGCCCCTCTTGCCAATCGCTCCAATCGCGTTCTTCGGCAGCGCGGATTGCCCGCCGCTTCAGCGCCCGTCGTGAGATGGGGATAATCTCGTTTAAGATTGCCCAAAGCTGCTCTTCGAGGTGCGGTTGCGCTGCCAGAGCCTGCTCGATGGCAGCGCGGTCAAGACCGCGCGCGTGCAGCTCGGTCGCGAGCGCTTTTGCTCGCGCCAGATCGTTGGCTACCAGCGCTGCTATCAGTTCTTCTTCAAGCGTCATGCGGCGTCTCCCTCATCTGAAGCCCAACAATCAGTAGCTGGCTTACGTTCAGGCATGCGCTCGCCGCCGAAGCCAGCTTCGGTATGCCAGATCAGGCGGTCAAAATAATCGGCCCTTCTTCAGTGATCGCCAGGGTATGCTCAAACTGCGCTGATCGCTTGCCATCGGCGGTGCGCACCGTCCATCCATCGCGATCAACCTTTGTTGTCGCTTTGCCGGCGTTAATCATCGGCTCGATGGTAAACACCATGCCGGCCACGATCTTGCGCGTCTGAGCCGGGTCGTCGTAGTGCAAAATAGTTGGCTCTTCGTGCAAATTACGGCCCAACCCGTGACCGGTATACTCACGCACCACCGAAAAACCATTCGCTTCCGCATAGCGCTGGATCGCCGCCCCGATCGCGCGCAGCGGATTGCCCACCTGGGCCTGCTCAATGCCAAGCTCCAGACATCGGCGGGTTACCTCAAGCAGACGATACGTCTCATCATCGACCTCGCCGACCGGGAAGGTCTCGCAGGCATCGCCGACCCAACCGTTGAGGCGCAGGCCGATATCGATCCCGACAATATCACCTTGCCGTAATCGATCGCGCTTGCTCGGAATACCGTGACAGATCACATCGTTGATTGAAGCGCAGATTGTGCCGGGGAAGGGTGGGATGTAGTTGCGCCGACCGGCGGGGACGTAGCCTTTGTAGATCGGTTCAGCTCCGTGGGCCCGGATAAATTCCTCTGCAATTGCATCGAGTTCAGCCGTGGTCACGCCAGGCCGAACATGATCGCGCAGCACGTTGAACGTCTGCCGCACCAGTTGCCCGGCGGCGCGCAGCAGTTCGATTTGTGCCGGAGATTTAAGGATGATAGCCATCGAGATTCTCTCTTTATTCTAAAAGATACTACCTGTGTTATAGCATAAAAGTGAGTTATGGATAGCAACGCGCGCGCAGATTTTTCGTCAGGATCAGAGAGGCGCAACATCAGCGCGCGCTGTTGCCGGTTGCCAGTCCGACTTTGACCATAAAGATCATCGCAGTCATCGGTGGCGAAGAGTAGTGACGGTCATACTACTTTGCGCGTGTCAGATCATACGGCGCTAGCCGGTCTGGGCGGGGCGAAGGTCAGTGACGGTCATGCCACTTTGCACGTGTCAGATCATACGTCTGAACGGGAACCGGTGTTGCGCCTGGTGATTGCGACCATCCAGGATGGATCAGGATACATCTGGCGCGCGGCTCCGCTGCTATCGGTCGCTGTCTGCGTGTCGCGGACAGCAAGGAACCATTGGTTGATCAAGTGGAGCCAATGGTCTTTTACCTCTGGTAGTTGTCTTCATCGCTTGCCGGGGCTGGTGGACGTGGCAGCAAGCCGGCTCGTTCCACAACTCGCGGAATGGCCCTCGTCCAATCAACCGACATCAGATGTACACCGGCGACACCCTCAATGCTGAGCAGCTCGGTCACCAGTTCGGCAGCCAGCGCAATTCCTTCAGCTTCGCTATCGGCTGCGCGCTGCATCCGTTCGATGACGGCATCGGGCATCAGCGTACCGGGGAGATGATCGCGCAGATAGATTGCCGAATTGGGACGGCGGAGGATCATCACGCCGACCAGAATGTAGGCCTGTTGATGCAGACCGGCAGCGCGCGCGTCGGCCATCCATTGGCGAAACCGGTTTACATCGAAAATCAATTGCGTCTGAACAAACTCAGCGCCGGCTTCAATCTTTTTTTCCAGGCGCGCTGCTCGCTCAACATTCGGATTGGCGACACTGCCGATGAAAAAGCGCGGCGCTTCCTTCAAGGGGGTGCCAGATTGAAAAGATGCCTGATCGCGCAAGGTACGCAACATACGGATCAGTTGGAACGAATTGAGATCGAGGACATTCTTGGCCTCGGGATGGTCGCCGATCCGCGGATGATCACCGGTCATTGCCAGCAAATTGCGCACACCCAGCGCCGACGCGCTGAGGGCATCAGCCTGGAGCGCGATCCGGTTACGATGCTGGCACGTCATTTGCATAATTGGCTCGATGCCGAGCTGTTGGACAATCACGCTACCACCCAGTGACGACATCCGGGCAATGCCACGCTGGTTATCGGTCAGGTTAACAGCGTCAACATAATTGCGCAGATTTGTAGCCAGTGTTTCAAGGTGGGCGCGGGCCGCTCCCTTCGGCGGCGCAATTTCACCGGTCACAACCGTCTGACCGGCGGCCAACCGGCGTTGTAACGTAGAGTGCATAGCTATTCTTCGGCAAGCGCCTGTTGCAGATCGGCGATCAGGTCACTGGCATCTTCGATCCCGCACGAGAGCCGGATCAAGTTATCGCGAATGCCAACTGCCAGGCGTTCTTCACTACTCAGTTCATAGTAACTCATGAGAGCCGGTTGTTCAACCAGGCTTTCCACACCGCCAAAGCTTGGGGCGATATAAGGCAGGCGCAAGCGGTCAACCACCGTCATTGCGCTACGCAAATCGCCCTGCACCTCAAACGAGACAACTCCACCAAAGCCGCGCATCTGGGCGCGGGCGATAGCGTGATCGGGGTGTTCTGGCAATCCTGGATAATGCACCCGGACTACCCGCGGATGGCGGGCCAGAAATTCGGCGACTGCCTGCCCATTCTGGTTATGGCGTTCCATCCGCAAAGCCAGGGTCTTGAGGCCACGACCCAGCAGGTAGGCGGCATGCGGGTCGCAAATCCCTCCCAGCACGCCTTGCGTCTCGCGGAGCGCACTGATGATTGGCGGACGACCGATAATCACTCCAGCCAGCAGATCGTTATGGCCGGCCAGATACTTGCTACAGCTATGGACAACCAGATCGATCCCGTATGCCAGCGGGCGCATATTGTAAGGAGTGGCAAACGTGGCATCGATCACCGTCTTAATCCGGTGTTCGCGCGCGATTCGCGCCACCGCTGCCAGATCGATCACGCGCAGGTAGGGGTTGGTTGGCGCTTCGGTAATGATCAGGCGCGTGCGACCTGGCTCGATTGCAGCCGCAATTGCAGCCGGATTCGCCGCTTCGACTACACTGTGCGTTACGCCGAGGCGCGACAGCATCGTGCTGACAAACTGGCGTGTGCGCCGATAACCATCATCGGTCAGGATCACGTGGCTACCGCCGGGCAGCATCGCCAGCATCACGGTAGTCAGCGCGTTCATTCCGGAAGCGCACAGTAAAGCAGCGGCAGGCGCATCAGGAGACTCGAGCGCAGCCAGGCGCGCTTCAACCGCGCGCACAGTTGGATTCCCGTACCGACCATACTCTTCGCGTTCAACCTCTCCCACTTGAAATGCGATCAATTCGGCGCTATCACGAAAGGTGTAGGTTGCGCTCTGCACGATCGGTGTGGTAATAGCGTCAAATGCGCGCTGGCGTGATTCGCCAGCGTGGACAGCGGCAGTGCCTGGGCCTGGGTTGTGGGTGATGGTCATAAAAAAACCTCTCATCGGGGCGACGAGAGATCAAGGTGACGCGCTCCTGCCGGTTGGCGAGAAGACGCCGCTCTCCTCTCATCTGCCAGCTTCTTGCTGCCGGAGTTGCCACCCGTCAGGCTGTATCCGCCGGGTTGGCGCGGTTTCATCGGGCCGGTCCCTCCACCGCTCTGGATGAGTGCAGCGTTCTGCAATTGAGGCTGAGTATAGCAGGTGCTACTATGCTTGTCAATCAGTATCGGTATGGATGGATCACAACTAACAGCAGTGGCAACATTCTGGTGGGGCACACAAATTGTGCCCCTGATTCACGTCATCTACCGAATCGCTGTCACACACGCAGGAAGGCCGACATAATAACCACATCATGCAATTCGCCGTTGCGATCGATCGCATGGCGCGCCAACTGCCCTTCGACAGCAAAACCAAGTCGCGAAAAGATAGCCTGGCCGGCTTTAAGGGCCGCAAGCATTGCGACCGTCACTTTTTGAGCGCCAAGATCGCGCGCTGCTTCCACAATTGCCTGCGCCATCTGCATTCCCAATCCACTGCGTCGCCATCCTGGTTTGACGATCAGACGTAGCTCGGCGACGTGGTTTGACCAGCCTGGCACCCGGCGGGCCGAGGTGTAAGCCACGATTGATCCGTCAGCGGCAATCGCGACAATTTGGCGCCAGTTTTCTGCGCGCGATGCATTCGCCAGACGGGCAATAATATCGGGGTTGGTAAAATCTTCTTCGAGGTAGAGCAGATCATCTTTTGGCAGACTCAAACCGAAATCGGCCAGCGCTGACCGGTCATTCTCGGTGAGTGGACGGATTGTGACCTGTCGGCCATCTCTTAATTCGACATTGCTCATCGCTTCGCTGCGTAGGGCCATGCCAGCCTCCTGCTGTGTGTTGACGAGTGATCAGGTCAAGCGCCTAATAAAGTATGTGAAATATACCACATGTAGTTACACATGGGTTACGTTGAAGGGAAACTTGTTGAAATAAGAAACTCGCTTTTCGTAATGTAATGGAAGCTGGTATAATTGTACACGTTCCTTGGATCAGCAAACAACCGGCGGAGTCGCCCGACGATCCGTCGCAAGGAGGTCGTTATGAGCGAAAAGCGCGAGGTCGTGGTGCTGAGCGGCGTGCGGACGGCAATTGGCACATTTGGCGGCAGTCTCAAAGATACACCACCAACCGAGCTGGCAGCGCTTGTCACGCGCGAAGCGGTGGCAAGGGCCGGTGTGCAGCCTGAAGAGATTGGCCATGTCGTTTTTGGGCATGTCATCAATACCGAGCCGCATGACATGTATATGGCGCGCTACGCCGCAGTGCGTGGCGGTTTGCCGGTGGAAACGCCAGCGTTGACGCTCAACCGGCTGTGTGGTAGCGGGTTACAGGCGATTGTTTCGGCGGCCCAGTATATTCTGCAAGGTGATATTGATGCGGCTGTGGCCGGCGGCGCTGAATGTATGAGCCGTGGCCCTTATAGTCTGCCGGCAATGCGCTTTGGCGCTCGTATGAACGATACGAAAGTCGTTGATATGATGGTTGGCGCATTGACCGATCCGTTCGATGATTGTCACATGGGGGTAACTGCCGAGAATGTAGCGGCCAAATGGGGTGTCAGTCGCGAAGATCAGGATCAACTGGCATACGAGAGCCATATGCGGGCTGCGCGCGCAATCGATGAGGGGCGTTTCGCCGATCAGATTGTGCCGGTTGAGATTAAGGTGAAGGGAGGGACGGCCCAATTCACCGTTGATGAGGGGGTACGCCGCGATACCACGATCGAGAAGCTGGCCAAGCTGCGTCCCGTGTTCCTGAAAGATGGCTCGGTGACCGCCGGAAATGCTTCGAGCATTAATGACGCCGCTGCTGCGGTTGTGTTGATGGATCGGGCGACGGCGGAACGGCGTGGCTATAAGCCGCTGGCCCGTCTGGTAGGTTACAGTAATGTGGCCGTGGAGCCGAAGTATATGGGTATCGGTCCAGTGCCGGCAGTGCGTCGGTTGCTCGATCGCACCGGTTTGCGGATCGAAGACATCGATCTGTTCGAAGTAAACGAAGCCTTTGCCGCTCAGGCCCTGGCTGTGATCCGCGATCTAAACTTGCCGATGGATCGTGTGAATCCTAATGGTAGTGGGATTTCGCTGGGTCACCCGATCGGCGCTACCGGCTGCATTCTTACGGTGAAGGCGATCCATGAATTGCGCCGCATCGGTGGTCGCTATGCGCTGGTAACGATGTGTATTGGCGGTGGGCAAGGTATTGCTGCTATTTTTGAGCGCATGTAGGTGTGTTACTATTGTGGGGTTATGAGCCGGCGATCTTAACTGTAATCGCCGGCTCAAGGGAGAAAATATCATTTGTACTGTTGGTGGTGGAGGCAGATATGGGTAAGTTAGATGGCCGGGTTGCCATCGTCACCGGCGCATCCCGTGGTATTGGGCGGGCAATTGCGCTGGCACTGGCTGCTGAAGGGGCGAAAGTGGCGGTGAACTACAACAGCAGTATAGCTGCTGCGCAAGAGGTGGTTGATGCGATTACCGCCAAAGGCGGTGAAGCGATGCTGGTACAGGCTAATGTCAGCCAGTCTGACGAAGCGCGCGCGATGGTGCAGAAAGTGCTCGATCGCTGGGGGCGAGTCGACATTCTTGTCAACAATGCCGGTATTACCCGCGATCGCACCTTGCGCAAGCTTACCGATGAGGATTGGAGCACCGTCATCCAGAACAATCTCAATAGCGTCTATTACTGTACGACAGCCGTCATGCCGCATATGATCGAGCAAAGGTACGGGCGAATCATCAATATCAGCTCGTTTGTGGGACAGGCGGGCAATTTTGGTCAGGCCAATTATGCTGCCTCAAAGGGTGGGATTATCGCTTTTACCAAGACGGCAGCACTCGAGCTGGCTAAACACAATATTACGGTGAATGCGCTGGCCCCCGGCTTTACAGTGACCGATATGCTCGCCAAAGTGCCAGAGCAGATTCAAGAGCAGATTAAGGCCCGTATCCCGATGGGACGATTCGGGTTGCCTGAGGAGATCGCGAAAGCAGTCGTCTTTCTGGCTGCCGATGGTGACTACATCACCGGCCAGCAGATTAATGTGAACGGCGGCGTCTATATGTGATCAGTCCATTGCGATGAGCGTGCCAGTTATGGCTTACGCATCCGCTTGATAATGGATTGAATATCGCCGACATATCCTTGCCACGCCTGCATCATCTCTTGACTGAGACGTTGTTGTGTGCGAATAGCGTCGGCAACCGCTTGCTCAGTGGAATGACGCAGGCTACGACTGTAGTCCCAGTTTTTGAGCACGATGTCGAAAGCCATATCGGTGCTGGCGGCAAGCAATTCGTTCCATGCGCGCAATGACTGAAACATGGGGTCGGTTAGATCTGGCACCTGTGTTCCCTGCGAAAATGATGGCTGGCGATCGTGTTCTTCGTGGTTCGACATTGTATCTGGCCCTGTGTACAATAGGCGACAGCAATAACGAGGGCAATAACAACCCTTGCCCTATCAAGTGATCTCTGCCATCTCCATGGTATCACAAGCGGTTACAGGCGAGTACAACGAATCACTGTTACGGCCCCGTCTTATGCCTCCGCCTGCCCCCCTGTATCGCGCGCGTCGGGTGCGGGTCGAGCAACGGTTGGCGGTGGCCCTCGACGTGCCCCTAACCATCGTGGTCGCCCCACCTGGCAGTGGCAAGACGGTTGCGCTGGCGACCCTGGCTGTGCATGGGGGGTGGCCGACTGCCTGGTGTCGCGCTGATGTTGCTGATGATCCTCCCCGTCTCTTGCGTCATCTGACGGCAGCGTTCAGTCGAGTAGCACCACTTCGGTTTGATCGTCCTCCGACGACGATTGATGGCTTGATCAATGCTCTCACCAGTGATCTCGATGATGAAACGCTGTTGATTATTGATGATGCTCATCTGATCGATGAGCAGACCGATTTGCGCGCACTGATCGAACGTCTCATCGTCGCGCAACCGCCGCGCTTGCATATCGTGTTGTCAGGCCGACGTGAACCTGATACGCCAATTTTCGCCACGGCGCGGCTGCGCGGTGAGGCTGTGCTGATCGACGCGAGCGAGCTGGCATTTACGTCCGATGAAGCAGTTAGCCTCTGGCAACTGGCCGGACGCACTTTGCCAAACGATTTCGACGAATTACTTGCTTTCAGCGCAGGCTGGGCGCTGTCGCTGCGGATCGCACTCGATGCTGCCGATTGGCGCAGTGCTCTGGGATTGCGCGAACATGTTCCGCCGGCCCTTGATGAGTATCTGGATCGAGAGGTGTTTGCAGCGCTGCCGGCAGCGCTGCGATGGTGCTTGCAACGCAGCGCTGGGTTGCGCTGGCTTGAGCCTGATCTCTGCGCTGCGCTCGATCCGATGCTCGATCCGTCAGCGTTAATGGCAGAGTTGCGCCGTCGGCGCCTCTTTGTCGAACCATTTGGTGAGCATGGTCTGCGTTTTCAACCGATTATTGCTGCCTGGTTAGCCCGGCGGGCAGCAGCCGATCCGGAATGGCCGCAGCTTCACCGCCAGGCGGCAGCCTACTTCCAGCGTCGCGGTGATCACGAGAGCGCGCTGTACCATCAAATTGCCGCCGGCGATCCAGCCGCCTTCACGACGTTTCTCCCGCTGGCCCGGTCTCTACTCGCCGAACGGCGCGCCGAAGCGGTGCTCGATTGGATGCGACGCCTGGTGTTACCGGCTGATGAGCAGCCCGAACTGGTTGAGATCCAGGCGGCTGCGCTCCATCAGCTCAATCGATTGGAAGCGGCATTAGCGGCGTATCGACGCGCCGAACGGGCGTTTGCGGCTCAAAATGATTGCCTCGGTCAATCACGCTGTCTCCGGGGTCAGGCTGCAATCTATCTCGATACCGTGCAACCGGCACCCGCGACCGATCTGTTGCGGCGGGCGCTAAAGCTGCTCCCGCGCCATTGCGTTGCCGAACGAATTGAGTTGTTGTTGATGCAGGCTGAGAATTGGGCTAATCGTGGCCGGGCTGACATCGGTTTGCGCCTCGAACAGACAGCGCGAAAGCTGGCTGTCGCTCATGGTCTCGACCATCTCTACATAACCCATGCTGAAACGCTGCGACCACGGTTGTTGTTGCGTTCCGGTCGCTTGCGTGAAGCTCGTCAGATGCTCGAAGAACGCCTCTGGTCGGAACAACCGCTGACTCGCGCTACCGGTCATCGCGAGCCATTGTTACTGTTGGCGCTGATTAACGCCATGCTCGGAGGGGGTACGCAAGCGCTGGCTTTTGCGCATCGTATGCTGCTTGAAGCGCAACAAAGCGGCAATCTGGTGACTGAGGCGCTCGCCGAATTGCGCCTCGGCCATGCCTATCAGCTTATTACTCGTGGGGATGATCAGACGACTCGTCAACATTACAGCCGTGGCCTGCGCCTGTTGCAGCAGGTGACGGTGCCGCGCACGCGCGCCGAAGGCTATTTGGGTTTGACGTTGCTCCACGGTCATGCCGGTGATCTGGCTCGCGCTGAAGCCGATGCGCGTGAAGGGTTGTTGCTGGCTGCCTCAGCCGGTGATGAGTGGGTGGCTGCCTTGATGTTGCTGGCCCTGGGGAGTGTAACGCTCGTCGCTGACGATCCACGTGGTCACGAATGGCTCGAACAGGCTGAACAGCGCTTTCAAGCCGGTCGCGATACCTTCGGCCTATTCCTCGTGCATCTGTGGCGGGCGTTGGCAGCTTTACGCACTGGACGCACCGCTAATGTTGACCCGCTGATCGATCAGGTGATGCGGGAAGCAGTTGAGCATGGCTACGAGCAGGTTTTGATTGGTCCCAGTCTGTTTGGTCCGCGCGATATTGCCGCGCTGGTGCCGCTTTTGTTGCGCGCGCGAACGATGCCGGCTCATCGGGATACGGCTATCCGTCTCCTGCGGCAGGGTTTTCCTTCCATCGCGGCGGATGATACGGTTGATGATTATCATCCCGGTTTTACCTTGCGGGTGCAGATGTTGGGCGCATTTCGCGTCTGGCGCGGTAATCAGGAGATTCAGGCCCGCGAGTGGCAACGCGAAAAGGCCCGTCAGCTTTTCCAGTTGTTGCTGACCATGCGCGGCAATTGGGTGCAGCGGGAACAGATTTGTGCCTGGCTCTGGCCTGATGCCGATCTCGAGGCTGCCGAACGTCAGTTTAAGGTAACCCTCAATACCTTGAATGCGGCCCTCGAACCGCACCGTCCGCCGCGCGTGCCCCCCTTCTTTATTCGTCGGCAGGGATTGGCCTACAGCTTTGCCCCTTCGTTTGGCGCCTGGATCGATGTCGATGAGTTCGAGCTGCGCGCAAGTGGCGCCCAAACTGCCGGTGACCCCGATTTTGCCCGGCGTAGTGCCCAGGCTGCCCTTCAACTCTACCGTGGTGATTACCTCGCCGAGTCACTTTACGATCCGTGGACGATCGAAGAGCGTGAGCGCTTACTGGCCCGTTATCTTGCTACTGCGATTTCGTATGCGGAACAGCTCAGCGCTGATGGTCGCCATAACGAGGCTATCCAGATTGCCGAGCAGGTTTTGCGCCGCGATCGCTGCTACGAAGAGGCTTACCAGCTCTTGATGCGCGCTCACGCTCGCGCCGGTAGCCGTTCACAGGCAATGCGGGCTTATACTCGTTGTGTGCAGGCGCTGCGTGAAGAACTTGGGATCGAGCCGCTCCCCGAAACTGAAGCTCTCTATCATCGCGTTCGACAGAATGAAGCGATTTGACATCCATTGTGAAGATTTGTACGATACTACTGCCGGGCGAAGTTTGCCTGGTTGGGCTGGTAGCGATCATGTGTTCGTAGCGTGAGTTGAATCGGTGATCGCGCGCGCTAGCTGGCAACGTTTCCGACATCGTTCTACTTTGCCCAGGATGTTGCCTGCTTGCAGACCGACCTGAATGCCGTCGCATTCACGCAATTGCATCACGGAGCTGTCTTTTATGGATCCCATCTTTGCCACTATTCGGCAAATTCATGCCATCTTTGGTCGCGAGGTGTTGTCGGTTTTGATCGTCGTTGCAGCCGTGTATCTGGCTTTTACCTACCGACCCAATGCGCCGCGAAATCTGGTTACGCGGGTCTTCCCTGTGCTGATCGATATTCAGGCGACGCTAGGTTTGATCTATTGGTTGGCCGGGATCTTTGCCGGTATCACCTATTTCCTCAGTTTCCCTTTTATTTTGCATCCCCTTTTAGGCCTGGTGACGGCTATTGTTGGTCATATCTTCTTCGGAGTGCGCAATCCGTTGGCTCGCCTTCAGCGTTGGGCTGGGCCGGTGGCGTTGGGAATCATCCTGGTATTAGTGCTAAGTAATGTACTGATTGCGATGTTTGCGCGCATGGTGTAGCAGTCGTTAGCCAATGGCTCCGGCTTGCGATAGTAACCAGTCAGCTTCGTCGTCTTCTGGCCCGGTAGTCAGCCATGCTGACTGCTGGGCCAATGCCGCCTGTGCGGTTGTCAGGTCTGTTTCGGTGAAGCTGAGTTGATCGCCGGGTAACAGTTGTGCGGCCAGTGGCAGATCGGCCCCAATCACGACGGCAATGACCGGATAGCCACCGGTCGTTTGGGCATCGGCCATCAGCAAGATCGGCTGTCCGTCAGGAGGAAGCTGAATTGCTCCTGGTACGACGCCAAATGATGGGAGCGAGAGGTCGCGCGCTGGCAGGAGAGCGCCACTCAATCGATAGCCCTGGCGACTCGCAGCTTGATCGATCTGGAAGGTTGCGCTCAGTAGTTTTTCCCATGCTTCAGGTAGTACCGAGCGTTGTGGTCCTGGCAGTACCCGCAGGCACGGCTGCGCGCGGTACGAAGGACGGCGATCCGCGGGCCACCAGCGCACTCCTTCCACTACCGTGCCCAGGCGTGGGCGGACGGGAATTCGATCACCGCTCCGTAAGGCGCGCCCTTCATATCCGCCAAAACCGCCGGCCAGACAGGTGCTGGCGCTCCCGATTGCCCACTCAGCAGCCAGTTCGCCTGCCACCGCTAAATAGTTCCGTCCGCCCCACATTCCGCGTCGTCCGTGCAGGCTTAGTGTGCTGCCAGCCGGCACAAGCACACTCTGCCAGGGCGCCAGAGGAGTGCCATCGAGGTGAGCCTGTACATCAGCGCCGGTAAGCGCAATGGTCATCCGCGCGCCAAAACGGAGCTGAATACCGCCAGCGGTTAACTCCAGTGCCGGCGCGTTTAACGAGTTGCCAACCAATCGGTTAGCCGCTGCCAGCGCAAACCGATCCATCGCCCCCCCAACCGGTACGCCGTAGCGCCGCGCTGTCAGCCGTCCGCCGTCTTGGATTGTGAGCAGCGGACCGCCGGCAATAACTTCGATAACAGCCGTCTCTGGTAGTGAACCCATTTGTGTCCCGCCATTCCAGTGTCATAGCTGCTGTGCATCGATGTCTGGTTGGCTCTACAAGGCGACAAATCGCACCCGATCTCCCGGCTGGAGCAGCGCTGGAGGATCGGCGGCTGGATCAAACAACTGCACTGTGGTGCGTCCAATCAGGTGCCAGCCTCCGGGTAGCGTGGTTGGATAGATCCCGGTCATACCGGCAGCAATAGCTACCGAGCCAGCCGGTACCGCTACTCGTGGGGTTGCGCGGCGGGGGAGATGTAACAGCGGTGGTAGCCAGCCCAGGTAGGGGTAGCCGGGGGCAAAACCGATCATAATGACCCGCTGCTCAGTTGCAGTGTGGAGCGAGATCACTTCGGCAGGGGTAAGCCCTGTTCGTTCGGCCACCTCTACCAGATCGGGGCCATCTTCGCCACCGTAGCGCACCGGGATGACAAACTCGCGTCCTGCCGGCAAAGCAGCTAATGGCGGTTGTCTTGCCAGCTCGGTTAGCCGGGCGCTGAGCCGCTCATAATCAGTGGTCAGCGGATCAAAACAGACCAGGAGCGAGTCGATTGCCGGCACCAGATCGATCACACCCGGCAATGGATCACGTTGCAACACAGCCATTGCTGCCAACGGTGCGCCGGCTGCGGCGATCGTGGCCGGCCAGCGCACCAGCAGGGCCGCTTCTCCCATTAGATCGATCCATCCGCTCATCGTTCAGGCGCTCGCACGCTAATGCCTGCTGCCGTTAATCCTTGTCGCAGAATGGCGGCGCGCGCTGCGGCTCCCGGTGTGTCGCTGTGCAGGCAGATAGTATCGGCCTGCAACGGCACCGGAGTGCCGTCCTGAGCGATCACCACTCTATCCCGGACGATACTCAGCGTTTGGGTCAGGCAGGCTGTTGGCTCAACGATCAACGCATCGGGATGGCGACGATCTCGCAGCCGACCATCGGCTTCATAGGCTCGATCGGCAAAGGCTTCGGCCAGTACCGGCAGCCCTGCTTCAATACCGGCTGCGATCAGTGCTGAGCCGGCCAGACCAACCAGAGCCAGGTTGCGACTAAATGCGGCAACGGCGCGAGCAATCGCCGTTGCAATGGCAGTATCGCGCGCAGCCACATTGTAGAGCGCGCCATGCGGTTTCACATGGCGCAATTCAACCCCTTCGGCGCGAGCGATGGCGGCGAGTGCGCCGATCTGGCCCAGTACCCAATCTTCGATTTCAGAGGGTGACATCGGCAATACCCGTCGCCCAAATCCGTGCAGATCGGGATACCCGGGGTGAGCGCCTACTGCTACCCCTAATTCACGACAGCGCCGCACTGTGCGGCGCATCACCTGGGGATCGCCAGCGTGACCGCCACAAGCCACGTTGGCCGAGCTAACAAAGGGCAGGATGCCATCGTCATCACCGATCTGAAACGCGCCGTAGCTCTCGCCGCAATCACAGTTGAGATCGATCGTGATCATCGGTTTGTTGCCTGCGTTTTCGTATCAATAGGAGCGATGTTATGGTCTTGCCGAGGATTCTGCGAATGCTGGCGAACGCATCATACCACGGCGCGCTATGATGAGCATCACCAGCATCAAACTTGCGTCAACAACGACCAGTAGCGAGCCAGTTGCCGGGCCAAACCAGCCGATCAACAACCCAAACAGTGCTGGCAGAAACAGGCCGCCGCCGGTGCCAATCGTCAGGGCCAGGCTGAGCGCAGCGCCGCTGCGCCCGGCTGCGTGGGTGATCATCAACATAGTGGTGGGGAAGATTGGTCCACAGGCCAGGCCCATCAGCGCCACTGCTGCCAGGGCGAGTTCTGTCTGGTGTGATCCCAGCGTCAAGAGGATACCACCCGATCCAAGTCCGCTGATACACAGTAACAGCGTGCGCAGCGGCCCAATCCGATCGCCCCAGACAGTTGCCGCCAGCCGACCAATGGTTAACATTCCCCAAAAGAGACTGGTGCTGAGAGCAGCTACCGGAGCAGCAAGGCCGGCGCCTCGCTCCAGGATTAATGTGATCCAGCCGCCGATACCGATCTCAGTGCCGATGTAGGTAAACATCAGCAAGCCAAACATCACTGCTGCCAGCCAGCGCGGCGCGCCTGCCATCTGCGCCACTGGAGCCTGAATTGGTTCGCGCAAGCGAATGGTTGGCCAGACCAGGGCCAGCATGAGCATTGCGCCGAACCAGATGGCAGCTTGGGGGCGGTTGATGAGGGCGATCATCGCCGCTACCAGCAACGGGCCGCCGATTGACCCTACGCTGAAAAAGAGGTTAAGCGCATTGATTGCCCCGGCAGCGCCGTGATACAGTCGCGCAATCAAGAGATTACCACCGGCCAGCATACCGCCATAGCCAAAGCCGGCCAATAAGGTTCCGGCCAGCATACCAGTCAAAAAAGGGCTAAATCCGGTCAGCAGCATGCCGCTACCCATCAGCCCTGCGCCGGTCGCGATCACGGTTCGCATACCCCAGCGCTCAATAGCAGTTCCCACGCCGATCGATGCCAGCACTCCACCGAGCGAAAACGCGGTAAAGATAGCGCCCAGGTCGGTTACTTCGTGGCCGACCTGCGCTGCCAGCCCAGGCAGGCTTGGTCCAATAGCTGACAATATCCAGCCGACGCCCAGATAGAGTGCGCCAACAATGAATAGTGCTCGTGTTCTACTCACGATACTCGCACCAATCGCTGTGCCGACCAGACTGCTGCATTTGTTGCCACCAATTCATCGTAGAGGATGGCAACACGGCGGGCAATTGCCGGCCAGCCATATTCAGCCGCGCGCTCTACTGCCGCCGATCGCAGCCGCGCGGCCAGCGCTGCATCGGTCAGGATTCGCTCAATCTGCGCGGCCAGCGTTGCATCATCGTCAGGTGGCACCAGCAAACCATTGCGTCGATCCTCTATCGTCAGTGCCAATCCACCGACATTCGACGCCACCACTGCGGCGCCACAGGCCAGCGCTTCGAGCGCTGCCAGACCAAACGATTCGTAATGCGATGGCGCGGCTACAACATCGGCGGCCACATAGTACAGCGGCAAGCGCTCTTGTGGCTGCGCGCCGACGAAGCGTACCTGCGCTGCGATACCCAGCTCGCGGCGCAGCGCATCGAGGCGACGTTGTTCGTTATTCCAGCGCGCCGATTGTCGTTCATCATCGCCGCCGATCAGCATCACCTGCAACCGATCGCGCCAGTGAGGGTATTGGTTCAAGAGGCGCGCGGCTGCCCGAATCAAGGCATCCATGCCTTTGAGTGGCTCGATGCGGCCAACACAAACCAGCAGAATGGTATCATCAGACAGCCCCAATTCGGCGCGCGCCGCTGCCCGATCGCCCGGCTGAAACCGACGTAAGTCTACCCCACACGGAATGACCCTGATCCGGCTAGCATCAGCGCCATAGTGCCAGACCATCTGTGCCCGGTCGAGCGGAGTAGCGGCCACTACCGCATCTACCTCGCGCATCAACCGTCGCTCGATGACAATTCGTCGCCTGGTTTCCACTTCTTCTTCAGAGCGAGCCACGCTATTCTTCATTGCGCCCAACGTATGAAACATCTGCACAATCGGCGCCCGCCACACCCGGCGCAGCCGCAACGCTGCTTCACCCGAGAGCCAGTAGTGGCTGTGGATGAGATCGTAACTCAAATCTTCCCCATCGGCAAAACAGCGCACCCGGCTGACAAATTCGGGCAGGTAGGTCAAGAGCAAATTCTTGTCATAGGGTGCGGCAGGACCAGCGTGCAGACTGACCAGGCGAACACCGCGCCCGAGAGGTATCACGGTCGGTGTCGTCCGATCCTGGCTACGGGTGAAAATGTCAATGAGAATCCCACGCTGCCCCAACTCGCGGGCTAATTCGCGCACGTAGACATTCATGCCGCCAGCCTCTTTACTTCCGAGCCGGGCCAGCGGGCTACTATGAACACTCAGCATTGCAATCCGCATGCGTTCCTCATCACGAATGAAGAGCGAGCGCGCCGGGAAAAATCCCGCGCTGCCCGCCCCTCCGCGGAATGGTAACGGGTATTTTACCCGTCTTCCCTGAGTGTTGTATCACAAATTATCTGATTGCACAAGTATTGTTCAATCGGATTACATCCAGAACCGATACTTCAGGAGGGCAAAGATGGCATAGATGCCCTGGATAGGCTTCATCTTTTTGCCCTCTTCATATGTTCGCCCCAGGTAACTCACCGGCACTTCATAGATGCGGTAGCCACGTCGCAACACTTTTGCCGCGATCTCTGGCTCAATGCGGAAATCGTTGCTCTCGAGCTGAAGGCTGCGCAAAACATCGGTGCGCACTACTTTGTAGCAGGTCTCCATATCGGAGATCCAGCAGTTGAAGAGAAAATTGGTCAAAAACGTGAGGAACTTATTGCCGAGCGCATTCCAGAAGTACATCCCGGTATGGCGACCGAGGAAGCGGCTGCCGAAGACGACATCGACCCGCCCGCTGGCAATCGGCTTGACCAGTTCGTAATAGTCTTGCGGATCGTACTCCAGATCGGCGTCTTGAATGATGGTAATCTCGCCGCGAGCGTGGGCCAAGCCGCTCCGCACTGCGGCGCCTTTCCCGCGGTTTTGGGGATGTCGTATGACAGTGAGGTATGGGCGCGAGCGGAGCAAATCGGCCAAAATGACCGGCGTTTCATCAGTTGAATGATCATCAACGATGATAATTTCTTTATCGAGGTTAACTGTCTCGACTTGAGCAAGGAT
>NZ_CAKZNK010000154.1 GCF_937129525.1 uncultured Chloroflexus sp. | reverse complement strand
CTGCGAACACGGTATCTATGGCGTCAGGCATTCAGGGCAGTTTGGTATCAGTCGCAACCGTATAATGATATAATATAGTGCAGATTTCCACTAACACATGGAGCACATCGCGCATATGTGATCAATGTTCTTCACATACCTGCTGCAACCGCTTCATCTGAACGCCGGCATCGAATTTCATCAGGGGCGCGATAGTCAACGGCCAGATCAGATCGAGACCGGGAACCTTCAAGCGATATTCGATTCGGTTGTGGATCAGGGTCTGATCGCTGCGACCTTGCCACGGCAACCACTGCCAGGCATCAAATCCCTCCCAGAAGCCATCAAACGCCCACAATACCAGTCCGGGCCGCCGATCGGCCACCACATAACCGGCTTCAAGGAGCGGGCCAAGGCCGGTGAGCTGCAACCGCCATGGCGCGCCCACGTCGAATCGCCATCCATCGAGTGGCTCGAACCGAACCGCCAGCGACATCCAGCGTTGCATGAGTGATTGCTCAGTCATCACGCGCTCGACCTGCGCCATCGGCGCATTGACAACGATAAATTCCTCAAGAAGATGGGGAAAAGGAGACTCCACTATGTCACCTCCTCGCTGTTTCTGTTAACGATGCCATCGAGCCGCCGGGCGATCATGAACCATCCGGCAGTGACCAGATCGCGAAGTTATCGAAGTGGACTTCAACCCCACCTTCATCGCGATAGCATGTGGTCGAAACCCCGATGCGTCCGGCGGCAAAGGTGGTATCGCGCAGGTCACCGACCAGAACACCGTTGATAAATAAACGAATCCGGTCACCCTGGCGAATGACACGCAACCGGTTCATCTCACCTATGGTTGTGAACTGGCGAGGATCGCCTTCGGCAAGCGTCACCAGCTCGCCTTCAATCGGAACGGTAAAGAGCCGGTAGTAGTCGATAAAGAATTCAAACTTGTAAAAACCGGTATCACGGCGATGCCCAAAGACCAGACTACAACTGCCATCGCCGCCACCGCGCGCGATACGACAATCTACCTCACTGATAAAATTGGTGAATGAGCTGAGTTCGTAGAGTTCATATGATGTGCCTTTGCCAGTCCAGAACACTTTAAACACGCCGTCTTCGATCAGATCGAGTTCGATCTCCTGGAAGATGCCGGTAAACCAGGCGTTGCGGTTATCGATGAATTCATCGTAAAACACGCGCCGGGACTCGGCAAAAAGCGCATTCACTTCAGCTTCAATGACCAGTGCAGTCTGAGTAAGGGCTTGTGCAGTTTGTGTAGGAGCGCGCAGGGCCTGAGCCTGTGCAGTCTGCGCTTGCGTCGCGCGGGCCAGCGCAGCAGCGCCTATCGGAGTTGGCTGGCCGATCACCCCGCTTAGCGGTGTGGCCGATGGCTGCGGTACGCCGGTCGCAGTTTCCGGCTGGCGCAGCGTGGCAGTTGCAGTGGATGGACTCGCTGTTGTCGCAGAACGATTCGTCAACGCGAAACTAATGCCCCCACCCACAATAACCAGCCCGATCAGCCCGATTGCAATCCAGATCGCGATCTTGCTACCTGTGCGCTGCGGCGCGACGCTGGCCGGCGCCGGCGGTAACGGTGGCATGACCGGTAGCGGTAGTTCCGGAATCCGCGCGCCACAATGAGGGCAAAATCGCTCATCGGCTGCCACCGGCGAACCGCATTGCGCGCAATAGTGTGGATGCGACATATCGTTAACTCCTGGCGAGGGCACCGATCAGGTGTCAGTTGTGTCCTCCGCTTCGCACCCCGGACACGCTCACCCCGGCTACACTGCCACCGGTTACGCTGACCGGCAAGCCGGTGGTAGCGTGATAGTCAGCGGCAACCCGTCGCACCTCATCATCGGCATCACTGCGACCAAACACTACCAGCGTAGCCTGTGTGGTCGCCACCGGCTGACGCGCTCCGAAGATGGCCGGTGAAACAAGCCGGTCAACCAGTGCATCGGCATGCGGATCGGTTAATCCCAGTGCTGCCTGTTCCCAATGGCTTTGGGTCAACAATTCGCCTGTGAGACGCAGATCATCCTCGCGTTGCATGCGGTTGGCGGCGGCGCGTAACAACGCCAGGCCGATTCTGGATCGTTGATGCTCGGCTAACGCAAACGTGGCCAGCGCTGTCAGTGTTACGGAAGGCTGACGCTCACCAGCAAAGATCGTTTCCGTCAACTGATAACGCAAATGATGAAGCACGCCTCTGATCCCAAGATCGGCCAGGGTCGCCTCGGCCTTGCTCTCGCTCACGAGTTGATCAATGCGGGCTAACGCCGAACGCACTCGCGCCAATGGTTGACGCGGCTCATCGCCTGCCCGTATCGTCCATACTGCGCAGCCAGGCGGGAGATGGACGCTGCTGGCGATCTGGGCCGCGCGCGCGTTCACCATCATCGCTTCGCCAGCCTGAGCGCTCACCGCGACCAGTGTTCCAGGCAGTTCGGCGCCGCGGTTGGTCAGCCGAACTAACCCTTCGGCGCAGGTGATTGCCAGCTCGCGCGGCGCTACGTGAATGCTGTAAGCGGTGACAAGGGCCTGCGCGACCGCCACAATCACACTGGCTGCCGGGACCGAAGTGTCACTAAATTGAAGGATGACGCGAGCGCCGCCGCCAAACCGGACAAACTCTTCCCGCATCAGGGCTACCCATGCCATCAGCGCCGGCCCCCACCATGGACTGCGCGGCGGCTGATGGCGATCAATCTCGCCGACCGCGTCAGCATATTCGCGCGGCCCGCCGGGCAGAAAGAGCGCCGTGCAGGGGATCGAGTCGGTGCGCTGACCAACCCGAAACCGGATGATCGGTTCGGGATCAGGTTGGATCGCAACCAGTACCCCGCCTCCGGTTGGCCAGAGCAATGAGAGAAGTCCGGTGTCGGCGACCAGACCGCCGAACAGATCAACCCATCCCGGCGCGCGCACCAGTGTGATCGAACGTTCGCGATCAAAAAAATTGCCGCGCTCGGCGCGCACTCGCTGGCTAAAATGGTCAAAATCGTTTGACATGATGAAAGCTGGTTAGTGAGGGTCGGGTCTTGAAACAAAATGAATGCAAACCTCACTACTCTCACTACTGATGTGTAAAGCGTTTATTGCGCAGCCATAATCGCTGCCCCCAACGTCGCAGAAAGATCGGGAAAGTTCAGGCCGCGCAGCGTGATTGCGCAGATCCCTTCACCGCGCCGCGCCAGTCGATCGAGCACCTGCTGGTCGCCAGAGTCGGGACCGCGCAACACAATTGCGCTTTCACCGAGTGGAATGCGCGCTTCAGCGGGAGCAGCCTGCGGCGTGATGCCGAGCAGAGCAGCATACCGTCCGGCGCTAGCCACCAGATCGGTGACAGCCACGATCACCTCAGCAATCCCGCGCGCACCGTTACTGTGCCCCCAAAAATCGGCATCGGGAACGCGAAAGGCGCGGTCGGTCACATCGCCGCAGAGAAACGGCAGATCAGGACTCGGCGGCCACGCCGTTTCCCAGGCCAGACTCAACCCATCGGGTCGGATACGACCACCGGGAACCGGGCCGTTCATCATCAGACCGCGATCGGCAGCGGCGGCGACTGCAATAGTGGTATTGGTCGGCAGCAGGGCAAAATCGATCAACCCCGGCCCGGCGGCCACATGTCGCCACCAGCGGTGTTCGGGCGCAGCGCGCCGAAAGGCGAGCAACTCCAGATAGGTACCATCGGGGAAGCTAATCAGCGCGTTATGAGTTGCGCCATCGGCATGCTCACCACCAGGAGCAACGACAAAACCGGCTGCGGTATACGCGGCCACTGCCGACGGTAGATGTTCGACAAGAATAACGACGTGATCAAGTGCATGGATCATAATGACTCCGAATGTGATGCGGTCAGGACAGGCAACGGACTAAACTGCTCCTGATCAGGTAGCGACCGTTGTATCGTAGCTCATACACTTGCAGCGCTGCCAGACATACAAACAAATCTTGACAGCTACCGCACCAGATGCATATCCTGACGCCTGATGTTACCACAGCTACCCGGTTTGGCAAAGGCATCTGCATTTATTATAATCGACAGTACAGCAGACAAGCGCTACAGCAGCAAGGGAGCATACCGATGAGCGAAGAACGCTTTACCGCCCTGGTCGTGGAAGAAGGAGCTGATGGCCGGCGAGTCGAGTTCCGCGAGTTGCCGTTAAGCGCACTCCCCTCTGGCGAGGTGTTAGTCAAAGTGGCTTATTCGACGCTCAACTACAAAGATGGCCTGGCGATTACCGGCAAAGGCAAAATTTTGCGCGCGAGCCCACTCGCGCCGGGAATTGACTTCGCCGGCACCGTCGTCGAATCGGCAGATCCGCGTTACCGGCCCGGCGATGAGGTTATCCTCACCGGTTGGGGAGTTGGCGAGCGACATTGGGGTGGTTATAGTCAGTATACCCGTGTCAAAGGCGAGTGGCTGGTGCCGCTACCGACAGGAATGAGCCTGCTGCATGCGATGACGCTGGGTACAGCAGGGTTCACTGCGATGCTCTGCGTGCTGGCTCTCGAACGTCACGGCTTCATTCCCGACCGCGAAGTGCTGGTTACCGGCGCTGCCGGCGGCGTTGGCAGCGTCGCCGTCGCCTTACTGGCAAAAGCCGGTCACAAGGTGATCGCTGCCACCGGTCGCCCCCACGAAGAGGCATATCTGCGCGAACTTGGCGCTAGCGGCATTCTTGACCGGAACGTACTGAGTGCGCCCGGTCGTCCGCTCGAAAGCGAACGCTGGGGTGGCGCCGTTGATACGGTTGGCGGAGCCGTACTCGCCGGAGTGTTGCGCTCGATGGCGATGCGGAGCGCGGTTGCGATCTGCGGCAACGCCGGCGGAGCCGAGTTTACCACTACGGTGTACCCGTTCATTCTGCGTGGGGTAACGATGATCGGTGTCGAGTCGGTGATGGTGCCGCGCGAGGAACGGCTACGGGCCTGGGAACGCATGGCGCGCGATCTCTCGCCAGATCTTCTTGACCGAATGACAACCGTTATCCCGTTTGCCGATCTACCGGCCTACGCCGAGCAGATCACCAATGCCCAGACGCGCGGGCGGGTGGTAGTGGATGTCAACCGATGAGCAGTGTATTCACCCGTTTGGCCACACCGGCTGATGCGGCAGCGATTGCCACCATCTACAATCAGGGCATTGCCGACCGCATTGCCACCTTTGAAACACGCATGCGCACTGCCGACGAGGTGGCGCAATGGTTTGGCAACCGCTTCCCGATTGTAGTCACGGTGGTCAACGACCAGATCGTCGCCTTTGCCGCCACCTTCCCGTACCGGACGCGGGCGTGCTACGCCGGCATCGCCGAGTTCTCGGTGTATGTCGAGCGGGAATGGCGAGGACGCGGCATCGGTCGCCTCACCATGCTGGCGCTGATCGAAGCTGCTGCCCGCGCCGGCTTCTGGAAGTTGCTTTCACGGGTGTTCGTTGAGAATACCGCCAGTCGGGCGATGCTGGCATCGGTTGGCTTTCGCGAAGTGGGGATCTACGAAAAACATGCCCGCCTCGATGGCCGCTGGCGCGATGTCGTCATTGTCGAGCGGTTGATTCCTGAACAGCTCACCAGAGAGGAAGAGAATTAACAGTCAGGCGCCTGTCAGGGCGAGACCGTGTCTCGCCCTGATCTGGTCGGTGGCGCGGCGGTTGTCAACCGGCACCGGTTGAGCCGTCACCCTTCGCGCGCCGGCGCCTGGCGAAAGAAGATCTGGCGTGACCAGGTAGCGATCGTGATCAGCGCCCACCGGATCACACCTTCAGGGCCGGCAGCAAACAGCAACGCCAGCGGCACGCCACTCAACCAAAGCCCCCACTCGGGCGGCGGTTGGCCATCGACTGCAAACATGCCGAAGTAGCGCACACTGTAGCCGTTGAAAATGCCAATCGCTTCCAAGCCCACCACCACCAGCCAGAAGATCACCGCCGTGACGCCCCAGCGCTTTGCCATGCCACCCGTCGGCCACCAGATTAGCTCGATCAGACTGGACAGGAGATACACTACGCCGAGAACAATGATCGTCACATAGCCACTGCTTTGCAACGTTGAGATCATCCAGATCACAAACCGCTGAAAGCCTTCGCTATGGCCGAGCAGCCATGCTGTGATAAAGACATTGCTTTCAAACCACCACCAGCCGGCAAGTGGAAGCAATCCGAGCGCAATGACACTTTTGAGGTGTTGCATAGAGCAGATTCTACCAAATGTAAAAACAGGTCGATATTACCACAAGCCAGACCAGCAACATCTGTGGGTTACCGCGCGCATCAATCTGGCCGACGATGCATGCGCTTGCCAGCGATATTGCTTCGCTAAGCTCAGTATACCCCAACCTGATCTGATATATCTCCGTCAGTGGAGGAAACGACACCGTTTTGATATGGCAGCAAATGCTGGTATAATGACAAAGCAAGGAAGAAATTAGCGCAAGGTGGTAATTGCCTATGTCTGCCATCACCGACACGCTTGATCGCATGTTTGATCGGCTTCTTTTCCTGCCACCGCAACCGGCGGCGCTGCAGTCTGCCGACGAAGATCTTGACGATAGCGCAATTGACGACGTAGTGCCGGCAACACCAGGCGAACGCGCTTTCAGTCTCTCGTTGTTCATTTCGGCCACCCGCTGTACGTTGCAATACGTCTTGTTGCCGATCGTCTTACCGCTCATCGGGCTGACTACCGACATTTCGTTGCCGCTGGTCGTCTTGCTTGATTTGCTGGCCATTGCCATGCTGGTGCGCAGTCTGCGCTATTTCTGGCAAACCCGTCACCCTCGTCGTTTCGACATGCTCCCGCTGTCAAGTGTTATTCTCTTTATCATCCTCTTTTCACTTGGGTTTGATGTCTGGCAACTTTTCACCTGATCCCGATTGGTCGCTGAACCCTGTCGTTCACGCCTTGCCGCCACCGGCAGGCTTTTTTCATTATCATTGCAACGCTCTGCAGTAAACGCGGTATACTTAGCAGCAGCGGCAAACGATCCACACCCGATCTGGCCAGTTTATGACTGACAATCATGTACCCGATCAACCGACACTTCTCAACGGTATAACCACCGCACCACTGCTCGATGCGCTGTTAGAGCATCTCACTGAAATTGTGTTGGTCGTAGCCACCGATGGCACAATCCGCTTCGCCAGCCCATCAGTTCACTCGCTGCTCGGCTACACACCTGCAGAAATACTCCACAGCTCCTTTTCCGATCTGGTGCATCCCGACGATCACCACGCATTGCAGTCACAACTGGCGCGCCTGGAAGCCGGTCAATGTGTACCGAGGCGGGTGCATGCTCGTTTGGGCCACGCTGAAGGTGGTTGGCGCATCTTCGAGCTGTGTTGCTGTAACTATCTGCATCATCGCGCAATTGAGGGATTTATTGTCAGCGGGCGCGACGTGACGGCGCCGCTCGCAGCCGATTATGCGCTGCGAGTGAGCGAAAGCCGTCATCAGCAGGTGCTTGACCTGGCGCCAATGCTGATTATGATCAGCAGTTTTCCCGAAGGCGTGATTCGGTACTGCAACCCCGCCGGCGCGCGTATCTTTGGCGTGGACGATCCGGCTGACCTTATCAACTGCCCGCTCACCGAGTTTCTCGCCGGCGAAGAACACGATCTCTTTTGGCAGCGTCGTCGGGAGTTGCGCGAGAAACGAACACTCACGCCGGCGCGCTTCCGCATTTACGCTCGCGATCAGGTGATGCGCGTGGTCGAGGTGCAAGGTACGCTCATCCAGAGCTTTGGTGAATGGCAGGTCTTGAGTATCGGGTATGAGATTACCGATCGGCTGGAAGCAGAGCGGCAGCTCAATGTGCGAGCGCGGGTATTAGCGCAAATCAGTGAAGCGGTGATTGTCACCGACAGTAGCGGCGCCATCATGTACCTGAACGATATGGCTGCGTATCTGTACGGCGTTCGACCGGAAGCGGTCATCAATCAACCGCTGAGCGTGTTGTTTACTGCCGAGCAATTGCCGCACCCGCGCGCTTCGTCACCGGCGCAAAACGGCGCCGGTTGGCGGGGCGAAATGATTCACCGGCTGCCTGACGGACGCGAACTGATCGTTGACGTGAGCATCGATCCACTCTACCACGATGAGCTGGCAAACGGCGGCACCTTGATTGTCGCGCGCGACATCACCGCGCGCAAGTATACCGAAGAGCGTCTGCGCTTGCTGGAATCAGTGGTGGTACAGACCAATGACGCGGTGTTGATTCTTGATGCCGAACCAATCCACGCGCCTGGCCCGTTCATTCGCTACGCGAACGCAGCGTGTAGCCGCCTGACCGGCTACGCGGTCAACGAACTGATCGGGCGGAGTCTCCGCATTCTTCACGGCCCGGCCACCGATGCGGCAGCGCTGACCGCGCTGTGGGAGGCGATGGAACAACGCCAACCGATACGGTTAGAACTTTTGTACTACACCCGTGCCGGCGAACCCATTTGGGTCGATCTGAGCCTCTCACCTGTAACGGGTGAACACGGACAGACGTCGCACTATATTGCGCTCCATCGTGATATTAGCGCTCAAAAGCTGACAACGTTCCTCGAACATGACCGTTCCGAGATTCTCGCCCTTCTGTTGCAACACGCGCCGACGACTGCCATACTCGAACGGTTGGTCAATCTGATTGAACGGCAACGACCGCACTGGTTAGTCTGGGTTGGCATTGGCAATCAGGCCGCAGCGTGGAGCGAACGGTTGGCTGAAGATGCCGGGCAGATTGCGGCGCGTGTCCCGACATTGATCGCACACCACCAGTCGCCGCCGCATCTCATCGAACTGCACGGTTTCTGGGAACAGTTCCACCAGTATGGTGTGCAGCGTGGATGGGTCTGGCCGCTGCGCAACACCAACGGCGCCCTCATCATTTTGTGCCCGCAAACCGGCTGGATGCATGAGCGTGATCAATCCTTGCTGCGCATCACTGCCGAACTCTTCTACCTCATCGCCGAACATGCCCAGCTCAACGCGCAACTGCACTATCAGGTGCGCTACGATGCGCTGACCGGCCTTCCCAATCGCCATCTGTTGCAAGAACGGATCGAACTGGCGCTGCGCGATGCGCGCGAACGACGTCATAGTGTCGCGCTGCTCTTTATCGATCTCGATGGGTTTAAACAGGTGAATGACTCGTTAGGGCATCCCATCGGTGACCGGTTTCTCAAGCATGTCAGTCAAGCGTTTGCGGCATGTGTTCGACCGCAAGACACCCTCGGTCGCATGGGGGGCGATGAGTTTTTGCTGGTGATGCCCGATCTGCCCGACGCCCGCCTGGCGGATATTGCCGCACAACGGCTGCTTGATGCACTTCAGACGCCATACGTCCATGAAGGGCAAGAATTACGCCTCACCGCAAGCATTGGCATCAGCCTGTTTCCGCGCGATGGGGTCGATGTGGTAACGCTGCTCAAAAACGCCGATAGCGCGATGCACCGCGCAAAGGAACTCAAACGCAGCGGCTTTCTCCATTACCGGCCTGAACACAGTCGCCGCGCTCATACCCGCCTCGCGCTCGAAGCGCAATTGCGTCGCGCCATTGAACGTCATGAATTAGCAGTCTATTACCAGCCCCAATACGATCTGGTCAGCGAGACGATCACCAGCGTCGAAGCGCTGGTGCGCTGGAATCATCCGCAACGCGGCTCGATTCCACCTGGTGAGTTCGTGCCGATTGCAGAACAGAGCGATTTAATTATTGAGCTTGGCTCCTGGGTCTTGCGCGAGGCGTGCCGGCAGGTCATGGCCTGGCATCAGGCCGGGTACCCGCTGCTGCGCATCAGCGTTAACATCTCGGCGCGTCAGTTGCTGCGGCCAGAATTCGTTGCCGAAGTGGCGGCTGTCCTCAATACGACCGGTCTCCCTGCGCCGTACCTCGAACTCGAAATTACCGAAGGCGTCATGCTCGATGACCCGATCTACGCCGCGCGCCAGATCGATCAGTTGCGCCAGATGGGCGTGCGGATTGCGCTCGATGATTTCGGCACCGGCTATTCATCGCTGGCGTATCTGCGTCAGCTTCGCCTCGATGCGCTCAAAATCGACCAGGCGTTTGTGCGCGCAATCGATGAACAGAGTCATGTGGTGACCAACAGCCGGGCCTTGTTGCGCGCAATTGTCAATCTGGCCCATAGTCTCGGCCTCGCCGTGATCGCTGAGGGCGTTGAGAGCGAGCAGCAACGCGCGGCACTCGTCAGTATGGGTTGCGACGTGTTGCAGGGATACTTGATCGCGCAGCCAGTGCCTGCCGATGAGGTGTGGCCGCTGATTATGCATTCGCAAGGCAAACGGTTATTGACCGATTGAGAGAAATATGTGCCGTTGCGAGCGCATATCCGTTAACAGGATACTCTCCATCCATGTTAGCCCATGTTAGCCCTCTACCGGCGCCGGAATCTGTTCCAGTATCCGCTCGAGGATCGCAGTTGCAGTCTGACCGCGTAAGCGCGCTTCTGCGGTTAGGATCAACCGATGATTAAGCGCCGGTATGGTAATCGCTTTCACATCATCGGGCAAGACAAAACTGCGCCCGGCCATCGCTGCCCTTGCTTGAGCCAGATGGGCCAGGGCCAACGAACCGCGTGGACTGGCGCCCAGCTCGATGTCGGGATGATCGCGGGTGGCGCGCGCGATGGCAACCAGATATTGGCGCACCGGAGGACTAATCGCTATCCCACGCGCCGCAACCTGAAGCGCGCGCACTGTCTCGGCGGTCACGACCGGTGGCTGATCGGCGGCAACGAGTGGGGTAAGCGATCGTTGCACAATCTCTTCTTCTTCCGCAACGCTCGGATAGCCCATCGCTACCTTGATCAAAAATCGGTCGAGTTGCGCTTCCGGTAACGGAAAGGTTCCTTCCAGCTCAATCGGGTTTTGGGTGGCAATAACCAGGAATGGACGCGGCAACTGACGAGTTTCGCCATCAATCGAGACTGTTCGCTCTTGCATCGCCTCAAGCAACGCGCTCTGGGTGCGTGGAGTCGCTCGATTGATTTCGTCGGTTAGCACAATCTGGGCAAAGATCGGGCCAGGTCTGAACTGAAACTCACCGAGTTTCTGGTTAAAGAATGAGAGGCCGGTCACGTCAGACGGCAGCAGATCGGGCGTAAACTGAATTCGTTGGAAGCTACAACCGAGCGCGCCGGCTAACGCGCGCGCCAGCGTGGTCTTGCCGGTACCGGGCACATCTTCAAGCAAGACATGACCTTCACACAACAATGCGGCCAGCAAGAGGTCAATGATAGTTTCTTTCCCAACGATGATCTGGCCAATACGGTCGCGGATAGCAGTCGAAACTCGATGAATTTCGGCAATAGTGGTTTCGAAAACGGTAGGCACGCTCAAACTCCGCGCTTAAGATGTCTTGTGTGGGAACAAAGGCACTGCGCCTTCGTTGTTCAGGCATTGGCATGGTAACACAACTCTGCTCGAGCGAAACGTATGCGGCAAGCAATCGCGACAGGCGCCAGTGCGTTACTGCTTCTCTACGCGCAGTCATTCGAAAGCAATGTATCCCAACTCGAGCAATCTGGCGCTAATGCGCCGTAGCCGATACACTGCCTGACCCAGAATCATTGGCTGCAATCACCGCTACATCACGCGCCAGCCAATGACAACGCAGGCGCAGCCACCGGTGTTATATCGATTCCGTAGAGATATGATCGGCCATAGAATTCGGTATCCGGACTTATTTACCCTATCCGCCGATTGGCACAACGACTGCGACTCTGGTAAGATGAAAGCACTGAGGTGAATTTCAACTTTACCGACCGCGACGTTGCGGATCGGCAGAGGAATGAAATAAAGGAGGTATGCAATGGCTCAGACGACCGAATTTGCCACTCGAATCGACATACCGCTTGAGCGACGTCGTTCGTTAATTGCGATGCTCAACCAGCAACTGGCCGACACCTTCGATCTGATGAGTCAGGCAAAACAGGCCCACTGGAATGTCAAGGGGCCGCAGTTCCTGGAACTGCACGAACTGTTTGATGAGCTGGCCGGACAATTGAGCGGATTTGTTGATCTGCTGGCCGAGCGAGTGACCGCACTCGGCGGCATGGCAATGGGCACAGCGCGCATGGCGGCAACAACATCGCGTTTGCCGGAATACCCTTCTGACATTACCGATGGCCTGGCTCACGTTGCGGCATTGGCTGACCGATTTGCCGCTTATGGCAAGACGACCCGCCAGGCTATCGATTTTGCCGCCGAGCTGAGCGATCAGGCTACCGCCGATCTGCTCACCGAAATTGCCCGCGCAATCGACAAAGATCTCTGGTTCCTCGAGGCCCATTTGCAGGGATAACGTTGTGAGTGCTCGCATTGCCCGCGCCGCGGTGCTGATCGGCATCGCGGCGTTGATCTGCGCTGCTTGCGCTGCGCCAACGCCGGTTCCCACGGCGACGACAGCGCCTACCGCGACGATAGCGCCTACGATGACCGCAGCGCCCACGGCGACCCCAATGCCTGCCGCCACCAGCGTCCCAACGGCGACACCAGTTGCGCGTCGCCTGACAATCTGGCTGGCCGAAGGAGAAGAGGCGCAACCGGTCGTTGCCGCCGAATTGCGCAACGCTGCCGAAAGCGCCGGTCTGCAACTCACGATCGTGCCACGCGACCCCGATGGCTTGCTGATCGGTCTGGCAACCGATCAACTGCTCGGCCTGCCTCCGCCCGATCTGATCTGGGCCGATCAAGAAGCGCTGGTCGGCCTGCTGGCTGCTGAAACGCTAGCGCCGCTGGCAACCGACTTGCCCACTGACCTCTTGCCGGGATTGCGCGCGCTCGCCAGCAGCAATGATGCGTTGTGGGGTGCGCCACTGACTGCGCAAGATATGCTGATACTGCTTTATCAGCCTGACCGGACACCACCGGATACTGCCGCCGAGCTGGTAGCTTTATCACAGGCCGCGCGCACATCCGAACGGGCCGGGTTTGTGCAGGGTTGGGGCGCAGCGCGCTGGTTGGCGCCGTGGCTGTATGCTGCCGGCGGCGCATTCACCACCCCTGATGGCAACGAACCAACGCTCGACACCCCAGAGATGCGCGCAACGCTCAACCTGCTGCGGGAACTTTATCGGGCAGCGCCGCGCAATGGCGACAGTTACGCGCGCGGTCAACGGCTGCTGGCGCAGGGATTTGCGGCATATGCTATCGATGGCGATTGGGCATGGTCAACGTACCGGGCAATCAGTGATACGTTTCAGGTCAACATCGCGCCATTGCCGGCCTTCAACGGCACTCCGGCCCGCCCCTTAATTGGGGGCAGCCTGCTCATACGTCATCGTGCCGGGCAAGCCGATGCCGATGATATTGCCGGCCTGCTGGAAGCCCTCTACCAGCCGGCAGTGCAGCTCCGCCTCAGCGCTGCATTGGGTAGATTGCCGGCTCTGCGCGCCTTGCTCACCGATGAAAGCATCCAGACCGATCCGGCCCGCGCCGCTGCCGCCGCTCACGCCGCCACCGCCCCCGGTTTGCCGCCAACCCCGGCAGCTCGTTGCGCCATCTTCGGTGTCGAGTCGTTTCTCTACAGCGCAACGATTGGCGAATTATCTCTGGACAATGCGCCGACTCTTATGCAACGCGAAGCTCTGGCCTGTTTGCGCCGGTATGCGCAACCATAATTGAAATGGTTGCGTCATATCAGCAGGAAATTCACGCAAGACTGCGCAAGAGAGTGAGAATGTCGCAGGGTAGCACAATCAGTTTTAATGGTAGCAAACCAGACTATTGCTACAATCATGTTCACCCGTTTGGCTTAATCTGACGAGCACCGCATGAATGCCTGCGCGCCTGCACTCAGAGCGTGAGCGAAAAGGAGAGCGTGATGCATTGTCCACAATGTCAAACCAGACTACCCAATGATGCTCGCTTCTGCATCGAATGCGGCACAGCAGTTCGGGTAAATACCGGTGAAACTGTTCAATTGCCGGCCAGCGCCGATACGATTATCACGTGCCCGCATTGTCAATTTGTCAATCCGCGCTATGCCCGCTTTTGTGTCTACTGCGGTGAACCGATCCATGCCCGATCTGCGCAGGCGCCCAGCTCTCAAGCGCGAACTGCGCCAACGCCGCAACCACAACCAGCTTCGCGCGGGAATGAAGCAGGTATTGTTTTCCTGCTGATTGGCGCTGCCTTGCTTATCCCGCTGTTCCTCCGGCTACCGCTGGCAGTTTGGCCGAATATACTGATGCTCCTCGGCATTATTCAGCTAATCGTCCACTTCCAGCGCGGCGCTCTGATCAGCGGCATTCGCAACGCAATCTGGTTGTTTGGCCTGGGATTTCTCTTCCTCATGCCACGCCTCTTCTTCCCCGGTCTGCTTTTGCTGATCGGGCTGAGTATCCTGCTTGAGAGCTGGCGACGGATGGGCAAGCTCCCCTGAGCTGCGAGGTGCGTAACCGGAAGACAGAGCCGAGCGACGATGCACAATGCCGGATGGCGATAGCTCGTTTGCGTTCGCCACCTGACGCGAGGTTAACGACGTGCCGGCAAGCAGTGCGGTTTTAGCTGCTCGCACTCATCAAGCCGGCTACCGCTGCAACCAAGACCATCTCAACCGCAAAACGCAGCCGAAACGCAGCAACGCCACAAGCTGCATGCCAGTCCAACAGCCGCCACTTGCCAGAGCGCGAACAATCCGGCTATCATAGTAACAATCATCGATAATCATTCGCGCTATCACCGCCAAGCGTATGAACCAGCCATCGCCTGAAGAAATCCTGGAACTGGCCCGCCAGCGAATTGCAGCCCGCCGCATAGCAGCAGGACAGCCAACCAGAGCGGAACGAGTCTGGGGTCTTGCTTTTTTGTTTCTGCTTGCTACGCTGATCCTTATCTTCGTTCTCTGGCCAGGCGCCGACCTCGAATGGAAGCTGTACGCCGCCGTGCATGGTCTGGTTGCGCAAAAACACCTCATCTTTTTGGGTGAGCAACCACTGCCACTCTGCGCGCGCAATCTCGGCATCTACAGTAGCTTTCTGATCAGCCTGCTCTACCTCTGGTTGCGCGGACACAGCCGCGCCGCGTCACTCCCTCCGCTATCGTTGCTGGTCACACTCGGCGCAGGCGTGTTGACGATGCTCGTCGATGGCGTGAATTCGGTGCTTGAAGATACGGGGCAAACCTACTTCTACCTGCCGCGCAACGATGTGCGCACAATCACAGGCGCACTATTCGGTATCGCGATCACCCCACTTATCCTGTGGGTCTTCAACCATACACTCCGCAGCAATCCAGAACCAGAGCGTCCCGTGCTTGATTGGAGCGACTTTGGCGGTTTGCTGGTCTTGAACGGTCTCTTCATTCTTCTCGCTCACAGCGGGCTTGCCCTGCTCTACTGGCCGCTGGCGCTTTTCGGCGTAGCCGGTATTATGAGCGAGATCTTCACCATCTTTACCATGGTGATGGCAGCGCTGCTTGGCTATCGACGGCGCGTCTTCAGTCTCAAGCAGCTTGGACTGCCGGCATGTCTGGCCCTTGCGCCAACCATCCTCTTTGCCGGCGGTCTGGCCCTGTTCCGCTTTGCCAGTGAAAGCTGGTAGACGGTAATGCCGCGTGTACAGCAAACCGACTGGAGGCGATATTGCCTCCAGTCAGTCTAAACTGGTGAACCGGGTAGGGATCGAACCTGACAGCGAATATTTCACCTTTAGCCAATCACGAACGAGCACATTTCACAACAAGAAACTCCTCTGCGCAGATGCGCCGTCATCCAATTTTTCAAACTTTTTACGAAAAGTATGTCCTTCCAGCCAGGAACCACCTCTGTTCTCTTGCCCTTTCTTCCATCACTTGATCTCAAATTCAGCAAAATGATGGCATACTCTTGATGAGTGATCGATGTGACTCGCCTGCCCGCCAGGGGCCACACATCACATCTCGCTTTGCAAGATCGGAATATCACGCCAAAAAAGACTCAGCGTTTGCCCTATCCAACATTTTTATGCCTTACAGCAGGAATTGATCGAGGCGCGAAGATTATTGCCCAAGGCGCCGAACCTAAACCCGCTCAGCCCCTACTCCTGCATTTGCCGCCCTACATGTCTCTATCAATTTGTCAACAACAAAAAAGCAGCCTGATGCCGAAACGACATCAGGCTACCTGAGCTGGTGAGCCGGGTGGGGATCGAACCCACGACCCTCTGATTAAAAGTCAGGTGCTCTACCGCTGAGCTACCGGCCCGCCTCTGGTAGTATATCCGAGTCTGAGTTTGGCGTCAACTGATTGGAATGTCACCTGAGACGTGAGGCTGACATACCAGACAGCGAACAGATCGATACCGACAAGGTATGTTATCCTAACATCAGATAACACAATACTACCAGGAGGAGACATGGACAACGATACATCAACCCCTAAGACTGCCCTGGTTGTGGTAGCTCACCCTGATGATGCAGAGTTTGGTTGTGGCGGCACTCTGGCAGCCTGGGCAGCAGAGGGGTGGGAGATTACGCTCGTGATCTGCACCGATGGCAGTAGTGGCGGCCCTGATGATGCGACCGATGTCGGTCCAGAGGCCCGTCGGCGAATCAGTGACATTCGCAAAGCCGAGCAGCAAGCGGCTGCTGCCATTCTTGGCTTGAAAGAGGTCGTCTTCCTCGATTACCCTGACGGTATGCTACAACCAACCCTCGAATTGCGCCGCGATATTGTGCGCCAGATTCGGCGAATTCGGGTCCAGCGCGTCGTTTGTCAGTCTCCTGATCGGGTTTGGACGCCGCAGTACTCCCTTCCGCGATTTCATCCCGACCATCTCGCTGCTGCCAACGCAACCTTAGCCGCCGTGTATCCGGCAGCGCAGAATAGCTGGGATTTCCCCGAATTGCTTGCCGAGGGTTACCCGCCATCGCGCGTTCGTGAACTGTTTGTAATGGGCGCGCCGGTCGTGAATCTGGCGGTTGATATTAGCGCGACGATTGAACAGAAGCTGGCTGCGTTGCGCTGTCACGTTTCTCAATTAGGAACCGATCAGACGCAACTGGCTGCCATGGTACGCCAGTGGGCTGCTGAGCGGGGAGAAGCGTTTGGCGTGCCACTGGCCGAGGTGTTCCATCGAGTGGAAAATTAGGCGTACCACTGAGATATTGTCGTGATGCAGAGCAGCGCTGGATGGAACAAATTCACCACTCTGCATCACAGCAGGATCGATTATTCGCTGGCTCGCCGCGCGTCAGCCGCCGCTGCCCGCACCCGATCGAGCGGGTCAGCGGATGGCGCCGGAACCGGGGAGCGTAGAGTTTGATCGATGACTTTTGCTGTGTCGGATAGCCACTGATTGAAGCGTTCCACCGATTGCCAGGGATTGATCAGTCGGCCCAGACCGATCCTGCTCACAGCGTTGAGCATATTGAACGGATAACCGGCAATCTGATCGATGTTCTGTTGCAAAATGTTTCGGGTGAGGGCACTGACATTATCGGCGACATTCGTCCCTGGGGGTGGATTGAACACGGCAAACGTCTGCCGTCGTAGCTCTTCGGCGTTCGTCAGGGCAACAACCGGCCCTCTACCTCGCACTGCCGCCTGACATCCCAGTCGCCATCCCTCTTGCAACCGTTGCTCGGGAATCCAGGTCTTCTCAAGTTCAGTCGGTGGATTGAGCGATTCACTACCGGCAAGTACCTTCAATTTGCAAGTCTGGCAGAAACCAGTGCCATCGCAGACGAAGCCGATGTGAGCGCCGTTGCGCCGGGCAATGTCGAGGAGGCGCTCGCCAGGTCGCGCTTCCATCTCGACATCGTTGATCGTGACTGTCGTCATAGCCATGCTCCTCTATTGGAAAGGGTATGCATCCTTAATTGTACCGCGATTTTTTGGCAAGTAGTGGTATGATACAAATACAGCGTTAATCGATCGCAACTCAACCTTACAGGTTTTAAGTATCTATCGTGGCTACTGTTACTGTTTGTCACCGTCGCTGCGACTCACTGTCGCAGCGTTTACCTTCGGATACTCTCGCCGATCTGATCTGGCTCAATACGGCTGACATCTTGCGAGGCTTTGGGATCAGCCGTCCACCATGGCTTGGCGGCATTGTCACGGTGCTCTCCCGGCCAGCAGCGCGCCGGTTTGCCCGTCAGTTACTGATGTTCGATCACATGGTGGCAAGCGCGGGATTGCCGGCTGGTAGCGAGTGGATCTGTTCCCGATTTGCGCCCGGTCTGCGCATCGATGGCCCGTTGCCGCCACGTCATGGGCCGCTGCTTGTAGTCGCCAACCATCCCGGTTTGCTCGACGCTGCCGCGCTGATTACAGCCCTTGGCCGCGCCGATTTGCGCATTATCGCCATTGCGCGACCATTGCTGCGCGCGCTACCCAACACTGCTACCGCCATCATTCCGGTCGGTACGACACCGCTGAGTCGAATGGCTGCGATCCGGGTCGCGATTCGCCATCTCCAACAGGGCGGAGCCATCCTGACCTTTCCTGCCGGACAGATCGAGCCAGATCCGGCCCGCGATCCGGCGGCAACTGCCAGTCTGTCGGCCTGGTCGAGCAGCCTCGATCTCTTCGGACGATTAGCGCCGGGCGTGCCTGTCGTGACGGCCATCGTGAGTGATGTGCAGGCGCCGGCTGCGCTCCGCCATCCTCTGACCCGCCTGCGCCGCGATCCGGCTGAACGGCAGTGGCTGGCCGCTATCGTGCAGGTACTGTGGCCACATCTTGCCACTGCGCCGGTGCGCGTGCAGTTTGGGCCAATGCTGACGGCCACTACCGGCCTTCGTCCGGCAGTCCTGGCGATTGCTCACCGTCTGATGCAGCAGGCGATGCAGGCATGATGCTGTAACAGATGACATCTGTATACAGCATCAACGGAATATCGTAGGCCAGCGGGGAACGCACCAATAGCGCAGATTGCGCCAACGATGACCGCGCAGACGCGCGATAAGACATTCTGTCATAGATAGCCTGGAGGAGACGTTGCCGATGCGCCATCGCTACATCGTCGCCGGCTCGGTACTGGTTGATATGCTGGGTTACGGTTTAATCATGCCGTTATTACCCTTCATGGTACAGGCATGGTCTGGCGACGCTACCATCGTCGGCCTGCTCGGCTCACTTTACGCAGCGATGCAACTGCTGGTGGCGCCACTGGTGGGAACGATCTCCGACCGGATTGGCCGACGACCAGTGATCCTGGGGTGTCTGTTTGGTTCATCCGTCGCGTATCTGGGGCTGGCGCTGGCCAATTCATTGCCGATGCTGGCGTTAGCAATCGCCATCAGCGGCGCTGCCGGGTCGAGTATGCCGGTAGCTCAAGCCTACATCGCCGATGTGACCGGGCCTGACGACCGGGCACGCGGCCTGGGTTTGCTGGGGGCGGCATTTGGTCTGGGGCTGATCGGTGGGGCAGCGATGGGCGGTTTCCTCAGCCAGTACAGTCTGGCGCTGCCACCTCTCCTGGCCGCAGGTATTGCCTTCCTTAACGCACTCTATGCCACAATCGCGCTGCCCGAATCGTTGCCACCAGCGCGCCGCCGCTCCCACCCGATTCGCTTTCACAACTGGCTTGCGCCGGCACTGACGGCGCTTCAGCTTCCGACTGTGCGCCCATTGCTGATTGCCGTAACGCTGCTCAATCTTGCCTTTTCCGGCCTGCAAAGCAATGTTGCGCTCTTCACGCTAACCCGGTTTGGCTGGGGACCAGCGCAAAACGCTCTCCTGTTTGTGTTTGTTGGATTATGCGCTGCGTTCACCCAGGGTGTGCTCGTCGGGCGGTTACAACCACGTTTTAGCGAAGCCGGTCTGGCCGGCGGTGGATTGGGTCTGATGGCATTATCCTTCGCCTTCGTCGGACTGATCCAACAGTCTGGCTGGATGCTCTTCCCACCGGCAGCGCTGCTCGCGATTGGGATGGGGTTGGCTGTGCCTGCCATCACCAGCCTGGTCTCGCTCCGCGCTGGATCTGGTCGCCAGGGCGCAGTACTTGGCGGTATGCAGGCACTGATCAGTCTCGCGTTACTGCTCGGACCGGCTGGTTTTGGCATCAGCTTCGACTATTTTGGCCCTACCGCTCCCTACCTCGGCAGTAGCGTGCTGCTTACCGGCGCATGGCTGATCAGCCTGATTGCGCTCGCTCGACCGACGCCATCCCCACCGCGTATGTTTCGCTCTTCCGAAGATTCAGAGGCTCTGTCATGACAACACTGATCACTCGCGCAGCAATAGCACATTTGCCAACAAAGTTCGGTGACTTCCAAATTGTCGTCTATCTCGATGCCCACCAGAGAGAGCAGGTAGCGCTCACCTGCGGCGATCTGGTCGGGTCGGAACCAATACTGGTTCGGCTTCATTCTGAATGTTTGACTGGTGACATTTTCGGTTCGCACCGTTGCGACTGTGGCGAGCAATTGGCGGCGGCATTAACAGCCATCCAACACGAACGCCGCGGGGTCTTGCTCTATTTGCGACAGGAAGGGCGCGGGATCGGGCTGGTAAACAAGATTCGCGCTTACGCGCTGCAACAGCAAGGGCTTGATACCGTTGACGCCAATCGGGCGCTGGGTCTCCCCGACGATATGCGCGACTATGGCGTTGCCGCCGCCATCTTGCGCGATCTGGGTATTACAACGACACGACTGCTGACCAACAATCCTGCCAAGATTACCGGCCTCGAACGCCACGGTATCGTTGTGCGCGAACGGGTACCGTTACAGGCCCCGGCCAATGCCTATAGCGCGCCGTATCTGCTGACAAAGCAGTTGCGAATGGGGCATTTACTGGATGCGCGGACACTCGAAGGAGTCGAGTAACGCGATTGCGCAGGGCAGCATCACGGGATGACAGCCCCGCGTGACAACTTACCTTCGCTACCTGGCTTGAATGCGCTCAGACGTTGTGCGGAACGAGAGCGAAAGCCGCCTGCGCAATGCACACATCCCCCCGCTGGCGCCGGCCTATTTCTTCGCCGCTACCGCTTGTGGTTGACGAAACAGGCTCTGGAAGACTGCGGCATACCGGGGATCATTCTCAAGACTGTTCACATTAAATGAGTAATTGCAGGCATTCAGCAAACGGCCATTGATCCGGCTATTGCGCGCTGACGAGTCATATTCGAAATAGAACACCGCCACCCGCACCCCGTGCTTCATGAGCGATCGGGTCAGCGGCGTCAGATCGCCATCGCCGGAAACCAGCACTGCAACGTCAATCTTGCCCTCGATGGCCCGTTCCATCCCATCAATAGCCAGCGATACATCGACCCCCTTCTCGTGCCCGTTTGGCGACATCGGCACATACTTCGGCTCGATACCGGCATGCATCAAGTCGATATGGCGATTGCGCTCAACCTGAAATTGTTTTTCGTTGGTCTGTGATGGCGGAAAGAGTCCCTGATGCCAGCTCGCATACACGATCCGGTGCGCCGCGTAGCGCTGTTCTTTGCTGCTGATAAATTGCTCGATCAAGCGATGGAACGGTGTGAAGGAGAGCCAGCCAACCTTCTTTTCATTGTAGAAATATGCCTGCGCATAGGAAAAGTAGGAACCATCGTAGAAGACACCAATTCGGCAGAAGTTATTCATCACCTTCCCCACGTTAGCTAGACAACGATGATATCAAGTACGATTACCGTGAGAATGGTATCAGCCACATATGACAAAACACGCAGCAGCCCGCATTACTGCCCCATCATCCGCACTGCGCGCAGACTGGCCGCAGAGTCGATCCGTGGTGTGTATTCCAGACCGACATAGCCGCTATAAGCGTGTTCGCGCAGGATGCCAAAAATATGCTCGTAGTTAATCTCGCCGGTGCCGGGTTCGTGACGACCGGGCACATCGGCCACGTGGATATGACCGATCAGATCAAGGTTGGCGAGAATGCGTTTGGTGAGATTGCCTTCACTGATCTGCTGGTGATAACAATCAAACAACAATTTGACGCGCGGCTGACCGACTTCGCGCACAATAGCAAAACCTTCATCTGACGACCAGAGAAAGCTCCCCGGGTGATCAATCTGGTTACGCGGCTCGAGGAGCAGATTCAAGCCGGCATCAGCCGCCGTCTCGGCTGCTTCGCGCAGCGCCTCGATCAGGCATGAACGCTGACTGGTGTAATCAAGGTCAGGCCGCGTGACCCCGCCATACACAATCAGGTTATCACAGGCCAGGTCAACCGCCAGCGCAGCGCTGCGGGTAATCTCATCACGAAATTGCGCGCGCTGATCGGGATCGTTCGGCGCTGCTTCGCTACCCACAATCGCCACGCAGTGCAGCCGTAGCGCTGTCTGCAAAGCGATGGTGATATTCATATCTTTGCCCCGTCGCGTCCAGAATTCGTAGGCGCGAAAGCCCAAATCGGCAATATGTTCAAGTCGCTGCTCAAACGGACGATCGGTGAAGATCATATCGAGACAGACTGAGAAGCGAAGGGGTGCAAGGGTCGACATCTTCAACCTCTCTTTTCCGCGCCACATCGGTTTGGGCGCAAATGAGACCGGATAGCGTGAGAAAGGAACTTTTTTTCTTCCGTCCACAAGCCGATTCGGGTTTCTTTCATTGTACTTCCCATTATACTGTCGATCGACAACCTTGCAGCGAATGCGCATCTACCGCTCTTTGCGTCGTCGCACTGCTTTGAGGAGCGTTGCCACGGCAACATCGAGTTGTCGATCCCGTCCCTGTGCCCATTCACCTAAGGGGCGCGCAACCTCCACATCAACCGGACGACCACGACCTTCCAGATCTTCCCCTTCTGGCGTGACCACATAGAATTGCGGTAGCCTCAGCCAGGCTCCATCGAGCAACTGGATGCGGTACGTCCAGATGACTGCGCCAGCCGTCGGTCGCCCTACTACCTTCCCCAACCGCAACCGTCGGTAACTTTCGCTGAGCATCTCGGTGTTACTGGCCGAGCGTTCATTGGTTACCAGCACCGTGGGTCGATCGAGCACGCGATTGCCGGCCAGATGGCTGGCATCGGTCACGCCGAGATCGCGAAATCCACTCCGTAACGCTGAACGTCGCATCAACACATCGAGCACGAACGTGGCCGTATAGCCGCCGCTATTGTACCGCACATCGATAATGACGCCTGCTTTGCTGTGCGTCTCGGCATCGAGATCGACCAGAAACTGCTGATAGGCTGCATAGCTCATCTCCTCGATGTGGACATACCCCAGCTTTCCGCGGCTCATCCGATGCACGTACTGTTCATTGGTCGCAACCCAATCCCGATAGCGCAGACGCCTGTAGGCTTCGGCATTAATCGGACGCGCGACGAGATCGCGCTCGTTGCCATCGGCAGCGCGGAATGTCAATCGCACGCGCCGACCAGCACTGCGCAACAAGAGTTTGTGCAACGAAACGGTTGCGCTCAGGCGCGTTCCCTCGACCGCCACCAGTTCCTCGCCGGGACGCGGCGGCTCAGACGCCAGCGCCGCCGGGCCGTCGGGCAACACCCGTTCCACCACTAGCCGACTCTCGCGCAACAGCGGCTCGACCGCGAAGATGATACCGATAAAGCCATCGTCACTCTCCCAACCGTAGAAACCGCTCCCAAGATGCGAAGCCTGCAATTCGCCAACCATCAGGTTGATCAGCGTATGCAACTCTTCGGTGGTCTGCACAGCGCCGATCAACGGCGCAAACCGTTCACGCACCGCTTGCCAATCCTGGCCGCGGAAGGTTGGATCGTAGAAGCTGTCGCGTAACTCGCGCCACGCCTCGGTGAAGATCTGCTCTTTCGCGCGGTGAAAATCCACTTCTACTTCGGCCCGCAACGATAATCGGTTTGGCTCATTGCCACTGGGAAAGCGACGCACCACAAGCTGACCGTCTTCGAGATAGTAGAAGCTCCGCCCATCGGGCGCGAATTGCAACCAGCTTTTATGCGCGGCATTAGCGGTCAACTGACGCGGTGGCTCATCGGCCCGTGGCTCATCGAGCGGCATTGTCCAGACATCAACTTTGCCGGCAACAGAGGCCAGAAAGAGCAGGTCTTTTCCGTTTGGGCTGATCGGGCCGGCGATTGCATTCATCTGTGGTGGCGTGAGCAATCGTAGTCGTCGTTCGATGCCTTCATATACGATCGGCTCACTGACCACCGCCGGCTTCTCCTGGTCAGATCGATGATCGGTTTTGTTGTTCTCTTTCTCGCCTTTTTTAAACAACTGCTCGAATATTGTCTCGCGAAAGACAGGTGGCGGTGGGCGCAGATCAACCCGCGCAATCTGCGCTTCCAGCCGGTATTGTTCGGTCGTGAAAATGATAAAGCTACCATCAGGCGACCAGCTTAGATTACCGCCACCCAGATTACTGAGAAAGGTGATCTGACGCGGCTCGCCACCGGCTACCGGCACAATGTAGACATTGCTGAAGAGGCGGTCATCTTGGGCAATGAAGGCAAGGTAGCGAGAATCAGGCGACCAGCAGAGATCCGCAGCCACAGTGAAGCGCGCCCGACAGAGTTCACGCGGTTGGGCACCTGACTCTTCCAGCAATTCGATGACCATCCTATCTCGTATATAGGCGATGGCTTTGCCATTAGGAGCGATGCGCGGCAAGAGTTTAGGCCTGCCATCATGGGTAAGCTGGACCTCGCTACCGGTTTCAAAATCGTATCGAAACAGCTCTACTTCGCCATTGCGATCAGACAGGTAGAGCAGATTGCGCGAGTCGGGGGTCCACGTTATCGACCATTCACGAGCGGGAGTATTGGTGATGCGAAACGCCGGCCCCTGGCGCAATTCCCGATCAGTCTCTTTATCGGCAAAATCGGCAAAGACATCGCCACGCGCCACCAGCGCCACTTTCTTGCCATCAGGACTGAGCCGAACCTCGCTGAAACCGCTGCTCCAGTGCTCGATCCGCACAGGCGTGCGCTTGATATCGATCCGCACCCGAATCGGGATGGGAGCAGCATCGCCACTGACAGGATCGATCCGCCACAACTGTCCATCGCCACGTTCACACACAATCGTGCCGGCGCGGCGGGCAATTGCCGGAAAGAGTAACCGGCCACCGCGAAAGCAGGTAATCTGGCGTGGCACGCCATCGTCAAGCGGGAGATACCAGAGATTCTCGTGACCGTCGCAATCGCACACCACATATATCCCCCGCCCGTCGGGTGCCCAGAGCGGCCAGCCCAGTTTGCCGGCGTACTGGAATCGTTCACCAAACGGGCCGGCCAGTTGCCGCAATGCCTGATAATCAGGCCGAGTCGGCCCTAGCCAGATCTCGTCAGGCGAGAATGGGTGGGGGCCTCGCCGCGACCATCGTTCGCGCCGATTGACGAACGCAAGGGTTTGGCCGTCGGGAGACACGGCAGCCTGGTCAAGTTGTTCATACGGTTCAAGATAGATCGGCGCCGGCGTCCCGCCGTACACGCTCACCCGATAGATTGCAAAACCCATCTGCTCCATATCGCAGGAAAAGAAGACTGCTTTGCCATCATCGGCCCAATCTTCGGGATAGCACGGTTCATCCTGAAAGGTAATCTGACGCGGCGCGCCACCATCGAGATCGAGCACATAGAGATCGCCGGCGCCATCGCGTCCGGCAGCAAACAGTAACTGGCGGCCATCAGGACTAAACCGCGGCCCATAATGACGCGCCGGATGCGCTGTCAACCGTTCGGCAGTACCGCCGTCGATTGAAACCAGCCAGACATCGCCGGCAGTGACGAAGGCAAGCTGGCGACCATCAGGATCGAGTGCCGGCTGGCGCAAGAAAGCTTGAGGTGAAGACGACAAGGCTGCTCCATTCATCATTGCAGTGATCAACCAGAGTCAAGCGTGATTGAGCTGTGGGTTGAGTTTGCTGAATATCCCATCTCTGCCAGCGGATCGACCTGCCTCACCGCTGCTCTTCCCATCCGAACGCGCGGGCCAACACGGCATCAATCAGCCCAGGTGCCAGCCTCCCGGCCAGGAGGGCGAGCCGATCGATCCAGCTCACGTAGGCCAGCCGTGGCTCAGTGCGGGCTGCCCGCAAGATAGCGCGAGCGACGGCTTCCGGTGGCACTCCAGGCGGGGCAATGCACCGCCGCTCGCGTCCGCTTCCCAATCGACGCTGATTGAACGCAGTGCGAGTTGTGCCGGGGCGCACCACCGTCACCACAATGCCACTACCGTGCAATTCGATCCGCAACGCATTGCTAATCTGCTCAAGCGCCGCTTTTGCTGCGGCATAGCCCCCCAGGTAGGGCAACGGCTGCACTGCCAGCACCGACGAGACATTGATGATCTGTCCCCGCCCGGCAGCTCGCATCACCGGCGCGACCGCCTGAATCAACCAGATCGGGCCGAGCAGATCGACAGCCAGCACCCGTTCGAGATCGGCGCGAGCCAGACTGGTCACCGGCCCGGTCAAACCGATACCGGCATTGTTGATGAGAATATCAACTCCGCCATAGGTAGCTACCGTCTGCTCGACCAGGCGAGCGCAGGCCGCCGGATCGGACACATCGGTCGGCACAGCAATCGCTTGCGGCAACTCTGCCGCGAGCCGCGTCAGCGCATCTGCCGAACGAGCCGCCAGGGCTAATCGCGCGCCTACTGCGGCAAAACAACGCGCAGTTGCCGCGCCGATGCCACTCGAAGCGCCGGTAATAATCACCACTCGATGACGCGGATCCAAATCTACTCTCCAGTGGTCACAACGCCCCTTTGCAATCCACGGCGAAGCGCCCTCGCTATGACAGCGAACTATCACCTCGATCACGCAAATGTTTACAGATCCCGGCTTTAATCGTCTGACCGGGCACCTCGTGACCCAACATCCGCTCGAGTTCGCGGGCCGTTGCCATCAAAGCCGGCAAATTCAAGCCGGTTGCAATTCCCATTTCGTGCAAGAGATGCACCACATCTTCAGTGCAGAGATTGCCGGGCGCGCCAGGAGCGAATGGGCAGCCGCCGATTCCGCCAATGCTCGAATCGAACAGATCGATGCCCAACTGCAACCCGGCCAGCAGGTTAGCCAGACCGGCCCCGCGCGCGCTATGCAAATGCAACCGCAGCGGTTGTCGCGGAAAGCGGGCGCGAAAGGCGCGCACCACCTCTTGCACCAGCAGCGGGTGGGCCATGCCGGTCGTATCACCGAGCGTCAACTGCTCAGCGCCCAAATCGAGCAACCGCTGACAGAGATCGAGCACGCGCTCAACCGGCACATCACCCTCAAACGGACACCCAAATGCCACTGACAGCACTGCATCAAACGGCTTACCGGCGCTATGTACTAGCGCCGCCATTTCAGCCACCTGCGCCAGTGACTGCTCGATGCTCATATTGACATTACTGCGATTATGGCTCTCGCTGGCGCTCAAAAAAACCTGCACCACGTCCGCGCCGGCGGCAAGCGCGCGGCGCGCCCCAATCACATTTGGCGCAATCGCGCTATAAACCACACCTGAACGGCGAGCGATCCCGGCAAAGACGGCCTCGGTATCGGCCATCTGTGGCACCTGCTGCGGACGCACAAACGCCCCTACCTCTATGGCTTGCAAGCCGGTATCCGCCAGCATATCGATCAGCTTCACCTTCTGGGCTGTGCTCAAGATCACCGGCTCATTTTGCAGACCATCACGCGGCCCCACCTCGCGAATATGCACAAAGCGCGGCAGCGCGGCAATCTCCATGATGGTCATCATCGACCTCCTTCAAACAGGTGACACAAAGATGCAAAGATACACAAGTTCGTGGACTTGTCAGTATGGTAGAGAGACGCTTCACTTCTGTCAAATGGTATACCATAACCTCATTACATTCGCATGGGGCTGTAACTCTCTTGCCGCGCAAACAGTTGCATCGAAACGGATTAGTAACTCTAGTGTAACCTATTCCTCTACCCTGACAACAGACCCGCACAACGCGCGGCACAAATCAGGGGAAGACAGCGGATGACGCTGAATGGAGGTTCCAATGGACTGGGCAAAGCAAGCAAACGACATGATCAAGATGTGGACGGGGACGCAGCAGAAGGTATGGGAAAGCTGGATGGCGTCGATGCAATACATGGCTGCCCCGCAAAGCCCGGAGGCATGGCAAAAGACCGTCGATAGCTGGCGTGGAACGGTCAAGCAGGCGCTGGAAGCGCAGGTTGAGCTAACCCGGCTCTGGGCCGAGACGGTTGCCGCCAACAGCGTCAATATGCCGACAATGCCGACCGTGCCGGGCATGCCGGCAGTGCCAGGTCTCAATCCGGTCTCGCCGACGGCAGTCGTCGAGTGGAGCCGGCAGGTGCTGGAGATGACCCGCAACTTCAACGAGAGCCAGGCCCGCTTCATCGAGGGTTGGTTCGATATGCTCAAGAAGTCAGATCCGACCAACATGATGCGCGGCTGGGACAGCGCACAGGTACAGAAGGTGATGCAGAGCTGGCAAGAAGCGATGCAGCGGGTGATCGAAGCGCAGGCCGAACTGGGCAAAGTGATGATGGGCATTGTCAACGGGGCGATCGACAAGAAGTAATGAACAGCACCTTGTCCCTTCATCCCCTCCCCTGTCCTGAACAGGAGAGGGGATGATTCGTTAGTCTTCGCCAACTGTACCCGACATCACCACTACCAGAGGACGCATGCGAGCAACCGGGCGGATCAAGCCAGCGGCGACCTGCACTTCCATCACTGCTTCGATATCCTTGTAAGCAAGCGGTGACTCATCGACGGCCAGACCACGCACCAGCACACCGGCTTCGCGCGCGACCGCCGCAGCCATCTGCGGCGAAATCGTCCGCCGCGCTTCCGAGCGACTGAAGCGGCGACCGGCCCCGTGAGCAGCGCTGGCCAGGGCTGCGTTGTTGCCCAGACCCTCAACGATATAGCTTGCCGTTGCCATCGAACCGGGGATGATTCCCAACACCCCGGCTTCAGCCGGCGTCGCGCCTTTGCGATGAATGATCGTTCCATCAGGACGTTCCCAGGCAAAATTGTGATGATTCTCGATCACCTTCTCCACCGAGACGCCCAACGCCTTACTAAAGCGCGCGTGAATGACCTCGTGGTTGGCGCGGGCAAAATCACCGGCCAACCGCATCGCGAGCAAATACTCCTGGCCAGCTTCGGTTTCCGTGCTCAACCAGCCATACGTGCGAGGAATGCCCCTGGCAACCCTTGCCGTCTCGCGGTCGGCCAGTTCGGCGTAATAGTTAGCAATCTTCGCGCCTACGCCACGACTACCGCTATGGGTGAGCAAACCAACGAACGACTTCCCATCGGCGAGCCACTCACCGATCACGATCTCGGCAAAATGGTTACCGCCGCCAGACGTACCGATTTGTAGCTTTGCCAGTTCGTGCAATTCCCGGAGCAGCTTCGTTGCTCGCCAGCGCGAATCAGACAAAATCGGATGATCGGCAACCGGACGCTTAGGCGAACCGATCCCGAACACGGTGACTCGACTGATGGTATCGAGCAGGTGTTGGCGGTCACGCTGCGCATCAGCCGGCGTCAAACCGGCCAGGATTGACAAATGCATCCGACAGCCAATATCGACCCCAACCTGATACGGCGCGACTGCGCGGTCATACGCGATCACCCCGCCGACCGGCAACGCATACCCCTGATGAGCATCGGGCATCAACGCGCCGCGGATGGCCGGCGGCAACCGCAAAGCAGTGCGGATCTGCTCAATCGCACCCGGCTCCACCAGATGCTCGCCAATAATCTTCAGCGGCTGCGGCTGATCACGCAGGCGCAAAGCCGCCGGCGGCGGGCCATATTGTTTGGCTACCTCTTGCCGCACCGACACCGGATCGACCCCCTCTTTCATCAACTGCTTCGCCATACGACACATCGCGCGAAACGCGGGATGATCGGCGTAATCGGACAGTAACTGCGCTGCTTTCACCGGTATCACCTCCTTTCTGTGACCCTATCGTGCTGACAACGCAGCAGACAATGCGCTCAGGTAGACAACAATGCGGCAGAGGTCTGCCGCATCAGTCGGTGAAGCGCCCGTTTTCGCGTCAAATGCGCTGCAATGCTACCGCAATCAGCGAGCGGAATTCACGCTTGCAAACGCTTTCTCAATTATTATAACTTGCGCGCGCCTGCGTTACCATTGCGTCGGCGCAGCGCAAATGCAATACCTTCTTGCAAATTGGGTTTTGAAACCATACCGGTCAATTCAGTGCCAATAGACACCAACGTTTGCGCCACTTCGGGACTGATACCGGTAATGATAACTTGCGCCCCCAGTAATTTTGCCGCTTGCGCTGCCCGGATTAACGCTCCTGCTACCTGCGTATCCACTATCTGGACGCCGATAATGTCAAGAATCGCCGTTTGCGCGGCAAAACGTGCAACCCCTTCTAGCAGGGTTTCCATAATCTGCATGGCACGATTGCTGTCAATGGAACCGACAATCGGCATTGCGATGACCTGATCGGCAATTGGTAGTAATGGAGTGCTCAACTCTCGCAGCAATGCCTGTTGCGCTTCGATAATCTGCTCTTGCATGCGACGGCGTTGTTCTTCCAGGTACAACTGTTCGCTGAGATCACGATTAATCGATGCAAACGCGATCGGCTGACCTTGTTCGTTAAAGATCGCAATCCCTGATGTATTCATCACTACTGTCGAACCATCGCGATGGCAATAACGGAACTCCTGATTTACTTTCGTTCCCTGCAACACGCTCCTGGTCAAGACAGATAATTGTGACAGTGAGTCAGGATGCACGATCTGCATCGCATCCATACCGGTCAGCGATGGATAGCCTAACATTGCTGCCATTGCCGCATTGGCATATACAATCTGAGAATTGGGATCAGCGACAATAATACCATCCGAGGCATTATCAACCAGCGCTTTAAAGATTCGCAATTCCGCCAGACGCTGCTGTGCTTCAGTCACATCTTCATATATCGCCAGCACACCGATAACCTCACCATCTCGCATCAACGGTAATTTGTCGGTGCGCAGCCAGATGCGCGATCCATCGGCGCGTGTCAACGGCTCTTCAATGCGCAACTTTGGCCCATGCTCCATGACAGCCCGATCATCCGCCTGATAGAGAGGCGCCTGTTCGGCCCAAGGTAATTCGTCATCGGTCTTGCCAACAATCTCATCCAACGAATTCAATCCGGCATCCGCCAATAAGCGCCGGTTCGCGCCCAGATAGCGCGAGTCGCGATCCTTCCAAAACACCGCTTGCGGCAAACTATCGATGACCAACTGTAACATCTCTCGACTAGCCTCTGCCTCGCGTCGCGCTTGCCCGACCGGCCCCACATCATACGCTGTAGCCGATGCGCCAGCATAGTTCCCATCTGCATCATAACGCAATACAATTGACCACAATCCCTGAAACTCACTACCGCGCGGTGATTGTACCCGACACTGAAGTGTAAGGTGAGTCGATCGCAAGCGTATCGCTTCATAGAATGCTTGCCGCACTCGTTCACGATCTTCTTCCACAATCACTGCAAACAACGACGTACCGACACTTTCTTGCAGCGTTGTTTGAAAGACTCGTTGCGCAGTTGAATTGAGGTAGAGGACTGAGCCATCTGCTGCCGAATCGACGATCAGCGCATTGGACGTATCGACCAGGTTTTTCCAGTAGGCAACCTGTTCCTCCAGGATAGCAATTTGGGCGCGCAGGCGATCAACTTCGTGAGCTAACGTGTCAGCATCTGTCATAAACAACCTCGTAAGGGTATCTGGTAGCCGATGAATAGAGCCGCGATCATTCGCAATCAACAACACTCAAAACACAAACCCAGACTCCGGGTACTGACACGCATCCTGCCTGCGCGCTTGTATATGAAGAGACAGCTTTACGTTGAATGAACCCGTTGCGCAAGCTGTCTGTCACCAGCCACGGCTTGCGTAACTGAGAGACGAAGACAGGAAAACGATAAAATCTTCAGTGCTATTCTATGCTTATAGAATGCCAGAGTCAATCTAACACAACCATATAATCTCAACATGCGCAATTACTGTTAAAGTGGCACACCCTTCTCGCGTTCCGTATGCGCAGAAGCCTATCAACTATAGGGAACGTTTGGTGAAAGATGATATGGTCGCGTCGATTATGAGGTGATTAGCTTCGGTAAAGCCTGTACAATACCCCCGCTGCGCGCCATCACTGACGCGCAGCGAGGCGCCGGGCAGCGTTAGCGCTCGGGTGTCAGCCACACAAACTGGTACGGCGCCAATATCAGTGCCTCGTTTGCCGACACCGTTCGCTCGCCAACCAGATCGAAGAGTTCGTTGCCTGGGCCATACATGCGCAGGAGATTGCCGGCAATCGTTTGCGAATACTCGGAGAAATTCGCCAGCACAAATACGCGCTGTGAACCGCTTTGCCGCACATAGGCCAGCACATGCCGGTTTTCGCTGCGCGCGATCTCCATGCCCCCATCACGTAACGCCGGCAACTGTGCGCGCAGACGGATGAGCCGCACCAGTTCCCCGAAAATCCTGCCGGCCACCGTTGTTGTGTCGTGGCGCTGATCCATCGCCGCCTGATTGCGTTTAGGACGATGAACCCACCGGCTATCGGCGGCTTTGGTCGGGTCAGTTACGTAGCGGTAGTCGTTGAGTGTGCCCACTTCGTCACCCACATAGATCAGTGGAATGCCGCCGATGCTCAGGATCACGCTGTGCAGCAACAGGATGCGCCGAATAGCAATGTCGATCTGGTTTGGATCGCCGCTGCCCAACGCTTGTTCCAATCCGGCCAACGAGGCCAGCGTGCCAGAGACCCGCGCATCACCGGTATCAGGGTTCTCCTGGAACGGTAAACCGCGGGCAAATGAGCCGGGGAATCGACCGGTGTAGAAGGTGTTGAGAAACTGGCGATGCCCCCACGGATCGATCCCCACTGCGCGCGCATCGTTGTCGTCAAACGTCCAGCCAATATCGTCGTGTGAACGCAGGTAGTTGATCCAGGCGCATCCCGCCGGCAAGCGAAACCGATGGCTGAGTGAATGGGCTAATAACTTGACTTCACGGGTTGCTAACGATTCCCATAACAGCGCCATTAACAGTGGATTGTATGAGAGTTGACATTCCCACGGGCTGATGTAGCTGAGTACATCGTCAGGATGCACAATCGCCTCAGATTTGAAGAGGAGTGCCGGCGCAGCAATGCGGGCAATCGCATTGAATGCCTGAATGATCTGGTGCGCTTCGGGTTGATTCTCGCAATTGGTACCCAACCGCTTCCAGATGAACGGCACTGCATCGAGTCGCAGTACGGCTATTCCCAGGTTGGCGAGAAAGAGCATCTCGCCGGCCATTGCTCGAAATACTGCCGGATTCGCATAGTTGAGATCCCATTGAAAACTGTTGAATGTCGTCCAAACCCAGCGCTGCATATCAGGCCGCCAGGTGAAGCTGCCGCGACGCACGGTCGGGAAGATTTCGCGTAGGGTGCGTTCGTATGCGTCGGGCATTGAACGATCGGGAAAGAGAAAGTAGAACTCCTGGTAATCGGGATCACCGGCTTGCGCCCGCCGTGCCCATTCATGCTCGTCGGAGGTGTGGTTGAACACAAAATCCAGGACAAGGCTGATTCCCGCTGCGTCAAGTTCGCGCGCCAGCCCGGCTAACTCCGCAGTTGTGCCGATCTGCGGATTGATCCGCCGGTAACTGCTGACTGCGTAGCCGCCGTCGTTGTTGCCCTCCGGCGCTTCAAACAGTGGCATCAGGTGCAGGTAGGTGAAGCCTAGCTCTTTAAAATAAGGAATGAATTCGCGCAAACGGTTTAGCGTGCCGCAGAAGCGATCAACATAGAGCACACCACCCATCATGCGCTCAGATTGGAACCATTCAGTATCTGCCTCACGAGCAGCATCGCGCTGCTTCAACCAGACTGGTCGCTCACACCAGCTCTGCGCCATCGCCAGCAATAATTGCTCGAGGTGATAGAAGAAGTCGTACTGCGTCCCATACAAGCCAAGTAACAATGCAAAGAGACGTGGCCATTCCCGACGCAAGCGCTGCTCGAATACCGTCCAATCATCAGCACTGCCGCCGGCATCGGCAAACGCTTGCGCCACTCGCGGTAATAACCGCGCTAACGAACGCGCTGCTTCGCGTTGAGTGCGCTCACCTTCGTACATATTGCTCCCTCAATTAGCAAACTGCCTGCTCTGGCAGTTGTTTCCGGCGCAAGTATGACCGAAAAGGGCAATTTTGGCAACGGATGGGCATCGCCTTGAAGAGCGACAGGGATGGGGAGACCGGAAGCGGCAGGAGGTCGCCAGAGCAGGTGACAGATCCAATAACGAACTGTCGCGACCACTGCAACAGCAGCTTTCCCCCGGCTTCCGAACTCATTGACGACGAATACACCTACCACCCCAGGTAACGGTTCGACTGACAAATGCCCGATGATAGCGAGCGATGATGAAAGACCAATTCCGCAACGTCTCGTTACCATCAGGCCCGCTAACGCGAGTATCTTACATTGCGCGAAACCTGCTTTCCATCAAACAGACGGCGAAATGCCCTCTCACGCTCATCGCAGTGGATCCGCCATCTTCCCGCTCGCTTCATGGTAAGATAAGGCGCTATGGAAAGACATATCACGCCACACAACCTGATCCGTCGCATTGGACCGGCGTTGTTGCTCGGAATTGCCATTCTCGTCGCGCTTGAATGGGGTTTGCCGGCTGCCGGCATTCCTGTCTATTTGTTACCGCCACCGTCGCGAGTGGTAGCCGCTGCCCTCCAACCAGAGGTGCGCTTAGCCTATCACACGCTTGCAACCGCCAACGCGGCGCTGATCGGTCTTGCCATCGGAGCCTTCATGGCGTTCATGCTGGCGATCGCATTTCTCTTCCTCCGTCCACTCGAAGATGCGCTCTACCCGTGGGTCTTGCTCGGTCAAAGCCTGCCATCAGTCGCACTGGCTCCACTGCTCACCATCTGGCTCGGTAGTGGTCTGGCTCCTCGCGCCGCTATGGCGGCACTCTTCGCCAGCTTTCCGCTCTTGATCGCTGCCATCAGCGGCCTGCGCCGCCCCGCCCCGGAACAACTGGCAATGATGCAAGCGTATGGCGCATCGCAATGGCAAATCTTTCGACTGCTCCGCCTGCCGGCAGCGTTACCGTTCATCTTCAGCGGCCTGCGCGTTGCCGGCGCGCTGGCAGTCATCGGCGCCCTGGTCAGTGAACTGTCGGGCGCCGGTCAGGGTCTCGGCTACCTGATCACCACCTCAACTTACCGGCTGGCCACCGATCGCGCGTTTGCTGCGGTTGCTGCCGCCGCCGGATTGGCGCTAGCCCTCCACGGCTGCTTTCTCTGGCTCGAACGCATCGTCGTCTATTGGGAACGAGATCGGTAACGTGGCGTGGTGCAATGTGATGAGAGGTTATGGTTATGGCGCGTCGTCATCTTTTTATTCTACTTATTGTAGTACTACTTACTTTTACTACCGCCTGTGCCAGTACAAACCCGGCCACCAACACGCCGGCTACTACCAATGCGCCTGAAGTCACTGAGGTCACGATGCGGTTACAATGGCTGCCGCAATTTCAGTTTGCCGGCTATCTGGTTGCCGAAGCGCGCGGCTACTACCGTGACGCCGGCCTTTCGGTGACAATCCTGCCCGGCGGCCCAGACGCTGTGCCGCTGCCACTGGTAGCTACCGGCGCCGATACCTTTGGCAGCACCGGTGCCGATACGGTATTGATCAGCCGCGAACAGGGCATCGAAGTTGTCGCGCTGGCAACCTGGTTTCAGGCCAGTCCGGTGGCTTTTATGGTGCATCGTGACAGCGGGATTCGCTCGCCGCAAGACTTCGTTGGTCGGCGGGTTGGTATGTTCTACGGCGATAATGTTGAGACCGAATACCGGGCTTTACTGGCAGCAACCGGTGTCGATCCGGCCAGCGTCAACGAGATACCCGGCGATTACAGCCTGGCCCCCTTCCTCGAACGACAGGCCGATGTCTGGCCGGTTTATGCAACCGACCAGCCCTACACAGCTCGCGCCGCCGGCGCCGATATTGAGCTGATCGTCGCCCGTGATTACGGGGTCGAGCTGATGGGTGATGTTCTCTTCACCACTGCTGAATTTGCGCGCAACAACCCTAACACGGTACGCGCCTTCGTACAGGCAACGCTGCGTGGTTGGGAAGAGGCGCTAACCGATCCGGCAGCGGCAATCGACATCATTCTCGCTCGCAGCCCCGACTTCGACCGCGGTCATCTTGAGTTTGAAGCCACCGAAACGATCAAACTGTTGCGTTACGGCATCGGCGCGCAGTGCGTGGGCGCTAGTGACCGTCAGCTCTGGGCCAAAGAAGCGGAATTGTTGCGTTCGCTGGGGGTGTTGCAAACCAGTATCGATCCGAACACGGTCTTGTTAACCGATGCGGTGGATGAATACTACCGCGCGCGCGGGATCGAGTGTGGCAGGTAACTACATCAGAAAGCATGGCCGCTTATGGGCGCGGCCATGCTTGTTTGTCAGGCAATCCTACCCTGCAATCGCTTCCAGTTGATCAACCAGATCGGCAAAGGTATCCATTGCCGCCTGAATTGGCTCCGGCGAGGTCATATCGACGCCAGCGTCACGCAACAACTCGATTGACGAACGCGACGAACCGCTGCGCAAGAAGCGTAGATAGCGCTCAATCGCCGGTTGGCCCTCATTGATAATTTGCCGGCTGAGCGCCAGCGCTGCCGAGATACCAGTTGCATACTGGTAGACATAGAACTGGTAGTAGAAGTGGGGAATGCGCATCCATTCATAAGCCAGTTCGTCATCGATCACCAGCTCAGGGCCGTGATAACGAGCTACCAGATCGCGATAGTGCTGGCTAAGCACATCGGCAGTCAATGGCTGACCGCGCTCGGCCCGCTCGTGCATCCACAACTCGAATGCGGCAAACATGGTCTGCCGGAAGATGGTACCGCGAATCTCCTCGATCTGTTGAGCCAGCAGGCGCCGCCGCAGCGCCTCATCAGCGCCACTTTGCAACAGATGGTGCGTAAGCAGCGCCTCGTTCAGCGTCGAGGCCACTTCGGCGACAAAGATTGTGTAGTTGCCGTACACAAACGGTTGGGTGGCGCGGGTGAAATATGAATGCAGCGAGTGGCCTAACTCGTGGGCCAGGGTGAAGACATCGCGCAACCGATCCTGGTAGTTGAGCAAGATGTATGGCGGTGTGCCATACGAACCACCACTGTAGGCGCCACTTCGTTTGCCCACATTCTCGTAGACATCGATCCAGCGCCGGGTAAACATCTGCTCGAGCGCCGCACTGTACTCGGCCCCAAGCGGACGAAAGGCGGCGCGCATCAGGTCGCACGCTTCCTGATAAGGAATGGTCAGCTCAACATCGGGTACCGGCTGCACGTAGAGGTCGTAGAAATGCAGCTCATCCAACCCCATCAGTCGCCGCCGCAACGACAGGTAGCGATGGAAGCGTGGCAGATTGGCCTCAACTGTCGCAATCAGGTTGTGGTAAACCTCAACCGGAATTTCGTTTGGAGACAGTGCCGCCTCAAGAGCAGATCCATAATTGCGCAATCGCGCTTCGATCACGTGCGTGCGGATCGCCGCGCTTAACGTGGTGGCAATCGTGTTACGGAAGGGCAGAAATGCGCTATAGTAACCTTTAAATGCATCTCGCCGCACCCGTCGATCCGGACTCTCGAGCAACCGACCGTAGCGGGCATGCGACAACTTCACCGGCTGACCGTGTTCATCCTCGACCGTGGGAAATTGCAGATCCGAGTCGGTCAGCATTGAAAACGTCGCGTATGGCGCGCGCGCCACATCACTATACGCCGCCATCACCTGCTCAACTTCTGCCGAGCGAATATGCGCGCGCTGCCGATTCAGCTTCTCAAGTTCGTAGCGGTAGACCTGCAAATCAGGAGTAGACTCCAGCCAGGATTCAATTGTCTCGGCGGGAATGGTCAAAATCTCCGGTTCGATAAAGGCCAACGCTGCCTGTATGCGCGCCGCAAAGCTGCTAGAACGCTCGGCCAGGCCTTGCCCAACCGGATTAGTGCCGTCGCTGTCTTTCAAATGCATTGCGTAGACGTACAATGCATACAATCGACGCGCCACCTCATCGCGCAACGTCAACCCTGCTAGCAACTGCGCTGGCCCCTGCGCCAGCGTGCCTTGCAACGCCGCCAGCTCATGGGCGCGCTGCTCGACGGCGTTCAGCTCTTGCTCCCAGGCAGTCACATCGGCAAAGATCTGGCTTAGGTCCCAGGTATACTCAACCGGTAGTTCGGCGCGAGTAGGGACATTGTTAGCCGTCACTGTCATTACAGTTCCTTTCTAAGCCCACCGTTTCAGTGAGATGATACTATTTATTATAAGCTGTCTTATCGAATGCTGGCATAGCAACCATTGCCAAATGCCGCAACCGCGCAGCGCGGAACAATTTGCCCTAGTCTCCCTGTGATGGCGCTGCTACCGTTGCTGATGCCGGCTCGGTCACAACTGAACGAGTGCGACCGGGTAGGGTCAAGGCGAGTGCCGCCGCCGGTAAACCGAGCAAGGTTACTCCGATCATCACCATCTCTAACCCGATCACGTCGGCCAGCATACCACTCAGCCAGGTGCCAATCGCTCCGGTCGCAAAGGTAAAGCCCAGGATCAATCCTGAAGCCAGCCCTTGCCTGACCGGCAGCATGCGCTGGGCATGCACCACCAGGATGCTGTGCTGACCCCCGACCAGCATGCCGGCCAGACCGCAGGCAATGAAAATTGCCCACAATGGTGTAGCCAGAAAACAGGCCAGTCCAGCCGGCACACTCAGGATGAGCGGCCAAACAGTCGCCGCCCGCATGCCAAACCGATCGGCCATCCAGCCATTCAGGACATTGCCCACTGCTGCGCTTGCCATAAACACGCTGGCCAGAGCGCCATAGACAGCGGGTTCCCATCCGCGATCGCTGAACAATTTGGGAAGAAACGACTGATACACTGCCTGTATCGACGAGCGCACCACGACCAGAGCGATAAAGGCGAGCAAGATCGCAATCGCCAGCGTCGTCCAAACCTGCGGCGCATTCGAAGCTGGAGCGCGAGTAGCGCGCCGACTCCGCGCAGTCGGCTGAGCCAGTAGCAACACGATTGCCGGCACACTGGCGGCCAAAGCCATCGGCATGATACCCGGAGCGCCGGCAGCAGCCAGCGTAAATCCGGCCAGCAATGGCCCAACTGCGAAACCGGCCTGCCCGCCAAAGAAAAAGATGGCCGTGGCGCTGGCCGGTTTATCGGGCACGGCAGCCGCGGCGCTGGCAGTGCCGATTGGGTGGAACAGTCCACTGCCCAGGGCAGCGAGCAAGAAACATGGCAACAGCACCGTCCAACTGGGTGCCAGCGCTACACCGATGTAACAGAGAGCCATCCACACTACGCCGAGCGCAGCCAGTTGGAGCTTGCGACCCGGCAATCGGTCGGCAATCCAGCCGAAGAGCGGTTGTGAGAGAGCGCCAAGCAGGGTATAAACGGTCAGCGCCAGACCGATCTGTTGATTGCTGAGATCGAGTGGTTTGGCCAGCACTGCTAGCAAGACCGCACCGACGCTATTCAGAACATCAACCATGAAGTGGCCGCCAACAACCGCCGTAAAGACCCGATTTCGCCACATGGATGGTCATTCCTTTCTCTGCAACAGTTGCGCAATCGTTTTTATAGCGCTGAGCCATCGCGAGTACGAACCTCTGCATCAGACCTGACTCGAACGCTCAAACATCACGCGCCCACCCACTATCGTCAGATCAGCGCGCAAGGTATGCAGAGCGGTTGCCGGCACCTGGAACGGATCGCCATTCAAAACAACCAGATCGGCCAGCATGCCAGGAATCAATCGCCCTTTGCGCTCGGCAGCGGCTTCGGCCAACGCCGGGCCGACACAGTAGGCTGCTAATGCTTCAGCGACAGTTAGTTGCTGCTCAGGATACCATCCACCTTCCGGCTTGCCATCAGTCGTTTGACGGGTTACAGCAGCGTGGATACCTGCCCACGGATCAAGCGTTTCAACCGGTGCATCAGAGCCAAAGGCCAGCGTTGCGCCGGCATTGAGGAGACTACGCCAGGCATAGCTGGTTGCGCAACGCGCACCCCACAGCCGTTCAGCCATCGCCATATCCGCAATACAATGGATCGGCTGCATTGAGGCAATGACTCCGAGTTCGGCAAAACGTGGTATATCGCGCGGATCGAGGATTTGAGCGTGCTCAATCCGGTTAGGGAAGGCAAGCCGGGCAGCAGTCAGGCGGGCAGCGGAAATGGCATCGAGCACGCTGCGATTGGCAGCATCGCCAATCGCATGAACCGCAACACTGATACCGTGAGCGTTGGCCCGCGCCACAATCGCTTTCACTTCGGCAGGTGGAATGACAGCAATGCCGGTATGATTGCGACCTTCATAAGGCGCCAGCATGTGGGCGCTCTCGGAACCGAGCGAACCATCGGCAAACAATTTCAATCCGCCGATGCGGAGCCAGTCGTCACCCAGGCCGCTCCGTAGCCCCAGCGCAATAGCATGATCGAGCTGCGCTCCGGCAATATGCATCAGAACGCGCAGCTTGAGCTTGCCGGCAGCGCGGGCACCTTGCAGATCGATTAGTGTGTCCGAGCCATCAGATGGATCAGTTGATGGCGGCACATGCAGACCGGTGAGACCGTAACTCAACGCCTCATCGATTGCCAGCTCGAGCGCAGCGAGACGCTCAGCGCGGGTCGGCGGCGGCACAATAGTTCGCGCCAGCTCCATCGCCGCTTCGAGCAAGATACCGGTTGGTTCGCCGTGCTCATCGCGCTGGATCTGACCACCATCAGGATCGGGGGTTGCTGCGGTAATGCCGGCCAGGGCGAGCGCGCGGCTGTTAACCCAGAGTGAATGGCCATCCTTGCGCCACAGAACGGCGGGTCGATCCGGACACACGCGATCGAGATCGGCGCGGGTAGGCCAGCGTCCACCCCAGAGGGTATGATCCCAACCATTGCCACGCAACCAGGCATCTGGCGGAAGACGCCGCGAAGTAGCAGCAATCTGTTCCAGCGCAGTGGCAAGATCAGGGCAGCCGGTAAGCCGCACCTCCTGGCGCGCCAGACCGTACAAGACGACATGAACGTGCGCATCGGTCAGACCCGGCACGACAGCCCGTCCCTGCAAATCGATCGGCTCAATCTGCGGCCCGGCCACAGCTCGCACTGAGTCTTCATCGCCAACGGCCAAAACTTGTTCGTTGCGAATTGCCAGCGCCTGCGCCACCGGCTGAGCCGGATTGAGGGTGTAGATCGGGCCGTTATAGAGTACCATCGTGGTCATTGCGTTCCTCTCGTCAGTTATCGCGTTGGCGAATCCCGCACACCCTGCCTGTCCCGGCGTAGGGGCATGGCGGTGCCGTACCCCTTTGAATCAGGAGGTTGAGACGTTGCAGTAGAGACGTTGCAGTGCAACGTCTCTACTATCGGCGTTTTATTTCACCACAGCGCCTCATCCTACGAGGCATCTTCCATTCTGTCAAATCTGAGTAGTCAAATATTTACCAACCATAGTATATTCTTAACTTTCGAAGTTTCAACTTTTCGCCACACTAACAGGCATGGTATGATATGTCAGAGTTTTGCACATATTATGATTCATTGATGTCCATCCCCAACGCCACAGCGTAAGGGTGTGCGCCTGACGAGGGATGATGTCCGCAGAGCGTAGTGTCTCATGTTCATCCGCAAGACCGATCGTTGCCAAGCAGGAGGCCGGCAATGAGCAATCCACGCTCGAACTATGCGCTTGCAGGCGCAGCCCTCTTTAATCCGATGGCGGCGATGTTTTGGCTCGATGTCGCCCGTGGGCAGCGCCCCGGTCTTGGGCTGGCGCTGGTCAGCGCAGCAGGCGCAGCCTGTGCCGGGCTGGCTGCCGATCCGCGTCGTCATCCCTGGCGGGCACTGGTCAGCGGGCTGGCCGCAGCAGCAGGCGCAGCCGTGACCGGTTGGTCATTGCAACGGTATGTCCGGTGGGTCGAAGGCGATCAAGAAGATGCGCCGGCCCCACCAAACGCTCACGACCTGCTGGGGCCGGCGATCGCGACGTGTGCCGCTGCGGTCGGTGCGGCGGCGCTGGTGGGGCGAGCGCCAGAACAGTACATCGAATACAGTGGCCGGCATGGTGATTACCGGTGGATTGCAGCCAATCCGCACCCGGCTCAACGCTGGCTGGCCTGGAGCGGTTATCTGGCGCATCAATTGGCGATTTGGGGTTGTGTCTATGCCGGTCAGCGTCAGCGCCTGCGCTACACCGCCGATCTCCGCCGGCTCAACTGGATCGCGCTGGCGGTCAATGCTGGCGGCGTTCTTTTGCACTATCTCCAATCCCGTTATACCTACGACGGATTGGCTCGCGATGTGCCAGAGGGCAGCGCATTGGGATCGGTCTCGTTTATTCTGATGATGACCTTAGCCCTTGAAGCGCCGCGCCGAGGTCTCTTTTTCGGTAGCCGAAAGGTGCTGCCACCGGCGGAATTGGTGCGTTTTGCCCGTCGCTTTCACGGCTATATCTTCTCATGGGCCGCAACCTACAATTTCTGGTATCACCCGATCGATCCTAAACCGCTGCACTACACCGGTCTCTTCCATACGCTCTTACTCTTTGTGCAGTCGGCGTTACTCTACACCCATGCCCATCGCGATCCGCGCTGGACATTAGCGCTCGAGATGATGGTCTTGCCACACGCAGTCGTTTCTACCCTCTATAAGCGCAGCGGGTTAGGCGCAATGTTTACCTTCAGTCTGCTGGCAATGTTCGTGATGAACCAGATGCACGGCCTCAATCTGCCGGCGCGAGCGCGGTGGAGCATTGGCGCTGCCTATGCCGCTTCGGTCTTGAGCTATTACGGCGCGCGGCGCCAGTGGCGCCGATTGCCGGATGTGCTGCGCGTGCCAATACTTGAGTATGGGGTATTGGGGTTGCTGGTGCTCTTGACTTTGCTGATGCGAGCACTGCGGCGAATGGCAGTGGAACCCGGCCATCAGATGGCGCAGGCACAACGTGATTCATAGCGGCAGTGCGAGCTGTCGCTAAACGACAGCCCTGCCCTGCGCGCCTGCGCCATCGTTATCGCGTGATCGCCCTCATCAGGCTGCCGCCCGCGCTGCGGCAAACACTGCTTCACTGAGCGTCGGGTATGCGGCAAAGATAGCCGACAGATCGGCGAGGGTCGCACCGGTTTGAATTGCCAGCGCTACCGGCGCCAGCAGATCGGCTGCATGCGCGCCCACAGCAACGCCACCACGAATCTGACGGCTGGTTGGATCGAATGTTAACTCGATCCACCCTTCAGTCGTATTTGCTAAATACGATTTGAGTGACACGGCATATGAGGCACGCGCGCGCTGTAGCTCATCAGTACTACCGGTAACGATTCCAACCTGGGCAATTTCTGGCACCGTATAGACCGCGCTGACCACAGTGTATGGGCAATAGGCCGGCGTGGGGACATCAGCAGCAGTCCGACCGGCCACCCAGGCCTGGGCCAACGCGCGATTGGCCAGCATCGGCCCACCAGCGGCGTCACCGACTGCGAAGATATGGCTCACTGCTGTGCGTCCGTAACTATCCACCGTGACCTGGCCGTTGGCATCTACCGGCACCCCGGCAGCAGCAAGATTGAGGCGACTCAGATCAGGAACCCGCCCAATCGCCAGGAAGGCCATTGCAGCGGTATAGGTCGTGCCATCAGTCGCGGTCACCACAACGCCATCTTCAGTTCGTTCGGCGCTGGTCACATCAACCTGGTGAATCGCCACCCCCTGAGCCGTCATCGCCTCAGCCAGGGCCGCGCCAGCAGCCGGGTCAAACATCGGCAACACTCCAGGTAACCCCACCAGCCACGTTACTTTGACACCGAGTCGGCTGAAGAGTGAGGCAAACTCACTACCGGTCGGACCGCCACCGATGACGATCATATCCGGCGGTAGCGCACTCAGATGGCTGGCAAAGCGCGGCGCAATAATCCGCTGGCCATCAGGCTTCATCGTTGGCGGGAAGCGCGGCACTGAACCGGTTGCGATAATCACCGCATCGGCAGTCAAGGCCTGTTGATTGTCATCACTGCGCACAATCAACTCGTGAGGACTGCTAAACGCGGCTACGCCATTGATGACCTTCACGCCGGCAGCGCGCAAACGTTGCGTCTCGCGCTCACTCCACTGACCGGCAACCTGCTTGATTCGATTTAGCACTGCCACCGGATCTACTTGCGCGCCATGACTCGTCACTCCTGCCACACTCGCATGAGCGACCTCAGCCGCAACTTCAGCGACGTGCAGCCACACTTTGCTCGGCAACAGACTATCCCAACCGGTGCGGCCACCGATCGGCCCCTCACTGATCAAGGTCACCTGTGTGTTAGCCTGGGCGGCGGCCACTGCTGCCTCAACTCCCGCCGGACCGCCACCGATCACAACAATCTGTTTCATACCCGTACCCCATCATCTGGATGGTGTGAGAAACTGGTTACCCGTGAAATACGATGCATAGAATCGACGAAAAGTTACACTCTGCCGACAGCACAGGCAACCAGTGCTCATAACTCAAACCCGTCAGCAGCATCCCGCCCCTGAAGAATCCACAACGACGGCAAACACTCGTTCACTCTTCTGGTGGCGGTGATTCGGGCGCTGGTGCCGGTTCCGGATCGGGCGCGCGAATGCCCAGCACAATCGTAGTATCGGGCAAAATCCATTCACCTGCCGCCGGCAGTGAACTCAACACTACATACGGCCCATACCGATAATAGTCCTCTCCGGCTCGATCCGGCCCTTGATAATCGACGTAGATCCGAGCGGGATCAATTCCCAGCAACGCCAGCGCATCCTTAGCCTGATTTTCTCCTAACCGACGCAAATCGGGCATCAGGATTGCCCCCTCAACCGGCGGCACCGGAATGGGTGGCTGGAACATTGCCTCAGTGCATTCAGGTAGATCTTCGTATCTCAGCGAGACGGTTGCATCGCCACCACGCCACTTATACTCAACCTTCTCATTAGGATCGGGCGGTGGCAATTTCCATAGATAGATCTCGCGTACCAGCTCAGGCGGATAAGCAGCCTCAGGCGCCGGACGACAATACGCGCCATCGATCAGAGCACTCAGATCCTGCGCTGGCGGCGACTCCTTGGGATCGGTCGGTGGTGGTAGCGGAGGATTGGGCCGCAGATCACCGGTGCTCGTCCACTCTTCGGGAGTGGGAATACGCACTACGATAACCTTATCATACGCCGAGCAGAGACCCTCAATCGCAACCTGACCGACAACACCGGCAGTCGGCGTGGGGTTCAGCAATGCCGCTTCTTCCAACTGCTTGAGCATTGCGCGGGTAAACAGCTCTTCACGGTAGCCGCCGAAGGGGCCAGGCAATTCGCAGATCGGACGACGCTCAACCTCTTCTGGCAATGTAAACTCGGTCGGTAGCTCGTTATTGGGGAAAGGAGCGGTGAAGAGTTCACGGTAGCGTTCATCCTCGGCTATCAGACGGAAGATGCTCTCCATGACATTGCGCCAGATAATCCCGCCGCCGGTCAAACTCTCTACCCGCGCCGTCGGTTCATTATTGTTGTTGCCTGTCCAGACGCCGACAGTAACGAATGGCGTATAGCCAACGGCCCACGCATCCCGCCAATCGTTGGTTGTGCCGGTCTTAACTGCGGCAGGCAGACTTAACCGCAACGGACTATTAAGCCCCCAGATCGCCTGGCGGGCGCGGTCATCACTGAGCATGTCTGAAATGATCGCGACCAAAGCCGGATCGACTACCTCTTCACCAGGGGTTTGGCTAAAACGTTCCAATACGCGGCCCTGCGAGTCGGTAATTTCGAGGATCGCTACCGGCGCAAAGTAGCGACCACCGCTGGCAAGCGTATTATAGGCTGTAGTCAGCTCCAATGGCGACACCTCGCCCCCGCCAAGGGTCAACGACAGACCGTAAAAATCGGCGCCGCGCTTAAGACCGGTGCGAATACCGACTCGTTCGAGCAACCGAATCGTATAGTCAATCCCGGCAAATTTTAGCGCCTTCACTGCCGGCATATTGAGCGAATTAGCCAGCGCCGTGCGAATCCGGATTGGTCCATTCCACTGACCGTTATAGTTCTGTGGCGCGTACCAATCACCGGTACCGGTGGGAAATTCAGTTGGCACATCCCACAAGACAGTCTCCGGCGTCATACCCTGTTCCATTGCCGCCAGATACGTAAATGGTTTGAGCGCCGAACCGGGTTGACGTTCACGGGTCGCCACATTGACCTGTCCATCGAGCACATTCCCCGACTCGCCGGGTGTTGTTGTAGGTTTGACCGCGTTGTAATCAATGCTACCGACCATAGCCAGAATCTGGCCGGTGTTCGGCTGCATAATCACTACCGCAGCGTTGTGGATATTTCGCGTTTCCAGCTCGGTAATGCGGGCGAAGGCTGCGGCCTGCGCCATACGTTGCAATTGCAAATCAAGCGTGGTGGTGATACGCAATCCGCCACCATACACAATCTGGGCACCGTAGCGTTGCAGAAGCAGGTCACGCACATAGAAGACGAAATGAGGTGCGTTGAGCGGCGCCTCCTGCGGCGCGAAACGGAGTGGCGTAGCCAACGCGCGACGAGCCTGCGCCTCAGTTACATATCCATCTTCGACCATGCGACGCAACACAGCCACTTGCCGAACACGGGGTAATGGCGTGTTAGCAGGGAGACGGGCATTTGGATCGAGCCAGTTATCACCGACGTAGACCGGCGGCAAATAGCCACCCTGCTCATCGCGCTCGAGATAGTTCACCGGATTATAGACCGATGGCAACTGGGGCAACCCGGCCAGCAGTGAAGCTTGATTAAGGTCAAGATCGGCGGCGCTCACGCCAAAATAGACCTCACTGGCCGCTTGAATGCCGTAGGCCAGATTGCCGTAGAAATTCTCGTTCAGGTACAGTTCAAGAATTTGATCTTTGGTATAGATCCGATCCAGCTCTTGAGCCAGAATGATCTCTTTCAGTTTACGTTCATAGCGACGCTCCGGCAGTCGCTCTTCCGGCGTCAACACGCTATTCTTAATCACCTGCTGGGTGATCGTCGAAGCGCCTCCGGTCTCTTCACCTGCGCGCAGACTGTCGATCAGGGTTCGCACAATTCCGGCGAGATCGATACCGGGATTGGTGTAGAAGGTTTTGTCTTCGATAGCGATAGTGGCCTGAATGAGAAGCGGACTAATCTCGTCAATCGAGACTTTGGTGCGTTTGCCAGTATCAAAGAACTCGTAGAGCAGCTCGCCATTCCGATCAAAGATGCGCGAGTTTTCAAACAGCTCGCGGTTATCGAGTAAAGCCAGTCGCGGCTTCAGACTCTCGGCCACCTGCGCATAGGCGTTGTATGCCAGCCCGACCAGAGCGAACAGCCCAACAACCATCAAGCCAAGCGCAGCCAGCAAGACATTGATGATCCAGCGACCGGCAACTGGAGGCGGCACCGGCCTGCCGCGCAGTAAACGAGGAGGCACATGGCGGCGACCATTGCGACCATTGCGGCCATTGCGACCATGAGCATGCAAACGACGTAAACGAATCATACTATCCTTAACACGCAGCGCATAGATGCACTCGATGCAAAAGATCACAACATAACGCCGGCGCAGGCGTCGCGGGTAGTATAGCACGATGAGCTAACATCGTACCTGATGAGCAGGTGAAAATACGATCGAGTACAATACCTTTACACTGATGCGACAACCTGCGCTATCGGGTTTTGGCACGTGTGCAAAAACGGATACCATCGCAATGACCCAACCATCACTTCTTGGCCCGGCATTCATCATCGCCATCCTCATTACGCTCCCGCTAACCATGCTGAGCGAGCGGGTTTCTGCGCATACCGACTGGCAATCGATCTGGTTGAGCGGCGCCAGTGTGCTGGTGAGCCTGGAAGCAATTGCATTGCGTAGCCGCATGGTGGCTGGCTTGCACGAAACCCATGGTGGCGCAGCGCGTTATCTCGCTGCCGAGGTGTTTGGATTGGTGGCGCTGGCCCGGATTGTAGCCACGCTTGGCCAGGGTATGAACGGCATCACCGCGATCGCAACGTGGATCCCCGATCCGCTGGCTGCATTCGACGTTCCCTTCCTGTTTTGCCTGTTTGCCCTGCTGTTCGTCGCCATTCTCAGCCGTAGCGGGATCGCTGCCATCGCTGCCCTCACTCCTAACCCACCCCTTAAGACACCTTTGCAGAGTCTGGATTTACTGTTCTACCGCAGCGACGCCGTGGCGCGGCGACAGGCAGCAGTCGATGCGATCAGCCGCGGCGTTATCTGGGGTGGGCTGGTGATGGCCCTGAGTTTCGATCCGCAACAGATCCCGTCCGGTTTGGGATGGACTGCGACAGGCATCATGGCGATCTATCTGGGTGGTGGTCTCATCCTGATCATGCTTGCGCAACAACGGGCGCGTCTGGCCGATTGGCAGAGCGAAGAGGCCGAAATCTCTTCTGACTTGAATCGGCACTGGAGCCGGATCAGTATAGTAGTGATCGGACTGATCATCCTGTTTGCAGTATCTCTCCCCGGACAACAGATTTCCCTGATACCAGCCGAATGGCGCGAGACGATGCTGGTTCTGGCAAGTATCATTTTATTGATTACACTCATCCTCGCCCTCTTCTTCATCGGGCTGGCAAGTCTGATCGCGCTCCTCCCCCTGCTCCTGTTGATGTTGCTTGACCGGTTTCAGAATTCCGACATAGCCCCGGCTCAGCCACTGCAACCGCCTGCCATCGCAGCGCCGCCAGAGAGTGAACCGTTCATCTGGGCTGGAATCATCTTCTGGATCTGTATGTTATTGCTGGTCGGACTGGCATTCTGGACAATCATTCGGCGTCAGGAATGGATGCACAACGTAGCTGATCAATTTCAGCATTGGTCAGAGCAGTTCGTAATGGCGCTGCGGAAATGGCGCTTTGGGCGGTGGCGATACCGGCGAAAGCCAGTCGCCAATCAGCGACGCCAACCGACCACTAAACAGGTCAGGTTGACGGATATAGCAATCACCAGTTATCACACTGCGCTACGCGAAGCTGCCCGTTACGGCTACCGACGCTATCCCTCGCAGACACCGGCTGAATTCGCTGCGATGATCACGAAGCAATTGCCAGAAGGCAGTCCCGAGTTAGAGGCGCTCACCGAAGCGTATCACCGCGCTGCCTACGCGCGTCGTTCCACCGATCGAAAGGAATGGCGTCAACTCGGCACATGGCTGCGCCAGTTCCGGCGGAGACTGGCGCAGGCGATAGCCGATAGCCGATAGCCGATAGCCGATAGCCGATAGCCGATAGCCGATAGCCGATAGCCGATAGCCGAT
>NZ_CAKZNK010000153.1 GCF_937129525.1 uncultured Chloroflexus sp. | reverse complement strand
GCCGTCGGCTGTTTGTCGGTGGCAAATCTTCCGAAATTCCGCGGCCTTGATAGCTTCAAAGGCACGTGGTATCACACCGGCCACTGGCCGCACGAGCCGGTCAGCTTCCACGGCCAGCGGGTAGCAGTAATTGGCACTGGCGCGACCGGTGTCCAGGTTGTGCCGGAAATTGCCAGGGAAGCAGCTCATGTTTATGTCTTCCAGCGCACTCCGAATTTCAATCTTCCTGCTCACAACCGTCCTCTTGACCCTGAGTATATCCGGCAAGTCAAGGCAAGATACAAAGACATCTGGCAGAAGGCTCGCGTTTCGGGTTTTGGTTTACCCTACGACACGGTAGAGCGATCGGCGCTTTCGGTCACTCCGGCAGAACGCGAGCAGATCTACGCGGCAGCGTGGAACAAAGGCGGCTTCTACTTTGGACTGGAAACATTCAACGATTTGCTGTTCAATCGTGAAGCCAATGATACTGCTGCTGAATTTGTCCGCGCCCGGATCCGCGAGATTGTCCGCGATCCCACCGTAGCTGAACTTCTTTCGCCGCGTGATCATGCATTTTTCACCAAGCGACCACCGCTCGAACATGGGTATTATGAGGCATTTAATCGTCCGAATGTGACTCTCATCGATCTGCGAAGCACGCCGATTGAAGAGATTATACCGAACGGTGTGCGCACATCGAGCACCGAATACGAGGTCGATAGCATTATCTTCGCAACCGGCTTTGATGCTATGACCGGCGCGCTGCTCAAAATGAACATCTCTGGTCGCAACGGGATGACTCTCAACGACAAGTGGGCCGAAGGGCCACGCACTTACCTCGGTCTCGCCACCCACGGCTTTCCCAATCTCTTTATGATCACCGGCCCGCAAAGCCCTTCAGTGCTCACCAATATGACAGTTGCTATTGAACAGCACGTTGAATGGATCGCTGATTGCCTCAAGTATCTGCGAGACAACGGGATTCGCGTCATAGAGGCCGAAGCTGCGGCTGAGGAGAGTTGGGTTACGCACGCCCGACAGGTGGCCGAGATGACTCTCCTGGTACATACGCCATCCTGGTGGGTTGGCGCCAACATTCCCGGCAAGCCGCGCCTGCTCTACCCATACGTCGGTGGGCTGGGGAACTATAAGCAGCAGTGTGATGCAGTAGCGGCTCAGGGGTATACCGGATTCAGTCTGCATTCCTGATCGGCAAGATCTAACCGGGATGGTTGTCTTTGCCATCCCGGTTAGCCGATAGATAGATCGGTTATCGGAACCCATCTTGCGAAAGGGTAACATTAATTGTATGATTGCGATATATTTCTTGAATTGCCGAGGTATAAACATATATGGGCGTGACCCGCCTCCAACTACCTACGACATTACGTGAAGCAACGGTCGAGCATCTACGTGAAGAGATCGTTACCGGTAATCTGCGTCCCGGTGAAGTGTTGAAGGATGCTGAATTGGCGGCTCAGCTCGGCCTTAGTCCGACCCCTGTGCGTGAGGCGCTTGTTCAGTTAGCAAGCGAAGGACTGGTTGAGATCCAGCCTAACAAACTCAAGCGCGTAGCGCCGCTGGATCTAGAGATGATGCGCGAGCTGTATGCCGTGCAGCGCGTTCTCTGGCAAACAGGCTATAGCTGGGGAATGCCCAAACTTACCCCTGCCGACTTTGATGCAATGGGTAATGCCCTGGCCGAACAAGTGGCAGCAATCGAGCGTAAGCAACCTCGCGCAGTGTTGATGGCGCATACCGATTTTCATAGCGTTATTGTTGCTGCGTCTAAGAATCGTGAGCTGGGCCGTCTCATCGCTGACCGCTATCCGCTGCTCGAACGCCTGATTTTGCTTTGTATGCCGGAAGTGCTTTCGCCTGAGCTGTTGTCGGTCAATCAGGCTATCTATACTGCTCTTCAAGAGGGTGATCACGCCCGGGCGATGGCGCTTGGTGAACGGATCAGAGCTTCGTTTGCCGACGAGCTGGATAGATTGATTGCTAATCAGGCAGACAAAGGCAAGAACTAACGCTGCTCGGAAACTATGGCTCTGTATGCTCGCCAGAGCGCTAATTGGCGCTGCGCGATCACGACTCATTTCATTACGATCTGTCGATGTCGAACCCTATGGACATTGTAGTCCACAAGAATGTTGCAGTTCCAATGCGAGATGGGATCTATCTCGCAACTGATGTCTACCGTCCGGCGACTGACGAACCGGTACCTGTTCTCCTGGCGCGTTCGCCGTATAACAAAGATGCGCTTTCCCTGCATCTCTATCTGATCCCTGATCCGCTGCGACTTGCTCAGGAAGGCTACGCAGTTGTGGTGCAGGATTGTCGCGGGTGTTTTGCCTCGGAAGGTCAATTTCAACCATACACGCGCGAAGGCACCGATACGGTCGATACCATCAACTGGATCAGAGCGCAACCGTGGGCAAATGGCATGGTCGGGATGATCGGCGGTTCGTACCTCGGTCTCATCCAATGGCTCACTCTGGCCGAGTCGCCGAATGTCGTTCAAGCAGTGGCGCCGTTTGTCACCGCTGATCAGCCGTATACCCCATGGACGTATCAGGGAGGCGCTTTTCAGCTTGGCTTCTTGCTTTATTGGATGCTGGGATTCTATATCGTTCCTGAATTGCAGCGTCGGGTTGTGCAGCGCAAAGCTCGCCTCATCGATATCAGTAACGCCATTCATGCACTCGATCAGATTGAAAACCGTTACCAGCGGATCCCACTTGTCGCAGTACCAGAAATTGCACAGCTTGCTCCCTTCTATCAAGACTGGTTAGCTCATCCACAATTTGATCGGTTCTGGCAGACGGTAGCGCCAGCGATCGACTACAACCGCGTAACCATACCCGTTCTCAACATTGGCGGCTGGTACGATATTTTTCTCGGTGGTACACTGCGCAGCTATCAGGCTCTGCGGCAGCATGGTGGCAACGAGATCGCGCGCCGGCCCGGATTGATTATCGGCCCCTGGTCACACGGCGTCTGGCACGGCTATTTTCCTGAACACAACTTTGGCACCTTTTCCAGCACCGATGCCTGCGATCTCAACGGACTGCAACTGCGCTGGTTCGATTACTGGCTGAAGGGCAGCGAAAACGGCTTACGCGATGATAAGCCAGTCAAACTTTTCGTGATGGGGATAAATCAGTGGCGCGAAGAAGATGACTGGCCACTCCCCAATACTACCTACCGTAAACTCTATCTGCATAGCGGCGGGAATGCCAATACGCTACACGGTGACGGGCTGCTCACGTGGGAACCTCCTGGCGATGAACCGCCAGATCAATATTGCTACGATCCGCGCGATCCAACCCCGACCTGTGGCGGCGCGACGTTGTTTCCCGGCGCGTTGTCGGCGGTCAACGCCGGCCCACGCGATCAGCGTCAGGTTGAGTTGCGGCCTGATGTGCTCGTGTATTCCTCTCCGCCACTCGAGCAGCCCCTGGAGGTGATCGGGCCGGTGCGCCTGGTGCTCTTTGTCGCCTCTTCAGCTCACGATACCGATTTTACCGGGAAACTGGTCGATGTCTTTCCCGACGGTCGCGCTATCATTCTTACCGACGGCATTCTGCGCGCCCGCTATCGTTCCGATCCACCCGCGTTGCTCAATCCCGGCACGGTGTATGAATTGAATATCGATCTGGTGGCAACGGCCACTACGTTCCTGCCCGGGCATCGCATTCGCCTGGAGGTTGCCAGCAGTAATTTCCCCCGCTTTGACCGTCATACGAATACTGGCGGTACCATTGCCACTGAGACCGAAGCCGACTGGATGGTGGCGATGAATCGGGTCTTCCACGACCGTGATCGTCCGTCGCATCTCATTTTGCCCGTTATCAATCGTAAAGCAGGATAACTGTTTCCGGCGCCTCAACGGGATCACGATTCGCCGATCTGTCGCGACCGCGGCGCCGGAATGTATTCGACCGAAGGACGGCGCTGCGCCGTCTGCGGGTAGAGCGCCATGATCTGGTAGATTTCGTCTGGCATCGCGGTCGTGATCGGCAAACCTAGCTCGCGCGCTTCATCAACGGTAATCGGGTAATCGTGCGTCCAGACGCCGCTAGCCAGGGTATGGGCAACCTCTTCGGCCCGCTCGACCGGCATCTTGTCGCGCAATAGCTCGCAGACAGTGCGTTTGACCTGCCGGATGGCTTTTTCGGCGATGTCGGCCATCATCAGGGTCTCGTCATCGACTTCGTTGAGTGGTTTACGCTCAAGCACGCGCAGGATTGAGGTCGCCGGATGCTGGCCCAACTGTGGATCAACCGGCCCCAGCACGGCATTTTCGTCCATGACAATTTCGTCGGCAGCCAGCGCAATCAACGTGCCACCCGACATGGCGTAGTGCGGCACGAAGACGGTCACTTTGGCCTGATGCTTTTGCAGCGCGCGGGCAATCTGCTCGGAGGCCAGCACCAACCCGCCCGGTGTGTGCAGAATGAGATCGATGGGAATGTCGCGGTCGGTCATTTTGATTGCGCGTAATACCGCTTCAGAATCTTCAATGCTGATGTAGCGCACCAGCGGAAAGCCAAGCAGACTCATCGTTTCCTGTCGATGAATCAAGGCAATGACCCGGCTCTTCCGTTTGCGCTCCAACTGTTCTAGCAGGCGCTGGCGAGCAGCATCGAGCATCCGCTGTCTGATCACCGGCTGCAACGACGAAATGATGAAAAAGAGCCACAACAGCGAAAAGAAGTCCATACTATCACCTCAGTTCATATCGTTACCAGGGATAATACTCGTCGCGGTAATAGTACCGGTAGTAGCGTCGTTGTCGGAAGAGCGGCGCCAGAATTAACCCGGCGACAAAACCGCCGATATGCGCCCACCATGCCACGCCACCCATTGCCTGCACGTCGATCAAAATTGAGAAGACGCCGTTTGCCAGTTGCGAGATAAACCAGAGACCGAGGTAAACCACCGCCGGAATCTCGACCAGCCATGGCAAGAAGAAGACTGGTATCAGGGTGATCACCCGCGATGAGGGAAAGAAGAGCAGGTAGGCCGCCAGCACCCCACTGAGCGCGCCACTGGCGCCAACTGTTGGCACCGGTGAATTTGGGTTGAAGAAGACATGGGTTAGCGCCGCGGCTATCCCGCACAGTAAGTAGAAAACGAGGTAGCGTTGACTGCCCATCCGATCCTCGACATTATCGCCAAAGATGTAGAGCGCCAGCATATTGCTGAAGAGGTGAAACCAGCCGCCGTGCATAAACATTGAGGTAAAGATGGTTAGCGCCTCGGCTGGATCGAGTGGATTGGCCAGCAAACGCGCCGGCACAAGGGCTAGCGCATCGATCCATGCTTCGGCCAGCCGCGCATCACGAGCCATAAACAGAAAGACGACCACATTTGCCACCAGCAATGCCCAATTTACCGCCGGAAACGAACGCGAGGGGATGGTGTCTTTTAACGGTAACATACCGGCTCCTGGACCTGACAGGCCTGTTCTATGCGGTTAGACAACAACACCAGGAGAGGATGATCATGACATGAGCCTGAAATGGACGTGCTGCGAACACGGTATCTATGGCGTCAGGCATTCAGGGCAGTTTGGTATCAGTCGCAACCGTATAATGATATAATATA
>NZ_CAKZNK010000152.1 GCF_937129525.1 uncultured Chloroflexus sp. | reverse complement strand
GTTTCAAACCCCTTCTCGGCGGGGCTTTTTTGTTTTCTCCGGCGCGCGCCAGGGTAACCAGATTACAGCATGTTGATGCGCAATCACTCGATGATCAATGTCCTCTTTCGCTGCAGGTTTTGTTGTGTCCGGTATGTTTGCGGTATGATAGTGATATATCAGCATTGTATCAGGTCATTGGTGGAAAGGCAAGACTATGCTGCGCTGGGCTATTTATCTCGCCGAGACTCCGGTAGTGTTGCAGCGTTTGATCGCTGCTACCCATCGAGTGCGCTGGCCGCGTCACGCGGATGCTGCGACTCGGCTGGCTGCGCTGCGGCAGGCGTTGTGTCGCCCGGCAGCAGTGCGGTCGCGCTATTTTACTCTGTCGCCTGAGACGCAACATGCGCTGGAGACGCTGCGCTGTCGTCGCGGCATTTTGTCGCATACCGAAGCCGAACAGTTGCTGGGTTCGATCCGCTCGTTGCGTCAGTTGCGCTCTGATCGCGAGCCTCGCTCAGTCGGTGAAGTATTGGTGCTGCTCGGCTGGCTGTTGCCGCGCCCGGCTCGTCCGCGCCATCCGGCTGGATGGTTGCTGGCGCCGGAGTTGCGTCGCTGGTTGCCTAAACCATTGCCGCCAATGGTTGCCGCTGTGTCGGCCTCTGCGCCGACTTTGCCTCCAGCGCTGGTGGCAGCCCATGCGCTGCTGGTTGCCGCAGCCGAACAGCCTCTGCCGATCCGCAGGAATGGGTTGCTGGCCGGAATAGCATTGCGCCGGTTACGGGAGCTGGCGCCGATGATGAACGGCGATTTGTGGCAGTGGCTGACGCCGTTGCTGGTCGATCAACACTTGTTGCGCATTGTCGGTTCCAGGCTGCTGCCCGGCCCCGCGCTGGCACGATTTGCGCGCGCTTCCGCGACTGAACGGCTTTATTGGTTGCGCGCGGCGTGGGTTGCTCTGCCATGCCCTGAACGCTGGTTGACCCGTTTGCGTTTGATGACTCGCGGTCTTGATTGGCCGGCTTTTCGCCGCCGTTTGCTGCAGTGGAGCGAGGCGATGGCCATCCATCAGGTTGATGCTGATTCAGCTTTTGTGCTGTTGACCGCAGCGTTGGGACCACTGGTTGATGACATGACGCATTGTTTGTGGCCTGCTCGCCGCGTTCCATGGACGCGCCGTAGCCAGCAGCGGGCATGGCGGGCGGCAGTAGCCGGGCCACTGTCCTGGCTCGGCGCGCTAAATCCCTTCCCATCAACGGTTGCAGCTCTTCCCTGGCACTATGATGCGATACGGCAGCAGGTGATAACGCCGGTAACGAGTGTTGATGCCGATCTGCTGGCACTTCAACCCTGGATGCAACTTTGTCAGGTTGATCAGGATCGGCTTTACTGGCAGATAACGCCGGCCACGATCCGCCGGGCGCTAGCTGCCGGTTATCATCCGCGTATCTTGCATGATTGCTGGCAACGGCGGTTGTCGCGCGATCTGCCGGCCTGTGCGCCGCCTCCTGATCCGCCAACTGTGCAAATTGTGACACGCACTGTCGCATGGTGTCCTGCTCCAGAAACACTGGCTGCCGCTATTCGGCGTCCGGCAGTGCGCCGCGCGCTGGCAATGCAGGTTGCGCCAGGGGTGGCGCTGGTTGCGCCGGGCCGCGAACGGGCACTGGCGCGCGCCCTTGCGCGGGCGGGGATCGAGGTTATAGTTCAGTTGTCTGCGCAGGATCAGGCAGCGGCAAGCGCGGCGCAACGTGGTGATGGTCTGGGTGATGAAACGCTACCGGCAGTTGATGATGACGCTGCTGGCGTTTATGCAGCAGAGGGGGCAGAGATTACAGGGTTTCCTGTTGAATTATGTAAATTAAATCACGGTTCGGTTCCCGATCGTGAGAAGCTATCACTGCCATCCCTCGTCGATCAGCAACCACGCCGGTTGCTATCAGCGATCCTGCAAGGATTACGCGCGGCGATTAAGCGCCGGAAAGCGTTGCTGATCTGCTATCAGTCGCCTCAGCAGCCGGCGCATAACCGATTGGTGCAACCGACTCGTCTTGAGCGGCACGGCGGGCGCTGGTTGCTCTATGCCTATTGCGTTGCGCGCCGCGCTGAACGCTGTTTTCGCGTTGATCGAATTCTCGACTTCAAACCACAGTCATTGCCGGCTCCTGATCAACCCGCTATCTTCCGTCATCAGCGTTCGGGAACAGCGCGGTATGGTCGCCTGGCGTTGTCGTCAGTGCCACCGGATCGGGCGGCGCGCGTGTGGGTTGAATGAGGGTATGGTGGGCGTGTCTATTTGTTCGCCAGGCTAGCTCATTCTGCGCTCTGCGCGCAGATATGAGCGCAAGCCGGTATGCGCTCTGTGCCATAGTTCCTGCTGCCAGGAGGTATATCCCTGGCAGAGGCAACGTCTGTGTCGCCTCTGCCATCTGATATGCCCCGTCCTATACCTGTCATACCATATAGTGGGTCGGATCGGTAGTTAGCCGACCGATACCATGAATAGTTGTGCGGGCAGCGGCTACTGCATCAAGGCGGTAACAGCGCACACTATCCTGGGATGGGTCGATGATGCTCTGGAGTTGCTCGCTTACTTCGCGAAATTCGCGCGTGTCGAGAATAGCCTCGAACACGCTGTACTGAACGCGCATTCCGTAGCCCTTGAGCAATTTCATTACGGCGACGCGCCGTTTGTCGTCAACGATGTCGTAGCTGATGATGGTAAACAGACTCATTTGACTACCCCTTCATAATGAGTTTGCTCGCCGCGAACGATGCGGGCTACCATCTGGGCCTGTAAGAGTATTACCCGTCGCAGGGAGGTCTGGCTGCCATTGGCCAGGCGCATTGGAGTTTGCATTAACGTTTCATAGCGCTCAACTACCAGTTTGCGCGCCGCAGTGGTAAGGTACATGGCGTTGGGACGATCCGGGCCGGCTCGTTCGAACTGGGTATGGGTGATGGTGTTTGTTGTAATCTGGTTGAGCGTCATCCGATCCACTACCAGGGGGCGAAACTCTTCCATCAGATCAAGGGCCAGGGATGGACGTCCGGCTTCGATTGCGTGAAAGACGCCCAGATAGGGATCGAGACCGGTGAATTGAACGGCGCTTAAGACATCGTGGAGCAAGAGGGTGTAACCGAATGAAAGAAGCGCGTTGATCGGATCAGGCGGCGGGTAGAAGGCGCGACCTTGAAACCCCCAGCCCTGCTGGAAGACGCTTCGCCAGGCGCCAAAATAGGCAGCGGCGGCGGCGCCTTCAAAACCACGCGCGGCATCGAGCGAGGTTGCTCCGCCTAAACCGCGCGCAGCGGCTTCGATGTGGGCAATTGCTGCTGGCGCAGCCGACCAGCCGGTTGCGGCAAGAATGGCGCGTTGGGCAGCGAGTTTGGCGGTGACGATGCCACGAGCCAGTTCGAGTGACCATGCCGGATCAATGACGAGCTGGCTTTGCCGCAGACGCAACGCGCCAAAACGCGAGGGGCCGGCGGTGAGTGTCGCGTAGTGGCGGCTTCCGTGCTGGTTGGTGAGCATGACGGGTATGTCGCGACTGAGCAGTTCAACCAGAAGCGCGGTTGAGATCTGCACGCCGCGCCCCATCAGCACGATCCGGTCGATCTTGTTGAGGGGAATTTCCTGTAAGACCTCGCCTTCGCGGGTGATGACAATCTGGTTATCGCGTTTGCGCACAGTGGCGCCCTGTTCTTGCACGTAGAGGGTTGCCATTGGTTATGTCCTCCCCGGTAACGAAATAGTTGCCGCTTACTCACTCTGTTTGAGCCGGTTTTTTGGGCCGGCGCAGGCGGTTCATCTGTTCGCGCAGTCGCTGTTCAGCCTCGTGAAAGTTGGTCAGACCGTGGAAGAAGCTTTGTCCGCGTCGCGGGGCCAGGGTCTGGCCGAGAAATTCGACACCGTCGGCATAGGCAACGATGCGAGTTTTGGTCGGGTTGAGTTGCAGCCGTAGTGTCGCCAGTTGTCGTTCGACCAGGGTGAGGGTGCGTTCGGCAGCCGCCCGGTCGGGACACATGACAACGAAGTCGTCAACAAAGCGCACCAGGCGCGCGCCATGGGTGGTCATGGCAACGTCGAACGGATGCAGGTAGATGTTGGCCAGCAGCGGCGAGAGTGGGCTACCCTGCGGCGCGCCTCGCCGGGTGGATTGCGACCGCGCGTAATGCACCAGTTCGCTGACGACGACTGCGCCAGCGGCTAGAGCGCCACCCAGCAGCAATCGTTGCGGGCCGATCCGCCGCGCCAGTGGCCCAAGGCGGCGGGCCATGTCGAGCGCCGGTTGGGCCAGGCTGAGCGCGGTTATGAAACCGGTAGATAGCGGCGCGCGAGGGGGATTCAGCGCTATGTCGTAGGGATGCGCCATAGATGGATCGGGCAGCGGCGGTTCAGCGGGCGGACTGAAGATATTGTCAATCAGTTCACCGCCACGCCGCAACGCCGTTGCCAGAGGGCTGTCCGGCGGTTGGGTAACCGACTCGGCTTCCTGCCCCAGAGCGCCAACAGATAGCCATTGCCCGATCAGGCGCAAGATGGCCGGCTCATCGATACGTTGACGCACCAGACTGAGCAGAATACTATGATCGATTGAGTCGAAATAGGAACTGATGTCGCTGTCAACCACCCAGCTCAATCCTTGCTCAGCGTAACGCGCAACTCGCTCAACCGCTTCCGGCACGCCGACTGCCAGCCGACAGCCGTAGGAACAGTCGAGGAAAAGCGGTTCGAACAGGGGCGTGAGCGTCTGCTGCACGGCGCGTTGGGCGATCCGGTCGCGGATTGTCAGAATGGCGATCGCTCGCTCGCCGCCATGAGCTTTGGGCATTAGCACCCGGCGCGGCGGCAAAGGTCGATAGCTCCCGTCGCGCAACTCTTCGGCCAGTTGCGTCATTTGCGCTGGCCAATCGGCTTCAAAATCGCGCAATGTTACCCGATCGATGCCGGCGCTGCGGTCGCGCCGGCTCATTTGAATGTTGGAACGAACGCGCCGCCATGCGTTGGTCAGATTTTCGACCGAACAGACCTGTTCGATAAGTGGGGGACCATAGTAGCGAGGGAAGAGAGGCATTGTCAGGCTCCTTTCTGCATGATTCAGGTCGGGCGTCGCGACAGGCCGGAGTTGCATCGCGACGCGCAGAATTGGTTTACGCCGAACTCGACATTGAGTGTTCGGTTGATTGCCAGTTGCTCAACCGCGCCATCTGCTCAAGAACCAGGTGCTCGTGGCGGGCGCGCAGCTCAAGCAACACGCGCTCGTGGTGTTCGCGTCGCTCAGCCGCCTCTTGCGCTCGCGCCAGGCGCTGATCTTCGAGCCGTTGCTGCAATTCGATGAGGGCCAGAAGCTGGTTGGCGCGTCGTTCCTCGATCCCAAGTGCCACCTCACCGGCAATGCGTTCACTGTCACGTTGAGCGGCCAGCAAGCGCGCGGCTTGATCGGTCTGATGCGCTTCGAGCAGTTGCTGCTGGAGCCGCTCCCATTCTTGCTGGAAGCGAGCCTGCTCGCTCTGCCAGACCTGCTCGTCGCGCGCAATTTCAGCCACCTGCGCGCGAATTTGAGCTGAGATCAGATCGAGCTGAGCTGCCAGGGTCGCGCGTTGCACTTCGGCCTGCTGGATCAACAATTGCTCGCGAGCTTCGGCGACGCTCATCTGCATGCGCAGACGATGCTCGTGTTCGAACTCGACGGCCTGCGTTGTGAGGGCATGGAGACGAGCGCGGTGGCGCGCCGCGGCAATGCGCTGCTCTTCGTCGATCTGGGCCGCGGCAATCGTTGCTGCCATCGCCGCTTCAGCGTGACGCTCGTCACCCTGGCGATCGAGGATCTGAATGCCGATGATCTCAAAACCTGTCAGGGTCGGATCGTTGCGCAGACGTTCCCCGATCCAGCGCGCCGCTTCGTCGATCCCGGTATCGCCGGTGATCTGGGCATAGCTATGCCGTTCGATGAAGGTCAACGCCGCCGTATGGGTCGCCGCGTTGATTGCCATCAATGGTTCGCGGTGGAGGGCGATGAACAGGGGATCGCGCGCGGCCAATTCGACGGTCAGCCAGAGCCGCACTCGCCATTTGTCAGCGCTCCAGCCTTCGACCGGGCCAATCCGAAGCTGACGCCAACGAGCATCAACCCATTGCGCCAGCACCGGGCCGGGAGCGGCCCAGATGACGTGATAACCGGAGGTCAGAACGCGCGTCTCGCCGCCGGGTAGATAGACAACCGCCCATGTGCCGGGAGGAACCACAATCGGCGTTGCCAGGCCGAATAGTCGGCCCGGCACGCGCTGCGGTACCGTCGCCAGGCCGGTCGTAAAATGCAGGGTGGGCAATGCCTGCGCCATCGTATCGGCAGTCATTTCACCGGTCATAACTGCCATGCCCTCGCGCACCGTCTCGACGAGTGTCGTCATCGTCTGCTGTTCTGACATAGTGCTCCTCCTGTTGTTGAGTCAGGCTGGTCACAAACAGAATGAGGTTCCGATCCGTTTCAGTAGTTGGTGACGACCAGTCAACGCTTCCCAGGCCAGCGCATCGGCCAGACGGTTTAATGAGCGCGGGATATGAACTAGCGTGAGTGTCGTCGGCGGAAACTGGTCGATCAGTTCACGCGCCGTCTGATAGAGCGCGCGAATCGCGTCGGTGCGCGCGGCGGCTACACCCTGGAGCTGATCGACCACCAGCTTGCTGTCGGTTAGACAACGCGCGCGGCGGCCTGGAAATTCGCGCCGGATCAGGCGTAAACCGGCGATCAAAGCCTGATACTCGGCTTCGTTACTGGATTGGGCCGGCGCGCGCTCGCAATGCGCGCGTAACACTGTACCCTGATGGGTACGCACCACAACTCCCAAACCGGCGACATTGCGCGACGGAAAGCCTGGCGTGCCATCTACCTGCATAATCAACCAGTCGGCTACGTCAGCAGGACGAAAGCGAGCAGCAGGAAGATCGCGGCTGCGAGTAGCAGGCTGGCCAGCAGGCATCCACGTAGCAGTCGGCGCAGTGACGGGAATGGCAAGCGACGTTGCGATGGGTTGAACAACAAACTGGCCAGAGCGATTCCGAGCGAGCAAATCGCGCAGATAGTGGAGCACCATACCATACCCTCCTCCTTATAACGATGTCGATGGTGGTTTGTCGGCGCTGGTTGCGATGTGTTCAATCACTGTTTGATCTGAGGATAGTGGATGATGTTTTCACATATGCGCGAAGTTGTACGATGGTGGCAATGACATTGAGCAAAAAAATCGTGGCCGGCAGGAGGAAAACCTGCCGGCCAGCGCGATCGTTCAACAACGGCGCCGGGTTAGACCAAAACTTTCATCAATTCGCTCTCGCTCCGCTCATCGACTCTGCCATCTTTCATCTCGCCCAGAACGTACTGCATCGGCACACCATACTCGCGGCAGGCCAGCACGGCGCCGGCGCTCATATGCTTGGTGCCGCCGGTAATATCGACGATGACCTGATCGATCATCGTCGCTGCCTGTTCGAAGGCCTGCACCACTGCGCGATAGCCTGTGGGAATATCGTAGGCACTCTCAATCGGCAGGATCGTAATCTGCAAGGCGCGACCGGCTTTTTGCTGCAACTGGTCGCGCAACTGCACAGCCTTCTTCTCGGCTTCAGGACTGGCAATCAACCAGAGCCGGCGCAATGTACCGTTCTGGAGGTGATGCTGGATGGCGGCAGGCTCGGCTCCGCGCGGATTCGCGCTCACAAACAGGATCAGGCCGGGGTAGGCTTGCGAAAGCTTGATAGGATCGGCAAGCCGGCTACGTTTCCGCTGGCGAACGTTGAACCAGATCCAGAGAATGAGCGTAATTGCGAAAAGCAGCGCCGCGAAAAAGATTGAGATGGTAGCGTAGAGGAGCGCCGTTTCGCCGCCAAAAAACGCCTGAGTGACGACAACTAACAGATCGTAGAGCGAATTACCGAGGATCGCGAACAGCATCGTCGCGATCAGAAAGAGCGCCGGCACCCCCGGATCGTTGATAGTGGCGAAGATCTCGCTCCAACTTCGGCGAGTCATGAATAGTACTCCTGCATCTTCTGAACACTGGCGCGAATCATTTGCACAAGCTCGGGAGGCTCAAGTACCTGGCATTGCTCGCGGTAGCGAAAGAGAATCTGGCGCGCCTGCCAGAGATCGGTTGTCTGGGCGGCGATTTCGGCGCTGCCATCAGGAAAGAAAACGACCGTACTACCGGCAAACCAGAGGGCAATATCTCTTTGGCGCGCCACCTGTGGCGACAGGCGATAGCGAATCTGGTAGGTTTGTCGTGGCGGCGCAATCGGCGGCAATCGCCCCGGCTCGACTACCAGCGAACCGGGCACAATTCGATCGACGCGGTACGCAACATATTTATTGACGATATTCTCGTGTGGCCCGGCCAGACAGAAGGCGTCGAGATAGGTGTGGCCGTCGCGCACCAGCAAATGGTATGGCGCCACGCGATGCTCTTCTTCGACCTGTTCCGGACTGTAGGTAGAGCGGTAACGAAAACGCAGATAGTGGCGTCCGATATTGCGCTGCAGGCGCTTGAGCAGATCTGGATCGGGAACGGTAGTTTTTTCCGGCATCTCGAGCGACAGGTGTGGCCCGGCTTTTGCGAAGATGGCGCGCCGGTCAGCCGGCAAGAGAGCCGTAATGCGGTCAAGCAGCGTCTGCACAGCAATGGCGTTGGGGATAATCGGATCGGCGAAGATCGAGACCAGGAAGCTCAGGGTTTCCAGTTCCGCATCGGCCAGATCGAGCAATGCCAGCTCGCCATACTCAACCAGCGTGTAACGCCTGTCACGCATGCGTCGGATTGTGCAGCCAAACAGTTGGCGCAAGGCATCGAAGTCGTGATGCAGAGCAGCTCCGGCTTTGGGAGGATAGATGTCGTTGTCGAACGCGCGGCGGGCATCGTCGATTAACTGTTGAGCAGTGGCCGGACTGCGCACCAACCGTCGCACCAGCCAGAGTCGGCGTTGAAAGGTGAGCTGTGAGCTGCGGCGAGTGCCACCGCCGCGCCGTGATGACGATTCAGATGCGGACATAAGAACCTTTCACGAAAGTATACCGGTCACAACGTTACAAACCGGTACAGTGACTCCCATTCCTGGCGTGAGCGGCCAGCAAGCGCAAAGAATTGATCGAGCAGTTGATCAACGATGGCGGCGAAATCGTGATATTCGGCCTCGGTGATCTGGCGGAAACCGTGGGCCAGGATACTCTTGTTGCGCGCGAAGGAACGCTGTTTGATATCGATCGGTTGCGCCTGTGCCAGCAACGGGTCGTCAAGAGCTTTCAGCAACATATAGCCGTTGAGCAGGGTAATCGCGCTGTAAGAGCCATCGCGGTTTGGCTGCAAACCGCGTTCCCGAAAACCGACAGCCGCTTCGACCTGCCGATACCTGGCGTCAAGTTGTGGCATACGCTGCTTAAGCGCATCAAGATCGGGCCGTTCTGTCCACACGCCGTAAGTGGCCAGGCGGTGCTGGCTCATCAATTCGAGACAGCGATAGCGCAGCAGCGCAGCAGTGTCGTAGCGCTGCTGGGCAACCCGGCGCATCGCGTTAGCATGCAGCGAACCGAGCAGTGGGAGCACGGCATCCAGGTCAGCCAGCGTGGCAAGCGCACTCGCCGGTTGATTCAAGGCGCGCGTGGTCTGGCCCAGGCGTTCCAGCGCCGCCTGTTGCTGCGCCAACGTCTGCTGATACGGCGTCAGGACCGGCGGTAATGGTCGCGCCAGCAGGCGCTGCAAGGTCGCCGCGGCAGCGACATCGAACGCATCCCATTGCGTATAGGCAGTGGCCAGCTCAGCCAGCGCCTCATACTGCAACCGATCAGCGGGCATCGGCACCCGGCGAGCCAGATCGGCGTAGATCCGCCCTGCGCTCACATAATCATAGGCATTGAAAGCGCGTTGAGCCGCCTCGGCTTCAAGGTCACCGAAGACCTCGTAAGGATCAGGCGGAGTGATTAACCGCTGACTGCCGGGCACCACCTGATTCTGGCTATAATCGCTCTCGATATAGATCGTGCCGAGATCGAGAATATAAGCCGCTTTCGCCAGTCCCACCGACATAATTTTCGTGCCGGCGGTCAGATCGACCAGAATCTCAGAGCGCGCCAGGTCAGACCACGCATCAATCACGACGGCGCGAAGCTGGCGATAGATCTGATTGATGTCGGTATAATGAGCCGTTTTGACCAGCCAGTCTGGATCGGGATCCCGGCCCAGCAAGTCGGCCACCTGTTGCGGAAAATCGGTCGTCTCCGGCGTCAGTAAAAACGCCACGCGCTGCGGTTGGAGCGCGCCAACGAGGAGTGCGGCAGTGTTAGGCTGCCTGCTACCTAGCAAAATCAAAGCCCTGGCCCGGCGATCACCCACGCGCTTGCGAAAGAGATCGAGTTCGGCAGCGAAGTTCATGCATAAATCCTTATGTCAAGTATTTGGAAGTACCTGGAGCCAACCGTGGCCAAACACGCACGACTTCCCGGCGTGTACAACGCTGGCGGCGAGCAACAAACTGCGCACCATCGGCGGCACATTGCGCAGAGTCGCGGCGCCAATCAGGCCGCCGAGCTTCATCGTTTGCCGGTTAGCGGGGCGCGTGCTTGACCGTTCCCAATCAACCCAATGGGTCGTATCGTGTTCGACGATTACCTGTTGAGCAGCGACAACTGCGGGCCGGTAATCGACCTCCCAGGGCACATCACCGTACAGATAATTCAGCGCCTGCAACCGCCAGCAGATAGCCTGCACCAGCGCCGGAATTTCAAGGCTTTGCATCAACTCACCGCGAGTCTTGATCCGCAGCGGCGCGCGCAGCGCCAGACGCAAATCGGGCGCCATACGTTCCGAAATCGGCGTCAGTTCAGACAGATTAAACAGCGGCATATCGGTCAGAGTCAGATCGCTATCGCCATCGCGGTAAATGGTCACCCCCAACGACTGACCATACGGTAGGGCCTCGATCCGTTCGAGACGGGCCGCAGTCTGGTAACGACCGAGACCGGCGCGACCGAAATTGACGAACGCCAGCGCCACAAACGGGAGCAGTTCAATGCCGCGCCCAAACAGCAGCATCGTTGTCTCGAGCAGATCACCGGCGGCGTAGAAACGGCGCTGATCAAGTGGCGGTTCGAGCACAAAAGGGCGCGGCGCATCGCGCAGATCGTGCAAGAAAGTGCCGCCAGGGGGCAACGTCGGCTCGAACAGCTCGCGGTAGGCGCAGCGGGCCACTTCGGTGGGACACCGATGCGACTGCCCCCAACACTGCTGCGGACAACTCGCGCGCTGGAGCGCATATCCCAACCCACCACGCAACAACGCGCCCTTGAACGGTGGCAACCGCGCCGGCGCAGCCAGTCGCATGGTTACCCGAATGCGTAACACCTGTAATGCCGGAAGAGTCAGTGCTGGTTCAACCATAGGGTAAGGCTTTCTGGAGGAGGGCTGTGACACCAGGCGCCAACAAGAGCGCCAGTGTCTGACATTTGACCAACGAAGATGGGCTACTGATCGAAAGGATCGGTATCATTCTAAAAGAAATACCCTGCCTGTGACAATCAGGATAGAGGAAGCTCTTTCAATTTCTTTAAAAACTCGCGCATCTTCTTCTCGACTGAGGTAGCTTGCAAGGGATTCGGTCGTTTACCGGCATGCATCAGGTCATTGCGGAGATTGCCAAGCTGGTCGAAGAGAGTAACAACATCTGACTGAATCTTGCTCAAATCGATGGGTTTCTGCCCATCGGCAGCAGACTTCTCTTCTTCAGCAGCTTTCTGGCGGCGCTGTTGCACCGCCGCCCCCAACGCGCGTTCGACCTGCTCGCGCATTGATTTGTCTGAGAACTGGTTTCCCATTCCCATCTGCAACATGACCCACGACACCAGCCACTCGCGAGCCAATGCCACGGCCTGGAACATCTGGTTGCGATCCTGGTACCACTCGATCAACTCACGTTCGGCCTGCAATGCTTTCGCCGGATTATTCTGCTGTGAATCGCGATCGAGAGCAAGCGGTTCGAAGCTCTTCAGTACCTTGTCAGAGAGCGGAGTGAAGGGTTGCGCCAGAGCGCCGATTGACTCAAGAGCCTGCGGGAGTTGATCGCAAATCTTTGCGCTGGCGTCTAACGCATCAGCCGGTCGCACCAGCCGTAGCGCCTGGGTAATGTTGTCCATCGGCTGTTCACCAATCGTCATAGAGCCATCACCTCATCGTTCATGAACCTCATCGCCGTACTTGTCGATTAACGGCAAACCGACTCGATCCTCCTCAGCTAAAGGCAAAGCGATCCGCGGTCCCGGATCTTGCCCACCGCGCTTGTTGCCGACAAACCATTCGTACTGCCGGCCCTCCGCCTGTGGCTGGCGGGTTGGCCGCGGATAGTGAACAGGCAAGGTGGGGTCTGCCGCCAGCAATGCTTTGAGGTCGCGGATGTTCGCTAACTGATCGAATGCTGCGCCGTAGCGTGACGCCATGCCTTTCTTAAATGCATTGATCCAGGAGTCGATCTGTTGTTGGTCAGCTTTGATCCAGCCGTCGCCAGCAGATAACGACTCGTAGCGCACTTTCGGGTCGAGAATCTCGACCTCCTGAATACTGATCTGAGCAGAACCGAAACCCAGTGGTTTGGCATAGCCGATCCGGTGGTACCAGCCCTCCAGGCCCAGACTCCAGAGGAGCGCCCCCAATTCTAGCGGCGCCAGGTTGGTGAATTCGACAGTGAATTCAAAGACACTCCCCGTCTGTTGCACTCCCAATACTGTGCGATTCTGGTCGCTTTTGGCGTTGTTCACGCTTTGATATTCTTGCGGGTTGAGTTGTTTGCCATGGTGCCGGTAGACTTTACGCCCACGCAAGATTTGTTCTTCGTTGTTGTAGTCAACGTCTTGATCTCTTAGTCCATCGCGTGGTTTTCCGTTGCGCGGTCGCAGGTAGAAACGGTAGGTAGTTGGCTTGGGAGTAGACAGAATGGCCAGAGTCGTATCGAACGTACCGGCATCGTGAACGAGCGTGGCATGACTGAAGCGAACCCGACCTGCATAAGCGGTTGGTTTTGAGAGATCGGGTGTTTCTTGTGTCGACTCGTCGCCCCATACCCAACCAAACGTGCGGCAGGCTGGACAGAGTTTTTGATATTCAGTGCATTTAGCGAGTTCTGCTGGGAAAAGCAGATTGCCAATCTTGCGATCAAAACCGACGCGCGGCACTGAAACCGGCACAATGAATTGCACCGTGTACGTCCCGTTCGCGCCATCAAGCATGGCATACACCAGGTCACCATCTTGCAATCTGGCGTCATTGCGTCCGGTGCGTTCAAGAATGAAGCGGCTGAAGGCCGGTTCACCACCTTCGGATTGAGCCGGATTGCGACGTTTGCGCACCTCATCACGATGGCGCTCCTGGTAATCGGCGATCAGCTCTTCGTATCTGGCGCGCGCATCGTCGGGCAGCGCAACAGGTTGCAGTTGCTGCGTGGTGAAGAACAGTCGCTCATCGTGCTTGTTTTCAATGTTTTGGTTGGTGATACACAGGTAACCGCTCACCTTGCGCTGATTGCCAACGGGTTTGGGCAAGTTTTGCTCTGACCTGGCCAGACTCACGACATTCCAGAACTCAAAGTTACGACTCGGATGAGTGACGCGCTCGATGATGGCATACACCCTCTCGCCGTGCTGATAGCCGTTAAGTGACAGTCTTTGTCGCTGCGCATACGGTGTTTGCGACGCCTGGAGAACGGTTCTACTCTTCTGCAACGTCTGATACGTATGGACCCACGCCGCGTATTGGGGTCCCGACGGACGCCGATCAGGGGTAATGGTTGTTGTTCCAGGCAACAGCTCCAGCTCCCAATGATGATCGCGTTGGCGCACCCGCGCAGGCACCAGCCGCAATGCCAGTTCCGGCAACAGGTGATAGCTCAACCGTTTATCACCGGCGAAATGGGCAAAGCACGAGTTGGTTGCCGTTTCAAACATCGAGCGCACCGCGCCACGGAGACTGGTACCGGGAATGGCAACCTTCCCCTCTGGATCGCGGAAGAATCGATAGTGCCGATGGATTCTACCGTTAACATTCTCTTCAACCACACCCTCGCTGTCTGAGATAAAGATGGGGGTGGTAGCGGTCAACCGGCAGCGAATGCGTCCGCTCAATCCGACCATGCGGTCGTGAGGTGGCGGCGAGCAGCGCCCTAACAGTGGGGCCAGATGTGGGTTGCGGGTTTCCAGCGTGCGCGCGAAGTTGTAGGGGTTGAGAAAGCGATACCCTTGTGATGTTGTCGCTCTTGCCTGCACGCCTGATGCGTTCTGCCTACGCCTCGGTCGATTGTTGGTCATTGCGATGCTCCTATACTGGCTTGTCGCTTAAGGCCCGATACCAGACGAACACTGTTTGCCCTCGCTCGGTATACCGCCAGAAGTGCAGGTGAACGCGACCATTAGTGTTGAGCGGATAATTGAGATTCGCCGCTGCAACCCGGTTGTCAGACCAGTGTGGCGCACCTTCCTCGCGTTTGCCCCACAATACGACCGACTCGGCATAGCGCCGCAACTGGCAGTTGGGATGAGTTACCCAAAAATCGACCACGTTGAATGTCGTATTCGGCATCGGATTGGCTTGCGTGCCAATGTAATGCCACAACCAGCGATCAATATCGCGACGCAACGAGAGATGTCCACCCTCACCAAAAATATCGGCGCGTTGGAGGAACTCAGGTTGAGCCGGCGCATCGGCGAATTCGATATGGCTGACATGCTCCCAGATGCGGTAAGGCATGGCATTCAAGTGAGTCTGCCAGGCATTCAAAAAATCGTTCAGCCGATCAGCCGGAAATTCGCCACCCCAGATAGCGGGCCGCTCCGATTGATCGAGCTGCTCCTCTTTCATCTGTTCATACAGTTCGTCAAAGTCGATGCCCTGCTCGCTCATGACACCCTCGCAGGATAGAGATCGGACAACCAGTAATTGTCAACCTGATCGAAGTAGCTATCTCTGTCGAGATTGCCATCAAAGGGATGGCGATGATTGTTCATCACCTCATTGAATGCCCTGACCCAGCCTTCGGCAAGTTTCATCCAATCGTCCTTTGCTGTTGGATCGTAAGCGATGGTTTTGTACACGCCACTCTCACCGCTGCCGGTCTTGATAACTTGTGCCACAGTAGCAATATCCTGATCCCGACCAGGAAAATCATCATCATTAATCACGCCGAAGGTCAGGCGAACGTCCTCGATGGCACACTGACCAAAACCCTTCGCAGCGCCGAAGCCAACCGTGATCAGGCCATCGTGCAGATCGCGTAACACTAGCGCCAGCCACCCCAGTTCCCACGGTTCCGGGTTTTCCAGAAACAGGCGCGCGCGGAACTTTGGCTTCCACAACACGACGGCATCGAACTTGGCGGTGTCGCGCCCACCCCCGGTAAAGCGATCGATTGCCAGAAAGTCGAGCACTTTGGTTTCGACCTTATCGCCAACAAACGGCGCATCTTCGACTCGCAACCGGCTGCCATTCCATGGACTACCGAAGAGCCGGCATGCCAGACAGAGTTTATCCTCAGCGCCTCGCTGTTCCAGATCTTCACGCTGCTTTTTGGGCAGGGTCTTGATGAAGCTATTGCAGCTCGCAACCGGATCGGTCGTTTTTGTGGTCAGGGGATTGCAGGCTGGACATTTTTGCAAGAATTGAGCCTTGCGGCTGGCCGAGTCACTGCCAGCGTTCCATGCCTTGAGGGTGGCAAGCGTGCGAGCAATGCGCTCGGCGTGGCTCCGCAATGCACCGCGCAGGCTGGAGCCGGGCAATACCGGTCTGGCGCCCTGTTCGTAGGCTGCCAGCGCTGGCGCGTGATCGAAGCCACTGCGTCCTGCCTGAACCAGATCGTTGGTGATGAAGGGGCCGGTTGCCGCCAGCGTGAATTCGGCCTGTACCCATGAGCGAGCTACCAGGTGATTGTTATTGTTATTGCTCTGTGACCTGAGCTGCTGTCGGGCCTGCCGGACATGTCTGGCAAGCCACGAACTGTCTCCTTTGGCGTCCCATGGCGGACCGTCACGGAGAAATGCGAGCAGATTGTCGAGCTGATTGAGGTCGTACTCAAGCCATTGCACATCGCTCAGATCGAGCGCTCCCAATCCTCTGCTAACGCGACCGCCGACGACACCGCGCCCCTGCTCCCATTCCGCCAGGGTTACCGCCAGCAGCGGCAAAGTGCGCTCAGTATCTTCCAGCCGCGGATCGATTTCGAGGCGTAGTTTGAACGTTGTCCCCGCCGGCAGTACCTCATAGTCAAACTTGAGCCGTTCGCGCCGCGCCGCAGCGCCGGTCACGCGATCGATGCCTACGCCATCGCGGATCGACAACCCCGGTGAGGTTTCCAGCACGGCATCGTACACCAGTACGCGGGCCGCTGTTGCCGATTCATTGTCCTCTTGCGGATTGACATCACCGAAGAGCTTGCAGACGAGACACTGGCAGGCCTTGTTGGTTAGTCCGGTGAGTGCCTGGCATAACCCGACACCACCAAACCTGAGTGCCAACCGGGTCGCGATGCTCCGCAGCGCGCCGGCAATGGTCGTGCCGGGAATGAGCAGACGACCGCGCGCATCGCGGCGGAGCAGGTCATCGGTTGTATCGGTATCTTTTCCGGTACCTACGTGGAGCGCCGCGCGCGTGGTTAAAGTTGCCGTTATTGCGCGAAAGTTCATGAGTTCCTCCCTGTTTGGTCTGATTGGCGAATGGCGCCGGAGATGCGGGCGGCCAGTGTCTGCAAACCAATCTGCCAGGCCTGCGGGTTGTCGGCGAGATGATCTGCTCTCAATTGCTGTTCCAGGTCATTGAGCAGCTCATCGATCACATTCATACCAGGTTGACCCTCAGACTCGAAGAAATTCGGCTTGTCGCGACCGGGAAGTGTTGCCCCCCTGCCCATACGTTGCAATTCGCTCCTGATCGGCTCAAGCGACGTATGCTGCGAGGTGTGGAGCAGACGCGCTACAGATTCGAACCGCGCATCTGTACAGGATTTGAAGTTTTGCTGATCGAGTTTCTGCGCCCAAGCCAATGTAAACTTAAGGATGCGCATGACCGGATGGGAAACTTCTGACGCCGTGGGCACAATTGGTGACAGATCGAGCGATGGGATTTGGACGTTTTGCAACTGCGTGTAGACAGGATGATTAAACGCCACCCGGCCAAAGCCTTCATCGCGACGCAGGCCAATTCCTTGCGCTTCAACGACGGCAAGAAGCTTTCTCAAGTCATCGAGCGCAATCCCGCGGAAACTGATCCGCGCGCTTGAACCGGCGACAATCGCGATGTCGCGCGCGCGCGGCAAGCCGAGGGTTGCGTTGAATGAATCGACGGTGCGCGTTGCTGAACATACCAGCAATTCACCGTTCACCTGATCGATAGTAACTTCCACTCCGTCAGGCAAATTCAGCTCTTGCTTAAGCCATCCCGGATCGAATCCCCGCCAGAAGCGGCCCCACGGATCGGGGATAATAGCATCGCTCAACAGCAGGATCGTTATCCGTTCGGTAGCGTTCAGGCGAGCGCTGAGTTCCTGAAGATGGAACAATGACTGCTCAATTGGTTGAAACACCGCACTAACCTTGCCGTAGCCGCGCTGAGTCGCCTTACCCAGTCTTAACTCGTTGATCTGTCCGTTGGGCTGAAGATTGGCCATCATTTGCAGCGCTTGCCAGACCGTTTCATCAACACAGGTGATCTCGCCGACAAAATACTGCCCTGGTTCAAGCGCGACATAGCCGTAGAGATCGCCGGTGCGCACCCGACCACTGGCAGGGTCGATGCGAATGTGCATTTCAGCCGTTTGCCTGGGTCGATGCTTCGAGCGAGGCGCTCCCTCAACCAGCGAAATAAAGCCGCTAAGGGTATCGAGCTTCACAGAGGATCCTTTGCGTCCGTTTGCAGTGTCTGGTTTCGCGCACTCGGGACATTCGGACGGCGGGTTGGCGAACAGACTCCATACTCCATGACCCTTATCGCCACGATCCTGATCTTTACCAGGAGTTTGGTACCCTGGGCGCAGCTCACAGGTCACCAGATCACGCGGGGCTACAATCGTCGGATAACCAGAAGTGCGATCTTGGTTTAATTCAACCGGCGTGAGCAGCGAGAAATGCGCCAGACCCTGATAGAACAATCCGACAAAATGCTGATACTCGACACTGTCGGGTTGCCAATGCTGCGAAAAGCGCTGCGCGATGCGCCAAGCCAGCGCACCGCGCAAAACGCTGCCGGGGATGGTCTCGAGGGTCTCGAACTGGTTGCCGGCTTCGGCGCGGCGGGCAATCAACAGTGGCTCATCGAGCCGCAGTAGTACGCGCAACCGATACGTGTGGTTGCGAGACGACGCCGGCAAAGTGAGTGCAGCTACATCGATTGTCGGGACTGCAGAGACCGCTTCAACCGGTTGCCCTCTTAAACGTCGTTCGAACCGGGCCAGGATGTCTGCTTCTTGCTCGCGGTCAACGAGATGAATCTCACATTCACCATACCCTCGACGCTTCCCTGCGCCGAGATTGCGGAGCATGCGCGCGGCAGCAACCAGCAGCTCAATCTCTTGCTGTACCTGATCGTCGTCGCTATCACACTCGGCAATGAAGCGGAATTGAAGGCTGCCATTACCCTCCTCGCGGGTGAAGAGTTTGTTCTCTTCGGCGCGCCGGGTGCATGGATTGACCCGCACTCGCGTTGTGATCTGGGCAGCGGTTTCACCAGCACGCCAGTTATCAGACGGGGCCTGCGGCGTCATCAGCCCTTCCGGACGCGCCGATGAAATGCGCCAGCGCTTTTTCTGCTTAGAACTACCAAAGATACTGCATTCCAGGCATGATTTCGTTTCGTCTTCAGTGTGGCGCTGGTTATCGAAAGGCGCCAGGCTGAGCAGCTCTTTAAGACGTTCGCGCAGCAAGCCAGCCAGTACCGTACCGCGGATCACTGGTATGTTATCGGGGTCGCGCAGCAAGGCCGAGTCGACCTGCAAGCCGAGACCATACCCGGCGCCGACGTGATAATCGCTCTTGAAGATGATTTCAAATTCCAGCCGGGTACTCATGACGCTATCTCCTCCGATTCGTAGTCCTCTAGACTGAGGTCGAGATCCTGGGCAAAATCCCATGCCTCGAGCAGATCAAGCATACCGTGCGCGTATATCCCGTTATCACCACGATTGAGTGCGCGCCAGTGGTGCTGATTAGCACTACGCGCTTGTCCCAACGCTTGCAAAGTAGCCTCGACAGCGGTCTTCTCGGTCGGGCTCAAGCGAGACAAGATCCTGGCCAGATCGCGCTCTGTCCAGCGCACCAACAACTCTCCCTGTTGGTGAACAGATACATCTTCAGGAACTGCTTCAAAACAGCGACGCAACTCGGCCAGTCGCTTGTTGGGAAGGTCTTTGAGCGTTCTGCGTTGATCCAGCAACTGCTTGAGATCAATACCGCGTGCTGCTGCATCGGTTGATAACGGCTGCGGCGATACCCAGTATGGTCGGAGCGACGTAGCAATAGTTTTTGATTCGCTCGCATCATCATCCCCAGACAGCCGGTTGCCCAGAATGACCTCGAAATTGACCACCGACAGGTGTTCACCGCGTTCGGCAGCCAGCGCTTTACTCAGGCGCTTGGCTTTCTTCAGCAATGCCTCGCCGCGACGATGGGCAAGGGCATAAGGGTAGGTGCTCTTGCAGATCACCACCGCCGCAGCGATTGTTGGCCGGGGTACGTCTTTCAACCCTTGTTTTTCAACCAGTGTATTCATCAGTCCTTCCCACGCCAGACAAAACCGGCGTGCGACATCGATGGCATACGGCGCGGGAATAAGCGCAAACAGATCGTCGCCGCCGAGGATGAGGGGAAGCACAGGGATGAGAGATTTACGATTGTTCTGATCAGATAACCTCTCAAGGAGGAGTCTGGTCGGCGCTGCCAGGCTTGTGCGTGTATTTCCCGATAATGCTTCGGAAAAAGCGCGAAGAACTTCCATATTGGTTATGCTACCGAAGAGCATCCCCATTCCGTTGCCATCGGCGACCAGGTAGGCCACATAGCTCCGCCGATCGTATGTTGCAATGTCTCCTGGTTCATTAGGAAATTCGTAACTGTTGATTTTTGAGGAACTGTCAATGACCTCACGTAGAAACTCACGTAAGATTTCTTCACGATTACTGACCCTCTCGCTGGCTTTCCGCTGGCAATCACTGCACAAATACCGCCGCCGCTCGCTGCCGCCTTCGCCTGCCAGTCTGGTATGATTGCGCGCCAGCGTCACCCCACACGAGGCACAAAAAGCCACATACGGCATATGTGGTTCGGCAACTACCCCATCTCGGCGACTCTTTGCCCAACGCAACTTTTTACTTGCCGCCTCACTGGCAGCGCGAAAATCACTTCCCATCTCAACCGGCTCGGCTACCGTCAAACTCCCTCCCAGCGCCAGGCGGTAGAGTTCGGCCAGGTCGTTACCGAAGGCAATTGCCTGGTCGGGCTGATCAAAGATCACCCGGAAGCTGCCGCCATCATTCACGATGACCTGACCGTTATAACGTTTGACCAGCGTGTCTTCAACGCTACGACAGAAGCGGGTGAGTAACTGGCTGGCTCCCACCACCTCACGCAGGCGAGAAGAACGAAAGATGAAATCCTGAATCTTATCGGCTTCGGCTGCCAGAAGATAGGGCATAGCAAACCTCCAT
>NZ_CAKZNK010000151.1 GCF_937129525.1 uncultured Chloroflexus sp. | reverse complement strand
GGCAGGTGGAGCGGGAGCGGGGGTAGGGGCGCAGCGCTGCTGCGCCCAGCCATCTGCCAGGAGAGCGATAGTCGATAGCCGATAGCCGATAGCCGATAGCCGATAACCGGCGCTGTGTGGGCAGCGGCAGGTGGAGCGGGAGCGGGGGTAGGGGCGCAGCGCTGCTGCGCCCAGCCATCTGCCAGGAGAGCGATAGTCGATAGCCGATAGCCGATAGTTCCTCTGCGACCTCTGCGATCTCTGCGGTAGATCGATAGCCGATAGCCAGACTACGAGCGCGCGGACCGGTGCGCAAGCGCTCACACTCCACCGGCCCGGATCAGGCTGGCCAGATTGGAACGGCCCTGATCGGCCAGCAGGGTCGCCTGCGCAATGAAGAGTTGAGCCGTAGTCACGGCATCATTCAGGGCATTGTGTTGCGCGTAGACCGGTAAACCGAGCGAAGTGGCCAACCTGCGCAATTCCACTGCCGGCGCCGGCATATCGCGCGATTGTTCGCCAAGCCATTGCGCATTGAGGTGGAGAGTCATCGCCAGCCTCGCCGTGTCGAGAATTGGTCGCCGCAACCGACCGCCAAACGGTTTAAGGGCTGCATTGATGAAACGGACATCAATTTCAGCGACATGCACAACCAGCACGCGACCGGCGATCCGACGAAGCAACTCTGCCAGCACCTCATCAGCCGGCGGCGCATGCCGCAATTCTTCGGGGGTCAGATGATGAATACGGATGCTCTCAACGCTCGGTTCGCGGTCGGCAGGGGGCCGAATCAGGGAATACCACGTCTGTTTGAGCAACACCCGACCATTCTCCACATTGACCGCGCCAATCGCGATCAGCGCATCGTGGCGGTAATCAAGGCCGGTCGTCTCAACATCGATCACAGTATAGGGAACTTCCCGCCACGGCAGGCGCGGGTCTGGTTCGGGAAACGCTTCGTAGGCCTGCACAAAATCGGCGGGTGGTGTACGCTGAAACAGACGTGACCAGAGCGAGCGCATACGGTCTCCGTAGCTAAGCCAACGGCGCCGGCTGAGATGTCTAGCCAGAGAAGTAGACAGCTTGCCGGTCAGTCCATATCTGGGCACTAACGACTCATAGCAGCGGTGATGAAGAGGCAGGCCATTCCAGCGAGTCGGCGCACACTGCTTGCAATCATAACGACTATGCCAGCCGATCGGTCTGGAACATCAAAGCCACACCCCGTTGCACTGCCGCAATCGCCTGCAACGACTCCTTAATTTCACGTCGTTCGCGCGGACCTAACTGGTGGAAATTTACCAGATTATCGGGAGGCAAGCCACTGGCAATTTGCTGTTGCTGATGATGCAGGCGCAGGGTTGAGAGCAATTCAAAGGCGCTCATCAGATTATCGCCATCTTCACGACTCAATACTCCGGTCGCCACTGCTGCGCGCAAGCGCGCAATCGTGTTGGTCTCGTTGCTATGCGCTTCTAACCCAAACAGACGCGCCAGATCAACGACCATCGCCGTGCCGCGCAGCTTTAAATCGAGCAGATCTCGCTGATCGCCGCGGCGTTCAAGCGCCACCTGCCGGAAGAAGGTCAGCGGCGCAGGTTGACGCAGCGCGGCGCGGGCCAGGCGAGCCATAAAGATCCGATGCTCGGCGGCATGCTGCGTAATCGCGCGCAGTACCGGTTCAGCCGGCAAAGAGCCATACACCTGCCGGTAGTCAAAGAAGATCGCCGTGCGTAACAATGCTTCCTCGTCCGGCACTTCAATCCAGCGCCGGAAGTAGCTCTGCCAGACGGATAGCGGCTGACGCCATTCGGGATTGGTTGCCATGATATTGCCGGGGCAGCGCGGAAACCCACACTCGACCAGCCAGCCAACTACCAATTCTGCCAACCGCTCAAAGTAACTCACTGCTTCTGGCCCGGCTTCATCGGCATAAACCAGGGCATTATCCTGGTCGGTGCGCAATGTCTGCTCGTAGCGCCCTTCTGAACCAAGCACCAGCCACGCATAGGGCACTGGTGGCGGGCCTAATTCTACCTCGGCATCGCGCAACAGTCGTTGGAGCAAGGCATCGTGAGCAACGGCCACTACGCGCCCGATGTCGCTCACCCTGGCCCCGGTTGCCGTCAGGGTCATCACCGCTTCGGCCACCTGATCGGTGTAGCGACGCAAATCTTCCAGCCCGGTCGCTCGTTGCAACAGGCGCGGCAAGAAGAGCGGACTGTTACTCTGACGACGGAGAATATCGGTATGGGTGACAACCCCTACCACCCGGTCGCCATCGACCAGCGGCAAATGGTGAATACCCCGTTCCAGCATCAATAGCAAGCCCTCAAAGGCCAGGGCATCGGCTGAAATAGTTGTTGCCGGCGCGCTCATCACCTGACGCACCAGCGTTGTATCAGGCAAACCTTCAGCCAATACCCGGTTGCGCAGATCGCGGTCAGTGATGATACCAGCGGGAGACAGATCGACGATGAGCGACGAAATCCGTTCATCCCGCATCCGTCGGGCGGCATCGCCAATCGTCGCATCGGCGCTGATAAAGACCGGCGGACGCGCAATCAGATCGCGCAGGCGCGTTTGAAACAAGGTGGGATTTGACTCAGCCTGGCGTGATTGCAAGGCATAGCCCAGGCGTTCGATCACCGAAGCGGCAAAAAAAGCGGCGAACTGGGGCTGTTCGGCGCGCAGGCGATGAAAGATCGCTCCCGGCAGGAGATACAGCAGCGTATCGGTATGGGCGCGCACCGTCACCAGCGGCGGCTGACCGCGTATCAGTGACGGATGCCCAAAGGCTTCACCGGGACCAAGTGTATCAACCACCTGATCGCCACTGCGGAGCAGATCAACCGAGCCTTTGCAAACGATATACAGAAACCTGGACGGCTCGCCACCACGGGTCAGAATTGTCTGGCCGGCGCGAACAAACTCAATCTGCAACTCACCCGCAATCTGGCTCACCACGTGTTCGGGCAACCGGTCGAAGGGCGGGTAAGAACGTAAAAAACGCGCAATCTCATCCATGCAACAACGCTCGCCAGATACAACACGAGGCATCTCCGGGCGGAGATGCCTCGCCAGCGACGACGGAACTACACAGGAGGCTACCGGCGTTCGATTAAGAGACGAATAGCTGTGCGTTCCTCGTCATCGATTGCGACATCGATAAACGACGGAATACAGACAATATCGATCCCCTCCTCGCTCAGGTAGGCACGGGCGATAGCCACGGCCTTAATAGCCTGATTCGTTGCGCCAGCGCCAATCGACTGCACTTCAGCCGAACCATTCTCGCGCATAACACCGGCAATTGCGCCGGCAACGGCACTCGGCCGCGAGCGGGTCGAGACCTTAAGGACCTCGGCACTGCGCTGCTGACGAGCGGGGGCGGCGTTGCCTTCGCCGACAGCCCGCTCAAGCGGCTGGGCGTTGCTCATAGCTTCCTCCTGTTGGTGACGGGTAGATAGACGGCTCGCATCATCGGGCGGAGTTGCCAGGCTCATACCGGCGCAGCCTCCTCGTGTAAAAGAACCCTGATAGCCGACATTTGATGCGTATGGCAATTGTACCACACGCGATCGTGATTTGGGGACTAAACGGTATCGAATTTTCTCACCGTTTGGCCAATTGATTATCGCGCATAATCTACTGCGCGAGTTTCGCGAATGATCGTCACTTTGATTTGACCCGGATACTGCAAACTCTCCTCAATCTTCTTCGCCACGTTGCGGGCCAGATGCACACTGGCGAGATCATCAATCTGTTCAGGTTGCACCATCACCCGCACTTCACGCCCGGCCTGCACTGCAAAGGCGCGTTGCACACCGGGGAATGAAGTTGCCACAGTTTCCAGTGCTTCAAGACGCTTGATGTAAAGATCGAGCGTCTCGCGACGCGCGCCGGGCCGTGCGCCGGAAATTGCGTCGGCGGCGATCACCAGGAATGCCTCAACGGTTTGTGGCTCTTCATCATAATGATGAGCCGCAATCGCATGCACGATGGCCGGTGAACGGCCAAGGCGACGGGCAATTTCCGCGCCGATTAGCGCGTGAGGCCCCTGGACTTCGTGATCAACCGCTTTGCCAATATCGTGCAAGAGAGCGGCTGTCTTGGCAATATTTACATTTGCGCCCAATTCTGCCGCCATGTGAGCGGCCAGCAAAGCGCATTCCAGCGAATGTTGCAAGACATTTTGCCCATAGCTTGTGCGATATTTTAAGCGACCGAGCAGCTTGATCAAATCAGGGTGAAGGCCCTGCACATTGGCCTCATATGCCACCCGCTCACCCTCTTCGCGCATAATCTGTTCGATTTCAAGCTGCGTCTTATGCACCACCTCCTCGATGCGTGATGGATGGATACGCCCATCCTTCAATAACTTCAGCAACGCCACTCGCGCCACTTCACGCCGAACCGGATCGTGGCACGAAAGGGTTACTGCTTCAGGAGTGTCATCAACTATAATATCAACACCGGTGATCTGCTCGAAAGCGCGGATATTGCGACCTTCGCGGCCAATAATCCGTCCTTTCAATTCTTCACTGGGCAGATTCACCGTTGAGACGGTCATTTCCGCGACGTAATCGCTCGCGCAGCGTTGAATTGCCAGACCGATAATCTTACGGGCAATTTTATCGGCTTCTTCTTTGGTTTGCTGTTCGAGCTCGCGGATGCGCCGGGCGGCATCTTCGCGCGTTTCGCGTTCCACTTCGGCCAGGATAATCGACCGGGCTTCTTCACGCGACAATTGCGAAATACGTTCCAGCTCTTGCGCTTGCTGGCGTTTTAAGCGTTCAGCTTCCTGCGCCAGTTGTTCGATCTGGCGCTCACGTTGCTGAATGAGCCGCTCACGACGCTCGATGCCCTCTAGTTTCCGATCGATATTTTCCTCTTTACGTTGCAGACGTTCTTCTTGCTTTTGCAAGCTTTGACGCGATTCGCGCAATTCTGCTTCAGCTTCATTCCGAATGCGCAGCGCCTCATCTTTGGCCTGCAAGAGGATTTCTTTTTGCTGTGATCGCGCTTCTTCGATTAAGAGTCGCGCTTCAGCAGCTTTGCGTTGCACTAGTGAGCTGACCCCATTGTTCGCCCACCAGATACCTATGCCTGCACCGCCGGCCAGCCCTGCAAGCAGGGCGACGACGGCCCAGAGTAGCTCTGTCACGGTAGCCTCCTATGCAGTTGTTAATGTGCATGGCGCCAGTATTTATTTTGCACTGGCGATATGCGAACTAATATTGTAACTATGGATTATTAGTCCATTAGATAATCATCATCATACTGATCGATGTACCTGCTGTCAAGACGTTATCGCCAAAGTAGAGAGTTGAAGGGCTTCATTGCATCTGCTATAATCGGCAGCAGTGACACCGTATCGGCGCGCATCCGCGTCGCTGCGCGCCGACCAGACTGATGAGATACATCCGAGGAGGATGGAGTCGCATGTTTCGTTTATCGTGGCGAGCCTCGCAACTCTTGCTCGTCATTGGGCTGAGTCTCCTGATCCTGACAACCTGTGCCAATCGCGTGTCAGGCACACCTTTGTTCGTGCAGCAATTGACTGCCAGCCCAACCGATTATGCTGGCCGTGAGGTAACCGTTGATGGCGCGTATATCTGGCGACCAGGCAATCCCGGGTTGTCGGTGCTGGCAGTTGGGGTGAGCACGCTCGATAATGGGCTGGATGCGCAACCAATCGGCGAACTGATCTGGCTGGAAGGGTTCCCGGCTGAAGTGACCGAACATCTTCACCGACCGGGCGATTCGGTATATGGATTTGTGCGCGTGCGTGGGCGATTTGAGGCAGGGGGCAATTATGGCCCCGGTGGAGCCTACCGCTTCTTGCTCACGGTGAGCAGTGCCGAACCGATCGAACGCATTCGCCGTGTCGAACAACGCCTGACTGACCGATCACTCGGCCCTGATAAGGTGTCATTTTTCGAACTGCTGCGCAATCCGCAACAGTATCAGGGGCAGCGCGTGACCACGCAAGCGTATTATTTCTGGAACTCGGTGATCTACGTGCTGGCCGAAGGCATTTCAACTGAAGAAGATGGCTCTAGCCCACAACCGGTTGGCGGCACGATTTGGGTTGAGCAGTTTCCCCCTGATCAATCGGCGTTGCTCAACCTCGGCCCCAATAACAGTTTCGTCTGGGGTCTGGTGGAAGTGACCGGGACGTTTCAAACCGGTGGTGGTTTTGGGCGCAATGGGGAGTATCAGAGCATCTTTTTCGTTGAGTCGGCCCGCCCTGTACAACCATAATGACGTTCGCAGACCCGGTCTCAGGGTGAGAGGGGGATAGGCAAGACAGTGGATCGCTTATCCACTCTCACCATATAGATGTCGCACAGCGAGGAAGGGGGATGTACTACTTCATCGAGCCAATGCGTGAAGATGACATCCCAGCCGTCCAGGAGATTGAGCGGCAAAGTCGCATGTCACCGTGGTCGGCGCAAACGTACCGACGCGAGATCCAGAACCGGCGATCGTGCCGTTATGTCGTCGCTCGTGCCGACACCTCACTCCCCAATGGCGCGACACCACCACCATCAGATTTTTCCTTGCTCGCGCGAATTTTGCAACGAATCGGCCTGGTTCCACTCTCCTTGAACACTGGTCGGCCGCTGGTTGGCTATGGCGGAATCTGGCTGAATGAAACCAGCGGTCACATCACGACGATCGCGGTGGCCGAAGCTCATCGGCGACGCGGCGTTGGCGAACTGATCCTCAACGCGCTGATTGATGGCGCTTACGAGCTGGAAGCCCAATACCTTTCGCTAGAGGTGCGGGTGAGTAACCTGACTGCCCAGCGTCTCTACCTCAAATATGGCTTTCGTCCGGTCGGCCAGCGCGCCAACTATTACACCGATAATCACGAAGACGCGCTGGTGATGTGGACGGATCCAATCAATACGACCAGTTATAAAGAGCGACTGCGCGAGCTGCGTCGCCAGTTGTACGAACGACTGCGTCAGCAAGCCGCTCAGGCAGTGGTAGACAAGCCCAGCAGTGGCCCAATTGTCGGGTAGAGTGGACTCTGGCGCAGATCGACGGCGCGGAAATGGCCCCGATACACTGCCTCGGCCAGATCGCAATGCAGATTGAATAACCGTTCCCGACCTTGCATTCGATCGCTAAATGCCGCGTGACGCAACAAGAGCGCCGCTTCGTTGCGGGGCGATAATTTGCCGGCAAACATCCGATGTGGCGCGCGTGGCGCAATTCCCAATTCATTGCAGCGCAACCAAAGTTCGCGGTCGCGATCATGGCGGTAAATCGAGTTGACCGTAGCCTGATCGCGGTAGATGTCGCGGTAGTAGCGAGGCGGGTACGATCCCAACTGGCTGAGCAAGATGTTGATCCGATGACGGTGGCGCTCGTTGGGAATGTGCAGGTAATCCCAGACGACAAAATCAGCCCCGGCCCCAGCGCAGGCATGCAAAACCCGGCGGAGATTGAGGTTGCTGTCGTTGATGTAGGGCATCACCGGCACAATCGCCACTCCTACCGGTATCCCTGCCCGCTTTAGCTCGGCAATCAGCTCGAGCCGGAGTTGTGGCGACGGCGCGCGCCCTTCGATGCGCGTAGCCAGATGCTGGTCGAGCGTGAGCAGCGTCGTGACGACAATCGCCAGGCTACGCTCATTGATCTTTTGTAGCAACGCTCGATCTTCTAACACCAGCGGGCTTTTGGTCATCACCAGGCAGGGTTGACCCTGGTCGGCAAACAGTTGCAACACCTGCCGGGTGATGCGATAGGTCTGCTCGGCAGGCTGATACGGATCGCTCAAGGCGCTGATTGCGATCAGATCACCGCGGTCGATATTCGGTAACACCGCCGCCAGTCGTTGCGGCAAATCAACTGGAATCGCAATCGTCTCATTGAGCGGACGTTCCTGGTAGACCCAGCTATCGCAATACGGACAACCCAGCTCGCAGCCGTTGTAGACACTCATCGTATACGCCGAGAGAAAATACTCGTTGATGAGCGGACGACGCGCGCTGAGCGGCGGCAGACCGGGCGCAACTTCAGGTTGATAGTATGCCATAGTTTACACAGGTACTATTAAAGATCAGACGCGCTGCGCTTCGTGTTGTCGGCGGGCGGCAGCCAGTGCAGCGAGCAATTCGCCGTGAATGAGTCCATTGGTCGCCACCAGCCGGTCGCCGCTGAGCGGACGCCACGTCCCACCTTGCCAGTCGGTCACAGTTGCGCCGGCTTCGAGCGCAATCAAGCCGCCGGCAGCGACATCCCACGGCTTCAGCCCCAGTTCCCAGTGACCATCGGTGCGACCAGCCGCAACCGCACAGAGATCGAGCGCCGCCGAACCGGGCCGGCGAATATCTTGCGCCAGCATCGCCAGATAGGTCAGCTCGGTCAAATTGTTATCGGACTGCTCAAAGCGATCATACGGCAAACCACTGCTGAGCAGACTGCGCGCCAGCGTTGCCGTCTGCGAGACGCGCAGGCGGCGACCATTGAGGAACGCGCCACAACCGCGCTCGGCGTAAAAGAGTTCGTTGCGCATTGGATCGTAGACAACGCCGATGAGTGGTTCGTTGTAAGCGAGGAGCGCAATCGACACGGCAAAGATCGGCAAACCGTGCAGAAAATTGAGCGTACCGTCAAGCGGATCGATCAACCACGTATAGGGTGAAGACATGCTCACGCCGCTGCCCTCTTCGGCAATGATTGCGTGATCAGGATAGCGGGCGCGGATCGCGCCGACAATCAGCGCTTCGCTGGCTCGATCCACTTCGGTGACGACATCGGCGTGCTGCTTTGGTTCGTAGCTAATATCGCGCTCGGCGCCAGCGCGAATGAGAGCGCCGGCCCGGTAGGCAAGATCGATGGCAAAATCGAGCATAGTTCACCAGATTTGTCACTGTCGGTTAAAGACACCGCTTTCATTGTAGCAGGGAGCAGGCAATACGCAAATCCGGCGAAAACCGGTTGTCGCCGATCAAGCGCCGGGATAGCGCATCAGCGGCAAGCGAAGCAGCGGATCGCGGCAAACGCTTGCAAATTCAGCCGGTCGCCGCTACAATCGGCTCGCTATGATGAACCATCTTGCGCCAATTGGCGTAGTCGTTGTTTCGTACAATACAGCCCCGCTGCTGCGTCGCTGCCTCGCCTCATTGCAGACGTGCCGGCTGCCGCTACACATCGTTGTGGTAGACAACGGTTCCCGCGACGAAAGTGTAACCCTTGTGCGGCGCGAATTTCCGACGGTACAGGTGCGGGAACGACGTGACAACCCCGGTTATGCGGCAGCGACCAATGAGGGTATCAGCATCCTGGCCGACACCTGCGGCGCCATCCTCGTTCTTAACCCCGACACCGAGGTATTGCCTGGCGCAATCGAAACAATGGCCGACTTTCTGGCCGCCCATCCGCGGGTCGGTCTCGTCGGGCCACGCCTGCTCAACCCCGACGGCACGCTGCAACGTGCCGCGTTTCGCTTTCCCGATCTGATCACAACCGCGCTCGATCTCTTCCCACCGGGCGAAGTGCTTCCGGGCCGCCTGTACGACTCGTGGTGGCATGGTCGGTATCCTGCCGAAACGGGTAACGATCCGTTTCCGATCGATTACCCGCTGGGAGCTTGCATGCTTGCGCGCAGCGCAACAATTGCCGAAATTGGCGGGATGGACGAAGGCTACTTCATGTACTGCGAAGAGATCGACTGGTGTCAGCGGATCAAGCAAGCCGGCTGGGCGATCTGGCAGGTGCCGGCAGCGCAGGTGATTCACGTTGGCGGCGCAGCTACCAGTCAGGCGCGCTGGCGGATGCAAGTGGCGCTCTGGCGGGCGCGAACGCGCTACATGGCAAAGTTCGCCTCGCCGTTCAGCCAACGCGCATATGCCATACTGGTGACGCTGGGAATGCTCCGTCTTATTGGGAAAACCTGGCGCAACTACCTGAGCAGACAGATCGACCACGACACCTTGCGCGGTCACCTGCTGGCGTACAGCGCCATTCTGGGCGAAACGGTCAAATTTCCCGCGTTACCGGTTGCGAAGGTTGCGCGCTAATGCTATAGTAGCAGTTAAGAGCAGGCTATCTGGCGGGATAGCCGCTCGCAATGATTTGTACTGGACTTTTCGCGACTCAAGCCTGACACTGTGAGGTTGGTTCGCGTGAACATACCGACGCATTGCTCCGCAAATCGCTGCGATAATCGCTGCAACTCGACGCCGGCTGCTACTCTGACTGGTGAGTCAGCGTTGGCAATCCTGGATGGCGAACAGATTGTCGATGTGCGCCTTGCGTGAGCTGGCGTCGATGCATGTGCTCCGCGCTCCTCCCTCTCGAACGCACAACAGGAGCAGATCAGACAACGATGTATGACCAAAAGCGACCTGATGTCGCGGTCTTCATCGACTTCGAAAACATTTATGTGAGCGTGCGCGACAAACTCAATGCCACGCCCAATTTCGAAGCGATTATGGACCGCTGCAACGACCTTGGCCGCGTGGTGATCTCGCGCGCTTACGCTGACTGGTACCGCTACCCCCGCATCACTAGCGCGCTGTACGCCAACGCGATCGAACCGATTTACGTTGCCACTTACTATTACGACAAGGATGCTGGGCGCACCGGGCGCGCCATCAAGAATAGCGTCGATATGAATCTGTGTATCGACGCAATGAAGACCCTCTTTCTTAACCCCAACGTGACCCGATTTGTGCTCGTAACTGGCGACCGCGATTTCATTCCCCTGGTGCATAGCATTCGCCAGCAAGGCAAAGAGGTTTATATTATCGGTATCGGCGGCGCAGCCAGCACGCACCTTGCCCAGAGCGCCGATGAGTTCGTCTTTTACGAGCAGTTGGTTGGCCGCCAGCCCAATGCCAGTGCCGCCGCCACGGCAATTGCCAATCGCGCCACTGAATTAACCCGCGCTATTGAAGCGATAGAAGCGCCAGCCATCGCGCCGGTCGCGCCGGTCGCGCCGGTTACGTCGGTTATGCCGGTTGCGCCGGCGCCTCCGCCGCCAGCGCCACCAGAACCGGACATATATGAAGTGCTCGTCCAGGCAATCCATCTGGCCCGCAAGCGTGGCTACGTCACCACCCTGGGATCGCTCAAGATGCTCATGAAAGAGCTGATGGGTGGCGATTTCAAAGAGAGTCGCTACCGCGATCTCAACGGGCGTCCGTACAGCAAGTTCAAAGATCTGGTGATAGACGCCGAACAGCGGGGCAAGGTGCAGATCTTTACCAAAGGTTCGGTCAACGAGGTCTTTCTGCCCGGCGAGGATCCGCTGAAGTTATCGCGGTTTGCGCCGTTGCTGACCGAAGAGCCGCCACCCGAACCGGTTGTGATTGATCCACCAATCGGAGTCAATGGCGCCATTCCGATCGCCGCGCTTAGCCCGAATGAGGTGGAAGAGGCAAAGGTAGCGCCACCTGAGACACCGGCTTCACCGACAATAACCGGCAGTCGCCGTCGCCGCCGCCGCTCGCGACGCAGTAACCGGAACCGCGACGAGATTACTGCCACGAACGGTCTGGTTGATGATGGCGCAGAGATTGATGAAGGGATCGAAGGCGAACCGGAATACAGTCCGCCACAGCTTGAAGAACTGCTGGTTGATCAGGGTGTGTCTGAAGATCTACCGGCAATCGGCGAAGATGTGGTGTCGCTGGATGTGCCTCTGGCAGGCATTGACGATACAACATCCACCTTGAGCGTTGAAGATGCGCTATCCCCCGTGGATGTGCAAGATACACCAACGCCGATAGATATTGAGTATACAGTGTCAGCAGGCGGCAACGAAACGCAATCGCCAGAGCTGACCGCCCGATCGGGACGCAACCGCCGCCGGCGCTCACGCAAAACGACGCCAGAGACAGAGGTTGCCACCGGGCCGGTTGCCGCTGCGCCTGTCGCGGAGCCGGTTGCCACTGCGCCTGTCGCCGAGCACATCGCCGAGCCGGTTGCCGCCGCGCCTGTCGCCGAGCACGTCGCCGAGCCGGTTGCCGCCGCGCCTGTCGCCGAGCACGTCGCCGAGCCGGTTGCCGCCGCGCCGGTTAGCGCCGAACCCATCGCCGAACCTGTTGCCGCGCCGGTTGAGCCGGCTGCATTACCGGCACAGTCACCAACCGACGACAGCGCCGGTCAGGTTGACCTCACGCTGGAGTTTGGCGCCGAGGAGTGGGAACTGTTCCGGACGACAGTTCGCGAGATGGGCAGGCCCGCCACCTTCCAGCAGCTATTGAGCGCATTGCAAGCTGCGCGCAAACAGCGCGGCCTACCGCGCACTACCGAAGAGAATCGCACGATGCTCAAGCAAGCGATTCATCACGGAATGCTCGAACGTACCACTCGAAACCGCCGCGTCTATTACACGTTGAAAGAGATTGAGTAAGCTGGTTAAAATCTGCGGCATACGCTCGGTCGATCTGGCGCTGGCAGCCGCCACTGCCGGCGCCGATCTGATCGGGCTGGTATTTGCGCCGAGTCGACGACGGGTGACAATTGCCGAGGCTCAGCATATCACGGCGGCAATTCACTCGTTATCGCCACCGCGCCCGCTGGTGGTTGGACTGTTTGTCAACGAACTACCGGTGATCGTCAGTGAGATTGCGCTCACCGCGGGGCTAGACGCGATCCAGCTCAGCGGTGATGAACCGCCTGACTACCCGGCGCCCGGCGGATTGCCGCTCATCAAGGCGATCCGTATGACCGGCGACGCCGATGAACAGGCATGGCTGGCGCGGATCGCGGCGGCAAAGCCTGCCCTCACCGGCAATCTACCGGCGTTGACCGCGTTGATCGATGCCCACGTTCCGGGCGCATTTGGCGGCACCGGCATCCAGGCTGACTGGATCAAGGCTGCCCGGATTGCCCGTCAGGTTCCTACCTTGCTGGCCGGCGGATTGACACCGGCGAATGTTGCGCAGGCAATTGCCGCAGTCGATCCGCTCGGCGTTGATGTCAGCAGTGGGGTCGAACGTGACGGCCAAAAAGACCCGGCGCTGATTAATGCCTTCATTGCCGCCGTCAGAGCGCAGGCAACAGAGAGCGGAACATGAGGTTGCGACCTTCGTCAACGACAAGACAGATGGATGAAGGCAGCCGATGAGATCGAGCGATGATGAGCGCATCGCGCCAGACGACAGACGACGCCGAAGGCACTGTCATAGCCGAACCGACTCTGTTCACCGAACCATCAGAGCAATCATTGATTGTGGAGTATATGGAATCAACCACTGTGATCGACGGTCACGACATCTTTGGGGCTATGCCGCAGCGAGTTGCTCCTTCGCAGACGGCTACCGCGCTTGCGATTCGATCATTCGATCGGGAGTGCCGGCGCTTCAAGACCAGGAAGGTGGATGCGCCTGGAGCATCCCCGGTTATGCGCCCGGCAAGGATGCTCGCGGCCATCGCATACCAGCCATGAGATGGCGCTGAGCGACACAGCTTCGGTCAACGGACGGGCAGTTCGCGCTGATGCGGTCGCCTCGCCAGTGTTGTGAAGATCACGATAACCGCGCCTTCGCAGGCCAATGAGATAGAGCATGCAAATCCCACCTGACCATACAAACCGCCAGCGCTCGCGTCGTTACGTCCGGCAGGCCGCTCTGTGGCTGCTACGTCTTGCGCTGCGCCTGATCATTGCTGTGGCGCTGTTGCTTGCGCTGCGCTGGATTGCGCTCCGATTTCGGCGCGTGCGCATTCGCCCAACGCCATACGCAACGCCCCCGATCGGGCCGAATGAGATCGACATCAGACGCCGACGAATCGTGATCAGCGATCTGCATCTCGGCGGCGGTGATCGGCGCGACGATTTCTGCGACGACGAGACGCTGATTGCATTTCTGGATCACTACCTGAGCCGGGAACCGACCGAATTGATTCTCGCCGGCGATACCTTCGAGTTCCTACAAATCAGCTTACCAGACGTTGCCGATGAGGAATGGTCACCGCGAGCAGCGGCCCGGCGCTTGCAGGCCATCATTACAGCGCATGAGGATGTTATCGCCGCGTTGTGCCGGTTTGTTCATCGCGAAGGGAATCAGCTTACCATTCTGATCGGCAATCACGATTTCGAGCTGCACTACCCGGCAGCGAAAGCGGTGTTGCGCCAGGCTCTCGACCTGCCGGAAGGTGATGCCCGATTGCGCTTCGGGATCAGCTATCACGGCGGCGGGGTCTACATTGTGCATGGCAATCAGTTCGACCCCTGGAACCGGTTTGTTAACTTTGCCAGTATTAGCGAACCGTTTGAGGTCGTTCGCGGGACGCAACTGGTGAAAGAAGTGATCAACGAACTGGAAGATGACCCCTTCCCGTTAGCGCCACTGGTGGATAATATCAAACCCTCATCGGCCTTTCTGTGGTATCTGATGAGTCTGCAACGACTGCGCGATCCGGCGGCGCGACGCTTTGTCACCCGTGGCGTCATCGGGTTCCTGCAGGTAACGGCCTGGGCGCCGCCGCACCACCTTTCGAGCGAACCAGACGAATGGCTGCGAAAATCACCGCTCATCGCGCTGTGGGCGCCGATTGCCCACTTTCGCCGACAACGGGTAACCCGCCATCAGGCGATTGCGCGCCAATTCGGCGCCGCTGCCGAAGCGGTCGGCGATCTGCCTGAAATCGTCGATCAGGTGCGCGATGAAGCGCGACGCCAGGCCAGCCGCGAAGTGGTTGCCTTCAATGACGAGATCGCGCGCGATGTGGCGCTGATCGCCCAACAACCGGCTTACCGCAACGACCGGCTCTTTGTCTGCGGTCATACCCATCTGGCGCGGGTGATTGATCTGGGCCATGGTCGCCAGTATATCAATACCGGTACCTGGACTGATGTGGTGTTTGACGTGGAAACGATGCGACGACCGAGCCAGCGTTATCCCTTTCTTGAAATCACTAACGACAGCGACGGTCAACCGCAAGGGAGACTGCTGGTGTGGCACGACCCCGCGCAACCACCACAGGCATGGCGCGAAGAGGAACCGCCGCGGCAACGTCGGCAAAGTCGTGTACAATAACGGTGACAGTCGCACCCAACCAGACATAGACGCAAAGAGCTGCTCATACAACCTGGCGATTCGGGAACGTCGTCAGTGGCGACATTGTCAGGCCATAACAAACAGGAGGAAGAGATTCATGAAAAACGTGTTACGCATTCTCGGTATCGCGGCGGTGATCGGACTGGCAATCGCCATCTTCCGCGCCGTTCGCCAGTACCAGGAGGACAGTGTGTTTGATCTGACCCCGGCGGTCAACAACAATGCCGGGAGCAGCGGCCAGCGCGGTAGTATCAGTCCCGAATTGTTAAGCATGCTGGCCGACCCTGGCGATAAAGGGCCGGTTGAGTTGATGGTTGACGCTAACGGCAAGGAGTGGCTGGTCAATCGCCGCAACGGCTACCGCTACCCGATTGAAGACGGCATTCCGATTATGCTGCTCGAAGAGGGCGAGAAGAACAAAGACGAGAGCCTGATCCAGAAGTGATGCATGTCGGCGCGAAGGCGCAACGGACGAAGAGCCATGGGATGGGCGCGCCGATGCGCAGCCATCCCTCATTGCTTCCCGCGCTGCCTTTGCGGTTGTTACTGTTGTGCGCAGGGAGATCTCAATCTAGAAAGCTGATCTATGCAGGACGTTGCGACACGGCCCGGACGTTTCGGTCCCTACGGCGGTAGATATGTGCCGGAAACCCTTATGCCGGCGGTGAGCGCGCTGGAAGAGGCATATGAAGCGGCAAAAGCCGATCCGGGCTTTTGGGCGGAATTGCGCGCATTACACCGCACCTATACCGGACGACCAACGCCGTTGACCTTCGCAGCGCGGCTAACCGATCATTGTGGCGGCGCGCGCATTTACCTGAAGCGGGAAGATCTGGCTCATACCGGCGCGCACAAGATCAACAATGCATTGGGCCAGGGCTTACTGGCCCGACGGATGGGGAAGCGCCGGGTGATTGCCGAAACTGGCGCCGGCCAGCACGGCGTGGCGACAGCGACGGTTTGCGCGTTGCTGGGTCTGGAATGCGTGGTCTACATGGGTGTGGATGACATGGCTCGCCAACGGCCAAACGTCTTTCGCATGCGCCTGCTGGGGGCCGAAGTGCGCGGCGTGAGCAGCGGTTCGCGCACGCTCAAAGATGCGATCAACGAGGCGATGCGCGATTGGGTAACCAATCCCGACAGTTACTACCTGCTCGGCTCGGCGCTAGGGCCACACCCCTACCCGACGATGGTGCGCGACTTTCAGCGCGTGATCGGGGAAGAGGCTCGTGAGCAGATCCTCGCCGAGACTGGTCGGCTACCCGACGTGGTAGTAGCCTGCGTTGGCGGCGGCTCGAACGCGATCGGAATCTTCCATCCCTTCCTTGACGATCACGAAGTGGCGCTGCGCGGCGTCGAAGCCGGCGGCAAAGGCGATCGGCTCGGCGAACACGCGGCCCGTTTCCGCGCCGCCACGCCGGGGGTCCTGCAAGGCACCTATTCGTATGTGTTGCAGGATGAGTCTGGCCAGATCGCCCTCACCCATTCGGTGAGCGCCGGACTGGATTATGCCAGTATCGGCCCCGAACACGCCTGGCTGCACGATAGCGGGCGAGCCACCTACACTGCCGCCAGTGATGATGAGGCGCTGGCAGCGTTTCAGTTGCTGGCCCGATTAGAGGGGATCATCCCCGCGCTGGAAAGCGCGCATGCAGTTGCTGAAGCGATCCGGCTGGCGCCAGCTATGCGACCCGATCAGATTATTCTGGTCAACCTGTCAGGACGCGGCGACAAAGACATCTTCACCGTGGCAGAGCTGCTGGGAGTGGCGATCTAGTCTGGATACCTGTGATCGCCAACGAGAAGGCGCAACGATCGGCGCGACCCGGCAGCTCTGCTCACAGCTCTGGCGCGCGGAGTGATGTTTTGCCGAGGGCTTACACGCTCTTTCACTCAATATCGTTGGCTTTGAACCATACGCGGAGCGGCGGATATGACAACGACCGTCATTCTCAACCCGGCGGCAGGACGCGGACTGGCTGGCCGACGCCGGAGCGCCATTGAAGCTGAATTGCGCAGGCATGGCATCGAGTGCGAGATTGTTACCACCCACGCCCGTGGCGGCGCAACCGAGCTGGCAATCCAGGCCATCAATCGCGGCGCAAGCCGGATTGTCGCAGTCGGAGGTGACGGCACTATCAACGAAGTGGTGAACGGTCTCATCGACAGCCGGCAGGGCAAGAATACCCCTTTCGGAATCATTCCCCTTGGCACCGGTAGCGATTTTGTCAAATCGCTGCCCGGCTTTCGCCCCGGCGATATTGCCGGCGCAGTGCAACGACTGGCTACCGGCCAGCTCTGGGCAATCGATGTAGGCCGCATTCACGTCGAAGCTGGTCGTCTCAGTCTCAGCCGCTGCTTTATCAATGGGTTAGGCATGGGGCTTGACGCAGCGGTGGCAGTCGAAAGCCTCAAAATCAAATTCGCGCGCGGCTTCGCCGTCTATCTAATCTCAGTCTTCAAAGCGCTGGCAACCTATCGCCCCGGCCCAATGACTGTTCGATTCGATGGGCAACGGGTCAGTCGCCAGCTTTTCTTTGCCAGCGTCGGCAACGGGCGCTGTCAGGGTGGCGGCTTCTGGATGACGCCAGACGCCAGACTTGACGATGGCCTGCTCGATCTCTGCATCGTCGATACGATGCCCATCGCGCGCGCGCTGCGCAAGATTCCCCTCCTGATACGCGGCGTTCACGCCAACGAGCCAGAAGTCACAATGGCCCGCGCCCGTCGGATCGAAGTCACCTGCCCGACACCGATCCCGGTTGCGACCGACGGCGAGGTCATCGCCACCGCCGCCCACCGGGTTGAGGTCGAAGTGTTGCCGCGCGCCGTTCAGTTGCTGGTGTGACGCACTCCCACCATTGACACGCTAGCAGAAACTGCCTACAATCCCGACTGAGAGCGCATGTGGCCCGGTGGCTGCCGCGGTCTTCAAAACCGTTGGGCGGAGTGACGAACTGCGCCGGTGGGTTCGACTCCCACGCGCTCTTGCCTATCCCCTATCCCCACCTCTGCCATGCTATAATAAACAAGTAAACAAGGACAATCGTCACCAACCCACCAGAACACACCAATGCCTGTCACTATCTCCCTGCAACGCATAAGCACCGACCGGGCCGAAGCATGGGCAAACGGACAGCGCCTCGCCTCCTTCGAGCCGGCGGCCCTTCTGGTCGATCAACCTCTCTTCCCACAGCGTCCGCTGCCTGCCGATCCGCTCGCTTACGGTCAGCGCCTCTTCGCGGCGCTCGGGGGCGATACGTTCCGCGCAGTGCTGGCCCACCTGCCGCTAGCGCCGGCGCTCGACAGCCTGATCGCCATGCAGAGCGCCGACCCCGAACTCTTCGCCATTCCCTGGGAATACCTGCACGACGGTGACGAGTATCTGATCTTCAAATACCTGTTTGCGCGCGAAGTGCCTGGCGCGCCCCTGCTGCAACCGCCCGACCCGACCGTTCCCTGGCGGCTGGTGGCAATGGGCAGCGACCCGCTGGTTCAAGAAGTGCGCGACCCGCGCACCGGCCTGCTCGTCGATTATGCGCCGCTCCCGCGGCTGAAGGTCATCGCCGAACTCGACCTCATCCGCGACGACCTTGCCCGCAAGCAGCCACCCGCGCCGATCCGCTGGCAGCGCATCGCCCCCACCCGTAAAGCCCTGATCGACGAGCTTGACCAGCGCGAACCGATCCTGTTTCACTATGCCGGCCACGGCGACGTGCTTAACGGGACGCCGGTGCTGTGCTTCGACGACGGCGCCGGCTGCATGGATCCGCGTCCGGTCGCCGACCTGGCCGCCGATCTGCGCGGCTTCGTGTCTCTGGCCTTCCTGAATGCCTGCCGCACCGCCGATAGCCGCGAGCCGAGAGCCAATCTCGCCCTGACACTGGTGCGCCAGGGCATTCCGGCAGTTGTAGGCACCCAGTATCAGGTGCTCGACGAAGCCGCCGCCCATGTTGCCCGCACCTTCTACCGAAGCCTGGCGACCGGCCAGCACCCGGCGCAGGCGCTCTATCGAGCGCGCCTGCAACTGCGCAATCAGTCTCGCAGCGAGCCGCGCGAATGGGCGATCCCGACGCTCTATCTGGCCCAGCACTATACCTGGCAGGCCCAGCGTCCAGATCTGTCCGCGCCGCCAGCTCCGATCGAACCACCCGAACCCAACCTCACCCCACTGCGCGCGCCTGACCTGTCGGCGGGACGATTCGTTGGCCGCCATCGCGAACTGCGCGACCTGGCCCGCCTGTTCGTCATCGATCAGAAACGGATCGTAACGATTCGCGGCGCCGGCGGCATCGGCAAAACGGCGCTGGCCGCGGCGCTTGCCCAGCGCTTGCGCTTTCACTTCCGCGACGGGATCGTGGCGCTCAGCCTGTTCCTCCCCGGCGAACACGCGCCGCTGCGCGCCGCTGCCGTTCGCCGCGAGCTGGCAACTCTGCTCGGCATTGCCGATCAGCGCGCGTTTGAGCAACCCGACGCTGCCGCTCAAGAAGATGCCCTGCTGAACGCCGCGCGCGCGCGACCGCAGATGTTGCTGATCTGGGATAACTACGAGACCGTGCTCTGGCGGCTAGGCCGGGAAGAGCGCGAGCGGGGCAGCGCCCCCTTCGACGAAGAGCAGCGCGCCGAAGCGGCGGCGGTGCAGCGCCTGACGCGACGGCTGGCCGACCAGGGTGCGTACCTGCTCTTCACCACCCGCCAATCACCGGTCGGCTTGCCCGGCGAAACCTTCTATCCAGACGCCAGAAGTGGCTTCCAGCTTGCAGGACTCCAGCCAGAAGCGAGCATCGAACTGATGCGTCAGTTTGTCGGCGAACGCACTCCATCATTAGCCTTTCTCCAGCAGCTTGCCGAGGCCGTCGGTCAACATCCACTGGCGCTGCGCCTGGCCGCCGCGCGCTGGGCGCGGAGCCAGAACGACGAGCAGACCTTCCTGAATAACCTGCGCGAGGCGCTGGCGACCGCCCATGACCCGGCGGCGCCAATGTACCAGCAATCATCGGTTGAGATCAACACGCAACTGTCGCTGAACGCGCTGCCCGCCGACCTGCGCGCCGATCTGCTGGCGCTGACCATCATCGCCAATTCGGTGATCACGCCACGGCACGGTGCCATCATTTGGTGGCTGACCGGCGAGAACGCCGACGACGAGGCCCACCGCCGCCTGGAGGTCTTGCAGCAGACTTCGCTTCTGCAAGGCCTGGAGTACGACGACGAGCGCAACCGCGCCCGCGCGTACAGCCTGCATCCGGTCATCGCCGGCGTACTGAGCCGCCTGGCGCGCGCGCTCGATCTGAGCGCGGCCCGCGACCGTTACGCCGCCTGGTGCGATCGCCTGGTAAGCCGGGCATATGGCGGCATCAACACCGACCCTGAGCTGGCGCAACTCACGAAATTCTTCCTGCCGGACATCGCCGCCGCCATACCCTCACTGCCCCCCGCGCAACGGGGTTGGGCAGCCTGGCGAGCCTCCTGGGTCTGCAAGCGACTGGGGGAACCGGACCAGGCGCAGCGAAGCATTGAACTGGCCGAGGCCACCGCGCGCGAAACTGATGATCAGGCGCTGCTCAGTCGCGTCCACCACCAGCAGGCAACCCTGCTGGTCACCCGCGGCGACCTCGACGGCGCCATGCGCCTCTACGAGCAGTCCCTCGCCAT
>NZ_CAKZNK010000150.1 GCF_937129525.1 uncultured Chloroflexus sp. | reverse complement strand
CCAGCGTGTAGGTCAGCGCCTGCCCCGGCGCCGCCACCGTCGCCCCGTCGCTCTTGCTCAACGCCATCGCCGGCTGGGGGGGAATTGTATTGGTATCGCTAGCCTGGCGTTGCGGATATGGATTCCCAAGCTGATCCTGGTAATCTAGTATCGCGGTATTGGTCAACGAACCGGTTGCGCCATTATTTACCTGTACCGCGACGGTAACACTATCACTGGCACCAGCGGCAAGCGGTCCGGGAATCGTAAAAGTTACTACCCCGCTGCTGTGACTGCAACTCCCCGGCAAGACCCCCATACTGCAACCAAGAAACGTTGTTGACGCGGGAAGGGTATCGGTAATGATCACGTTGAACGCTGCTCCGGGTGGGGTGCGGGTAAGATTAGCCTGATTTGCGACCGTGATCGTGTACGTCAATACCTGGCCGGGAGCGGTGATAGTAACGCCATCGTCCTTCGCAATTGTCAGATCCGGTTGTGGTGGTGGATCGATGAACAACAAAGTGCCAGCCTGGCCTTCTTGAATAAACTGATTGTTGCCATTGATACATGTCACGATTCGCCACCATCCCGTCTCAGGACTGGCAATCGTATCACCAACGCGAGTCGTAGCAGTACCACCATTCCAGATCGCATTACTCGAAAGAGTACCGGCTGTGCCACCGGTCAATCCATTTGGATCGTAAGTATCGGTCGGGCTGTAATATCTGACTCGTCCGTTGTTATCCATATCAAAGTTGTTGAACGTCACGCTTGGCTGACCTGGCGCCACATACTGGTGCAAAGTCAGACATTGTGTAGTTGCAGCGTTGTGCTGATACGTTGTGCTCGCCAGACCGATCAGCAACTCATCACCTGTGCCCGGCAACCCATCAGGGTCGTTGTAATTGGGTGGCGGGAGGTTATTCGGATTGTTATCATTGTCGGAGCCAAACCGTAAACGCCAGCTATTATCAGCATTACCGCCGGTTTCGACGCGCAAGATATAAGCGCCACACGTCACCGGCGCCGCGATTGTATACAGCCTCACCCATTGCGGACCAACTGTATTGGGGTTATAGGTTTGGGAAAGGAGCGAACCACTCGCCGACGGGGCCGGTTGCGTTGGTGGATTCAATGGAGTGCCGGGCGCGTAGACCTCGTACACTGTACTTCCAGAGGTGGTAATTTCATCGGCTACACCACTTCCAGCAGAGTTGTTAAGATCTGGATGAAATAGATCGATATGCACCGGGTTGTTGGGATCCCAACCGCACGGCACGTGCAGGGAAAAGTAGTGATACCCATTCCCACCCCCCGGATTGGTGTACCAATCGCCGATTCCTAACGCTCGCGAGGAGCTAGAGGTTTGGATGTAGAATGGTGAACTGGTAGGCGGCAATTCTACCGCATTAACAATCGAACCAAAAGGTATCGGAAACATAAAGGCTACTACCCAAAGTAGCAGCGTCAAGACGATGATGCGGCGTTGCATAGCATTTCTCCATAGCCTGCCCCTGAAAACAAAATCCGGAGGGGAGAGAACTGAAGTACTGTTCGGATTATAGTACATTTTGTCTACAATTCCAATACTTGTTGTACTACATGCAAATAGGACTTTAGTACTATCATCAATAAATGAAAGAGGGAATTATTTTGTTTTTGTTAAAGTGTGTCAGGTATTAAGCACGTAGTTAGAATGCTCTAGAAATTTGGAGTAAGCATAGTGTCAACTATCAATACTCGCCACGGCCCACTTCATTATCTTGCAGTTGGCAGTGGCTCGCCCTTCGTCTTGCTACATGGCAACACCTACAGCGCCGCAACCCAGGTTCGGCTGGCCCAGCGCTTTGCCGACCAGTTTACCGTCTACTCGTTTGACCTGCTTGGGCATGGCGGCTCGGCGCGGCCACCAGATCTCTTTTCTGTCCGCTACTTTCAGATGCAAGGTGAAGCGGTTGCCGATGCGCTGGCCGGCCTGTTTCATCAACCGGTACCGCTCTTTGGAATGAGCGCCGGCGGGATCAGTGCGCTCAATGCGATCTGTATTCGCCCCGACTTGATTGCAGCGCTCATTCTCGACGGTGTATTCGCGCGAGTGACAGCGGCAACGTATCAGGCACATCGCCATGCCACGGCGAGTATGTCGCCAAGCTGGCACCGGTATATGGCCGGTCAACATGGCGCCGACTGGTGGCCTATCCTCAATGCTGGCGTTGAAGCCGTGATTGAGCAGTTGGCTGCGCAAGAGGCGCTGGTAACACCGTGCCTCGATCAGATCAAGGTACCCACCATCATCTTCCACGGCGGAAAAGATCCCTTCGTTCCCGACGAGCAAGCCCGCGCTGTCGCCGTCGGGATTCGCGGCGCGCGCATCGTTTACGAACCAGAGGCCGGTCATCTGATCGCCTGGCGCAATCCCGATGCCTTTCGCGCTCGCGTTGGCCGATTCCTGGCCGAGCATGGACTGATCGAACCAACCACTTGATTGATATTGGTCAAATCCAGCATTCACCCGTAAAGTAGAAGGCAATGAACATCCCTCATCGGCACTGACCGATAGCAGTATCAGGTAATGAGGGATGTTCTTTTGCATACAGCGATTGACCTTAGCGCATAATCACAGGCATAAAGAGGCGGTGTGGCGCCGGTTCAACCGGCGGTGCGCCGGCTGGCGTGATGGTAACCGTAAAGCTCCCGCTGGCGCGGTTGCCCGCCGCGTCGCTGGCCACGCAGCTCACGGTCGTCTCGCCGAGCGGGAACACACTGCCGCTGGCTGGCGCGCACGTCACTGCCACGCTTCCACTC
>NZ_CAKZNK010000149.1 GCF_937129525.1 uncultured Chloroflexus sp. | reverse complement strand
ACAAATGTTCCACCCCACCTAGGGGCGAAGGAACTTATGCAGGCGTTGTTTCGTCTTGCAGGTGGATTGATAACGGGATTTGTTTTGAAGGAGATGATCATGCGACGCCGATTTTTCTTACTCGCCATTGCTGCCCTGATGTTGTGGCTCACTGCCTGCGCTGCGGCTGCGCCGACGCCGACATCGCGGCCCGGCGTGGTGACTGTTGAGCGGGTAGATTTGCTGGTGATGGAGTCGAATCCGCCACGGGTACAGGCGCATATCGTCGGTTATCTCGGTGATGGTTGCACCACTTTCGCTGGTATCAATCAGCAGCGTTCGGGTAATACGATCACGATTACGGTCAGCGCCATCCATAGCGGCGCTGAGGTTTGCACAGCTATTGCGCCGCTGCTCGACCAGCGGGTGATGCTTGACGGGACGTTTGCGCCTGGACAGTATACGGTCATCATCAATGGCACGGAGTATCAGTTGACGATCTAAGCTCGTCATTGCGCCGATCTGTTGTCGGTGATAACCCCGCTGCTCAAATTGTGAGTGGCGGGGTCTTTGTTTTCCTATCGGGCACGGTGGGTTTGTCGGCGAGAAAGTTGACAGGGGTCATGGTAAAAATTAGTCCTAATTTCCTATTTGAATTCCACATTTGTGAACGAACAATTTGCTATTATACAGGGGAATGTATTGTGAGCGCAGGTATGGAACTTTGCTCGACGTGGGTAGCGAGTAACTGGTGATGGAGAGATGTTTCTGGAATACTGTTGCTATGTTCGTAATAGTCGCTTGCTATAACAAGCAGTAAATGTCAGATTTGATGGGTGATGCTTATGTCGCGGCTTGAACGTCTGATCCAGATCGATGCCATGGTGCGTAGCGGCGCGTATCCTACGGTGGCAGATTTCTGTCGGCGCTTCGAAGTGAAAGAACGGACAATCTACGAGGATCTGTCCTATTTGCGCGACCGCGTGCATGCGCCACTGGCGTATAGTCGGAGCAAGCGCGGTTACTACTATCGCGATCCATCCTGGGTTTTGCCGGTATTACAGGTCAGTAAAGGTGAACTGATCGCGTTCCTGTTTAGTATCGAGCTAAGTAAACGCTATTTGGGATCATCCTTTGCGGCGCCGCTGCAGGATTTTGTTAAGCGGATGGAGCGCTACCTGACCGATCAGGTTGTCGTTGATGGCGCCGATTTACTGACGCATATTACCTTTCAACCGGGCGCGATTGCCACCGTTGATCCAGAATTGCTTTATGCTGTAGAAGAATGCATTCGCGAATGTTACCCGCTCGATGTCGTTTACTTTACCGCCAGCCGACAGCAGCATTCACAGCGCGTCATCGAGCCGTATCATCTTCTGTTTATCGGCGGCGATCTCCAGGTGGTGGCATTTGATCATCTGCGTGGCGCGATCCGTCAGTTTGCGCTCTACCGGATTCAGCGCTGGCAGGTGAATCGGCAGCGTCGCTTTCAGCGCGACCCGAATTTCGATCTTGCCAGCTATCTGCGCAACGGTTTTCTACACGAAGGTAGCACGCAGCCGGTGGCCGTGGTTATTGAGTTTGACGCCGTCCAGTCCCCATACATCCGCGAGCGTTGCTGGCATCCCACCCAGCAGATCGATGAGCAACCCGATGGCAGTCTCATTCTTCGTTTTCATAGTGGCGCGTTGGGCGCCATCAAACGCTGGGTGTTGCAGTACGGCGCGCATGCGCGCGTGCGTGAACCGCCGGAGCTGGCGCGTATGGTGGCCGAGGAGTTGCGCAATGCTGCGGCCAATTATTGGTAAACTGCGGACATAGTGCAGGTTTCATCGTTATACTCTATCAGGAGCAGTGAATACGAAGCGGAGAGGGGCCTATGGCACATCAGGTGAGTTATACCGGACACCCATTCCTCGATGTCGGATTGGCAACGATGGCTGCCTACAGCAAAAAGCATCGGTTTGCCGATCTCGATGACAGCGATTTCCAGCAAATAGCTGATTACATCGAGGAAAACTACACGCGGCAGCCGTTGCGGAGCTTCTTGACGATGGCATTTACCAGCAACGCCTGGTTTGCCCAATCGGCGTTCAATCCTGACCGACAGAATCTGCCGCCGGAGAAACAACAGGAAGCGCGGCAGAAGCGCAAATATTGGGCCGATCGGCATTTGCGGCAATGGGCGCAGAGCGCATCTACCCTCGAGACGTGTCTGTTTACCGGTCTGCCGGCAGCTGGGCTTGAATTGTCGGGCAAGTTACGGCCAGGTCGGGTTGGACGGGCATAGATGCCGTTGTTGCAGGGCGATGACGCGATTAATTTCTTTGTCAATGGCGATCCGGGTTTGCCGATGGCGCCGGAGGCAATCCTGGCTCTGCAATTGATGCCGCTGGGTTGCGCTAAAGTTGGCGGCGGATTGCTGGCAGTGCATAGCGATAATGAACAATTAACCATCGATTTTGCCCGGCGCTTTCTGGAACAGAATCTGAAAGACGTAGCAAAAGCGCAGGCTGCCGGTGAAGAGAAGTTGCCCGGCTCACCACGTAGTTTGAAGACCTTATTGGTTGAAACCCTCGTCGAGATTATCATCGATCAGGCGCTGGCAGGTCGGCCAACGGTTACAGCCTACTACTTTAACAATGGCCAAACGCCTTCGCTCGATATTTACCATCTGCCGCTCCAGATTACCGGCTTCCTGCTGGCGGTGCATACGCCTGATTACCGTCAATCCTGGTAAGAGCTGGTGAGACGAAGCTGGCAACGCACTGCAACCTCGACCAAACGGGGCAAAGTGACTGAACCGGGCGAGCCACGATTCAACTATCTGTACGAAGATCTTTTCACGTTGCCGGCTCAGGCGGCGCGATTTGTGCGCACCTATTTCCTGCGCATTCCCGATCTTCGCCGACCTGCCGATGATCCACGGCGCGACTATTCACCGCGCCGCGAAGCCAATCTCGTTTCCTGGCCGTTAGTAGAACTCTTTGCGCAGGAGGTATTGCTTATGACCGACAATCGAGTGGCAACATTGAAGGAGCTGGGCGATAAGCTGGCCAATTATACGCGCCGCCAGGGCGGCAAACGCTTCTTTCGTCAGTTCTTTACCGTGCAGCGCAGTGATCACTTTCTGACCCTGCTCAACAAAACGAATATCGATTACACCCGTTACACCGGTGGGAAGGAGACGCTCTTTAATCTCGATAGTTTTCTCACCCTCTTTATGGAAGGTGATGAGATGTTGCGCAGCGATTGGCGCTTGATACGCGATCTCGTGCTGATTCGGATGGTGGAACAGTTGCGTGACTGGATCGCCGAAAACGCCGATGCTGTGCCAGGCGAAGAAGAGGTGACTATGGCCGAGCAAGTATGATTCATCAGGATAACGCATCAGTTCAATGTCCAGGAAGGAGGAACAGGAATTATGGCTTTCGTGACTGGTCTGTTCTTGATCGATGCGCCGGCGTCGGCGCTCAACAACCTCGGCTCCATTCCCGGTGAGCGCGAGGATAACACGGTAGGTGTCAAAGTGATTGTGACCAAAGCCGGTCGCTTTCCCTACGTCTCGGCACAGGCATTTCGGTACTGGCTGCGCGCGACGATCGAGCATCAGGTGCCAGAATGGCAGGCATCGCCAATTTTCCGGGAAGAGAAGATCGCCTATACCGATGCCAATCCGATCAAGTATTGGGATGACGACATTTTTGGCTACATGCGCGCGCCGGGTAAGTCGGACACGGCCAGGAAGAGTCGCGAGCAGATGACCATGCTCGAGGAAGCAACCCCGGTGAGCGATACGATCACGCGGGCATCGCCGTTGCGCGTGAGCACGCTGGTCTCGATTGCGCCGGTCGATCCCACGAGCGATTTCGGCGTGATGTCGCGTCACGAAGGCAATCCGGTGCCACACGAACATCAGTTTTATCGCGCGACGTTGAAGGGTCTCTTTTCGCTCGATCTGTGGGCTTGCGGTACCTTCTCATATCGTAACCGCACCGGTTTTCGCAACCTTGATGAGCCGCGGCAGAGGCTGATTGCCGACTACCCTGGTGTCGAGCATCTCGAAGCCGAGAAGTCGTACCGTTTGCCCAAAGCCGAGCGGCTCAAGCGGATCAAAGCGCTCTTTACCGGCATGGCGCAACTTGAGGGTGGCGCCAAGCAGACGTTACATTACACCGATGTCAGTCCGGCGCTGGTCTGTTTTGCCGTTACCAAAGGTGGCAATCACATCTTCCACCACACAGTGGGCGCCAACCGGGCCGGCCTGCCCGAAGTGAAGATCGATGCCTTGCGCGAAGCGCTGCGCGTCTTCGCCGATGGCATTCTCTCGCCGGTCTATGTGGGATGGGTCAAGGGGTACCTCGACGAAGCGCGGTCCGCGTTTGAGCAGTTTGTGAGCGAGCACAATGCAAGCGCAGCGGCGCAGGGATTGCCTCGCATCGAGCTGAGCCATCCACGCGAGGCATTTCTAGAGTTTGTCGCCGCTTGCGATCGACATCCTGAGTGGTTGGATTAGCAGGTTGCCCGGCGTGCCGGCATGTGGGCAACATCTGTGCCGGCACGCCAGAGCAATTATGAATCTGCGGGAGCAATCTATGCAAGCGCTCAAAATTGTGCTCGAAGGGGTCACCACTTCATTCCGCTACCCTCATTTTATGCTGGGGGTGCAGCCGAGCTTTCCGTTGCCGCCGCCGGCAACCATCTACGGCCACGTATGCAGTGCGTTGGGCGAGTGGGTTGATCCGGAAGGATTGGCTTTCGCTTACCATTTCACCATTGCCGGCGAGGGAGACGATCTCGAGCATATCCACGTGCTATCGGTGGCTTCGGGCAAACTGCCCGGTGGCGAACCCAAGGTGTTGGAAGGCAACATCAATCCATTCAAGCGACATATTTTGCTCTTTCCCCGGCTTACCCTCTACCTCAATCGGCCAGAATGGATCGATGCTTTCCGCCATCCGCGGTATCCGGTAGTGCTGGGTCGTTCCCAGGACCTGGCGGCATACACGCAGATCGAGGTGGTTGAGCTGCGGCAGACCGAGCGGGCTTACTTTGAGCACACCATTCTGCCATTTACAATGGCAGCGCAGGCGCGGGCGGGAGTTGTTTCACTCATGCCACGCTGGATCGATTACCGCAACCGGCGTCGACCGACTTTTGCGCGCTACCTGATGCTGAACGAACGGGTCATGAGCGATTCGTTTCTGCGTTTCGGCGCGCAGCAGATGCGTTACTGGAGCGATCCAACAGCGCCGATGATCGGCGAAACACCATTGGGCTTGTGGTTTCACACTTTCACAGGGGCAGACGATGAAGCCTTCTCCATGGCCGGATCAGATTGATCATCTGCTGGCAAAGAGCGTACAACACGGTGGCGAGACCCTGGCTGATCATACGTGGGATGTACTCAGCCGTCTGGCCGATCTCTATCGATTGCGCCCGACGCTCGGACAAGGGACCCGGCTCTGGCATTGCCTCTACTGGGCTACCTTTCTCCACGATTTCGGCAAAGCAGCGTGTGGTTTTCAGCGACGGTTGCGCGGCGGGCCGTCCTGGAAGCATCGCCATGAAGTGCTATCGCTGGCGTTTGTTGATGCGATACGCGATGGTTTTACTGACGAAGCATTGCGCTGGCTGGTGGCAGCGATTGTCTCGCACCATCGCGACGAGCCAGAGATTGCCGAGCTGTATCCACCGTTGGCGCTGCGTAACGATCCGCTGGCTACGCTGGTAGGGGAGCTTGATCAAGCAACAATTGACCTGCTCTTGGACTGGCTCAATAATTGTGGCAATGCCTGGATCGCACAGCTCGGTCTCAGCGCAGTAGTGGATCCGATTCAGATCCAGTCAGTTCAGGTGAGTGCGCAATCAGTTCGCAAGTGGCTCAATCTCTATCACAACTGGGTGCGAAATCTCGCCCAATCCAATGTTGGGGACCGCAAACCGGGTATTCTGCTCCGTGGCCTGATCACCACTGCCGATCACATGGCCTCGGCGCATGTGCGCCGTCTGCCGCCACCTGTTGCCCAACCATGGTTGGATCTGGCGCAGCGGCTTAGGCTGACCCATATTATCTACGATCATCAACAACGGAGCGCCGATTGTAGTGGACAATCGGCGTTACTCATGGCGCCAACCGGTAGTGGCAAGACTGAAGCCGCGCTCTACTGGGCGCTCGGTAGTGGCAGCGATCAACCGGCTCGCATCTTCTACGTATTGCCATACCAGGCCAGTATGAACGCGATGTACGATCGACTACGGCGGTATTTTACCGATAAAGCGGTCGGCTTGCAGCATGGCCGAGCGGCCCAGGCGCTGTACGCTCGCTTCCGCGACAGCGAGGAGTGGTCGGCAGGGGCAATGCGACGGGCACAGTGGGAAAAGAATCTCAACCTGCTGCATGCGCGTCCGATCAAGGTCCTCAGCCCATACCAACTGCTCAAAGCCCTCTTCCAACTGCGCGGTTTTGAAGCCATGCTCACCGATTGTGCGCAGGCAGCGTTCATTTTCGATGAGATCCATGCATATGAACCAGAACGGTTGGCACTCATTACCGGCCTGATCCGCTATCTGCGCGAGCGCTTTGCGGCTCGGTTCTTTGTCATGTCGGCAACCTTCCCACAGCTCATCCGCGATCGGCTGCAATCTGCGCTTGGCGACATACCGATCCTGAGCGCTGCGCCAGACTTGTATGACCAGTTTAAGCGTCATCGACTCTGGTTGCGCGATGGCGAGCTAACTGCGCAAGAAACGGTTGAAGAGATTGTGGCAGCCGTTCAGTCTGGCAAGCAGGTATTGGTGTGCGCAAACACAGTTGCGCGGGCGCAAGAGATGCGTGACAGGTTAGCGCAGACCGGACTGGCCAATGAACAACTGCTGTTGATCCATAGCCGGTTTATCTATCGTGACCGGAACCAACTTGAACAGCAAATCATGGCTGCGTGTGGCAAAGACGCTCAACAGCGGCCACCGCTGGCACTGGTAGCGACTCAGGTCGTTGAGGTGAGTCTTGACATCGATTTAGATACCATCTACACCGATCCGGCGCCGCTTGAAGCGCTATTACAGCGTTTTGGACGGGTAAACCGGCGCGGCGCGAAAGGTATTTGCCCGGTCTACGTCTTCCGCCAACCCGAAGATGGTCAGGGAGTCTACGGTCGCGACCGCAGGAATCGCGAACAATCCGGTCACATTGTGCGCGTCACGCTGGCCGAGCTTGAGCAACACAACGGTCAGGTGATCGATGAGGCGGCAATCAATCAGTGGCTTGACCGGATTTACGCCGATCCAACGCTACAGCAACAATGGACAGAAGCCTACCAGCGGATGACAAAACAAGTTGAACTGATCATCGGTGGTCTCTGTCCATTTCGCAGCGACGAGCAGCGCGAAGACGAATTCGAGCAAATGTTTGACAGTGTTGAAGTAATTCCCGCTTGTTTCGAACGCTCCTATATCGATTGTATTGTCGAAGAACGTTATATCGAAGCGAACGACTATCTGGTCAGTATCAGCAAACAGCGATTTGCCATCCTGCGCAGCAAGGGCAAGGTGCGTCCGGCGGAAGAGACGGGATCGCGGCGGGTATGGGTAGCGCAGCTTCCGTATGAATCGCGCAATGGACTCTCGTTCGATGATCTGGCAACAGATCCCGATTGGAGCTAACGCCTATGCGATTAACGGTTCACCACCTCATCTTTACCGCCACTGCGGCTACGCCGGTAGCGCTAGCGGAACAGAGCGGGCCGGCGGTGCGGGGCGCCATTGCCAATGCGCTGTGGGATCGGTTCTGCGCTAACAAAGCGGCGCTCACCTGCGCCGGATGTCCGTTGTACAGTCGCTGCCCGGTGGCGGCATTGGTCGCGCCCATGCGGAGCGAGGATGAAAAAGGCAGCGAGCAGCGCCCGCGACCCTATGTCGCGCGCCCGCCCCGCGATGGCGGCAGACGCTTTCAACCGGGCGAAACGATCCGATTCGGGCTTACCCTCTTTGGCCAGGTCGAAGCGTTCTTCCCCTTCATTATCATGGCTGTGCGTGAACTGGAACGTGATGGCATCGGGATGAAGTTAGCCGAGCTAGGCAACCGGCGGGGAAGGATAGCCATACAAAAAATTGAGGCGCACAATCCATTGGGCGGCATTCGGCAAACCCTCTACCCGCTGCCCGGCGGACAGGTTGATTTCCCCGGTTTGCCGATTACGCCAACGGCGGTGCGTGCCTACGCGGCGCAGTTGCCAACCGATCACATAACGCTCACCTTGCACACGCCAATGCGGTTGATCGACCAGGATCGTCTGGTCAAACAGATCGCGATGCGCCCGCTCATTCAGCGTCTCATGCGCCGACTCGACGATCTCTGTCGCGCCTACGGTGACGGACCGCTCGAACTAGACTTTCGCGGCCTCCTCGCGATTGCCGATCAGGTAGTAACCACGGCTGATCACACGCGCTGGATCGACGTGGTAAGTGTCTCAGCGCGACAACAACGGCGCACGCCGGTAGGCGGTCTGATCGGTAGCGCCACCTTCAGCGGGCCGCTGGAAACGTTACGCGAACTCATCGTATGGGGCAGCCTGATCCATGTTGGTCGCAATGCGGTCAAAGGCGACGGCTGGTACACACCGGAAGGTATGGCTGTATTGCCGTGATCCGACAGCTCCGGAGTGTACATCTGTTTTATTGGTTGACAACTTCGGCAATTATCGGGTATGAATCTTTCCAACCGCAACGCGCAAAACCTCTCGTCTTCAGCGATAGCGGATAGCGCATTGCGTATGTTGCTTCCGCACCTTAACAATCGGCAGATTCTTGTGGACGACGCCGGAAACATTCAATAAAGGAAGGAAGACTGCGTCATGGAACTCATCGTCAGCGAACACGGCAGTTTCATTGGCAAACATCAGGGTCGATTACGGGTGTTCAAAGACAATGAACGGAAACGCGAAGTGCCGATCATGCATTTGCGGCAAGTCATCATCTGCGGAAACGGCGTAGCAATCAGCAGTGACGCCGCGCGCGCATGCAGTGAAGAGGGCATCCCAATTCACTTCATCTTTCAACAATTTCGGCTCACGGTAGAGCACTGAAACACCTGTTGCGATACGCAGCCAAAAATCGCAAAGACTTTCAACAATTTCGGCTCACGGTAGAGCACTGAAACCTGAGTGCAATGCAACAGAAAGGGGAGTGCTTCACGTGAACTTTCAACAATTTCGGCTCACGGTAGAGCACTGAAACCTGAGTGCAATGCAACAGAAAGGGGAGTGCTTCACGTGAACTTTCAACAATTTCGGCTCACGGTAGAGCACTGAAACGCTATCGCAAGCCACCACCACGCCGCCTCCGGCGCGCTTTCAACAATTTCGGCTCACGGTAGAGCACTGAAACGGGATCGAAAGCGGGATGTTGGCGTAGACCGCACGCGCACTTTCAACAATTTCGGCTCACGGTAGAGCACTGAAACACCAGCGCTTTCTTGAGATGGTGGGCGATTTGAAAGCTCTTTCAACAATTTCGGCTCACGGTAGAGCACTGAAACCCGGCTGCTCGCCAAGCGGATCCGCAAACAACGCGCCTTTCAACAATTTCGGCTCACGGTAGAGCACTGAAACCGAATGCGGGGTTGGGCGCGCGGTGGTCAACGGTAGCTTTCAACAATTTCGGCTCACGGTAGAGCACTGAAACATGGTATGTTGCGAAATTTCTGCTCTCGCGAATGGAAGCTTTCAACAATTTCGGCTCACGGTAGAGCACTGAAACACAAAGTTCTTGACCACAATCCGCCGCGAGGATATCTTCTTTCAACAATTTCGGCTCACGGTAGAGCACTGAAACGGTGACAATCCGTGCTCTGGCGCGATGAGATACAACCTTTCAACAATTTCGGCTCACGGTAGAGCACTGAAACCAGGTGCCAGGACGCCAGCGCGACATCGCGGACAACCCTTTCAACAATTTCGGCTCACGGTAGAGCACTGAAACCCACTCTACCACACACTCCCTCATCCCGTCACTCCCCTTTCAACAATTTCGGCTCACGGTAGAGCACTGAAACGGTGACAATCCGTGCTCTGCCGCGATGAGATACAACCTTTCAACAATTTCGGCTCACGGTAGAGCACTGAAACCAGGTGCCAGGACGCCAGCGCGACATCGCGGACAACCCTTTCAACAATTTCGGCTCACGGTAGAGCACTGAAACCCACTCTACCACACACTCCCTCATCCCGTCACTCCCCTTTCAACAATTTCGGCTCACGGTAGAGCACTGAAACTGGGCATGCCGGGCGGGAGCGCGCCGGGCGCGGGACTTTCAACAATTTCGGCTCACGGTAGAGCACTGAAACGTATTATATCCATACGTAAATGACGTTAGTAAACTACCTTTCAACAATTTCGGCTCACGGTAGAGCACTGAAACCGCCGACCATCGGTAGAAGCTTGAGATGACGGCAAGCCTTTCAACAATTTCGGCTCACGGTAGAGCACTGAAACGCGGCTGCGGCTGCGGCTGCGCTGCGATACGCCTGCGGCTGCCTTTCAACAATTTCGGCTCACGGTAGAGCACTGAAACC
>NZ_CAKZNK010000148.1 GCF_937129525.1 uncultured Chloroflexus sp. | reverse complement strand
CGCCCCTACACCGCGACCTCTGCGGTGGGAACAATAGCCGATAACCGATAGGCGATAGGCGATAGGCGATAGGCGATTATCCCTCTGCGTCCTCCGCGGCCTCTGCGGTAGATTGATAGCCGATAGCCGATAGACGATAGCCAATAGGTGACAGGCGATAGCTGATAGCTCATCCCATGCGCCAGGGGGAGCGTGTGCTTGATCGTTTCCGCCTCTGCGTCCTCCGCGGCCTCTGCGGTGAGATCAATAGCCGATAGGCGATCGTTGCGTGTTGCAGGTAGCGGCGGGCGGGGAGGGGGTAGGGGCGAAGCGCCGCTTCGCCCCTACACCGCGACCTCTGCGGTGGGAACAATAGCCGATAACCGATAGGCGATAACCAATGATCCCTCTGCGGCCTCCGCGTTCTCTGCGGTGAGATTCATAGCAATAGCCGGTTTTTTTGCATTATACACTGACGCTGGTCGGATCATTGCCCGGCAACGGCGCTATGATCCATTGTCGGGAGCGCGCCTGGCGAATGTTGCCTGCATTGCGTCATAGCGAGCCAGGATCTCCTCCTTGGTTCGATACCTCCCGTAGCGCGCTTCGTCTTTGCGCCGCGCGATCGGAAACTGGTCGAGGATGTAACTGACCGCGTCGCGCGGCGTCGGGAAGTGGGCGGTGAGCGCGGCCAGTTCGGCCTCCATTTCATCGACGACGTGGCCGTCGGCGATTCGCGCCGGACGCCAGCGGCCATCGGCGGTGGCGGGCAGGTAGAGATGAAAGAAGGCGGCGTCGAGTTCGCAGCGGATGGCAAAGCGCCGCTCCGCGTCCCATGGAAACGGTGGTCCGTCGTACCCCAGGTCGCGCGCCAGCGGCGCCATGTCCTCGGCGGTGTAGAGGAGTTCGAGCGCGCGGGACGCGATCCAGTCGGCGAGCGACTGCTGGCCGGTGAACGGCAGCGATTGCGCGAAGATGGACGGGGGGAGGATAGCAATTTGTCTCAATGTGAAATACGTTAAACTTGTCCCCCCCAGCTTTTGTCGCGCGCAGTAGTCTGCGACGAAGCTATTCAGGGTAGCCAGCAGCAGGAGCCACTCGTTACATGGGCGACGGGAAAACAGGAGCAGGAACTTGTGCCCAACCCCCACCAGCGGCAACGCCGTCGCGATCAGCGTGCGCTCATTGGTTGCATTGGTAATATCCCGCCAGCCCATTAACCAGCGCGGGCTGAAGCGGGCGAGGAGGTCGGCGGCCAGGGTCGGCAGGTCGGCGTCGCCAGCCTCGATGCGGGCCAGATCGGTGGCCTCAAGCGGGAAGGCGCTGGCCAGGCGCAGCGCCTGTTCGCGGGCCGTGCCCTCTCCCAGCTCCCGCGCGACGGCGCGTTCCAGCGGCAGCAACAGCGCCTCTTCCAGCAGATGGCGCGCCGCCAGCGCGTTGCCCGCCGCCAGATGACAGCCGGCAGCCCAGAGCAGCAGCACGCGCCGGATCGAGGGCAGATGCGCGCGCCGCGCCGCCTCGGCCAGCGGCGCCGGCTCTTGCGGCAGTCGCGCTGCTACGTCCGTCGCGGCCACCCAGTAGCGCGGCTGCGCCACGAAAGTCGGATCGCGCTTCTCGGCCTCAGTCACCTCGCGCGCCTCGCCGGCGTCGTCATACGTCGCCCAGCGGTGGTCAAACTGGTGGAGCAGTTTCGCTTCGTATAGCGGCAGGTAGCGTTCCGTCTCGCCCACAAACCTGTTCCCCTCGCGTCGATACCCCGCCGCCAGCAGCTCGCGCGCGGCGCGGAACAGGTGCGAGTCGTTGGCCATATCGAACATCCGGCTGAATGACAGCCGCCACGGGTTCGCCTCCGGCTGGCCGTCGCGGGCCTCGCGCCACACGACTGGCACGCGCCGGTAGATGGCCTTGGTCAGTTCGGCATCCGCCTGCGTCCGGAAGATCGGGCAGGTGCGCGTGTTGGGATTGAGCAGCGCCAGATCGTCAGCGCTCAGCGCGCACCGCTTCTCCGGTTGGCGCAGGTCGGCGGGGGTCTGGGCGAAAAAGACGAAGGTGGCCGGCGCGCGTCCGTCTGTGGCCTGGGCGCGCTGTATGGTGAGCAGGCAAAACTTGTACGATCTGTGTACCGCTGGGAAGATTCCCTTGCGATTCTCAAAGTCGTAGAGCGCCACCAGCGCCCCGCTCTGCATCAGGTCGTGAAAGAAGGCGCTCGTCGTATCATCGGTGGCGATCCCGGTCGGCACGATGATCCCGGCCCGTCCGCCGGGGCGGAGCAGCGCCCGACACAGCTCGGCAAACACGGCGTAGGTGTTGATGTCGCCGCGTCCGGTGAGCGGGAAGCGTTCGCTGTGGCGCAGAAACCGACTGACCCCTTCAGCGGTGCGTAGCGCCTCCTGGTAGGCGGCGTACAGCGTCGGGTTGGTCTGCGGCAGTTCCCGAATCCGCCGCCCGCGTTCCGCTTTGGTTGGCGCGGTGGCGATGCGCGCGTCACGGGCAGCAAAGAACTCCTGCTCCTGGAGCTTGATCCGCTCCCACGGCGGGTTGCCGAGCACGACTGCAAAGCCGCCAGCGGCGAACACCTCTGGAAAGGCCAGCGGCCAGTGGAAGCAGCGCGTCCGTTCGGCGATGGCGGTGGCTTCCCGCTGCGTGGTAGGCAGCACAGGCTGGTTGGCCAGGCGGTCTTCGACGGCGGCGCTGGTAATGACGGGCCGGGTGGGAGTGAAGCGCTGGAAGAAGGCTGCCGTCCACAGGTCGCACGCCTCGCGCTGGCGCGTCCATGCCGGGTCCTCCTGGACGGCGCGCAAGCGCTGGCGCTTCTCGCGCACCTGCGCCGGAGTGTCGTCGCCGATGGCGGCAAGCTCGCGTCCGACCCGGCTCAACTGCGCCAGCGTGGTCGTGGCATCCCAGGCGAACAGGCTGCGCTGGCCGCGCCGTTCGGCGGCGTTCTGCCGTTTGGCCTGGCGGGCCACAGCAGGATCATCGCCGGCCAGCGGCGCAAAGGCGGCGTCGGGAATGCCCTGCGCGAGTGTGGACAGGTCGAACACGCCCACCAGCGAATCGCCGCAGCGAATGCGGTGGTCGAGAAAGGTAAGCGGCTTGCCGGGGGTGTGGCCCTCCAACCAGAGCGCCACCCGGCACAGCTCGACGGCCAGCGGGTTGGCATCCACGCCGTAGAGGCAGTGGGAAATCACCGCGCGGGTCGCCTCGCGCTGACGGTCAGGGGCCGGCTCCTCCTCGCCGGTGCGGATGCGGGCCAATTCCTTGCCCAATCGCCGGGCGGCTGCCAGCAGGAAGTGCCCGGAGCCGCAGGCCGGGTCGCAGACCGTGATCGACAGCAGCGCCTGTTCGAGCGTCGCGGCGGAAGCGCCGGCGCGCCGCAGCCCATCGAGGGTAGCGGCGATCACCGGGTCGAGCGTGGTTTGAATCAGTTCGGCAACCAGCGCCGGCGGCGTGTAGTACGAGCCGGTGGTTTTGCGCTCGGCGCCGGCGTGAAAGGCAAAGGTCAGCCGTCCGCTGGCGTCCTCCTCGATAACGGGATGCAGATCGAGCAAGCTCTCATATACCGATCCCAGCTCTTCGGTGTCAAGCGCCGCGTAGTTGACGCGCTGCGGCGGGTCATCAAACATAGAGAGATGCCAGATCGCGGTCAGCAGGTCGCGGTTGGAGATGATCGCGGCATCGAGCGGTTGGGGCGCAAACAGATCGCCGTTCAGCGGCGCGAGATCGAGCAAGGGGGCCATCCGCTCATCGCTGAGGGTGATCCAGAGCGCGCGCAGGCTGTGCCAGAGGTCATCGTGGTCGGTGTAGGCGGCGCGCCGTTCGCACAGTCGGCGCAGGCGGGTGATGCTGTAGTGCTCGTGGTAGACCGGATGGGAACTGAGCAGGCCCCGCGACTCGGCAACCAGCAGGAAGAGGAGGTGATAGACCAACCTGAGCGCCTGCTGATGCAGGTCAGCCGCCGCGAGCGCGCGCAGGTCGGCATTGGCCCGGTGAGTGAGAAAGCCGGTGGCCAGGCAGATGATGGCCTGTTCGACGCTATCGCGCAGGCGGTCGCGCACCCGTCCGCCCTGGTCAACAGCGTGCTGATAATACTGTTCGAGCCAGCATGCTTCGGCCCCGCGCGCCGCGCTATAGTGGGGCAGGCGCGAGCGATGGAGCAGCCGGTAGAGGAGGGCAAACTCTGGAAAGCGTTGCTCGGCGACGATGGTGGCCAGGTCAATCTCGACATAACTCTGGCGGCGGATGAAGGTTGAGGAGCGCAGCAGGCGAATGGTCAGCCCATTGGTGACGATACCCCAGAGCTGATCGCTGCGGTTGAGATACTCCTGGAGCAGAACGTGGGGCGCGAGGCGAGGCCGACTGGTCGGATCGACGCGCCCCAGCTCCCGACGAGCGCCGATCAGATGCACTGGCGGCGCGTCGGGGTCGCGGTCGGCGCGGTGAGAAATGGCAAAGACCATCCCGCCAATGTCGATAGGCTGCGGCTGTGCGGTCAGCTCATAACCGAGTAGACTGAAGAAGGGAATGACCCAGGCATCGCGGGTCAGGGCAGTGGCCGGGTCGGTGGTCGGCAGGCGAGAGAGGCGGCGTTGGAACACCGTCCAGAGGTCGTGAGCGTCGGTGAGGGCATCGGCGATCGCGTCAGTCAGCGAACGGGTCGCCGGCAGGCCAAAATCAACGGCGCGTTGGCCGGGCAGCGTGCCCGCCGCAAGCTGCTCAAGCAGATCGGGACTGAGCAACCCGCCTTCGATGCGAATGGCTGCATTGATAGTCATTGTCATCTCCTCTGCTGCGAGCCAGCCCACCCCTCTCCTGCGCGAAGGTTGCAGATAAGCGGCGCGGTATCGTCTGCGCTTACCTCAACGCTCCCACTGCGCAGGCAACATAGCCAGAGATTCCTATCGATTTCAGGCTTCCGGCCTGATACCATACTTCTGACGGATGCTGTGACGCAGATGGAGACGCGCGACTTCCGGCAACCGTATCTCATCACCTTTCCCGACCGGATAACTGTTCCTCTCCTGAACCACAGCATCAACCGGTGGACAAACAACAGGTATTCCCGGCGTAACATCCCATTTTCGCCGGCGAAATGACCACATATATCATCGAATCCGCCGGAATTTCATGGTAACACAGAACGCAAGGAGCGATGCGGCCTATGGTTTCGCGCGTGTTACACCCGGTGTGCTGGCTCCTCCTCATCGGCCTTTCCATCTCCGGGATCGTCCCTCATGCTACCGCAACCGGTCAGGCAAACGGTCAAGTGGTTGATCACCGTTACCCGGCATTCACTGCCGACCCAACCCTGAACGGTGCCAGCGCCAATCAAGTAATTACCTCTACCCCGGCCCATCCGGCACAGACCCCGGCGCAGACTGTAGTGTGGCGTCTTCACCTCCCAATCGTCATGCTCGAATGGGGAACAGTTATTGTCCAGCCTGTAGAAGACACCGAATCGATCTATGCAAACCCCGGCATGGGGTGGCAGACTTTTGGCCGGGTTGCCGGGCGCGACTCTAATCTAGCCGGCCTGCCGACTACCACGGTGTATCATCGCTTTAGCTGGAACGACCTGGAACCGGAGGAGGGGCAGTTCAACTTTGCCCTATTTGACCGCTGGTTACAGAATGCCGGGGCCAACGGGCAACGTTTGGCCTGGCGCTTGATGGTAGCGGCGAGCAATCAGTCAGCGGGCGTGCCGCCTCTGCTTGGTTATGCTCCGCTCTGGCTGAGAGACAAGGGAGCAAGCGGTTACATCTACTACCGTGATCACAACGAAAATGGCCGCCAGGATCAGGAGAGCGAACCGGACATTTGGGCACCCGATCTGGCCGATCCCATTGCCAGATTCTATCACGACCGGCTGGTGCAGGAACTGGGTCGGCGATACGATGGTCATCCCTTCCTCGATATGCTCGACATCGGATCGGTCGGTTTGTGGGGCGAATGGCACTTCTATGCGGCTGTCGTCAAGGAAGTTGTCGGTAATCCGCCGAGTGGCCAAACGCAGCGCGGATGGGTCGCCATGCCGTCGGCTAGCGCGCGGCAGAGCATTATTGACACCTGGGTCAACGCCTTTCCCAACACGCCGAAAGCAATTCTAATTGGCGACAGCACCGGTATGCAATACGCTACCGGTACCCACCGTACCGGCTGGCGGGCCGATTGCTGGGGAGACATGAACTGGCATATGCCACGCTTCTACGACCGGCAGATCCAGGCGACCAGCGCGACCGAAGCGTGGCGCAACGGGCCTGTAGCGCTCGAACCGTGCTGGAACATGCAGTACTGGTACGATCAAGGCTGGAATGGCAATGACATTCTCGATTGGGCTGTTAGCCGCCATGCCTCCTACATCCAGAACAAGAGCCGTCCGATTCCAGCCGAATGGTTGCCGGCTGTACAGCGCGCGCTCCGCGCTATCGGGTACCGGCTGGTACTACGCGAAATACAGCACCCGGTTGCTACTCCACTTGGCGTTGCGGTTGCCATAACTACAATCTGGGACAACACCGGCAACGCGCCACCCTACTGGGACTACGACATCAAAGTGCGGCTCAAGCGAGCGGGAGTCGAGTGGGTATCGCCTCCGCTCCGATCTGTGAAAGGCTGGCAGCCGGGCAGCAGGATCGAACCAATCGAGCTGACGCTACCGCCAGACCTGCCGCCAGGAGAATACGAACTCGCGATCGGGGTCTTCAGTCGCTTCCCGGAACACACGCATCCCAACCTGAAATATATCAAACTGGCCATCCAGACTGCGCCAGACGGCGATGGTTGGTATCCGTTGAGTCGGGTAACACTAAAATGAGATGGGGGCGAAGCAGCGCTTCGCCTCTACCCCCTTCCCGCCCGCCGCTCCCCGTAACACGCAATGCTTGACCATCGGCTATCGCCTATCGGCTATCGGCTATCGGCTATTGATCTACCGCAGAGGTCGCAGAGAACGCAGAGAGACTATCGCCTACCAGCT
>NZ_CAKZNK010000147.1 GCF_937129525.1 uncultured Chloroflexus sp. | reverse complement strand
CAAAAACTATTATGTAAAATTAAATGTAATAAGAGTATTTTTAATGACTAATAGAGCTGTGACAGCTTTTGTGTATTCTCTTAATGTTTCTCCGGAAGTTTTTACTGGCGGTAGTATATCACAAGTCAGTACAGCGTTCAATACTCACCTGACTGATTATTTTCTCATCTTTGTCATAAACTCTTGTTTATCAACACGCCACGAGGGGCGCAGCAACGCTGCGCCCCTCGGCTCCTTATCCCTATTCCATTCCACCCCGCTACATTTCCAGCTCAATGACCTGTAAATCCTCGCCAACCTGCGCATGACCGGTAAAACCACCAGCCGCCACTTCGGTCAGCGCCTGCGCTATCGGCATCGTCCAGCGGGGACTGAAATGCACCAGTACCAGCCGTTCAACGCCAGCCGCAGCCGCGACAGCGCCTGCCTGACGCGGCGTGGTATGGCCGGGAAACGGCTCGGCAGTAGTCGCTTCGTGGATGAGCAGACGCGCGCCGGTTGCCAGAGCCGTGACTGAAGGGCAGGGTTCCGTATCAGCCGAATAACATACAGACGACTTGCCAGCGCCTGGGATGATGCGGAGCGCCAGGCAAGGCCGGCTATGCGCCGTGAGCGCGGTTGCCACAGCCAGGCCATCATCCAGGTGGAGCGTATCACCGGCATAGACGGAACGCCAGGCTGCCAGCGCTGCCCATTCGCCCAAACCGGCAGCGGCAACGTAATCAGCAGCCAGTTCGATCGTTTCCGGCAAGCCGTAGATCGGCAACGGCTCTGTGCGACCACCCAAAGCCAGACTGAACAAGAGGGCCGGCAATCCGTTGATGTGATCGCAGTGGCTGTGGGTCAGGATAACCCCCTTGAGCTGTTGTGGTTCGATCTCAACTGCCAGCAGCCGCCGGTAGGTTTCACCACCCACATCGATCAGTAACGGGCCGCCTGGCCCGGCCCAAACCAGGTGAGTGTGGGCGCGATCAGGGTCGGGCAGACCGGTACCCGTGCCAAGCAAGATGATACGACTGCTCATTGCTCATCATCCATTGGTACAAGGCGCTTGCGCAAGGCGTAAATGGCAACCTGAGTGCGATCGGCCAGATGCAGTTTGGAAAGGATGTTACTAATGTGGGTCTTGACCGTCTTCTCAGAAACGATCAGCGTATCGGCGATCTCTTTATTCGACATTCCCTTTGCCACTAATCGCAAGACATCCATCTCGCGTGGGGTAAGCTGCTCGACCGGCGCTTCGTGAGGGCGCGGCGTGTTGAATTCTTGCATCAATTTGGCGGCAACATCGGGATGCAACACCGCTTCGCCGCGACAGGCAGCTCGCACGGCATGGGCCAATTCTTCGGGTGAAATATCTTTGAGCAGGTAAGAGATTGCCCCCGCTTTGATCGCCGGAAAAACTTTATCATCGTCGGCAAAGCTGGTAAGTACGATGACCTGTGACGATGGGCTAACTGCTTTCAGGCGTCGGGTTGTTTCAACGCCGTCGATGCCGGGCATGACCAGATCCATCAGCACCACGTCAGGCAGCAACTCGCGCGCCAGCGCGATACCCTCCTCGCCATTACCCGCTTCGCCAACGACTTCGATATCTGGTTGGAGTTCGAGAAAATCGCGCAAACCCTGCCGCACCACGCGGTGGTCGTCGATCAGCAGCACGGTTATCTGTTCCATACCGTCTCCTTACTTCTGGCCCACGGCCAACAGCGCATCAGTCGCGCTCCGCTACGGCACTGCGTCCGCGCAATGGCACTATGACCTCGATCTCGGCGCCAGCGCCGGGATGAGAATGAACAGCAAAGGTTCCGCCGAGTTCAGCGGCGCGCTCGCGCATGCTGAGCAGCCCAAGATGACGGCTCTCGCCAGAGAGGCGGGCCTGTGGATCGAAACCTTGCCCATCATCAATTACCCGCATCTGTACCTGTTCGGTGGTAAAGGTGAGCTGAATCTGAACATTGTGCGCCGCGGCGTGTTTGACGATGTTGTTGAGCGCCTCTTGCGCAATCCGAAAGAGTGGTTGCTCGATACCACGCGCATGGCGCTCATCACCAACTACATTTAGCTCGATGCGCAGACCTTCACGATGGGCAATATGTTGGGCATGCTGCTGAATCGCGGCCACCAGTCCCTGATCGCGCAATGCCGGTGGTCGCAACTGGAATATCAGCGCGCGCATCTCGGCCAGTGCCGCTGTTGCGGTCTCATGCAGACGTTCGAGCAGGGCCGGAACGCGGGCCGGATTGCGTTCGAACTGCGCGCGCGCGGCCTGCGCAGTCAGCGTCATACTGAACAGTTGCTGGCTAACGCTGTCGTGCAATTCACGCGCTAACCGGTTGCGCTCTTCGAGCGCCGCTGCCTGTTGCGCGCGCTGATAGAGTCGACCATTTTCCACCGCGCCCGCCAGCATGTCAGCCACCGTCTCCAGCACAGCAGCATCTTCGGCTGTCAAACCGGCCAGTTGCGGCGATTCGATATTCAACACTCCCAACGTTTTGCCATTTGCCACCAGCGGCACGCACAACTCTGAACGAATCTCGAGTCGTTCACTAAAACCAAGATAATCGGCTTCGCTCGCCACATCCTCGGCGCGCACGATCTGCCCGCTCCGCGCCGCTCGTCCGACCAGGCCCAGATTGACATGCTGGCGATAACCCACCCGCGCCGGCGCGTATTGGCCGGCAGATGCGACCAGCACCAGCTCGCTGGCCTCCTCGTCGAGCAAGAAGAGGTCAACTTGCGGGTAGCCAAACCCCTGCTGAATTCGCTGGGTTGCCCGCGGTAGTGATTCGCGTAAATCGAGAGTGGCAGTTACGATGCGGGCAATCGAGTTGAGCACCGCCAGTTGATCGGCGCGACGCTGCACCTGCGCGGCCAGTCGCTGCGATTCGGCGTAGAGCTGCGCGCTGACAATCGGGCCGCTGACCTGCGCTGCAATCGCTTCGAGCAAGTCAACATCCTCGTCACTAAACGAGCCGGCGCGATGGCTGACAACGCTCAACAAGCCGATGACTCGTCCACCACTGCGCAGAGGCGCGATGATACACGACGCTACGTCAGGTCCAAAACCCGGCTCATCGGCTGTGGATGATCGGCAGTCGTCGATGACAAAGGGTTGACCACTCTGTACCACCCATGTCAGCGAGCTGTTAGCCAGCGGCAACTGACGACCGATCAAATCGTTCAACGGCGCCGCCGCGGCGGCAACAAGCAGATGACCGGCTTCATCAAGCAGGGCTACCAGCCCGTTTCCAAACGCCGCTGCCAGCCGATCAACTGTGTGGCGGAGGATGGTATTCAGATCAAGCGTTGCGCCCACAGCCCGACCCAGCTCGGCCAGTAACTGCTCTTTGGCGAGCAGTCGCGCGCTACGCTCGGCCAGGCGAACATTCTCAACGGCCAGCGCAGCCTGGCGGGCAATAGCTTCAACCATCCGCACCGTTACCAGATCGGGTGGCGCTGGCCAGGCAATCACGATCACCCCGATCAGCCGCTCACCTCGACCACGCAGCGGTGTCAGCAAGGCTAGCGCCGAGCCAATCGCTGCTGTATCAGGAACACCTGCCGGTAGCGCTTCCGCTGGCACCAGATACGAGTGACTCTGGCGATACTCAGGTCGCAACAATGGCTGGTACAGCGCCGGCTCCACCGGCGCTGCTTGCAACTGCTCGGCCAGTTCGAGCGCCGCGCCGGCAAAAGCGACGGCGTGTAATGTGTCGCTCTCATCATCACGCAGCCGGGCATAAACACAAGGACTCCCGGTGATACGCCGCAGCGTTTCCACAACTTCACCCAATAAACCTTCAGGTGAGTCATCGGCTCGTAGCGTATCGCTGAAAGCCAGCCAGTCGCCCAGAGGCAACGGTCGATCATCGGTTATCGGACGTGAAGCGCCGGTCATACTCTTTGTGTGTCAGATATGCGCGAGTGTTGAATTACCGCGCGTGTATAGTACCCGCACAACCTTCATTCATTCTCGTTTTGTCGTTATGAGAAAGCTGCTTGTGTCTTCATTGTCGCACATACCGGCGTTGATTACAACTCACGTTCATCGGTTTCGTCAGTCTCAACCGGCGTTTCGCCACGTCCGATAAGAATTGGGCCGAAGAGCGTCGCCTGTTCGATCACTATTGCGCGCCGTTTAAGCAACTCAAGCATTGCCCAGAACGAGACGATCACCTCTTCGGAAGTTGGCTGCAAGCCAAGCAAATCGCTAAAATCAAACCACGCCACCCGCTCAAGGCGAGAGCGAATCCGAGCAGCCACCTCGGCCACGGTCAAACGTGGCGTCAGCGCCAGGCGCTCAACTGTTTCGAGTGGTAACTCCAACTGCGCGCGGCGGGCCAGGGCTTGCAGCAGGTCGGCGACACGATAACTGGCCGGCGGTGGCGTTATCGTCATTGGTGGCGGCGCGACACGGGTAAAGGCGCTACGTCCACTCTCGTAAGCGAGCCGTAACCACTCAGCCGCCTGCTTGAAGCGACGGTAGAGTTCGAGCTGAGCAGCCAATTGCCCGGCATCGTCGTCAATTGGGGAGACCGGCTCTGAGGGCGAACGAGGTAGTAACGCGCGCGACTTGATCAAAATAAGTCGCGCTGCCAGACTGACAAATTCGGCTAGCTCACCCGGTTCGACAGATTCAAGCGCGCGCACATGGGCCAGATACTGGTCGGCTACACTCGCCAGCGCAATCGTGGTGATGTCAAGTTCGGCTCGCTCGATCAGACGCAGGAGCAAATCGAGCGGACCGGTAAATTCGGGGAGAGTGATCTCGTAAGGCATAGAAACTGGTGAGATAGCCACAACCGGGCAAAGATTTTCCATGAACATCCGAACCCAACTGCACAACCGGCCTGTATCAGTGTTGCTCATCGGCCCACTGCAAACGCGCGGCGCGCCCGGTTGGTTGTGGATCGTGATAATGGCGCAATGTCTCAACAATCTCTGGCGGACAGCCGGCAGCCGCTGCCATGCGAGCGCCACGAGCGGCATGCTCGGCGTAGACGGCAATTGCCGGAATCAGGCGGGCAGCAATCAGATAGAGCGCCAGCCAGCGTTTAAGGATCGTTGCCAGCACATACCAGCCTAACGCCATCGGTCGACCGGCGTCGTCAACCTTGCCGCAATCGTGATAGAGCGCGGCGCGCAACAGCAACTCATCACATTCCCCAGCGGCCACCAGCGTCTGATAGACATCAAGACAATGCCGTTGATCGTAAACCGGCATCTGGAAAAACAACCGCTGTTCGGCTGGCGTTAGCATGCGCGCGACCAGAGTGTACTCAGCCGGCGACACTTCGGCGCGCAGCGCGTCGCGAAACTGACGAATGCGGTATGATAGTGACATGACAGTACCATAGTGCCGGCACGTTACCGGCCCTTTATTATACCGGATGAATAACCGTAATACTGACAACGGTTGTGGTACAATGACGCTATGAGACACGCAATTTTGCTCCTCAGTCTGACAATCATTTTGACTGCCTGCGCAAGCGCGCCACAACAGGCCAGTCAGCCCCTGGTAGTAGGTGAAACGCCAATCGCACCGGAAAGCCGGTTGATAGATACCAAACCGGATTGGGCAGCCATTCCCGGCGAACGCGCGCCGGATTTTAGCTACACCCTGGCCGATGGAGCCTACAAACTGAGCGATCTACGTGGCAAACCGGTTGTGGTGAACTTCTGGGCAACCTGGTGTCTGCCATGCGTTGAAGAGATGCCGACACTCGACGCAGCGCACCGCGCTAATCCCGATCTGGTAATCCTGGCGGTCAACCGCAACGAGTCGACCGATGCAATCGCCGCCTTCGCCCCCAAAGTAGGAGTCAGCTTCCCGCTGATCACCGACCGTGACGGCGTGATCGGTGAGCGGTATGGAGTGATCAACCTGCCAACCACCTTCTTCATCAATCGTGATGGCACTATCGCTGCCCGGCACGTTGGCGCGCTAACCGCCGAACGCCTGGCCGAAAGATTAGCGGAGATCCGATGAGCGAGCGCACGCCTGATGATATTGCGCGCCCGGCGCGCGAGCATATTGTCATAGGGAAGACGGTCGAACAGCGTCAGCTACCCTGGGGAGCCATCTTTCTCGGCAGCTTCGGCGCGCTCCTCCTTGCGCTGCTCTTCAGCCCTGGTATGCCGCTGGAATGGAAGATGTACGCGGTCGTGCATGGCATCTGCGCCCAGCAACACAACATCTTTGTCGGCGGCCTGCAATTTCCGTTGTGCGCTCGCAACAGCGGTATCTACCTGAGCTTTATGCTCACCTTCCTCTACCTCTATGCGATTGGGCGCGGACGCGCCGGCAAGATACCGCCATGGCATATTTCGCTTACCTTACTGGCTTTCGTCGGTATCATGGCGATTGATGGCTTCAACTCGCTCTTGCTCGATCTCGGTCTACCAAACTGGTATACCCCTGACAACTTTCTGCGCACCCTTACCGGTATGGGGATGGGTATCACGATTGCGACCGCGCTGCACCTCGTGCTCAACAACACCCTGCGCCAAAACGTCGATCCACAGCAGCCAATTTTCGCCAGTTGGTGGGAACTGATTGGCATTATTGCAATCGATCTGCTGGCGCTGGCGGCCATTTACGGCAACCTCGGGATCACCTTCTGGCCACTGGCATTCCTGGCCTTCTTCGGCATCCTCGGCGTGCTCTACCTGGTGAGCTTGCTGTTGACCAGCCTGTTTATGGGGTACGAAGGCAAAGTAATCAGCTTGCGCCAGCTTGCTGCCCCGGCGACCATCGCGCTGATCCCAACTCTGCTGATTGCCGGCGTGATGTCGTGGTTACGTTTCTGGATGGAGAGTATGGGGTTGATCCTGTAGCGAGGTCAGATGTAGTACATCACGGCCCCATCACGGCTACGCTTACGCTGACAAAGATCATCGAGGGTAATTGAAGCCAGCCTGCTCTCAATTGTAGCCCGCAAATCATTCCAGACTTCATCAATCAATGCTCGATCGAGCGGTTCAGAAGGCTGCAAATCATCGCGTCCAACTTCGGCAGGCAAAATTGGCCCCTCCAGCACAGTCAAAGCTTCGAGCAGCGTTATCGTTTCTGGCGAACGGGCCAGCAAATGCCCACCCTGTGGCCCGCGCAGACTCTCGACCAGACCGGCCCGCCGCAAGGTAATCAGCAACTGGTTAAGGTAGTTCACCGGGATACCCTGACGGTTCGCGATTGCTTCGCTCTGGATCGGCCCCTCACCATAGCGCTGCGCAAGATCAAAGAGCGCGCGCAAGCCGTAATCGCCTTTGCTCGAAATGCGCATCGTTGCCTCCAATAGTCAAGTAGATCACTTAACATTGTAGCAATAAGCAGGACAGGCGTCAAATCGCGAAAAAAATCGGGAACCGCCGGTAGGGGCGGGTTTAAAACCCGCCCCTACGTGGGATGCAACGGCGGTACGGGCGGGATGCAACGGC
>NZ_CAKZNK010000146.1 GCF_937129525.1 uncultured Chloroflexus sp. | reverse complement strand
TAACTTAATCAACCACCACGTAGAGCATCTCAGCAATCCGTTTCCCTACTACCAGCGGTCGTTCGTTCACCTGAACTACCCATTGGTGAAGCGGATCGGGAACGCGCACAAGGGTGCGACCAGGCACAAGTTCGTTACTCCAGAGCCGTTGTAAGAGGTGTGGTTCGTAGCAGACCCATTCGGCAATTCGAGCCAGCCGACAACGCTGTCCAAAGGGCGCCTCGGATACTGGACATTCATAAGCGCCATTCGTACTACGACCCGGAATCGGATTGCCATGCGGACAAACCGTTGCATGGCGCGTTAGCTCAGCCACCCGCTCAATAAACAACGGCGAGACGACCGACGTCAACCGCAATGCTTCACGATGAACAAAGATCCACGGCACGCCAACCACATCAAGCAAAAACCGCTCGAGCAAGCGATGCCGGATTTGCGCCTGACGCGCCCAACAACTGCCGAGCGCGGTTAGCTCTAGCGCGCCTTGCGCATTGCTCTGCACCAGAGTGCGCTTGCTCAACTGGTGAAGCACGGATAATACATGGGCCGGCTCTCCATCCAGACAACGCACCAGGTTGTCGACAAAAACATGGCCTTGATCATCGGCCAGATCGGCCAACGCTATCAAACACGTCAGCTCGGCTGGTGAAAGGCGCGTCATAGCACTCGACGCTCGAAGTGATAGATCAGAGGTCAGCATAGGCAGTGATGTGGTATGACAGGCGATGACCAGGGTGAACCGCGACGCGCAATCGCGCGCCGCGGCGGTAGCATACCCGACTAGCCGTGATGAACCTTGAACGGCTTGCCGCGTGGCTCGACCGGTAGATCAGGTCGAGTGGTATCCATGATGATCTCGTGGAGTTCGAGCTTGTTGGGAGCAGTGAAGGCCTCTTTGGGCAGTGTGCCCGAACGAGCATGGCCTTGCCGGAATTCATCTGAGCGAACCCATGCTTCAAAGTGGGCGCGGCTCTCCCAAACTGTCAGCACGATGTACGGATCACCCGGATTCACCGGGCGGAGCAATTGGTTGCTCACAAAGCCGGGCATTCGATCAACCAGGCGGGCACGATTGCGGAATGTCTCTTCAAACAGGTCTGCATAGTCGGGGTGGACATAGATACGATTGGCTGTCGTGATCATTATCGTGTTCTCCTTACAGGCCGAAACCATAGTGTCGTCGGGTTCGCAAGATGAGGAAGAGGAAGAACGGGCCACCAGCAAAGGCGGTAAACAGTCCAACTGGTATCTCTGCTGGCGCCGCCAGCGTTCGCGCCAGCAAATCGGCCAATACCAGCAGTGTTGCCCCGCCCAACGCGCATGCTGGAATGAGCCAGCGGTGATCGGGGCCTATCGCCAGTCGGACGATATGGGGGACGATGAGACCGATAAACCCGATTGGCCCGGTCAAGGCGACGGCAGTCCCCGTCGCCAGGGTTGCCAGTACCACCGCAGCCCGTTTCACCCATTCGGTGCGTACACCAAGATGGCGCGCCTCCGTTTCTCCTAATGCAAAGAGATTTAAGGCAAAGCCGAGTCGCGGCGCCAGCGCGAGCGCGATCAGAATAGGAGGCGCAGCAGCCAGCACCGTCTCCCATAGAGCGCCCCCCAACCCGCCCATCGTCCAGAAGACGATTGAACGCAATTGATCATTGTCAGCGAGATAGGTCAACAAACCGGTTGCTGCGCCAGCCAGCGCATTGATTGCCAGACCAACCAGCAATAACATAGCGACATCGGTGCGACCATGCCGACGCGATAGCCGATAGATAAGCACCGTGGCAAGGATGCCGGACAGAAAGGCGGCAATCGGCAAGGTATAGATGCCAAACACCGCCACGCCGCTGATAATGGTGAAGACTGCCCCTAACGCTGCCCCGCTACTAACGCCAATCAAACCGGGATCGGCAAGTGGGTTGCGAAAGATCGCCTGCAAGAGCGCGCCACTAACCGCCAGTGCCGCTCCGACCAGTCCGCCCAGAATCACGCGGGGAAGGCGGATATTCCAGAGCACTGCTATCTGCTGCTGCGCCATTGTTGCTTCAGGCAACAGCCCGATTTTGTGCAAGACGATCGCAATCGCTACATCGGGAGGAACGGCAACGGCGCCAATGCCAACCCCCAACAAGAGCATACCAACCAGCGCCACGATCAAGATTGGGAGAAACCAGCCGCGCCGAATGGTATGCTGTCGAAGATGACCCGTAGCAATGGTTGTAGCGCTCATGATCCACCCGTCTGCGCAACTGCGTCACGGAATGCTTGTACCAGATCGGCCAATGCCTGACCGGCGCGGGGTGTCATCCCATTCAGGTAGAGGTCATCGAAATCGATGACTCGTCGTTGTTGACCGGCTGGAGTATCGGCTAGACCCGGAATCTGGAGCAAACCATCAATGCCACCTACCGACTCGAGACCTTTCGTCAACACGAGCAACACATCCGGTTGGGCCGCAATGACTATCTCAGCGCTCAACGGCGCGTAATTCACAATCCCTACTTCGGCCCCAACATTCACGCCGCCGGCAGCGGTAATCATGGCATCGATGGCAGTATTGGACCCGGCTACCTGCTGAACATCAGTGCCACGCAAATAGAGAAACATCACGCGAGGCTTGCGCGGGAGTGAAGCGGCTTCGGCGCGAGCTTGCGCAATTTCAGCCTCTACACGAGCGGCTAATTCATACCCACGCTGCGGAATGCCGAGCGCGCGGGCAACGAACAGAATCTTTTGCGCAGGCGACTCGAGAGTTGGCGAACTGGCCGTAAGCGCAACCGGTACCCCAGCCGAACGAACCTGCTCCAGGGCTTCAGGCGGGCCAGCCGCTTCAGTGCCGATGACAAGAGTAGGATTCAGCGATAAAATGCCTTCAGCATTCAACCGGCGCTGATATCCAATGTTGGGAAGCACACTCGTCTTCTCCGGAGGATAAAGGGCGCTTGTATCAACACCAACCACATAATCACCCATACCGAGCGCAAAGATGATCTCGGTAATATCGCCGCTTAAACTGACGATCCGGTCAATCGACTCAATCACAACCGTCTCACCCCGATAATCAGTTAGCGAAACCGGCAGTGCCGGTTCTACATCGGTGGTAACGTTCGATACCGGCGCCGCTGTGGGCGCAGGCGCCGCTGTGGGCGCGGGTACAGCCGTGGGCGCAGGCGCCGCTGTGGGCGCGGGTACAGCCGTGGGCGCAGCAGTTGGACTATTGCCACAGGCCGTCAGCAGGCCAAGAATGAAAAGGAACAACAACAGCGTGGTATGCTTCGTCGTCATAGGTAGTACTTACTCCTTGATCATCTCTACCGGCAAACTAAGCACCAGTGGAGCAGACATTCGCGGATGCTGCTGTACTGTGATTGGTACTCCATAAATGTCGCTCAGCAATTCGGCGCGCAAGACCTCCCATGGCGAACCGATGGCGCGCAAGACACCCCTGTCCATAATCCCGATGCGGTTGGCGTAGAGTGCTGCCAGATTGACATCGTGCAAAACGATCAAGGCGGCGCCACCCTGATCGGCTGCGTGGCGGGCCAATTGCAACACTCGATGCTGATGACGAAGATCAAGCGCCGCAGTTGGCTCGTCGAGCAGGAGTATTGGCGTAGTTTGAGCCAGAACACGCGCCATATGCACGCGAGACTGTTCGCCACCCGAGAGGGTCGGCAGAGGACGCGCGGCGAACGATGCGGTTTCGGTCCGCGCCAGTGCCTCCAGTGCGATTGCTCGATCACGTTCACTTTCCCCGCTCCCGCGCAGGTGTGGCGCTCGGCCCATCAGTGCCACTTCCAGCGCAGTAAAGGGAAAGGTAACGTTCGACTGCTGGCGCAGCACAGCGCGTTGCTGCGCCTGTGCCAGCGCCGACAACCGGTTGATCGGCTGCCCGGCAAGCCAGATGTCACCGCTGGTTGGGGGAATATCGCCAGCCAGTAGGCTGAGTAGCGTGCTCTTCCCGGCTCCATTGGGGCCAACGAGTGCCACTACTTCGCCAGCAGACAAACTCAGTGAAACCGACCGTACCAGCCAGTGGCTGTCGAGACAATAACCAATGTCATGAGCAACCAGCAGTTCCATAGGATCAGCCTGTTGTGACAATATGTGCTAAGCGACGAAATTAGAATATACTAATTTTATGAATTTGTCAACCAAAAACATAAAAAATCTGATAAAGGCTTACAGTTGCGGTAAAAGGCTTGCCGGCCATCGCTAACCGGGCCATCATAATCCGCTATCCCGATCGATTCCACTGCTGTTTTGCTCCGAACCTGAATGTGTCGTACAGCACTGTGCCATCCCGATTCCACCTGTCTGGTCACACCCTTATCAATCCCTGCCCGGACCACTCCGAGGACTCCATGCCACCTGCGGGCAACAACTCAATACTTTCCGCGACAGCATGCGATACAGGAACGCAGTGGTCACATACCCACTCAAACTTGACACACCCCTTGAGCTGTGTTATACTTCACCGCGTTGCGAGGGCGTATAGCTCAGCAGGTTAGAGCGCGATCCTGATAAGATCGAGGTCGGTGGTTCGAGTCCACCTACGCCCACCAACATTGAGAGAATAGAGAATGTCGGTTCATTCTCTATTCTCTCTTGTTTTGGGGCGATAGCTCAGTTGGTAGAGCATCTGCTTTGCACGCAGAAGGTCAGGGGTTCGAATCCCCTTCGCTCCACCACATCCCTCCTCCCCTCCTGCTGTGCGGTCGGGCTGCGGTGTATGCTGCGGCCCGCCGATGTTTTCGGGGCGCTCCGTCATTGCCAGGCTGGCATTTCCTCCACCACAGAACGGGCAGGGAGAGCATTCCTCCCGCTACCGCGCACGGACAGGAACGTTCCCTGCGAGCGGTAACGTACCGCCGGGAGCTGGCGGCATGCCCTGTGACGCAGCGGCGCGCCTCAGGTT
>NZ_CAKZNK010000145.1 GCF_937129525.1 uncultured Chloroflexus sp. | reverse complement strand
CCTGCCCGCGCCGAGCCGCCTGCCCGCGCCGAGCCGCCTGCCCGCGCCGAGCCGCCTGCCCGCGCCGAGCCGCCTGCCCGCGCCGAGCCGCCTGCTCGTCTGTCTGAACCATCAGTGCCGGTGCGCAACCCCCCAGAGTCAACCTCCAACCGCGCAGCCGGCAATCTGCGCGCCCGTCCCAACCGGGCCGGACATCGGACAACACCATCCAGAATCTCTGAGCAGGCATCGCCCGTATCGCGTGAACTTGATCCGCCATCGGCTCAACCGGCAGAGCCAGTAATTCCCGATGCCGAAGCGATTCTGGCCCGCCTGCGCCAGCGACGCGCTCACGTTGAGTCGCCCCCCGTCGAACAATCCTCGCCTGGAGCGCTCACCAGCTCCTCGCCCGCAGAGCCGCGCTTTCAACCGGGTGATCGGATCATCTGTATGCCCTACGGCGCCGGTCGCGTGCGCCTTAGCCTGATCAGTGACGACCGTGAAATCCTGCTGGTAGAGTTTGAAGAACATGGTGAACTGCGAATCGATCCTTCAGTCAGCATTGTTCGCCGTCTTCCTGCTGAAGAGAGTGATATGTACGAATAAAGATTATGTCAAATCCAATTATGCTCTACCTGCCGCTGCTGACGCACTCTGATCTTGCTGTGCGTCAGCAGGCAACTACAATTCTACTTACCCATTATGGCAATCGCGCGCTCACCTACCTGCGCCGTCTCCTCGATGATCCTGAGCTGAGCGAGCAAGCGCGTGTCGCATTGACCAGTATCGGTGAAATTACCGGCCTGCGCATCGAATTGCGCCCTTTCCGCGGCGTCTATGTGCATTGTCTGGGTGACTTCCAGGTCTTTATCGATAGCCGACCCGTTCAGGCCGAAGAATGGGGTCAAAGCGAGGGTGGACGCGCCGGTGGGCGCAAGGTACAGGGCATCTTCGCCTACCTGGTGCATTGTGGTGAAGCCGGCGCTACTCGTAGCGAAATTGGCGCGGCGATCTGGAGCAACGGCGCTAGCGCCAGCAGCCTTGCCCGCACGCTGACTGCGCTGCGGCAAGTGCTGAACCATTGCGGCGGCAATGAATTGGCAACCAACCTGCTCTACACCGACCGCCAGCGCTGCGCGCTTAACCCCGATCTCTACCGCAGCGATGCCGATCTGCTCGAACAAACGTTTAAGCTCGCCATCCAAACCGAAACGAGAGAAGGGATCGGCGCGGCAGTGCCGTTTTACCAGTATGTGCTCGATCTGTACGATGGGCCATATATGGAAGGGATCGCTGGCGCGCAACAGTGGGCAACGGAGCGCGGCGCGAGCCTGCTGAACAAGACGATTATCGCTGGCGAACGACTGGCAGCTCATGCATACGCCGCAGGCCGCGATCAAGAATGCCTGCAATACTGCGAGCGTATTATGACCCACGAGCCATGCGCAACTGCGGTAGTTGGCTGGCACCTGCGCGCAAGCCACCGGTTGGGTTTGCCGGTAGAGATGCAACGGGCGTATCACCGCTATCTCGCGGCCACGGGTATCAACCCACGACGCAAGCGCGATGATCCGATCGTGCAACTCTACCGTGAATTGACGGCGTAAAGCAGATTGACATTGAGTGATCGAACTACCGCCGCGTCAGGTGCAGGGGCTGAGCTACGCTTCCAGCTCCCCCTGCAACTCGGCAACTCGCGCGCGGAACTCATCACTCACCGGAACGCTTCGTCCGGCAGCATAATCGTAGGCCACCAGCACCGATTGCGCCGTAGCAATCAACGCGCCATCGCCGAGGCGGGCGATAGCATAATCCATAGTAAAGCTCTTGCCGCCGATGCGGCTCACCCGCACTCCAACCAGCAACTGATCGCCAAAATGAGCTGGCGCCTTATAGCGGATGGTCAGTTCGGCCAGAATGATCCCCAACCGCTCAAGCGAACCACCGGTCAATCGCTGATAGTAGGCAATTCGCGCCGACTCGAGATAGGTCGCATAGACAGCATTGTTCACATGTCCGAGCGCATCGAGATCGCGAAAGCGCACTTCAATGGGATAATGAAACGGGTATTCGGTCAGCGCTGCCGGTACCTGAGATTTCATGAATCTACTCCTCAATGAACAACAGCGAATATCAATCGCTAATGAACGGCGTGACACGACGCATCGATGCCGTTTACTCTCTGGTATAATGGCGCGTAACGTGAACCGACCTGCTCGCCTGTTTCCCAATCGAACATAATCGGCAAGGAAACCATTATGTCAGCAAGCAAAGGCACAATCTTTATTATCGATGATGATCTCGGCCTCCAAAGTATCCTGTCGATTGCCCTGCGCAACGCTGGTTACGAAGTCGTGCTGGCGCGCGATGGCATTGAGGGCCTGCGGATGCTTGAACACCTTTCGCCTAGCCTGGTGTTGAGCGATATTATGATGCCCAATATGGATGGTGTTGAAACCTTTCAACGCATCAAAGAGCGCCTCCAAGACGACGGCATTCCGATCATTCTGATGACGGCGCTCAGTCGCAAGCCCTGGTTCGCCGATCTCGAAGCGGAAGGCGCTGTCATTATTCAGAAGCCATTTGAGATTCAGCACCTGGTTGATCTGATTGATCGGACGCTGAGCTGAGGGCGGCGAAGTGTGGACGCAAACGCGCATAGGTCTCTTCCAACGCTTCCGGGATGAGTTTTGTGTCGCCTATCACCGGCATAAAATTGGTGTCACCGTTCCATCGCGGCACGATGTGCATGTGCAGATGATCAGCAATACCGGCTCCCGCTACGCGCCCCAGATTCATGCCAAGGTTGAAGCCGTGGGGTGCGTATTCTGTCTGTAGAATCGCTACACTGCGCTGCGTGAGGCTGAAGAGTTCGCCGGCAATTGCGCTATCCAACGCCGTCAGGTCAGCCACATGCGCATACGGCACTACCATGAGATGAGCCGTATTGTAGGGATAAATATTCATCACTACAAAGCAGCGCTGCCCCCGATAGAGCACCAGTCGTTCGGCGTCATCAGCGCCATCAGTGGCGGCTATCGCGCAAAACACGCATCCCCCGTCAGCAGTATCGCCTCGCTTGATATATCGCATGCGCCACGGCGTATACTTGATCTCCATCACGCCTCCCGCACATTTGCCCGCAAAAAGGCCTCGATAAACGGATCGATTTCGCCATCGAGCACCGCCTGCACATTGCTGGTCTCGTAATCGGTGCGATGATCCTTGACCAGCGTTGAGGGGTGCAGATAATAGGTGCGCATCTGGTTGCCAAATGCCGCTTCGCGATATTCGCCGCGCAGGCGAGCGCGCTCTTCAGCCTGCCGCTGCAATTCACGCTCGAGCAATCGCGCGCGCAAAACGCGCAGGGCCGTCTCGCGATTTTGAATCTGCGAGCGCTCGTTCTGACAGGTCACGACCAAACCGGTTGGCAGGTGCGTAATGCGCACTGCCGAGTCGGTGGTATTGACTCCCTGGCCGCCGTGACCGCCGCTGCGGAAGACATCGATGCGTAAATCTTCCGGTTTGATCTCAACTTCCGGCGCATCATCCACCTCAGGCATCACCTCAACGCGGGCAAAGCTGGTCTGGCGAGTGTGCGCAGCATTGAAGGGTGAGAGTCGGATCAAGCGATGAATACCGGCTTCAGCGCGAGCATAACCATAGGCATACGGGCCGCGGATCTCAATCGTAGCGCTCTTGATTCCCGCCTCTTCACCTTCGCTCAGATCAATCAGATTTACCGTGTAACCACGACGTTCAGCCCAGCGGGTATACATCCGCAACAGCATCGCCGCCCAATCTTGCGCGTCGGTGCCGCCCATTCCAGCCTGAATCGACAGGAAAGCGTCACGGTCATCATACGGGCCGCTCAGTAACACTTCGAGTTCTCGCTGTTCGACCTCGCGCTGCAACGTCTGCAATTCCGTTGCGAGATCGGCTCCCAGCGACTCGTCACCTTCCAGTTCGGCCAGTTCGATCAATTCGGCCAGACTGGTCATGCGGTGTTCGAGCGTTGTCCACAGATTAACCTCTTCTTTCAGGCGAGTCAGGCGCTGCATCACCTCTTGCGCAATCCGTGGAGTGTTCCACAAATCGGGATCGGCGGCGCGTGTCTCGAGTTGTTCAATCTCAGCCTGCTTTGCGGCTAAGTCAAAGATGCCCCCGCAAATCAGCAAAGCGGGTGCGCAACGTTTCCAGCTCGTCACGTAATTCTGCCAGCATGAGAACCTCCATACGCAATGGTTTAAGCGCATTTCACTTTTTCTATGGTACCATACCTGACCACACGCAGGAACAAAAGCCAGATCGGTGAACGGCGCACATTTCCCCCTCTTCGCCAAAGTCGAGAGATTGTTTCGCCTCACAATCATGGAAGGCAAACAAAATGACTTCCGGCCTTAACAGAGCTGCAAACGCTAACAAATCGGTTACGCAACTCAGATATACTATGACAGATAGTAGTTTCTCAGTGAAAGCCTGTAACACCATGTTTGAACGCCACTGCCAGAGGCGCTGGCATCATTAGCGCGCGTATTGCATTGGCGATAACGGGCAGCGTTCCTGCCTGGCTCATACGGCGCTTGCCGGCAACCTGACCACACATGTGCCTGTATGGAGTTATGGAGTGTCGCACTATGCATCGAAGCCCGGCAACTTTTAGAGTCGCCGGGAAAGCGCTGAGTCGCGCGCCACCGCTCGATGCTAACGTTTATCGACAACTGATTGCGCGCAACCATCACAAACCGGCAGCCGGAAGGAGCCACTGCAATTACCGTCAAAAGGTGTCTTATGCACAGATATGTCATACTTTTCCTGATCCTGGCAACGATGATCAGTGGATTGCTCCCCAACGTGACTGACATCACCACGGCGTCTGCCGATAGATTAGGTCGTGGTATCAACCTTGGCAATGCGTTGGAAGCAGAACAGGAAGGATGGTGGGGAGTTACGCTGCAAGAAGAGTATTTCAGACTGGTGAAAGCAGCCGGCTTTGATCATGTGCGCGTGCCAATTGCCTGGTCGCATCACACCGATCACCATCCTCCATACCAGATCGACGAAACGTTCTTTCAGCGCATCGATTGGGTGTTAGAGCAGTCTCACAGCAACGGCTTGAAAGTCGTCATTGATGCTCATCACTACCATGCATTGAATAGCAATCCGGCTGGCGAAAAAAATCGCTTTCTTGCTATCTGGCGACAGATTGCCGAGCGTTACCACGATCGCGGGCCATGGCTGTACTTTGAGTTGCTGAACGAACCGCAGGAAGCGTTCAATGCCGATCCGGAAACCTGGAACAGCTTGCTCGCTGAAGCGCTGTCGGTTATCCGCGCTTCTAATCCTACCAGAAAGGTTATTCTCGGCTCAGTGCATGGCTACGACTTGAATACGTTGCCTCTGCTGCGCCTTCCCTCCGATCCTAACCTGATCATTACTTTTCATTACTACGGCCCAATCGAGTTTACTCATCAGAATGCGCATTGGATCTACCCCAGCCCCCCGTTGGGGCAAACCTGGCATCCTGACGATCCAGCGCTCAACGGCGAAAACTGGTCATGGGGCACAACGCTGCAATGGGTTGCGAACGGCTTGCAAGTGACCTATCAGTACGGTTACGCCGGCCTCTATATGCACAGTTTTCCCATTCAAGGCCCTGCGCTGCTCAGAGTCAAGGCTGATCGCAATGCTACGGGCATGGAAGTAAATTGCAAATCGCCTGATGGCGATACCTTTTTCGTAGGGTCGTCCTTCGACCTGATCGCCCATCAAGCGCGGTTGTTAACCGTCCCTGTCGCCTGCCACAACGCGGGAGACATTATCATTATGAGTTCACAACCGCAAACGCTGGTTTTTCTCGACCTGACCCTGATCGAAGACGGCAAGGAGCGCCCACTCCTCACTACTGCCGCAGAACGGGCAAGGAGCACGATGGCATGGGTTGCCGACTGGGCGCGCAGTCGCGGGCTAGAAGTGTATCTGGGGGAATTTGGCGCGTATTCTGGCGATCCCTCTGGCAACGGGCCAGTCGATCTGGCATCTCGCATCGCCTGGACAAGGATGATCCGCGCAGAAGCAGAGCGACAAGGAATGTCGTGGGCGTACTGGGAGTTTGGTTCAGGATTTGGCCTTTACGATATTAACCAGAATCGATGGCGCGCGGCGTTGTTGCAGGCTGTCATCCCATCTGAAACGCGAATCTATCTACCGCTGACACAGCGGTAATGCTACAATGAAGCCAATCCAATCTCAGGCGAGGCCGCGCAAACGAACAAGGCGCAGGTATGCGACAATTTCTGGCCCTGGTTCTGGCAATCGGGATAGCATTGGTCACCGTTCCGGCAGCAGCGCAAAGTTCGGCGCTCTACTTCGTTGCCACCGGTCAGCGACTCGATGACGCTTACGGCTTTCTCAGTGTCTGGCGGTCGAGCGATGGGCCGCTAACTCTGGGGCAACCAATCAGTCCCGCCTTCCGGGACGGCGATCTGATCGTGCAGTACTTTGAACGGGGTCGGCTTGAGCTGCACCCGGCCTATAACAATGCGGTCTTGCGCGGCAGAGTCGGCGCTGAATACGCTACTGCGCTGGGCCGCGCGTTTCCGCCGCCGACCCTCGCCGCGCGCGAGTCGCCCGAACGACGCTTCTTTGCCGAAACCGGCTACACAATCGGTCCGCCCTTTCTCGCCTTCTGGGAAGAGCGCGGCGCAGTGGAAGTCTTTGGTTTTCCCATCAGTGAACCACGTTGGGAATATGTTGACGGGATGTTGCGGCAGGTGCAGTATTTTGAGCGCGCCCGCCTCGAAGTTGACCCGCGTCCGGCCAACCCTGCGCGCGCCATCCAGATCGGCAATCTCGGTCGCGATCTAGCTCGTTTGCGCGGTGTTGATCTAAGTCCGGTGGCTGCCGGTAACGCCGTGCCGGTTGACGCCAACGGGCAACCACAGGCCGCGCCGCCACCCGAACAGCGGCCAGCGCCTTCTATTTCGCCAACAGCCACGCCGACTCCCAAACCGCCGCCGGCCAGACCGGCCCCGCCGGCGATGCGTAGCAGCGATAAACTGATCATCGTTGACCTGAGCGATCAGTGGCTTTATGCGCTCGATGGCGATCGCATCATCTTCGACGCCCCTGTCTCCACCGGACGCGACGGCTTCAATACGCCAATCGGAACGTTCGCAATCTACGCCAAAGTCCGCGAACAAACGATGCGCGGTTGCGCCGGCAACGAATGTTGGGTGGTGCCACGGGTGCCGCATGCAATGTATATCGTCGGCGGTGTAGCGTTGCACGGCACCTACTGGCACAACCAGTTTGGCACGGGCGTTCGTCGCAGTCATGGCTGCGTCAACTTGCCGCTCAAAGCAGCCGCATGGCTCTACGATTGGGCGCCGGTCGGCACGACAGTGATCGTGCGGCGCTAGCAGTGTCAACAGCTCGCGCCGCTCCTCGTCATTCAACGATTACCGTCATAACGGTCTGCCATGTACCCACGTTACCAGCATTATCAATCGGCTTGACCCGCAGCAGATATGTGCCGGGCGCCAGTGGCGGCAAGATCACGGATGGTTCATCCACAAACCATTCGCTCTCGCCCGCCGGATCGGAGCCAAGGTAGAGGCGATAGCCAGATACGCCGGACAGCGGATCGCTTGCCGGCAACCAGGAGACTGTTACCGCCTGATACTGACCAATCGTGAGCGTCGCCGGCTCGACCGCCAGGGTTGGTGGCGACACATCGTAGCCAACCGGCCCATAGCTGGCCAGTGTCTGCCGGCCATCTGGCCCCCACGCCCGCACATAAAGCGTATGCCAGCCCTCACCCATATCGGCCAGCCGGGCATAACCATCAAACGCGCCGGGAAACATTGGCTCATCAGCCGGCGGTTCCGCATTCCAGGCCTGGCTCAAACCACCGCCACCCCAGGCAATGCTGAAATCGATCTGATGATCGATGTTGTACCATCCCGCTGGCAAAGCGGCGCTGGTAAAAGTGATCTGCGGGTCTTGCGCCGACATCGCCGTCAGCACCTTGCCGCCGTGCTGATTACACCCACCAATTTCGGGCAGATCGTACCCCTCGGCAAACCGCAACGGCACTGACTGGCGTCCACTCCAGCCATTTGCGCCAGCAGTAAAGGCCGTAAAGTGCAGATGAGGAATCCCCGGCGAGCCGCGATCGCCAGCGTAGCCCAACACCTGGCCAACGGCGAAATAAAAGCCGCGCTCGGTTGTTACCGGTCGGCTGAGATGGGTATACATCGTGAAGAAGTTACCACCGTGATGGAGAATGATGGTGCCGCTACGCGCTTCCCAATGCCAGAGCGAACCGGCAGCAGCGGCGCGGATCGGCGCGTTGTAGGTTGGGCCATCGACCTGGGCCAGATCGAGCGAATAACGATCCCAGCCGTTATGGGTACCACAGGCATAGCCCTGAATGATGCGCCATTGTTCACCGGGAGGAGTGGGGAGAACGAGCGTCGGAGCAGCTTCGACAGGCCGGGGAAAGATGACAAGCGCGACGAGCCAGAGCAGTGCATACAGAGCGCCAAAGCGGCGCATCGAATGCATTGGCATGCAGATTTCCTCCGGGCGCGTTCCTCAGGGGAATGCGCGCCATTCAACGCGGAATCACGTCGTCGCGCCAGGGCGCGACGATGGAACAGGACGAGCGTGGTCCTGTTGCGGAAACGCTGTGCCATATACGACGAGGTATATGACAGTATATTGCCGCTATCGGCACTGATATGGCAACGGCGGCAAGATACCATGGGTTTGGCAAATGGTCAAATATGGACATCTGTTCGTGACAGCCAAATCGATAACGCACATGAATGAGAGGAGCTATATGCTCGGTGAAAAGGAACCAGCAAACACCTTCCAAAGTTGGGAACGGGGCGCACTGAAGGGCACTTCTACCTCTATCGCTCCGCCGAAAACCAATTCAACGGCAGCCGTTCGAAATATTCGACGCCTTCCAGGCATGTGTCAGCTCATGAGTCACGTCAGGTGACATCATCTGCGCACGGGTTGATGATGTTTTCGGATACGATCAACGACTATTGGGCAACGCACAGCAGTGAGTAGAGTGAAGGGTATCTGGTGAGAACAGCGGGAATGCTAGAGTGACGCGATCACAACCCTGACAATAGCGATAGCGCAACTGTGGTGAACGGATATTGATCTGCTCACGAATAGCTGCCAGCTACTTACCCATTTGCCACAGAGCGCTGTCAGCAAACCACTCAATAACACGCGGGTAAAGGTTGCATATCGGGCGAGAAGTCGGTAGCGAATAACTCTTCGTTATTCGCTGCAAATGATTGCCATAGTTCCGGCGGCGGATCCTGGAACGGGAGACCGGCAAACGCCAGATCGTAGAACAGCCCGGCGCCTATCATCGCCACACCACAGACCATTACAGCCAGCGGGATCAACTATGCAATCCATCGCAGAATGCGCTGATGTCCTTTGGGAGACGGTGACCAACTGTAATTGTACGGGCTCGAAATACGGCTGGATCGTGTGGTGAGCCACGTAAGACACGCAATCACTATCCAGACAGAAGTAGTCTGATCCGTTACAGACTCTCAGCAACTCGCTGTGTGCCTGCCGCTTTCCGATCGTTGCTAAGCCTTAAATCATCAAGCAGGATGAATTCAGATCGGGCAGCGGCCAGTCAAGCAGAAAACTTTTGATCACGCTGTTCACCTACCGTGTACATGCTGTGTCTAACATCACAGCAGGGTTGCCACATAAACTGGACACGAGGAATGAGTCGGCTCTAGTGTCGAAAGAGCACACTCTCGCGCCAGAGAGTAGTCATTGACTGTATTGGCGATTGCGGTCATGCTACCTGTGGATCTCTGCCTGAGCCACACACAAGTATCTTTCGCCGAAGAGATAATCTATCCCTCGCGATAGAGATGATACCAGACAGCATTGCTTTAAAACGAGATGATAAGCCGAAGTCATCCTGGGTATGAGACACAAAAGGCGATGTCGTACCATATTATCTGCCTTGCCACTTCTTCCCAAATCAACAAAGCCGCTTAACTCGATCATAAGTAACAAAAAATGTTACTATCTCTAAGTTCACTGTGCAAAAATGTCAACTCTTCATTTACCTATACGCTTTCAGGAACGCATACAACGCAGCAGGAGCTGCGACTCGTCATAGATTAGTCTTACCCTTCATCCTCATCTACCTTTCAGGAACGCATACAACGCAGCAGGAGCTGCGACTCTCACTACTTGATAATTTCTTGTGATTGAGTTCAATTCTTTAGAAACTAATAATCTCAACACAGGTCATTTTTTACTAAATTATCTTCTTAATGTGAAACAATACCCAATAACCAGATTAATCAGCGTAGCCACACTATCAGACAGGAACATTAGGAAACTAATATTGCAACACTATCTGCCAACAAAAGGTTCGGTGCGACAGCGAATGTAGCCGTTTCCCTCACGTGAAAGAATATTTTGCCCAGCACTATTCCTGCCGGTTAGTGACTTCCTTTGCCCCTTCGAGAGCCTGCTAACACTAGTAAGACTACTGAATTGGATAGTAAGTCCTTCACATTATGTTGCAATAAACTTCACTTGTGAATCTGCCACAAACGATATCAGGTCACCTTTCGCAGCTAGACAACTTATGTCCAATAACTGTAAACAACCTGTCTTCAGGTTTAACTTGATCAAAGGTAAAACCACTAAACAACCTTATATTTTGAAAACCAGCTTTTGCAAATAAATCCCTTGCTTGCGAATGACTATAAGAGCGCGTTGCCGGTGAACGTTGATGAAATTCTTCCATTATAACGTTATCATGCACTATTTTTTGATATAAATCTTCTGTCCGTTCACATTCGCTCACCGGATCGAACCAAGAGCGAGCCACTCTACGAAACTTTATACCATCTGTTTCACGAAATGCCGTCTTCTCCCATTCCGAATAAAGCGGTTCACCTTCCTTCCATAATGTCATCATCGATGCGACTAATATGCCATTTGGTAATAGGTGTTCATATAGCCGTTTCATGGCTTTCACTATTGCTTTCACCTCACAGATTAATTGCAATGTGCTTGATGGAACCAGGATTACCCGATACCTGCGGGGAAGTTCCAGATTCTCCAGGTATTGCTCGTATAATGTGGGTTTTAATCGCAACTTTTCTGCTTTATGCTGACATATTGCCAACATCTCTGGCGAGTTATCCATCCCATCAATATCAATTCCTTGCTGTAAGTAATCTATTAATAATCGCCCAGTACCACATCCTACATCAAGAACAGGTTCTCCATATGTTTGGATGATTTTAAGATAAAAATGGCGATCTACCCAATTCGATGTGTCCCCACGCAACACATCCCAAGCTTCTGCCACTAAACCTTTATATTCGTACTCAGGTGGTTTCATATTTTTCCTTATGTGATTGTGCAGCCGCTACGTGATAGTTTACGGTTCAGCTGCACACGGCGCGTGTCGGCGGCAACCCATTGTTAGCCAGCGCTTGAAAAGAGTGACCGCACCCGTATATATCGACAAATTTGCAGCCCGCTACTGGAGTTCCCACATGAACGGTACGGCGATCCCGCAGCCAGGAAATATCGTTTTTCCACCACCGAGGAGCATGATGGTTAGCAACCACATTATCGATCAAGTTAGCAACGAGCAATGATCGAACCAGCCTGACGCTGCCGTAGATAAAGATGTATCCACCTGGCTGAGCACGCAGGTCGGATACAACTTCGCTGAGGTTATCACCATGAATAATTTCGTAGCAGGATCCCACATTGTGCCTTTGTCAGTTAGTATAGCCAACAACATGTACTTCTGCAAGCTGTGAATCCAGTCTGAGAAGGGGCATCCGACCGACCAGACCGGGCTTTGGCTGATACTTGACAGGTGCGGCGGTTTTGCAAAAGCGCGTCGCTATGTTTGATCAGTTCGTCAAAGGTGCCGTCGATTACGATTGGGTCAAAATGGTTCATCGTCTATTTCGACGCGACAGAAACTGCCGTCGGTATCTTGCTTGTAGCGCAGGCCTAGTTGTGCGATGACGGACACGTCAAACCGGTTTGTTTCGGATTCTATTGCTCTCGGCGATGCGGCGTCTACTCAATTTCGGCACATCGCGCCTGTGTTTCATTTCAAATTGCCGATCAAACCGGTTTCGCCACTGGTGTGAACAAATGCCACTATTTCCAGTCCTCGTGGCTAAAACATGCAGTTATTAGTTGCAGGATTGTGTCGACGACGTTCCAGCGCGCGAGATTAATGTGATGACTGATGCAGTTGAGTTCATCTTGGTCGCAGATGATATGGTCGTAGAAACGTGCCGCTAGCCAGAATCGTCGTGTTTGTTTTGGGTGTATTAGCACGATACCACTACTTGTGTGAGCGGATCATGGGGACAAATGAATCGGCACAGCGGTAATATACGAGCCGTAGGGTCAGTGGGATCATCGAGATGTTGCAATACAACCTCGACCAGACAATGACCATTCGATATACGATGTCTAACACTCATTTATTGCTGCTCAGTCCCATCCTCCTGTCCACTCCCTGTCATACCCAAACTCTCGTATAATACCCCTATGCGATCAACTGGATGCTCTGAATCACAGACTATGACTACACCAACCGCCACCCTCCTCATCATCGGCGCCGCCGACACCGGTCGCGCTCCTATCGCGGTAGCCCTGCTCCGCCGGATAGCCGGCGAACGCGGTTTTGTCTGGTCAATCGCCTCTGCCGGCGTGGTCGGCCATGACGACGATCCGTTGCAGCCGATGGCCCGCGATGCGCTGGCCGTGCTGGGTCTTAGCCGCGATGATCACGTTGCGCGCTCACTTACCGATGAGCTGGCGGCGACTGCTGATCTGTTGATTGCAGTTGATAGCGGGATCGCCCGGGTATTGCGCAGTCGTTATCCTCAGGCTCCTATTGCCTCGCTCGGCGAACTGGCCGGTCGCGCACGCGATATTCCCGATCCGGCAGGGATGCAGATCGGCGCATGGCTGCACTATGCCCGTGAAATGGAGCAGTTGTTGCAAGCAGGGTTTGAACGGATTGTTGCCCTGCTCGGCGGGAACGCGGTATCGGTCACTGCCGAACCGCCGCCGACTCAGGCGCCGGCGCCTCCTCCGTCGCCATCATTTGCCGATGAGCGGCACGCCATTTGCGCCCGCGCCGGACGCTTGCTCGATGCGATGCGGGCGATGCCTGAGGTGATCGATTGGCCGGCAGCGCGCAACCGGATTCAAGCCACTCTGGTTGAGTTGAACCAACTGGTCACCGAACCAACCGATCTCACGGCGCTTTATGTCGAAGCGATTAACCTGTGGCTGGCGCGCCAGGCCGCTATGCCAGCCGCTGACCGGCTTGAGCGCCTGCACGCAGCTATTGAGCGGTTGCAACAACCGGTCGGCCAGACCGATGTGGCTGAAGTGATGCGATGGGCGGATTGAGTTACGACAGCGTTCCGCCGATCACGGCGCAGGCCACTACGACCGCCCACGGCGGTATCCGCCAGAATTGCAACGCCATGAATGCGCTCAGTGCCAGCGCGACATCAAGTGGATGTTGGATCGCGCTGGTGATCACTGGTTGATAGAGCGCAGCGAGCAAGATGCCGACCACCGCTGCATTGATGCCGGCCAGCGTTGCCTGCGCTGTCGGCTGCGCGCGCAAGGCAGACCAAAGCGGTAACGCTGCCCACACCAGCAAGAATGAGGGCAGGAAGATGGCAATTAAGGCAAGCATGCCGCCGATCCAGCCGCCGGGAGGCACAGTGACTGCCGCGCCCAGGTAGGCGCTGAAGGTGAACAACGGACCCGGCACTGCCTGCGCTGCGCCGTAGCCGGCAATGAATCGGTCGGCGTTGAGGAAACCTGTTCCCACTACAACCGGTTCGAGTAACGGTAACACGACGTGGCCGCCACCAAACACGAGCGAGCCGGCGCGAAACATTCCGGTCAGGAATGCCAGCGTGGGATCGGCAATAAATGAGGCCAGAAACGATCCGGCGAGCAGCGCGGCAAAGAGGGTCGCGAAGACGATGCCGACGCGCGGGCTAACCGGCGATGGCACAGTGACGCCGTTACCGGTTTGACCACGCAACCAGCGCCAGCCGACCAGCCCACCCAGCCCGATTACCAGCAATTGCGCCAGCGCGTCAGGCCAGATGAGCAAGATGATCGCTGCGCCAACTGCCATGCTGGCGCGCAAGCGATCCGGGCAGAGCCGTTGCGCCATCTGCCAGACTGCCTGCGCAACCACCGCCACAACAACCACCTTTAACCCGTGTAGCCAGCCGCTGGCCGGATCACCCAACAGCGCCACTCCGTAAGCGAAGCCAATCATTAACAACGCCGATGGTAACGTAAAACCCAACCAGGCCGCCAGACCTCCTGCCAGTCCGGCTCGAATCGTGCCGATGGCGATCCCGACCTGACTGCTGGCCGGGCCAGGTAGAAATTGGCACAACGCGATCAGATCGGCGTAGGTTGCTTCATCAAGCCAGCGACGCCGTTCGATCAGATCGGCGCGAAAATATCCGAGATGCGCCACCGGCCCGCCAAACGACGTTAAGCCTAGCCGTAGAAAGGCGAGAAAGATCGTAAGCAGAGAAAGATGCATGCCTGCCTTACCCCCTTGATGCGCGGTACCACGCGCATATCGAACGCAATGGACAACCATCGTGACGATCGAGAAAGCTGTTGCGACCCGGCTGACGCGAGTAGACCCGCCGGGAAGGGGGGCCATCGCAACGTGGGCGAACCAAACAGTAACGCACGGCCAGTTCATTCAGTTGCGCGTGAAAGTCAGCCATCAACAACGGATCGGCTGGCAACCCGGCAGCAATGACCTGTTGCACCTGCATATAACTTGCCCGTTCCCAGGACAGCCGGTCGGGAACGAGACGGGCAAAGATCCGGCGCGTGTATGCATCAACGACGAATACCGGATGCTGACCGGCATACAGCATGACGACATCCGCCGTTTCCGGGCCGATCCGCGGTAATTGTAACAGTTCGGCCCGCAATACCGTGGTTGGAAGCCTGAACATCGCTGCCAGATCGCCATAGCGTTGTTGAATGGCCTGCGCCAGCGCGATCAAGCCCTGCGCCTTCTGCCGGTAAAACGCGCAAGGGTAGATCAACGTTGCCAGATGCTCCGCATCCGCCTGGGCCAGTTCCGCCAGATCGATCAAACCGGCGGCATGGAGTCGCGCGATCGCGTCTTCAACCATTTCCCAGCGCGTCTGCTGCACCAGCACTGCTCCGATCACCATTTCGAGCTGAGGGTTGGCGCTGATGATCGGCCACCAGGGACTAGCCGCCTCCGGCCCACACAATAAGCCGAAGTGGGCAACCAGTCGGCGATAGATAGCGAGCGCGTCAAGGCGCGCAAATGCCAGCGTGTGATCAGGCTCAATCTGATGCATAATCGTCGAGCGGGGAGGGACATAATGATGGGGGGATGTGACATCCATCGATTGCTTCCCCCCATCAAACAGCTTACACCTGACGAGCGAGCCTTTCTAGGCCAGTGGCATCGCTCCCTGAACTGCTACCGGCATATACATGTCACGCAGATATTCTGCCAGCATCCGGCGCGTGCTGAAGATTGGCGCGACGGTAGCAATCGCTTCTTTGCAGATCTGTACCCACGCCACCGGAATGCCGTTAGCATCGCGGTTATCGTAGAAACGGGGCGCAATTTCGTGCTCGAGCAGGTGGTAAAGTGATAGAGCGTCATTCCAATCCTGCTCTTCCTGGCTGGCATACTCGCGCTCATCGCCGATTGCCCATCCGTTGCGCCCGTTATACGCCTCCGGCCACCACCCATCGAGCACCGAACAATTAGGCGCGCCGTTAAGACTGGCCTTCATGCCACTGGTGCCACTGGCTTCGTATGGACGGCGCGGATTGTTGAGCCACACATCAACCCCCTGCACCAGCGCTCGTCCTACGGCAATGTCGTATTCTTCGAGAAAGACAATCCGACCAGCCAGACCCGGCTGCATCGCCAGCCGGTAGACATCCTGAATGAACTGCTTGCCCGGATCATCTTTGGGATGCGCTTTGCCGGCAAAAATGATCTGGATCGGTTTGCCGGGCCGGTTGAGAATGTGCTTCAGCCGCTCAATATCCTTGAACAACAGCGTCGCCCGCTTATAGGTCGCAAACCGACGGGCAAAGCCGATGGTAAGGATATCCTCTTCCAGCACGGGCCAGACCGGCACCGGAATGCCAAGCCGGATGTAGTGTTGCTGCAAACGCTGGCGGCTAAATGCGATCAGATCGCGCTTCAGCTTCTGGCGGGTCTGCCAGAGCGTCTCATCGGGAATCTGATAAACCTTCTGCCACAACTGTGGATCGTCAAGGTGTTCTTCCCAATTTTTGCCCAAATACGAATTGTAGAGCGTGCGGATCTCAGGCGCCAGCCAGGTCGCTGTATGAACGCCGTTGGTAATCGATGTGATCGGCACTTCATCCTGGGCGCGACCGGGGTAGAGCCATTGCCACATCCCGCGGGCGACGTGGCCGTGCAACTTGCTGACGCCGTTGCGATAGGCCGAGAAACGCAGCGCCAGCGCAGTCATTGCAAAAGTCGGCCCCCATTGCTGCTCTTGCAGCGCCAGACTCATAAATTCATCGCGAGTGAGATTGAGTTGTGGCCAGAAGCTCCAGAAGAACTTTTCGATCATCGGCAACGGGAAGGCATCGTTGCCGGCAGGAACCGGTGTGTGCGTGGTGAAGACGCAATGCGCCTTGACCTGCTCCATTGCTTCCTCGAAACTGTACCCTTGCGCGACCAGTTCGCGACACAATTCGAGCACGAGAAACGCTGAATGCCCCTCGTTCATATGCCAGACGGTTGGTTTGTAGCCGAGCCGGCGTAACGCGCGGACACCACCTACACCGAGCACCAGCTCTTGCGAGATGCGCATCTCTTGATCGCCGCCGTAAAGCCGGGCCGACAGTTCACGATCCTGAGGACTGTTCGGGTGAATGTCGGTATCCATCAGCAGTAGCTCGTTGCGCCCGACTTGAAATTTGTAAACCTTGGCGTAAATGGTGCGTCCAGGCAATTCCACCTCAACCACCACCTCACGCCCTTCCGGATCGAGCGCCGGCAGCGCCGGCACATCGGCGAAGTTTAGCTTGTTATACTCGGCGTGTTGCCAGCCGCTCGGATCAAGCCGCTGTCGGAAGTAGCCCTGCGGGTAGATGAAGCCAACTCCCACCAGCGGAATGCCCATGTCACTGGCCTCTTTGATGTGATCGCCCGACAGGATGCCCAAACCGCCTGAATAGATTGGCAGGCTTTCGTGCAGACCGAATTCGGCGCTGAAGTAGGCGATCAGCGTATCTTTTGCGTCAGGGTAGTGTTTGCTAAACCACGTCTTCTTTGCGCTCATGTAGCTGTCGAAGCTCTTGAGTACCGCGTCGTACCGCTTTAAATAGGCTGGATCGTTCGCGGCAGCCTCGAGCTTGCGCTGGCGGACATCACGCAGAAAATCGACTGGATTGTGGTAGACCAGCTCCCATAGCTCTGGATCGATCGAACGGTAGAGGTCTTGCGCTTCGGGATGCCACGTCCACCAGAGGTTGTAGGCGAGTTCACGGAGACGAGCAATCCGTTCGGGACAAGGAGTGAACAGGATCTCGTGTTCGAACCGCAGCATGATTTCCTCACATCATTATTTGATGGCTGACCAACCGGCTATACCGGTATGATAACAAGATTTACGCATATCCCGCCACTCACTGGCTGATCTCGGCTGAACAAGCAAGGAACGGCGGCTTATGTGCATTGTAGCCGCTGATGATGAATTTGTCCACTATGCAACTAATTTTATTTGTCATCGCGCAAGGCTGTGTGATCGTGAGCCACCGCGCGGTGCTGCTATAATAGCCGCGTTGTTAGACTGCCAATCGCTATCCTTGGGCGCTTGAATGTTGCATGAACCACCTCCTCACCGAACACTGGGTTGTTGAACTGCAAAGTGACCATCCCACGGCGCACCTGGCCGCGCGCGAGCTACGCCGCGCCTTTCAGCGTATGGGAGGGCCGGCGCTGCCAATCGTCGGGAACGCTCCCAATCAGCGCATCGCTCTCCGCCATGGTGACGGCGGTGAGGGCTTCGCGCGTCTGACCGATGAGCGCGGTCTGGTTTTGATCGGTGAAGGGCCGCGTGGCTTGCTCTACGCGGTCTATGATTTGCTCGTAGCGCTGGGATGGCGATGGGTTGGCCCAAGCCCCGCCGATGAACACGTACCCCGTTGCGCGTCTATCATTCTGCCCGCGGCAACTGTCGCTGAACAGCCGGCCTTGAGTCGCCGCGGTCTGGTGATCGGGCACGATCTCTTCCTGGCCCAGGCCGAAGCATGGATCGAATGGGCAGCGCGGGCGCGTCTCAATACCATCTTTATTCACACAATTGGCAAAAGTGGATTACCGCTCGGCGCATGCCGGTGGCAGTCCTGGCAACGACTGCGCGCCCGTCTCTTGCCGGCAATCCAGGAACGCAGTCTGCGACTTGAAATCGGGGGGCACCATCTCGCCGATGCGCTGCCCCGTCGCCTCTTCCGCAACCAGCCTGACCTCTTCCGCCACAATGGTCGGCGTCGCGTAGCCGACGGCAACCCTTGCCCGACCAATCCGATGACGCAGCGGCTGGCGCGCGAGTGGGCCAGCGCATTCTTTGCAAATGAACCAGCGGCCAGCGTTTATCACCTCTGGCCGGTTGACCGGCTCAACGGCGGCTGGTGCGCTTGTCGCCACTGCGCCCCACTCTCGCCGATGGATCAATCGCTGCTGCTGGTCAACGCGATGGCGGCAGCGCTGACCGACATCAATCCTGCTGCCCGGATTGCCTGTCTTGCCTACCATGATACCTTCACCCCACCCCAGCATGTCACACCGGCGGCGAATGTCGAAGTTGTGATTGCGCCCCGCCAGCGCTCGTATGCCGCCAGCGTCGGCGAGAGCGGTCACCCGATCAATGGGCCGCTTGCCGAACGCATCACTGCCATGCGCAACGCCTTTCCGGCTGGCGCCAGCGCGTTCGAATACTACCTCGATGGCATTCTGTTCAAATCGGCTTTACCGCCGTTAGGCGATATTATCGCCGCCGACCTGCGCGCCTACCACCATTGGGGGCTTGATGGTGTCGCAGTCTTGCTTACCGGTGACCGACCATGGCTGGCAGTCGGACCCAATCCACACAGCTTCGCCGCGCTCGCCTGGAATCCGCAGCGCGACCCGACAACGTTGCGCAGACAATACGTTGCCGTCCGCGCGCCAACTACGGCGGCGCTGCTCGATACGGCCTACGCGACCCTGACCGCTGCGTGGCGCCATGCGCTCGACATCACTCCCGCCGAGCTAGCGCGGCAACAAGCGGCAGGCTGGCGTGACCCGATCGCGCGTCCGCCACGCGACATCCTCGATGGCTATGACGCGCCGCCACCTCATTGCGAACGGCGCCTGGCTGCGCTTCACGAAGCGCTCGATATACTGCCAGCCGGCGATGCGGCGCTGGACAGCGCCCGACGAACTGCCCTGGTTGAGCAAGCTGCCCTGAGCGCAGAGATCGCCGAATGGAATGCCGGCGCGTTGCTACTCCGCTTCTTCGCTGCTCGCCAGGAAGCGACAGTGATGCAGGCGCGCCGCGCTCCCCGCGCCCGCCAGCAACAGGCGATTGCCAATGCTCGCGCCAGCCTTGCCGATCTGCTTGATTGGGCAACCCGCCACATTCCACCTGCTACCCGCGGCCATCACCGCCTGCTGCGCGCGTTGCTGGCGCTGCATCTCGATCAGCTCGAGAGCCGGGTAGCGACACCACAGCGTCAGGTGCAACTACGCTGGCGCCGACTGTGGGAAGTGGCCGGTCTTATTGCGCGCCTGTGGCGGAGCTGGTATGTCAATGAGGCGATGGTAAATGTTTTGCCACGGCTGAGACAATAACGGCAATTGCTACCGGTGACACTCCGCGCGGGTTATAACCTGGCAGCTTCATAGGGCAACCCGCTCACCGACGAGCTTACGCTATCGTTGATTGCGGTATTGTGATTTTCATATTGTCATATTGAATGATGGCGCGCGGGCGAACAACAGCGATAAACCCGCCGAAGCGCGGTGACTTGCAGCGGGTCCGGTAAGATTAACCAGCCACTTAAACAGAGACGATTCAGCGATCTTCACACGCGCCAACCGCTTGCAATCACGGTCAGCGCTGGCCTCAGACTACGAGTCGCAACCCCGACTCAGACGTTTCAGATCAGGGATCCTGACACCATATTCCATACCCCCAATCCGAGCGCAATTGCGCCCGTCATCGCGAGCACAGCCACCCAGATGAGATCGGTGTTGATCCAGGCCTGGCGCAGAATCTCTAACCCCACCAGCCAGTACACGACCAGCGCAATACCCGCCATCGCCGCCAGCATGCCGGCAGTATGCACAACGACCGCCAGCGTCGCTTCGAGCATCGAATCGGTGAGGGCCGGCGCGTGGTGATGGTGATCGCCGTGCATCGCATGCGCCGCTGGCGCCATCACCGTCAACAATGGCGTCACCATCATACCAGCTCCATGCGCAGTCGCCATAAGAAACGACCACCAGGCCAGTTCCCACGGGCTGGCCCGAAACCGTGTCCTGGGGTGGCGAAAGCGGCTCAACCATCGCCACCCGCTAAATAGCAATAGCGCAATACCGGTAAGCGCCAGGAGCATATCGGTAGGCAAGATGTAGCCGAGCAGGATGGTAACGAAAGCCGCAACCGCAATTGCCGCCGCATGCCCAATGGTAATCGGCCACATTGCCGAAACCACTGCGCCCGCGCGCCCTTCCTGCAAACCAAGGCCTACGGCAAAAAGCCAGCCCATTGCCGGATTAAGGCCATGAAACAAGCCAAGGCCGAAGAGCGACAACCAGAGCCACCCGCCGATCGGATCCACAACCTGCCTCCGTTGACTACCTGTAGGAAACGACAACTCCTGTCACCAACCGCATCTCACCCGCATCACGGGAAGCAGTACGAGTCGCTGGAAGCATCACCGCCTTGCAACCGAATCTGGTGCGCGCGCTGGTCGCCAAAGTCAACAAAGAAGTTGGGATCGAAGCGCATGCCACCCTGTGGATCGGCATCCACTTTCACCATCCAGCTCCGAATGCCATCAGGGTAAAACTGCGCATCCCACGGCAGGTAGAGTGAATTGGTAAAGTAGATGCGCCGGCCATCGCGACTCACCTCGACCATCTGCGGCCCGCCGTTGAGCGGCCCGCTCGCCGCCGGATGCCCTGCTCGCCGCACAATGCCGCCAATTTGCAACGTGCCGGTCAGCCTGGGGTTAAAGGGATCGGTCACGTCGTACTGGCGCAACTCACCGGTTCCCCAACACGAAACGTACAGGAAGCGGTCATCAACCGTCAAATTGATGTCGGTGACCAGTGGCGGCACGGCCTTGAATGGCTTCAAAATGTCGGGAAGCTGATCTTCACTGGCCGGTTCGGCAGGAATCTCGATCACCTTTTGCAGCTTCCACGAACCGTTCTGGCGATACCAGAGCCAGATCGAGGCCGACAGGTCTTTCAAGCTGACAACACTATTGAGAAAGCCATACGCTTTCGTCGGATCATGGGCCGGACGCAATTCCAGCGCCATCTGATGTTCGGCGCCGAGGTCAAGCGTCTGCACGTGGCGACGACGGTGCAAATCCCAGAGATGAATCCGATGCCCGTACTTGCCGGCCAGCAATTCCTCGCCCAACACGCCATGCTCAACCATCCGCGGCGTCCCCCACTCGCTGGTGATCAGCGTGTCGTAGCCGAGATGCCACCAAAAATCATAGTGGAGATACTGATCGCCGCGATCGATCTCCCAGCGCCCCAGAACTTCAAAGGTGTCGTGGTCGAGAATGAAAATTCCACCTGGCCCTTCACCATCGGGATTTCCCAACGCCGAAATGTAGATGCCGTCTGGCCCGCAATGCACCGTATGCGGTCGCGCATAACCGGTACGCTCAAACAACTCATCCGGTTCAATCACTTTGACCACTGCCGGTTTGGTCGGATCAGATTTGATGTCGAGAATGGTGATGTGCGAACTGCGAATGTCAGGCACCACGAGGTAGCGCCGTTCGACGTGCGGATGTGGCGCATTGGGGCAGAGCATCGAACTACATGCATTCCAGCCGAAATGGTGTAGTTCGCCGCCGGTGTAGGGCATTTCGGTGACGCCAACAACCTTGCTATAGGTGGAAGATTGCGGATCGACATCGACCACGCACATGGCATCGGCCTGACCATTGCCGTTCGGATTCAACCGCACCACGTAGGCCAGTGTCTCCGGGGGAGCTTTAGTGGCCATGCGCGGCGATGGATAAAACGTCGGATCTGGACGCCAGATAGACACGGTGACACCTCCTTGACCTCTCTATGCTGGCGAGCGCGCAAACCCGCCCGCACCACGTCCCCTCTTTCCAAATAATAAGTTTACAAATTCAAAAAGTCAACATTTTCAGACAGATCGTCATCGCCTCCTGATACCACCTGTATGTGAAACAGGTAGTGCCTTCACGCCGGGCAATGTCTCAACTGTGGAACGTGGCTTATTCCTGATCGTTATGAAAGAGTGTATTAAAATTGTATAACCTGCCAGACACCAGGTCAAGAGAGGATCAACACGAGTCAAGCGACGATTGCATTATCTGATACCATTGATTAGCACCGCGCCGCGACTGCAAACAGAAGTCCGGCATCATCGGGAGTTATGCTCTCTTGTGCGCATGTGGGCAAGTTAGCGACATGTCAACAGTCGTATGCAACCATACCGCTGCCGGTTCCGCGCAACGCCGTTACCGCGCGCTATCCTGCTTTCAGGGAAGGTGGCGTATAATTAAGAACAATTCATCCTGCAGCCAGGAGTTTCACCTATGTCAGACTTTGCCACAATTGCCTTGCCGCTCTTTCTCATCTCGGTGATTATCAGTATCTTTGGGTTATGGCGACGGCGGATGGAACCGGTTATCGGTGGCGCAATTCTGGCTTTGCCTGTCTCGTTCTATCTGATGCAAACATCAGATATCGGTGTACTGGCATGGCTGATGCCGATCGGTCTGGCCGGTTCGGCCTGGCTGATCAAACAGGGTCGCTTCGGTTGGGCATGGGTGCTCTGGCTACCTCAGGGGATTATCCTGGTGCTGATTGGGATGGCGCTCTTTGCCTGGCAGTTTTTGTTCTAACAGTTGTCGCCAATACAATCAGTCGCTCCACGCATGGCAATCTTTGCTATAATCCCCCTGCGAGGTATCATGCGCTATGCGTAGAGCATTGGTTGGATGGAACGAACGTGATGAACAATAATTTCTTTGCTTTTCAATACCATGCCCTGAAACCGCTCCAACACTGGGGAGCCGGGAATGTGATCGGTGGCGCTTTGTTGACGTTGTTGCCCGGTTTCTGGCGCCACGTCGGCTTGCAGGCGATCAGTTGGGGCGCAATTGACTGGCTGCTGGCAATGGCCGGTCGTCGTCAGGCTCTGCTCAAGGCCGAAGATCTGGTCGCGGGCGATCTCGACGAGTCGGCAGCGCACGCCGCAGCAGAACGGTTCCGTAACATCTTGTTGATCAATGCCGGCCTCGATCTGCTCTACATTGGCGCCGGCCTCTGGCTGTTGCGCGCCGCAGGCGATCGACCTGACCGACGCGGCATGGGGTTCGGCATTTTGGTACAGGGTCTCTTTCTTTTGCTGTTTGATAGCATTCTCGCCGCTGAAATTAACCGGCGTTGGGTGCCGCCATCACCATGATCAATCACCATATCTTTCCACTCTTGCAGTGCCCGACCTGTCGGGTGCGTCCGCTGATTGTCGAGACCGGTGGCGTTCGTTGCCCACGCTGCCAGACACTCTACCCTTTCTGCGATGGCTACATCGATCTGATGCCGCGTGGCGCTGAGTTTGATTACGTCTCGAAGTACGTCAGCGATGAAGAGCAACTGGCTGCCGAACTTGATTATCGTGAACTGGCTCCACCACTGCTCGCTGCCGGCGTGCGCGACCGTATGCTGCGCCGCCTGATGCGCTGGAGCAAGAACGATGTGGCGCTCGATAATGGCTGCGGCACGGCCAAGCACGCTGTCTGGAATGCGAAGTATGTCAAAATGATGGTGGGTACCGACCCGGCGACGCTCTTCGCCGATGAAGCCGCGCGTACCGTGACACTGACTAAGGCCGATTCGCGCCTGTTGCCCTTCGCCGACAATAGTTTTGATAAGGTCTTCGCTATCGACATTCTGGAACACTTCCCGCTACCGGTGATCGATGCATACCTGGCCGAGTCGGCCCGCGTTCTCCGACCTGGCGGGCGCATGCTGGCCTTTTCCAATACCCGTGAACGTTCGCCGATCCAGCCGTTGATTGACATCAGTCGCCATATCGGTCGCCTGTTCGTCAAAGCGGGAATCTACGATTTTGAACGCGAAAAGCTGCGCAAGTCTGACCACGTGAAGGCGCTCGAGCGGTGGGAGGATGTTGTGGCCGCGTTCGAGCGCGCCGGCCTGCGACCGGTAAAGGTGGTGTTCTGGAATAGTCTCTTCACAACCTTTGTCGAGCATGTGCTGATGAAACTCGGCGAGTCCATCATCGGACGAACCCGCGGACGCAAACCAGCCGGTGATGTCCCCACCAGAGTCAGCGCCGGCGCGGCTCGCGAGATTCGCGCCCGTCAGCGTATGCGCGCGCACCTGCGCGCCAAAGGCCCGGTCTACTATGCGCTGCTCGCAGTTACGTTGTTGATGGAATTGGATCTCTGGCTGTTTGGGTGGATGCGCTGCGGCAGTTACTTTATTCTGGTTGAAAAGCCAAGACAATGATTGAGTATCGGCCAATCGCGGAAGACGAATTTGAGCAGTTTTGGGCGCTGGATAGCTACGCTTTCGCCCGTCAGTATCACCGCGGACGCTATACCCCGGAGGTGATCGCTCAGTTGCGCGGCTTGTTTGTCGATGGCCATCACGTCGCTCAGTTGCAGATCATGCCCTTTGCAATGCAGGCCGGCGCGGGGACACTGCCGGTTGGCGCCATCGGCAGCGTTGCGACCTGGCCACAGTACCGGCGGCGCGGCTATGCCGAACAGCTCTTGCGCGCTGCGTGCGCCGAATTGCGCGAACACGGCGCGGTGCTCGCTTTGCTCCATCCCTTCCATCACGCCTTTTACCATCGGCTGGGGTGGGCGCTGGCCGGCGAACGACGATTGGTGAAACTAACACCGCAACACTTGCAAGCCTTTACCCCAGTTCCCGGTCATTACATACCGGCGGGAACGGAACAGATTGCCGAACTCGATGTCATCTATCGCGGCGCGCTCCGTGGTCGCTATGGCCCGCTGGTGCGCGAGCCGACCTGGTGGCGGATCGATGTCTTGCAAACCTGGAGTGGCGAACCGTATCACGCCTTCATCTGGCGCGATGAGCAAGGCCGAGGACGTTCGTACCTGATTTATCGGATCGAGCGCTCGACAAACCGCGCCAGCCTTGTCTGTCGCGATATTGTGGCGCTCGATCCGGTTGCGCGCGCGCAACTCTTCGTCTTTATTGCCCGTCACGCCGACCAGATTGATGAAGCCGTCATTCCCACCCCAATTGATGCGCCCCTCAATGCGTTGCTGCCCGAACCGGCTTCGGTAACGGTTGTCCCCCTCTTTATGCAGCGCGCGCTCGATGTAAGCCGGCTGCTCACCCTCTATCCCTTTGCGCCGGCAACCGGTCGCCTCACTCTTCAGATCGCCGATGACTGGATTGCCGACAATACTGGCCGTTACCAGCTTGAATGGGACAACGGGCAGATATCCGTTACCCGTCTTGACCCCGGCGAAGCAGACCTGGCCTGCACAAGCGCAACACTCAGCCAGTTGCTCAGTCGCTACCTCACCTCGCGCGCGGCTGCCGCATTCGGTTTGCTGGCGGTAACTGAACGGCGCGCGCTCGGCCTGCTCGAACAGGCCCTCGCCGGCCTGCCACCGTTCTGCGGTGATTACTGGTAGATGGCACGCCTGTTATGAGCCGGACGAGCCTCGAACGACATCAGGCGCTGATTTACCTGGCGGCAATTGGGAGTGGGCTGCTGATCGGTTGGCGCGCGCTGTTTCCCCTGCGCGCGCTGGAGTTCTTGCTCTGGCCATTGCTGGCGTTGCTGTTATACACCGTTTTCACGCAAATCCCTCTCTTGCACACGCGCGACGCCTTTACCGACCGACGTTTTTTGCAGGCGGCAATCATCGGCAATTTTGTCATCATTCCGGTCCTGCTTTGGGGAACGCTTCGCATCCTGCCTGACGATCCGGCAATCCGGCTTGGTGTGCTGCTGGTGCTGCTTGTGCCCTGCACTGACTGGTTTATTACCTTTACCCATCTGGGCGGTGGCAAAACCGCCTATGCGATTGCGTTCGCGCCTGTCAGCCTTCTGTTGCAAATCGGGTTGTTGCCATTGTATCTGTGGCTCATCTCCGGTCAGACGGTGCAAATGACGTTCGCTAGCGCAGACATCCTGCTGGCATTCGGTGGCACTATCGCCCTCCCCTTGCTGGCCGCGTTTGTCACCGAAGCGGTCGCTCAGCGTGTTCCACGCTGGCAGCGCCTGCCCGAACGACTGGCCTGGTTGCCGGTGCCATTGCTGGCGCTGGTCGTGTTTCTGATCACGGTGACTCAGGTCAATCTCATCACAGCATCGCTGGCAATCCTTGGTCAGCTCTCACTTGTGTTCGGTGGATTTCTCATCTGCGCTCTGGCGTTAGCGCGCCTCCTGACCAGCGTCTTCCTTTTATTGCCATCAGAGGGTCGGGTGCTCGCCTTCAGTTTTGGCACTCGCAATTCATTTATGGTCTTGCCACTAGCGCTTGCTCTCCCATCGTCTTACGAGCTGGCAGTAGTTGTGATCGTTTTTCAATCGCTGGTTGAGCTTTGTGGCATGATTGTCTTTCTGAGCGTCGTGCCCAGACTCTTTCCAGTTGGCAAGCAATGACCATGGCTGCGCCAGCACATTTCGGTGACCGGACAACCCGACCTGCCCCAACGCGCGATGCCAGCCTGACAGCGGTAGGTATATCAGGATGGATCAATATTGTGGAAGGTATGGCATGCATGCCGGCTCACGCAGTCAGAGCCGGCTCCCTTTGATCATCAAGCATCTGGAACAGACTATGACGCTTCGTCCACTCTACATCTCGCCGCTCGGTCGCGGTGGTGTCGATTTCGGCATTCAGAACATTACTCGTGCCGTCAAACGCGCCGGTCTTGCGCCTGAGCTGGTGCGACTCCCAGAACTGTACAACTTCGCGCCGATGCTCATCCCGCGCGCGTTGCCTGCCGACGTGGTGCGACGCTTCGACATCGTGCAAGGCCGCTCGCGGGTGGCCTTCAGCCTGCGTGGCTACGACCGGCCAGTGGTTACGACCGTTCACCATCTTACGACCGATCCCGATCTGCAACCGTACAGTTCGTTTGCCCAACGTCTCTTTTACCGCCTGGTTGAGTCGCGCTACGACGGTCTGTCGATTGCTTACGCTGATGCAGTTGTTTGTGTCAGCCGCTTCACACAGCGCATGGTAACCGCAACCTATGGCCGCCGAGACACTGTGCTGATCTATGACGGTATCGACACCGATGTCTTCGTGCCGCCACCAGGTCTGTCGCGCCGCGACGATGGTCTGCCGCCATCGGATGCGCGGATTCGCCTGTTGTTTGTCGGCAATCGCACCCGACGCAAAGGCTTCGATCTGCTGCCAAAGATTATGGATCGCCTGCCTGCCGACTACATCCTCTACTACACTGGCGGCTTTCAAGGCCGCGACGCCGGCCCGCCTCACCCGCGCATGATCCCGATTGGCTCGCCCGATCGGGCCGGTCTGGTCGCAGCCTACCAGAGTTGCGACATCCTGCTTTTCCCTTCGCGGCTGGAAGGGTTCGGCATTGCGCCCGCCGAGGCGCTGGCTTGCGGTCGTCCGGTGGTGACAACCAATGTCGCCGCGCTGCCGGAGGTGGTTGATGACGGCTTGAATGGCTTTCTGGTTGCGCGCGATGACGTGGCCGGCTACGCCGAAAAGGTGCGCATTCTTGGCGAAGATGCGGCGTTGCGTCGACAGTTTGGCGAGCACGGTCGAGCGAAAGTAGTCGCTCAATTCGGTTACGGGCCGCTTGGTGAAGGCTTCCGCGATTTATACTACCGCCTGTTGGGACGCGAAGGGTAAAACCGGTTTACCCACAGATCGCGGGATGTACAGCGTTACGCCAGCGTACAACCAGCACAAAAAGCCTGGGGTGAAATGCGTCTATCACACCCCAGGCGCCAAAACGACTGCTGCAACCAGCCACTAATACATGCAGGTAACCGGCAACGATCCTGCGTGATGTCAGTCTACCGGAGCTTCGCTCACCGATTTGTTCAGCATAGTGGAAAATGGCCGGCGATGATTGATAAAGAGCAAGATCGCGCAGATCACAATCGCCAGCACACTCACCAGTTGGGCAACCCGAATACTCTCCTCGCACGAACCACCAATCCCGTTTGCGCAGAGGCTATCGGTGCGCAAGCCTTCGATCCACCAGCGACCGCTCGAATAGATAATCCCATACAAGAAGAGCAGGTCGCCCGGATTGAGCCGCCGACGCTCCGGCGGCGCCAGCCGACCAAATCGATGGTCAAGCCAGAGCAAAATGGCAACTCCGACTGCATTCCAGACCGATTCGTAGAGAAACGTTGGATGGAAGAGGGTCGTAATCGGGTAGGTGGTCAGATCATTGTACGGCGGCAATCGATATTCGGGATCGATCCGCAAACCAAACGGCAAATCGGTTGGGCGACCGTAGGCCTCCTGGTTGAAAAAATTGCCCCAACGACCGATGCTCTGGGCCAGCAAGAAACCGGGCACGCAGACATCGAGCCAGTCCCAGTAAGGTAATTTTGCGTAGCGCGTATAGATGACGGTCGAGAGCAGCGCGCCGATAATCGCGCCGTGAATGGCAATCCCGCCGGTGGTGAGATTGAACGCGCTCCAGGGGTTCGGCGCAAAGCGTTCCCACTCGAAGATCACATAGTAGATACGAGCGCCGGCAATGCCCAGAATCAGCCCCAGCATCAACTGATTCCAGACGTGATCGGGATGGTAGCCACGAGCAACTGCCCGCCGTGAAGCCAGGAGCGCCGCGATCAGCGCGCCGGTCATGATGATTGCGCCGTACCAGCGCACCACAATCGGAAAACCGAACAGCGTAAAGCTGATCAAGAACGGATCGTCAGGTGGATAGAGCACCATAGTTATGCCAATCGGTTGTTGTCACGGTGAGTGTATGCGACCGCGCCAAAGGGTACGACGCGCAAACAGCCGCCGCAACAGGCAGAATTGTCTGATAGATGAATGGACGCAATTATCTCGGCTGACACTACAGCGAAGCCGCATACCGCACCGCATTACGGAAGATCTGCAAACCGTCACCCTCAGATCGAGCCGGTTCGCGCGTCCAGCGCGGATGCTGATACGGCAATACTGCGTTTTCAGGATGCGGCATCAGACCCAGTACGTTACCCTGGGCATTACACAGCCCGGCGATATTGTATGGCGAACCATTAGGATTAGCCGGATAGCCCTCACCCACATACCGCAACGCAATCAAACCCTGCTCCTCCAGCTCGGCCAGCGTGGCCTCATCGCGGGCGGCGATCCGCCCCTCGCCGTGCGCGACCGGCACCTCGATGGGCCGTTCGATCGCGCGAGTGAAGTGACAACGGCTATTCGAGACTGCTTCCAGTTGCACCCAGCGACACTCAAACTGACCCGACTCATTGTTCGTCAACGTCACCCGCGGCGGTTGACGCAATGGGCCGGGGAGCAAACCGGCCTTCACCAGTACCTGAAACCCGTTGCAAATCCCGATCACGGGACGACCATCAGCGACGAATCGTTCGAGTTCTTCGCCGAGGCGATGGATCAAATCAACTGCGAGCAAGCGACCGGCGCCCAGGTGATCGCCGTAGGAAAAACCGCCTGGGATCACCAGTAAGGCATAGTCGGACAGGCGAACCGATCCTTCGGCCAGACGATTGACGTGAATCCGTTCGGGACGAGCGCCGGCTAACTCGCAGGCCAGCGCTGCATCAGCGTCACGATTGATGCCAGGAGCACGTAAAATGAGCGCTTTCAGTTCCACTGGAACTCCATCTCCACCTCACCAATCGAAATCAGATCACCCGATTTAAGACGTTGCGGCACATGGGGCGGAATTGGTTTACCGTTTATCCGCGTGCCGTTAGTGCTGTTCTGATCGGTGAGCGTATAGTGATCGCCACGCCGCTCGATGATAGCATGCAGCCGCGAAGCGATCCCGCGGTCGTGTTCGGCCAGATCTAATTCAGGGAAATGGGAACGACGCGGATCGCGCCGCCCAATCCGCACCGGTACGTGATTGAGTGTCATCTCCCACTTGCGGTAGGGAGAGCGCACAATCAGGCGAGCCGGCGGCAATGCCGGCTGAGCTACTGCAACCGGCGCCCCGTGTGACAGCGCAGTGCCGCAACCGGCGCAGAAACGCGCCTGTGGCTTGTTCAAGCGCCCACACTGCTCGCATACCACACCTTGTGCCGGCATAGCGGATGGTTGCGGAACTATCGGTGGCGGCGTCGCAACCGACGATTTCGCCGGAGGCAGCGGCGCCATACGGAGGGTCGGGTCAACAAAGGGGGCCTTCAGACATTTATGCAGCGCCTGCTCAAGCTCGGCGCAACTGGCAAAGCGCTGCTTGCGATCAAGGTTCATCGCTCGAATGATGATCGCTTCAGTTGCCGGTGTCACCGAGCGATTGATCCGGGTGATTTCACCTTTGCGCGGCGGTTGCAACGGCATCGGCGGAATCGCCGTCAGCAAATGCAGCAGCGTTGCGCCAAGCGCATAGATATCTGAGCGCGCATCGGTCTGCTCCTTGCCATACTGTTCTGGCGGCGCATACCCTGCCGATCCCATCGCAACAGTATCTTTCTTTTGCCCGAACTTGTGCTTGCGGGCCACGCCGAAATCGATCAGTTTCAATACACCCTCAGGCGTTAGAATCACATTCGACGGCTTCAAATCACGATAGATGATCGGCGGCTGGCGAGTGTGGAGGTAGTGCAATACCCGGCAGAGCTGGATACCGTAACCGATTACCTGTTGTTCGAGCATCGGCGCGTTAGCTTCATGGATGAGTGCTTCCAGCGTCTTGCCGGGAACAAACTCCATCACCAACGTTGGACGACCTTCATACTCGAACAGATCGATGACAACCGGCAGATTCGGGAAAGACAGCGATCCCAACAACTCAGCCTCTTGCAAGAAGAGCTGGCGCGCTTCATTCACTTCCTCGGCGCTCAACGGATCAACAGGCCGCATCTCTTTGAGCGCCCAGATACTGCCATCGCTGACGCGACGCACACGATAGACCGCCCCCATTCCTCCTCGCCCGATGATGTTGAGGATGGTATAGGAGTCGTTGCTGCCCCGCACGGTCAGATTGTCTGCAAGCCGTTCGTGTGCAAACATCGCGCGCTACTTCATCGCCCTATGCGCTAGAGCAATTATACCACTGTGCGTGGCAGCGCATTGCTCCAATGGCTTGCTTTATCCCTGTGAGAGCCGACTCTCGTCAGCCGACAGCGGTCGTTTCGGGCATGTCCAGGCGGTCATTCCACTGCCACACCAGCCGCTAGCGCCTTGACGAACGAGGCGATGGCTGATATAATCTGCGTTGTCGCGCCGAAGTGGCGGAATGGCAGACGCGGCGGTCTCAAAAACCGCTGGGGATCAACCCCCGTGTGGGTTCAAGTCCCACCTTCGGCACCACGGTGCGACTACAATTCAGGGGTCGCGGGGCGTGGCTCAGCCTGGTAGAGCGCCGCGTTCGGGTCGCGGAGGTCGGTGGTTCAAATCCACTCGCCCCGACCATTGCGTTGAAGCGTCTGTGCAATGTCACAGACGCTTTTTTCTGTCAGAGAGAAGCTACGCCTGCACGCACCTTTCCTTGCGGCGAGGAAAGGGATATTCTCTCTGCCGGCAACACGTTACATCCGCTTTAGCACCGATACGCCCTGCCAGATCCTCAGGTTTTTTCTCTTTCAGAGAAGCAACCTCACCTGCTATAATACCTGCGAGAGTACTAACCGGTTACGGAACACCGTTATGCAATTGCGCTTTCCCATTCTCTGGATAAGTTGTTTACTGCTGCTTACAGGCTGTATCGATCTGGCAGCAGCGCTCCCGCCTACACCCAGTCCCTTTCCCACGTTAGCGCCACTGCCAACCGTTACGCCGGTAACACCCCAGCCAGCCCGGTCGCCGGTAACGATCATTCTCGCGCCACCGGCTACCGCTACCCCAACCACTGCCCGCCTGACCGGACGGGTCAACGTCACCGCCAACCTGCGCAGCGGTCCCGGTACCGACTTCGCTGTCATCACCGTTGTTCCATCCGATACCGAAGTTGTGCTGGAAGGGCAACGCGCCAACTGGTATATCGTTCGTCTCTCTGATGGACAAACCGGCTGGATGTCAGCAGCAGTGCTCGACGTTGCGCCCGAAATCGCCGCTCTGGTGCCGGTGGCGACGCCATAAACAATTAGGGGTGGCAATGCCACCCCTCACTCCTGTGATCGTGTACCAATCTCCCAATTAGTGATACCATAACAGTAAAGAGTCGCTCTGGCCACCATATGATGGCATCAGTAAAGGAATGCATTCCATGCAGCTCTTTAATACGCTGTCACGGATCCGGGAACCGTTTACCATTCCAACCGATCGTCCGGTGACACTCTACGTCTGTGGGGTGACCCCCTATGACACCACCCACATGGGGCACGCGCGCACGTTTATCGTCTTCGACGTACTGGTGCGCTACCTGCAATGGCACGGCGCGACGGTGCGCTATTGTCAAAATGTGACCGACGTTGACGATCCGCTCTTTGAGCGCGCCCGGCGCGACGGAGTCAACTGGTATGAGCTGGCCGAACGACAGATTGCCCAGTTACGCGCCGATTGTGCCGGCCTGAATATTCTGCCACCCACCTTCTTCCCGCGGGTGAGCGAAGAGATCGGCACGATGATCCCGATTATCGAGCGTCTGATCGAACTCGGTTTCGCCTATGTCGTCGATGGAAATGTCTATTTCAGCATTCAAACCGATCCCGATTTCGGTCGAATGGCGCGCATGGGTTATGCCGAATTACTGGCAATCGCCAATCAGCGCGGAAACAATCCCAATGATCCCAACAAGCGCGATCCGCTCGATTTCGTGCTCTGGCAGCGTGGCAACCCCGATGAACCAAAATGGGAGAGTCCTTGGGGATTGGGGCGACCGGGCTGGCATATCGAGTGTAGCGCGATGTCAAAGCGTTACCTCGGCGATCAGATTGATATCCACGGCGGTGGAGCCGACCTGATCTTCCCCCATCATTCGTGTGAAATCGCTCAGAGCGAGGCCGCAACCGGGAAGAAACCTTTCGCGCGTTACTGGATGCATGTCGGCCTGGTCTGGCTCGACGGCGAGAAAATGAGTAAATCGCTCGGCAATCTGGTCTTCGCGCGCGATGCGTTGCGTCAGCACCATCCGGACGCGATCCGCTGGTATCTGCTCAGCGAACACTATCGCGAAGAGTTTGATTATCGTCGCGATGCTCTCACCCGCTATGAACAGTACGCCGCCGATTTACGGCGAGCGTTAACCGTCACTGGCGGCGAGCATAGTCCTCTCGATCTCAGTCGGGGCCGGCAGGATGTGATCACAGCAATGGATGACGATCTTGACACCCCGGCAGCACTGGCGACGTTGCACGCGATGGCCAATACAATCTGCGAAGCTGCCACCGAAGGGCGTAATGTTAGCGCAGCCCAGGAGAGTATGCGTGATCTGGCCCTGATGTTTGGCTTCACACTGAGCGACAACGCGCTACCTTCCTCGTGACAACACGACAAGCGGGCAGGTTCCTCACCTGCCCGCGCGTTACTACCCCTCGCTTCCACCGGTTGACAATCAGGATTAGCGCTGACGATTGCGCCCGCGCAAGAAGGGTGGAATATCGAGATCATCGCCGGAAATCGATGGCCGCACCGGCTGCACTGGCGGCTGTGATGGCGACGGGGTGGCCGGTCGGGGCCGCTGGGTCTGCCCACCAATCTGCCCGGTCGCCTGGCCGGTGCTCGTTGCCGCCGTCGGGTATGAGCGGGTGCGCTGCACATTCGAATTTCGGTTCACATCAAAGCCGGTCGCGATCAGCGTGATCTTGATCTCACCAGGGGGGAAATTGGGGTCAATCACGGCGCCAATAATAATGTTTGCATCGGGATCAACCTGCTTGGCGACAATATCAGCCGCCTCGTACACCTCCATAATTCCCAAATCTTCACCGCCGGTAATATTGAAGAGCACGCCTTTCGCGCCATCGATGCTCACTTCAAGCAACGGACTGGCAATCGCCTGATTGACAGCATCGAGCGCGCGCGTATCGCCTTTCCCATACCCAACCGCCATCAACGCCGAACCCTGCTGCGCCATGATCGTCTTCACATCGGCGAAGTCAACGTTGATCAAGCCGCGCTGGGTGATCAAATCTGAAATGCCCTGAATGCCCTGGCGCAACACATCATCGGCCATCTGGAAAGCTTGTTGAAAGGTGGTATTCTTGCTGGCAGTTTGCAACAGGCGGTCGTTGGGAATCACAATGAGCGTATCGACGACCGGACGCAACTGTTCAATCCCGGCTTCGGCGACTTTGCGGCGATGATTGCCTTCAAAGGTGAAGGGTCGGGTAACAACACCAACGGTAAGCGCGCCAAGATCGTGCGCAATTCCGGCGATGATCGGCGAAGCGCCGGTGCCGGTGCCGCCGCCCATACCGGCAGCCACGAAGACCATATCGGCGCCTTTCAACTGCTCGTAGATGTCTTCCTGGTTCTCTTCTGCTGCCTTCTGTCCAATCACCGGATTGCCACCGCTGCCGAGACCGCGCGTGAGCTTATCGCCGATCCGGATGCGCACCGGAGCCAATGAATGCATCAGCGCCTGCACGTCGGTATTAACTGTGATAAACTCTACCCCCTGCACACCGGCGGCAATCATGCGATCCACTGCATTGCTGCCGCCGCCGCCAACGCCAACAACTTTGATCTGAGCGAAGTCTTCGAGTGAGAAGCCGTTGCTGCTTCGGTCAACCATCGGTAAACCTCCTTAGTGGTGAGTTTATGGCAAAAGCTCGCGCAACCAGCGGCGGAAGCGCTCGTATATTGAACCAGTATCTTGAGATGAAGACTGCTCAGGTGGCCGCCCACCATAGCGCATTCCCCATCGTAAAAGCCCAACAGCAGTTGCGTATGCCGGTGAGTCGAGCGCATCGGTTAATCCACCCAATCCACCCGGAATGCCAATCCGCACCGGCAATCCCAAATCCTCGCGCAACAGATCGTCAAACCGGCTCAACTGTGCGCCACCGCCAGTTAACACAATGCCTGCCGGCAGCATACCTTCATAGCCGCTGCGCCGCGCTTCAGCAACGATCAGCTCGATCAACTCCTCGGCGCGGGCTTGCAAGACCTGTTTGAGCAGGTAGGCGCTGATCTGCTGCTTTTCACCCACCGTTAGCGTCTCGGCATCGATCAGATCGCTCTCATCACCAGGAGCGGGTGGATTGCCGGCTAGTGCGCTGCCGTAGCGCAATTTCAGGTATTCGGCAGTGTTGTGTGGCGTATGCAACACGTAGACAATATCGTTGGTAAAATGTTGTCCTCCTACCGGAATGACCCCGGTATGCCACACACCGCCCTGAGCAAAGATGGCCAGATCGGTCGTCGCGCCGCCGATGTCGATCAGCATGACTCCCCGCTCTTTGTCGTCATCGCTGAGCACGGCTTCCGCCGCAGCCAGCGGCTGCAACACCAGGTCATCGATCTGCACGCCTGCCCGCTCGACGCTACGGATCAGGTTCTGTATCGCCATCGTCTCGCCGGTAATGATGTGCGTCTCGACTTCAAGGCGCGTGCCACTCATGCCAATCGGGTCACGAATGCCATCATTCCCATCGATGATATAAGCGCGTGGAATGATATGAATGATTTCACGTTGAGTCGGCAACGTGACGGCCTGGGCAGCTTCAATGGCGCGCGCCACATCTTGCCGCGTAATCCCATCAGAGTTCTGCACTGCCGCCACTCCCCGGCTGTTGAGTGATGAAACATGTCGCCCGGCAACACCGACAAAAGCATGGTTGATACGCAGGCCACTCGCGCGCTCGGCCTTTTCCAGACTGGCTTCGATTGCCGTCGCCGCATCATCGATATTGACCACCACGCCCTTGTCAATCCCACGGCTGGGCACCATCCCCACTCCGAGAATATTGAGCCGCCGCCCATCACCGACCTGGCCGACGATGGTGCAGATTTTGCTTGTGCCAACATCTATGCCGACAATGGTGCGTGCCATGGTACGTGCCATAGTATCCTCACAGACTGTTACCGCCACGGCGTCATGGGCCACTACCGGGACGGTTCTGGTAATACGGATTGATTGGTCGTAGATCGAGATAGGTAAACGGTGTGCCATCGGCAAGCAGATAAGCCAGGATGGTTAACTTTCGTTCCAGCCGATCGTGATCGCCAAACACGATGACCTGATCTTGCCCGGTGCGAATAACGATGCCTTGTTCGGGATTCCAGCTAAACTGAACCGGACGCCAACCAGGTTCATCCGGCAAGCGTAGCGCCAGTTCACGCGCCAGCGCCAGAGCATCACTATCGAGCTGCATCGATGGTTCAACCGGACGATTGGAAGTATCCACTATCACCAGCGCATCTTCGGGTGGCGGCGCTGCTGCCGGTTCAATCACATACCCCTGCCGATCGACCAGATAATCAATGCCACCGCTACGCCAGTAGGTCGCTGGCTGCCGCTCGACAATCACAATCCGCGCCCGATCGGGCAAGATCAGGCTCAAACGGGCATGTTCCACAAACGGACTGGTCAGCAACGGCGCAACCGTTCGCTCTTCGTCAATCAGCCAGATCGGGACACCGCGAAGCGGAATGGCCGCTACAATTCGCTCTGGACTTAACAGCTCGGCTCCGACCACTTCAACCGTCTGCACGCGAAACCGGTGACTGAAGAGCGCGTAAAACAAGGCAAAACAACTGACTGCGAAGAGTGCGCCACTGACAACGCGACCACTTCGCCAGGCCTCAATCAGCCGTCGGCGCCATCCCGGCGCGGTCGCTTCTACCGATGGTCGGCGCAACCGTTGCCGTCGCGCGGCTATCCGTTCGCGTGTATTGGGCGGATTGTATTCCATAGGCGCTCTTATCCCTTATTTCCCCAGCCATGCGTCGCTCGCTCCAGGGCCAGTTCAACCAGCCGGTCGAGCAACTGCGGATAAGCCAACCCGCTGGCAGCCCACATTTTGGCGTACATGCTGATCGGGGTAAAACCGGGCATTGTATTTACCTCGTTCAGCCAGAGCGTTCCCTGGTCACGGTCAAGCAGAAAATCGACGCGCGCCAGGCCGGCGCCATCAATCGCCTGGAATGCCTGCGCAGCCAGCGCCTGTACCTGAGCAACCTGTTCTGATGAGAGCGCTGCCGGCACGACTGCCTGTGAGCCGCCATCGATATATTTGGCGTGATAGTCATACCATTCACCGGCAGGAATGATTTCACCGGGCAGGCTGACTGCGATCTGATCGTTACCCAGCACCGAAATCTCGATCTCGCGGGCCGGAATGCCTTGCTCGACGATGATTCGGCGATCGTAGCGGGCCGCTTCGCGCAGACCGGCAATCAATTCAGCCCGATCACGCGCTTTGCTAACCCCGACGCTACTGCCAAGATTGGCCGGCTTGACGAAGATCGGAAAATGCAAGGTTGCTTCGATCCATTCACAGACCGTCTCAACCGCCGCCAATTCGTGGCGTCGCACCAACAACCAGGGCAATACCGGCAAACCGGCGGCAGCAAAGGCCGCTTTCATCAAACCTTTGTCCATTCCCACAGCGCTCGCCGCAACACCACAGCCAACATAGGGTATTCCGGCCAGTTCAAACAAACCCTGGATTGCGCCGTCTTCACCATACGGGCCGTGCAGCACCGGAAAGATGACATCAACCGGCGGCAGCATCCATCCGGGCGTGCCAACCCGTCCTAGCTCACGCACCGGGCCGGGTGTGGCCATAGTGGCGCTGGTCGGCAACCGATCCGGATCGGCAGACTCCATGAGCGCGGCCAACGCGCCCGGGCCATGCCACCAGCGCCCATCTTTGCCGATTCCGATTGGTTCGATCTGGTAACGAGCCGGATCGAGGTTGCTCATGACGGCATGCGCCGAAACCAGCGAGACCTCGTGTTCACCGCTTTGCCCACCAAAGATGACTGCAATCGTGATCGGCCTGCTCATCAACTGCCTCCCGGACGTGTTTTATCGATCATTAAACTGATCGTTATTGGAATAAACGAAAGAGACAAACAAAATTTGGACAAATTTTCGTTCATGGCGATCATTTTTTGCCGCTGAAAACGTCTCTTTTTGATATTCTCTGCTCATTCCACTTGCTCATCCCACGGACTTTTAACACTATTCAGCTTCCCTCAGATCACCCGCACTTCCAACTGTAACGTTACGCCAAATCGTTCAGCGACCGTAGCCCGAGCCAGCTCGATCAAAGCCAGAATATCGGCGGCGCAGGCCCGCCCGCGATTGACAATATAATTGGCGTGAATTGAGCTGATCTCGGCATCGCCGATACGAGTGCCCTTTAGCCCGGCAGCTTCAATCAGACGACCAGCGCTATCGCCAGGAGGGTTTTTGAATACGCTTCCGCAAGAACTCCCAGCCGGCGTTTTCCGTTTGCGTTCGGCAGCAATCGCTGCCATTCGCGCTGCCAGCGCCGTCGGATCGGCGCGCCGGAACCGAAAACGCCCGGCCAGTACTAGCGGTGGAATGTTATCAGTCATTGACTGCTTCAACACACTCTCGCGGTAAGCGTAAGCCAGTGCCGTCACCGGCCATTCAACCCGCTCGCGACCGTTGAGCAACAGTTCTGCGGCTACCAACACGCCAGCGGTATCGCCGCCATAGCAACCGGCGTTACCGACAATGGCGCCGCCGATTGCGCCGGGTAGTCCTTCGGCCCATTCCAGTCCGGCCCAACCCATCGCTGCCAGCCGACGAGCAGTGCCGGCCATGGGCGCACCAGCTTCGACCCACAACTCTGCCTGATCGCCATCCTCGCGCAGCGACCAGCGCTGACCACGATAGGCTGCAATCACGCCGGCAAAGCCTTCGTCACGCACCAGCAGATTTGTGCCTCGTCCCACCCAGATCAGTGGCAGATCCTGCGCACTCGCCCAGGCTGCCAGAGCAATCGCTTCATCAGGAGTAGCCGGTTCAGCATAGTACCGTGCCGGACCGCCCACCCGCCATGAGGTATGGCGCGCCATTGGTTCATCAACGCGGAGCGTGATCGGTAATGTGTCATTCATAGCTCTGCTCCATCGCCTTTGCGCGCAACCGTTCAATGAGCATTGCCGCCACCTGATCGCTATCACCGGCCCCCAGCGTCAAAACGACATCACCAGGCTGAGCCATCGTTTCCAGCGCTGCCACTGCCGATGCCGGCGCGCCGACATACTTCGCCGTGATGCCATTCGCGGCGATAAAGGCAGCCAGTTCATCAGCCAGTGCGACCGGATCGCCCACTTCGCGCGCCGGATAAACATCGCCGATCAGCACTATTGCTGCCTCCCGACAGGCATCAGGCCACTGTTCCCACAGGTTGCGCACCCGGCTAAAGGTGTGCGGTTGGATATAGACGATCACGCGCCGCCCCGGATAACGCTGCTGCGCTGCCGCGATCGTTGCCCGTATCTCGGTAGGGTGATGGGCATAGTCATCAATCACCGTCACTCCGGCTACTTCGCCGCGCAGTTCAAAGCGCCGACTGCTGCCGCGATAATCGGCCAGCGCGGCTGCCGCCGCCGTGAGATCGGCTCCCCACAACGCTGCCGCCGCCAGCGCCGCAGTTGCATTACGAACATTGTGGTTGCCGGGCACAGCCAGTGTCACCGTCACGGCCAGCCGACGGGCAAAGGTACGCCGGTCGTAATACCAGAGATCAAACTGCTGACCCGCAGCCGTTGCCGTTAAGCGGCTTGCCGTCCAGTCAAGTGGGGCCAGGCGGCACGAGACAGGATCACAGGCAATCTGCTCATCGATCCCGTACAGTCGGGCCTGACCATCCTGATCGAGCGCCAGCGCGCCGGCATCGTCGGCGCAGAGCAGCAGCCGGCGCCGATCGCGCACCTGCCCGGCAAAAGCGGCAAAAGCGGCAATGTACTCATCAACGGTGGGATACAGATCGGGATGATCCCATTCAACGTTCGTCACGATTGCCAGCGCCGGCGTCAGAGCGAGAAACACCCGGGCATATTCATCAGCTTCGATGACCAGCGGCGCGGTGGGATCACCCCACTGAGCGCTACCTCCCAGCGCCGGAACATCGGCCCCGATCAGAAATCCGCATGGCACACCACCAGCGCGCAAGGCCAGCGCCGTCATCGCGCTGGTAGTCGTTTTGCCGTGAGTGCCGGCAACAGCAATAACCGGACGTTGCGCCGACCATTCACGCCACAAATCGGCCCGGCTCAGACAGGGAATACCCTGCGCGGCTGCGGCGTCAAGTTCGGGATTCGAGCCCCGAATGGCCGCAGTCGCCAGTACCACATCAGCGCCGCGAACGTAGGCCGCATCGTGACCTTGCCAGATACGCGCTCCACGCGCCGCTAATGCTGCCGTTGCCCGATTAGCGGTCAGGTCAGAACCGCTGACCGTATGACCCTGATCGAGCAACAGATGTGCGATTGCACTCATGCCAGCGCCGGCAATCCCGATAATGTGATAGTGACTCACGGCTTCCAGACCTTTGGAAAGTTGAACAGTATCAGCAGACCTAAAATCATAAAAAATATTGCAATCAACGACGGCAGCAAAATACTGACATCCGGCAACGTATTGAGGAACGTAGCAATCGGCCCTTCAAACGTGCCACCGCCGGCAACAAATTCGCGCCAGAACACAACCGTTGCATTTGTCCACAACAGCGCAATCAAAGCGCCTACAAACAAACCCAACGGTCGCGCCAGCTTCTCTTTCGGCGGTCCCTTCCACGCTGCCTTGCTATCAAAAAACATGCCCAGTAGGATCAGCGTGATAAAAGCCATTGCCCGAAAGAAGAGCGGCACCTGAAAGCCCGGCGTGATCAATGGATCAAGCGGCGGCGCTAATGTGGGATCGTTTCCGATCAGGAAGGCCACAAAGCGCGGCGCATTAACCCATAGCCGGTTGATCACATCAACCACGAATGTTCCACCCTGTACGCACGTCACGTATGCAATGACCGTCCAGATTGCGACTGTCAGCAGATTACGCAAACCCTGCTGATACCCGGCATACCCACCCAACGCCATCAGAATGAGCAACAGCGCAATCCCGTTCAGGTTAACGGTAATCACTGCCTGCCCGAGGGGGATCACCATCCACTGTTCAATCATGCCGAACTCCTCTGCGCGAGGTTTACCAGCGCTGCTGCCAACGCCTGCGCCGCATCAGGGCGAGCCAGCTCGCGACTACGCAGCGCCATTTGCTTCCGCATCCCCCCATCCACCAGTAACTGCCGCACTGCGCGCGCGAGCGGCCCATCAGCCGGATCGCCATCGCCAAGCATGGCGTGGTCGGCTACCTTCAGTGCCGCGCCCCGTTGCGCCAGATAATCGGCATTTTCATCTTGATGCACATACGGGTATGGCACCAGCACTGCCGGCAAGCCAGCCGCCGGTAACTCAGCCAGGGTCGAAGCGCCGCTGCGGCAGACGGCCACATCAGCCGCGGTTAGCGCCGCGACCATACTCTGCGCACCACCACTTTCCAGGTAGGGGAAGAGCAGGTAACGCGATCGCAGCGCCGGATCGAGGCGAGCTGCCGCTTCTTCCAGCCAGACCTCATCGCCCTCGCGGCCACAGACGTGAATGATTGTACAAAGCGGTAGCAAGGTTGGCAATAGCGCCGCAATCGCTCGATTGACACTCCGCGCGCCTCGACTACCACCATACACCAGTAAGACAAGCTGATCGGCTGCAATCCCGAAGCTGGTCCGAGCCGTCGCTCGATCAGTGGTAAACAATTCCACCCGCACCGGGTAACCGGTCACAATAGCCCGTCGCCGATCTGCATGCAGGCCCAGATGGGACAGTGAATCACTGACATTAACTGCAGTCATACTGGCAATACGGCTGAGCAAGCGCACTGCCAGACCGGGCACGACATCAGGCAGATAGATCATCGTTGGAATGCGCCGCAACCTGGCTGCAATAAAGAGTGGCACACAGACATAACCACCAGTGCCCAGAATAGCAGCCGGACGTTCACGCTCAAGCAGCTTCATTGCCGCAACGACGCCGCGCAGCAACGTCACCAGCGACTGCGCCATCTGTGCCGGCCCGCGACCACGGATCGCCGCTGCCGGCAGCGCGCGGAAGGGCAACCCACTCTCACGGGCAACGATCCGCTCTTCCATACCACCGATACTGCCGACGTAGACGACCTGCGCCTGATCAGCGAGTGCCTGAGCGACTGCCAGCGCCGGGTAGACGTGACCGCCAGTTCCGCCCCCTGAAAGAATAAGGCGCAGCGCGTTCACCGGTGTGGTCGCGCTCTGCGATTGTGATGCCTGCATGAGACTGATCGACATGGCGTGAAATGTTTAACAAAATCCCAACTGCTATCAGACAACTAATGAGCGATGAACTGCCGTAAGACAGAAACGGCAATGTCAGGCCAGTAAACGGGATTAGCGCCACCGTCACCGCAATGTTGACAAAGGCCTGAAACACGATCCAGGTCGTGATACCTACCGCCACCAGCGCAGCGAATGGTGTTGGCGCGCGAGCGGCAATTCGATAGCCACGCGCAGCGATGATGAGAAACACGAGTAAAATCCCCACCGTTCCCGCCAGCCCCCACTCCTCGCCGATGATGGCGTAGATGGTATCGGTGTGCGGCTGCGGCAGCCACATATACTTTTGGCGACTCATACCGACGCCCTGACCCAACACACCACCACTTGCCAGCGCGTACAGGGAATGGATAATCTGATACCCTTCCGCACTGGCCCGTGACCACGGATCGAGAAATGCTTCCCAGCGCCCGCTCCGTACCGTCACAATCAGGCCCCAAAATGCGGTCACGCCCAACAGCGCCGCGCCCCCCACGTGCAACAGATTTGCGCCAGCGGCAAAGAAGATGACCCCGCCGATCAGCACCATAATGATGGTTGTCCCTAAATCGGGCTGTAACATGACCAGACCGCAAATGATACCCAGTATGGTAGCAAACGGCGCCAATCCATACGTCACATTGCCCAGCCGATGACTCCGGCGCGAAAACCAGTGGGCGAAGTAGATAATCATGGCCAGTTTGGCAAATTCTGACGGCTGAATACTGAACACACCCAGCCAGCCTTCACCAAAACGGATCCACGATCGCGCGCCGTTGACCTCGGTCAAACTCGCCGGCAAGATCAGTACAGCAATCAGCAGAATCAACGCGCCAACCATGAGATAGATTGAATATCGTTGCCAGACCCGGTAATCGATCCGCTGGATGACCAGCAACGCGCCGATCCCGATCAACGCGCCAGTTGCCTGACGCAACAGATAATAGAATGGGTTGCCGTAGAGCACCGTTGCTTCGACGAAACTGGCGCTGTAGACCATCACCAACCCGAAAGCGGTCAGGCCGATCACTGTCGCCAGCAGCACCCGATCCGGCGGACGTGACGTTCGGTCAAAGATCGGAATTGCAGCAACGCCTGAATGGTCACGATTACCCATAGTTTCCCTATTTCCAACCAGAACAGATAGCGCGTCAGAAGACAGACACCCGTTGCCGTCGCAATCTTATGCCGGCGCCACCAGACCGAACAGCACCATCATCATCAACGCGATCGCCATTGTCCATAACCAGCCTTGGGGGAGAAAACGGCGAATGAGCATTGGCGGAAAAAAGCGCCAATCGACAACCAGTCGCGGCGAAAGCGCTGTTCCGATCAAGACACCACTCACCAGACCACCCAAATGTCCCCAGTTATCGATTATTCCCTGGGCTGCAAAGCCGATCAGCAGGTTGATAAAGGCAATGGCAACAATTCCCCGCACCTGATTGCGTCCAAAATCACCCAACGCCTGCCGGTTGAGGTAGTAGAAGATTCCCAGCCCCCCGATCACACCAAAGATAGCGCCACTTGCACCCACTGCCGGCGCCGGCGAGAAGGTATACGAAGCAATGCTGCCGCCCAAACCGCTCAGCAGATAAAGGGTCAGAAACCGGCCATGACCGTAGAAGCGTTCGGTTTCCGGCCCCAGCACCGAGAGCGCGTAACCATTAAAGAAGATGTGGATCAGGTTCGCGTGCAGAAAGATGGCCGTCACCAACCGCCAGACTTCACCATTGGCAATCCGCTCATTGACCTTTGCGCCTAATGCAAGTAATACCGGGAAGTCCGGCTGGAAGAACGAACCGCTGAGCACGCAGCTCAGCAGGTAGATGATCCCAATAACCCAGAGCATACTGTAGGTCACGACCGGACGCGGCGGCGCAGGAGGTGGCGACGAACGCGGCGGCTCTTCGGGCAGATCAGGACGGCGACCGAATTCGCGTTCGGCCCGGCGTAGAAACTCTTCAATCTCATCAGGCTCATCAGGCGGACGTGTCATGATCTTGCTCCCCGACGCGAACGGCGGCCAGCTCGCTTACGACGCGGCGAAAAGCTTCACCGCGATGAAATTCATTCCGAAACATGCCGAAGCTTGCGCAGCCAGGCGAGAGCAAGACTGCGCCGCCAGGTTGAGCCAGAGAACGGGCCGTTTGCACCGCCGTCTTTAGATCATCAAACGGCCCAAACACCGGCAAAGCGGGCGCCTGCACCTGTAAGAGCGACTGCAACCTGGGTGTTGCGCTACCCTGTAAGAGCACAACCGCCGCTGCGCCGCGCGCAATGGCAGCGGCCAGCGCTGGCAGATCGAGATCCTTGTCAGCTCCGCCGGTCAGCAACACGATTGGCCCCGGCACAGTTGCCAGCGCCGCTGCCGTTGCCGCCGGATTGGTGGCCGTAGTATCATTAATGTAGGCAACACCATCAATCGTTGCCACCAGCTCCAACCGATGCTCAACACCGGTTATGCTGCGCAGCGCTGTCGCAATCGCGTCAGGATCAATCCCAAACCGATAGGCCAGCGTTGCCGCAGCCAGCGCATTTGCTGCATTGTGTTCACCCGGTAGCCGAAGATCTGAGCGGCGAAACAGGATGACATCACGATAACGAAATGTGCCATCGGTAGCGACTGTCGCATCGGCGTTCGGATCGGAAAGACTGAAACAGATCACCCCTTGCCGGCCATTTCCCCAGTCTCGCGCCTGCTCTGGCGGCAAGACCGCGATCCCGTCTGGCCCCTGATGAGCCATGATCTGGCGTTTGGCATTAGCATACGCTGCCAGGGAACCGTGCCAGTTGAGATGATCGATCCCCAGATTAGTCAGCAGCGCGAATGCAGGGCTAAGCCCGACCTCGCCGAGCCGCTCAAGCTGAAAACTGCTCAATTCCAGCACAACTGGCGTTTGCGGCCCGATCTGATCAAGCGCTTCTAATGCCGAAACTCGCAGATTGCCCGCCGCAACGGTATCGGGATAGCGTTGCCGGATCATAGCCGCCAGCAAGAGCGTTGTCGTGGTCTTGCCTTTCGTGCCGGTCACACCGAGGATCGGCCCCGGACAGGCCCGGAAAAAGAGGGTCATCTCTGTCTCAATCGGCACTCCATGCGAACGAGCCAGCGCCAGCCACGGCGAATCGGGTCGCACCGCCGGGTTCACCACCAGCATATCGGCAATGGCAATATCTTCGGCACGGTGTTCACCCAATGTGTACTGCACACGCGCGCCGAGTTCGGCAGCGAACGCATCAAGCCGGGCAATCGACTCGGCCAACACCTCAGCCGAAGCCAGATCAGTCACAGTCACCTCGGCGCCCTGACGCAACAGCCAGCGAGCCACTCCTAACCCGCCACCGTGTACACCCAGCCCCATGACCACGACTCGCTTGCCAGCCAATGGTGTCATCATTAGTTCCTGCTGCACATCTCTCGGTCAATACCGGCGTCTATCGACCACTTGTTTGCCAGCTTGATGAGCGAATTCCTGCTTTCCCGGCAGACAATGCTACTTACTCTGCTCGATCAGCATCATAACCGGCTGTTCAACCTGTCCTCCCACCTGCGGTGGCCCAAAGATCAGAGCCAGGGAAATTCCCACCATTGCGGCGACTGTGCCGATCAAGACAAACCGCTGCGTCACTTGCGGCTGACTCCATCCCAGCAATTCGAAATGGTGATGAAGCGGCGCCATCTTGAACACGCGCCGCCCCGCGCCGTAACGCCATTTCGTCCACTTGAAATAGCCGGTCTGGATCATTGTCGAGAGTGCTTCCACCACAAACACAATTCCAATCACTGGCAAGAGCAGCCATTGCTGCGACTGTAAAGCGACGACCGCCAGGGTTGCCCCCAGAGCCAGAGCGCCGAGATCCCCCATAAAGACTTGAGCTGGATAGGCGTTATACCAGAGAAAAGCTGCGCATGCGCCAACCACGGTAAAACAGAACGCCATCAGGTTGGTGAGACGAGGCTCGGCCAGGAAGGTGATAACGCCATATGCTCCAAAGGCCAGGGTCAGATTCCAGCCAGCCAGACTATCGAGACCGTCGGTGATGTTAACCGCGTTCGAGATGAAGACGATAATCAGGACAGCAATGGGAATGAACCAGAGGCCGATGTTCACTTCGCCCACGAAGGGTATCTGCGCTAACCCTTCGTGCTCCAGACCATACGGCTGCGGCAGATAGAGCGCCAGGCTGGCAACCAGAGCCACTGCCGTCATAATCCAAAATTTAAACCGCACCGTAAAACCATACGTCTTCGAACGCGAGCCGGTCAGCGAAAGCCAATCGTCAATGGCGCCCAATACGGCGAAGCTCACCATGACCCCCAACGGGAGCAGCATCGACCAGCGATCAACTAGATTGAAAAGAACGGTGAGCACCACTACTGTGCTCACGATCATAATTCCACCCATAGTTGGCGTTCCCATCTTCACCAGATGACTCTCCGGGCCATCCGGACGGATACGCTTGCCCAGCTTGTGCTTACGGGCGAATCGGATCCACCATGCGCCAACTACTAACGTCAACACGAACGCTGCTGCGGCGAGCAACAGCGCGCGCGCCATATCCTGAACCAGCACTGCACGAAGCACACTCACGCAACTTCTCCTGTGGTCATGGAACAGTGCTCACATCTGGAGCGCAGTAACGATTGTTTCCATCTGCACACCCCGCGACCCTTTGATCAGTAAGCAGTCGCCAGGTTCGACCATGCGTCGAAGCAGATCGATGGCCGCATCATTATCATCACACACAACCACTCGCTCAGGAGACATACCGGCAGACAGCGCCGCTGCGGCTACCGTCTTCGCCTGTCGTCCAACCGCAACTAGCCAATCGGCGGTTGTTGCAGCGGCTACACCGACCTGGCGATGGCCCTCTTCCGTTGCAGCGCCGAGTTCGAGCATTTCGCCCAGCACTGCAATCCGTCGTCCTCTGGTTTCGGCCAAAACCTGAAGCGCAGCGATGGTTGAGAGTGGCGCAGCGTTGTAGGTATCATCAATGATGGTGATACCGTTCTGACCGCGAACGACTCGCAACCGTAACTGTTCACCGGGTTCGCGCAGACCGGCGGCAATTGCTTCCCAATCAAGACCGAGCACCAGACCGGCGGCAATCGCCGCCAGCGCCGTATATGCATGGTGTTTCCCGATCAAGGGGGTAGACAAATGGTACTGTCCACCCTGATACTGCACCGTCAGCTCGATCCCGCGCAGACCATGACTGACCACGTCTAGCGCGCGCACATCGGCCTGTGACGCATAACCATACGTCATCACCCGCGCCCGGGTGCGATCCACCATCGCCGCTACCCGTGGATCATCAGCATTGAGGATGCACCATCCATCTGCCGGCAACGATTCGGGCAACTCTGCCTTGGCATTAGCAATGGCTTCAATACTGCCCAAACGTTCCAGATGCGAAGGGCCGACATTGGTGACAATCCCAATGTGGGGGCGGGCAAGGGCTGCCAGAAAGCGAATCTCGCCCGCCGCCCACATCCCCATCTCGAGCACTGCCACTTGATGGTCGGCAGTCAGCCCGAGCAAGGTTGCCGGCAAAGACACCTCGCTGTTAAAACTGCGTTGACTTTTTAAGGTTCTCAATCGCTGACTTATGACAGCCGCGACGACCTCTTTGGTCGAGGTCTTGCCCACGCTACCGGTGATTCCGATCACCGTCGGCGTGAACATCTGTCGATGGTAGACGGCCACTCGCTGCAAGGCGCAGAGTGGGTCGTCTACAGCGATGAGGAGGCACGTTTCTGGAGCAACGGTTGCCAGCATTGTGGCCTGTGTCGGCTCGATCAACCGCCATGGTCGCGCCACAGCGTTCAGATCGGGAGCCAACCGTTCCAGTGTCGCAGCCGACACCAAGGCCGCTGCGGCGCCACGCGCCACCACATCGGGTAAAAAGCGATGGCCATCGGTGCGTTCGCCGGCCAGCGCGACAAAGAGCGATCCCGGCGTTACCTCGCGCGAGTCGGTCACGACCGGGCCAATCATTGTATCGGCCCACGGAGACGGCACGATAACCGCCTGTCGCGTTGATCGCGGTTGCACCCCATACAAGAGATTGTCGAGTCTGATCAATGCGCCCTCCCCGAGCCCTGTCATGGATCCAGCGCTGCGCGAAGGCCATTATAGCATTTCCCCCCAGTCGCCTTCGGCGCAACTGCGGCCACGACAACTGATATGAAGCTGAGAGCGCAAATTGGCCTGCCAATGCATCCTCCCTATGGCTGTCCCGGACTCACCAGCGCGCGATCCGGCGGTAGATGGGCATAGCGAAACAACTGATCAACGACGTTGTAATAGACCGGGATCGCAGTCAACACTCCGAGCGTATCCTTTTTAGGTCGATCAATCTTGACCAGCACCACGAAGCGCGGATTATCAACGGGCGCGATACCTAACACCGAACCAATCGTATAGGCCGGATCGTAGCCGCCACCCGGCAAGGGGATTGAAGCAGTGCCGGTTTTCGCGCCAACCCGATAACCGGGAACGAGCCATTGATCACTCCAGTTGCCGGTGCGCGGCCCCCAAACCACAGGCGCATAGTGATTGGCTGCCTCCACCAGCATTTCCCGCACAGCGCGCGCCACGTCTGGAGTGATCGGCCTGCCCACTTCGCGCGGCTGAACGCGCTCACACTCTTGAGCGCGACAGATCTGCTGCACGACGTAAGGCTGCATCATGACGCCGTCGTTGGCAATGGCTGCCGCTGCCTGCACGAGTTGCAAGGGGGTCACCGAAATAGCCTGACCATAAGCATTGACCAGAAAGGTTAGCGGATTGTAGCCAACACCGCCGTAGAAATTGACGATCCCGCTCTCTTCGCCGGACAGATCAACTCCTGTCGGTTGACCAAAACCAAAACGGGTTATCGCGCGGTAGAACGCTTCTGGGCCGGTGAGTTCGTTAAATTGCAGCGCAGCCACATTGCTCGAATAGTAAATCATCCCGGCCAGCGTCAGTGGGCCATGCGGCGCGCCATCGAAATTGCGCAGAGTGCGACCGAAACGCACCACCCAGCCCGGATCATCCACCGTCGTGGCCGTAGTGACGGCACCCGAACTGAGCGCAGCCGCAGCAGTGAACATCTTGAACGTACTCCCCGGCTCGTAGACTGTACCGATTGCCGGATTGCGCCCGTATACCTCCGGTGGATACTCTTGCCAGCGGTTTGGATCAAAAAACGGCCAGCTTGCCATCGCCAGAATAGCGCCGGTGCGCGGGTCGAGAACGATGATTGTGCCACCGTCAGCGTTTTGCTCTTCAACCGCTTGTTTCAGCTCGCGTTCGGCCAACTGCTGAATGAAAGGATCGATAGTTAATTGCAAATCGGCGCCATCTTGCGGAGGCAAAGTCCGTGACAATGAAGTTGCAATCGGATTGCGATCCGGATCAAATTCGCCCTCAACCCGCCCCTCAGTGCCGCGCAGCAACGCATCATAATAGGCCTCAATCCCGCTAATCCCTTCGCCATTGAGGTTAAGCGCTCCCACCACTTGCCCCGCTGTCGTCGCTTGTGGGTAAAACCGCATCGGCTCATAAACCAGCCAGAGACCGGGCAGGTCGAGTTGAGCAATCTGTTCGGCCTGCTCTGGTTCGAGCCAGCGCGCCAATCGCACCCATTGGCGATCAGAACGCAGCGCCGATAGAATCGGTTCGGCAGGCGCACCGGTAATACCGGCAATCATCAGGGCAATCTCTGCTTTCCGCGCAGCCGGCACCTGTGGCGGAACGGCGAAAAGGCTCTGCCGTTCAACATCCATCGCCAGCACTGTCCCGCGCGCATCGGTAATCTGGCCGCGACGTGGCGCCAGCAAGACCGGGGTTTCAATCTCCAACCGCGCTTTGCGCGCCAGATCGAAACTGCGCACCACCTGGAGATCGACGAGTCGCATAATGACGATCAGGGTGATAATGAAACACACGATCAGCAACGCCTGAAGCCGCCAGCGGGCCAGACGCCCAACTGGCGGCGTCGTAACAGCCGGAGCCGGGGTAGAAGTTGCGCGGCGTGTCGTAGCACCCATACAAGATTACTCTTCAATATCCGGCAAATCTGGAATGCGCACGTAACGAATCTGATCAGGTGAAGGCTGGCGAAACCCAAGTTCAGTGGCTCGCTTGAGCCGCATCTCAAACGATTGCGCGCGCGCTAATTGCTCGTGCAGATGTGAATAGTGCCGGTTAAGCTGCACCTGCTGCTGCCGCAACTCCACCAGTTCATAATTCATGCGCGCCACCAATCCAGTCTGTACCAGTGTGACCAGGCTAAGCAGACAGAAAATGAGCGCTAACAGCAGCATATAGCGCGCGCCATCGAGCTTGAGATAGCGCGAGAGATCAATCCGGCGCAACTGCACTCGACCGACCTGGGCTGGTATCTGTTCACTTCTGACTGCCATAGCACTCCCTTCTGCTGGCAAAAAGGCCTCTCAAGCAAGCCGGGCCGCGACTCGCAGTTTGGCGCTGCGCGCGCGCGGATTAACTGCGACTTCTTCATCCGTTGCCACCACCGGCTTTTTGGTCATGATCATCAGGCGCGGCGTTTCGCCAGACGCTTCGGCACGCAGAAACTGTTTGACAATCCGATCCTCGAGTGAATGAAAACTGATCACTGCCAGGCGACCAGCCGGCGCGAGCAACGCCACCGCTTGCGGCAACGCCGCAGCCAACCGGTCAAGCTCACGATTGACCGCGATCCGCAGCGCCTGAAAGGTGCGCGTAGCCGGATGAATCCGGCCATGACGACCACCCACAACACGGGCAATCAGCGCCGCCAGATCAGCAGTGCGCTGGAAGGACTGCGCGCGGCGTCGTTCAACAATTGCGCGAGCAATGCGACGAGCTGCCGGTTCTTCACCGTATTGAAAAATGATGTCGGCCAGCTCACGCTCGCTCAACCTGTTCACCAGATCGGCAGCAGTGAACCCCTGAGTCGGATCGAGCCGCATATCGAGCGGCCCATCAGCCGCAAAGGAAAAGCCGCGTTCGGGCGTATCGAGCTGATATGATGACACGCCCAGATCGAACAAAATACCGTCAAAAGCCGTAAAACCCGCCTCCGTTGCCAGCCTGGTCAGATCGGCGAATGAACCGTGACGCAATACCGCCTGCTCACGCAACCCGGCCTCAGCCAGACGGTCGGCAGTGGCTGCCAGCGCCGCCGGATCGGCATCAATTCCCAACAGCATCCCGCCGGGCTGAGCAGCCTGCAACACTGCCAGCGCGTGACCACCGCCACCCACGGTTGCGTCGAGATAACAACCACCAGGCCGCGGAGCCAGCGCCGCTACCACCTCAGCCAACAATACCGGCGTATGCTGGAATGTCACCGTCATCAAATCCCCAACTTCCGCATCTGTTCGTCAAATCGCGGCCCCTGGCTGGCCAGGCGGTCTTCCACCTCGCGCCAGCGCTCAGGCGACCATACCTCGATATAGGTATCCAGACCGACCAGCACGGCCTGCTCGGTCAGACTGGCAACCTCACGCAGACTCTGCGGCAAGAGGATCCGCCCCTGGCGATCCATCTCTTGCTCGGAAGCGCTGGCAAATAACAATCGGCGCAGCATCCGCGCATCTTCATCGACCAGTGAAAGCGCACTTACCCGGCGCGTCAATTCACTCCAGAAGGGGAGCGGAAAGATGAGCAGGCAGCGATCGAAACCGCGGGTCAGCACCATGCCACCGGCAAGCTCGGCGCGAAAGCGCGCCGGAATAGCCAGACGCCCTTTCTCGTCGATGGCATGTTCGTGCGTCCCCAGAAACACAACGATAATCTCCGCACAGTTAGGGAGAAAGACCCACTTTCCCCCACTTTTCCCCACCTCTCGCCACATTATAGCCGACCTGTACCACCGTTTCAAGGCAGTGCAGCATCTAAAAACATAACAATTCCATTAATTGCAGCAATACAAATGGATCGAGTAGAATATTTGAGCGTATAAAGTCAGTCAAATCACGCTAAAGGAAGAACAAATGAGCGAATTAAATCATCTCGATGCCGATGGACGGGCGCGTATGGTCGATGTTGGCGACAAGGCGGTTACCCAACGCGAAGCAATTGCGCGTGGCCGGGTAATCATGCAGGCGAAAACACTTGAACTCATTCTCAGCGGCGGAATGCCGAAGGGTGACGTACTGGCAGTGGCGCGAGTGGCCGGCATTATGGCCGCCAAGCGCACTGCCGAACTCATTCCGCTTTGTCATCTGCTCAACTTGAGTCATGCCAGCGTCAACTTTTCACCCGATCCTGCGGGCAATGCGCTTGAGATTGAAGCAACGGTGCGCTGCGCCGGACAAACCGGGGTGGAGATGGAAGCGCTGACCGCAGTGAGTATTGCTGCATTAACCATCTATGACATGTGCAAAGCGGTTGACAAAACGATGCAGATTGACGCCATTCGCCTGATTGCCAAGCGAGGCGGACGGAGCGGCGATTGGCAACGCGAAGATCCGGCTTGACATTGAACATATGTTCTGATATACTTTCCCCAGGGTCATTGCACCAGTTGGGAGAAACGCCGATGTTAAGCTGGAGAATGCTACAGACGTTACCGCGTCGTCCGTCATCGGTCACATTACGTCATCTCCCACGGTGCGACCGGATTACATTGATTGAATTGCGTTTCAGCTTTCTGCCGGCCACCTTTCGTCACCGTGATCGCCTGCATCGCGTAACCGGCATTCGCTGGATTCGCGATCTTTGTCGTCGCGACGGCGCGCAGCGCCACTATCGCGTCCTTTGTGCTGACGGTAACGAACGTACTCTGATCCACGATCTGGAAGCCAATATCTGGTATATGCAGCGTGAGAGGCTACGCGCCTGAAGCTGGACGCGAGGACAATTGGGGCAGACAGCAGTCCAATCGACAGCAGCTCATCAGGAAGCGCAATCTGTTGCGCATCTGTCAATCCGGCCAGTTGACGACCACGACCGAACGCTGAGCGGATCCCACCATCAGCCTGTCAATCCCTGGGTCGCATAGTCGGGCCTGGCTGTCTCGTTACAACGCCGTCAGACATCAGCGCATCGACAGAAACTTCAGACAACGTTGCGCCGCGCGCGATTGACAACGAACTGTTACCATATCAGACACGCGGCGCCCTTGAATAGGGAAAGAGAGACCGGCTATGGCTCGCAAAGCGCAACATCCAGCAACCACGACAACTGCCAGCACAACCGTCGCTACTTCCAACAGCGTCCCAAATCAGCAAGGAGAAAGCTTCGCTCGTCGCCAACCTCCCTTCCTTATGTGGTACGACGATAATCCAAAAACGCCGGTACAGCAAAAAATTGCTGCCGCCATTGCCGCTTACAAAGCGCGCTTTCCCGGCGTGCAACCATCCCTCGTCCTCGTGAACGAAGCTGAAGTTGCGCCGTTTGAAGGAATCACTGTGCGCGGGATGTCAACAGTGGGTCGCTACACCTATTGGGTTGGGCAGGCGATTGGTGGATGAGCCGATCGGCGCTGTATCCGTTACCTTCTCGCTGCCGGTATTATGTGCGCGCGATTCTGGCAGGTAACTCGTCGAACATCTGCTGAAGCGAGTGATGACAGAGCTGCGCACATAACCGGACAGTGCCCCAGCACGTTGGGCAAAGACCAATTTTCGCGCCACATCAATCGTCCCGCTGCGCGCGACGACTGCGCATCTCCCGCGCCATCGGCCACCGCGCTGCGGCATTTGCTGAACAATTGGAGAACAACAGGAGAGCGGCCAACCGAAGGATCCTGCCCCGCCTCGTGCCTCAATACTGAGCGCAGGGGTCTTCCGCGCCACGGCAAC
>NZ_CAKZNK010000144.1 GCF_937129525.1 uncultured Chloroflexus sp. | reverse complement strand
GTGATAAATTGTGATACGGCGCCGCGTTCTGGCACAGGATGGGTGGGCAGGCGGCACGAGAACTATCTACCGGCGAACAGAGCCGCTGACTGGCGCGCAGCGCGTAGTTCCGTTCCCGGTCGTTGGTCATCTTTGGGAAGTCGAAGTCATTGGTTACCGGCGTAGAGCAGCCTTGATCAGCCGCCAGATCGCGCGATGACGCGGCATGACCTCGAAGATCTGCCCGCTCTTTCCTTCCCGCACGATGCGCAATGCCAGCTCTGCCGTCTCTTCAGCAGTGGTGCCGAAGATGCGCAAGACGCGCGGCAGTTGTTTGATAGCCTCTCCGCCCGGGCCGACAGTCTCGAAGTGGTTGATCATGTCGGTAGGCACCATCCCCGGAGTGAGCACGTTAAAGCGCAAATATGGGTGATCCTGGTAATCACGAGCGAAGGCTTCGGTCAGGCGAACGATGGCCGCTTTCGAGGTGCTATACGCCGAGAGAAAGCGTTGAGCGCGTTTAGCGCCACCGCCGGACAGATTGATGATCTGACCGTTGCGCTGTCTTATCATGTACGGCAGCGCAGCCCGGCAGCCGTAGTACGTGCCGAGCAGATTCACCCGAATGACTTGTTCCCAGGCTTCCGGCGGCACATCGAGCGCATAGCCGAATGGCCCGGAAATGCCGGCATTGTTAACCCACAGATCGATGCGGCCCATACGCTCAACCGCAGTGGCAGCCAGCGCTTCCACTTCAGCGCGGTTGCTCACGTCGCACCGCGCGCCACTCACATTGAGGCCGGCAGCTTGCAGAGTGCGTTCGGCTTCAGCCAGGTTGGTCGCATTGGCTGACGAGATGACAACCTGTGCCCCTGCCCGCGCCAATGCCTCGGCGATTGCGCGCCCGATCCCGCGACTGCCTCCCGTGATCACTGCGGTCAGGTTGCGTAAATCTGTGGTTGTGCGAGCCATAATCTCCTCTTTGCAGCAAAAGCAGGTTGCTTCGCTCAACAGGCAACATAATCGCAAAACAGTTTCAGGCCTTGGAACGGTTACCGTCGCTGAATGGTCAGCCGATCTCCCTCGCGCGTGGCACGGATCGGCACTCCCCGCAATGGTGGCGGCAAGAGCAGATGTCGTCGGTATGTCCCGAGCGAGACGATTAACTCGTCACCACTCACGCTGATACTGAGATCGTCGCGCGCAACGCCGGGTAGTAACAGGCTGAGAGAAGCGTGGTCAGGCGCGCCATATCCAATCGGCGGCGGTTTCGGTACTGGCGGATAGAGTAAATCTTGCCCAATCGCTGCCAGGCGAGTGATTTCCAGCGGGGTGGAACTCAGGGGCAGGCGCAAGAGGGGCAAGTTTGGCCAGCGCGCGCTTACAGCGGACAGCGCGCCAGCCTGCTCTTGAATAAGTGCGCTCAGCGGATCTGGAGTTCCGGAATCAGGTAATAGCGGGCCAACGATCAGCGCATCGAGATTAAGTCCAAAGAGTGGCAGTGCCGGCGCATACAGGGTTGCGGCCCGCAAGCCGGCCTGATCAGGACGAATGACTAACCGCGCGCGCACCCGCGTCGGATCGAGCGCGGCATCGCGCAGTTGCTCGAACTGCACCCGCGCCTCTTGCATCTGCCCGATCTGCTCGAATGGCAGAAGATTGGCCGGTAGAGCAGCCCGGGCCAGCGAATCGCTTGATTGCCCGGGACCGCGGTCAAGACCAAAGAGCTGGCGCATCAGCCAGCGGAAGGTATCGGGCACTGCCAGCGCGCGAAGCAAACCATCAGGTGAACCGGCATCAACACAGATCAGTTGATAACCGCGTCGCGCATGCACAGCCAGACGATACACTGCCAGAAAGAGTTCGAGACCCGGTAGTAAGGGCAGATCGTTGCCGTCAATTGGCGGACCGGGTAACCTGACCCGAGAACGCAATTCATCCCAGGTTGCGCTCAGATCGACCAGTGGGTTGAACGTCCAAAGATCGAGGCTCGGCGCAATCGTTGCCGGTTGGATCGCGAGCGTGGTTCCCAACAGCGCTGCGCAGGCATGGATGGGAGTCAGGCTGGCAAGGAGAGTGTATTGACCTTTGGTAGCCGAAGCTGCTGCGGTAGCGGTAGCGGCAAAAGCGCTCGCTTCGCCGCTAAAGATGATAATCTGCGAGGTGGTGGGCCACATAGGCGCAATCCTGATTGCAGCACAGGTAAAAATACCATGCTTCTGTCGGATATTATATGCAACTTTGCGGCAATGGTGGTAAAGAGCGCCATACCCGGCACACTCATGCTGCCGGTATGGCTCGTTGGCTGGTACTACCGATCAGCTATAATGAGGGCAAACGTCACAGAGCGTTCTTACCATGAGTTTGTCCAGCTCAGGGAGGCGACATGTCAGAATCATTAATGCAACAGCCGCTCGGCGCTATCCTCGATGCTCTGGCTTCGCGCGCGCCCACCCCCGGCGGTGGCAGCGTAGCGGCCTTGACCGGCGCAATGGCGGCTGGTCTGGTGAGTATGGTATGTGAGTTGACGATCGGCAAACCACAATTTGCCCAGGTTGAAGATGAGTTGCGCGCTATTCATGCCCAGGCTGAGCAGTTGCGAGCTGAATTGCAACGGCTGGCCGACGAAGATATTGCCATCTTTAACCGGCTGGCTGCCGCGTACAAGCTGCCTCGCACAACTGAAGCCGATGCGGCAACCCGTAAAGCGGCAATCCAGCAGATTACCCGGCTGGCAGCCGAGGTACCGCTGCGAGTGGCCCAGGCTGCGGCTGCGCTCCTGCCACTCTGCACAACGCTGGCCAGCAATTGCGCCCGGCTGGTAGTGAGCGATGTCGGTGTGGCCGTCTTGCTGGTGCGCGCCACCGTGCAGAGCGCCGCGCTCAATGTCGAGATCAATCTGGCGGCCCTGGAAGATCAGGTCTTTGTGCGTGAAACGCGCGCCCAGTTGCAAGATCTGCTGATCGGGCTTGGTGACGAAGTTGACGGTATCGTCACCATCGTCCGGGGAAGGATGGTGGCATGAGTGCCCAAATCCTGGATGGTCGCGCGCTGGCGCAAGAGCTACGCGCCGAAGTTACCGCCCAGATTGGCGAACTGCGGGCGCAAATCGATCGTCCTCCTACCATTGCCGTTGTTCAGGTAGGCGATGATCCCGCAGCGACCCGTTATGTGCGCAGCATTGATCGACTCTGTCAGGCACTGGGAGCGGCCTGTCGGGCCATTGCGTTGCCGGCGGTGACCGAACAGGCTGATCTTGAAGCAACGGTTGCCGGTTTAAGCAGAGATGACCGGATTGATGGCATCTTGTTGCAATTGCCATTGCCCGCCGGTTTATCACTCGATGGAGTGTTGCATTGTCTCGCGCCGGAAAAAGATCTCGATGGTATCCATCCCATTAATGCCGGCTTGCTGGCGCAAGGCCGGCCTGCGCTTACCCCGAATACACCTGCTGGTGGGATGGAGCTATTGCGCCGTTACGGGATCGAAGTGCGGGGTAAGCGAGCGGCTGTGGTTGGTCGATCGGCTATCGTCGGTCGCCCGATGGCTCTCTTGCTGCTCCAGGCTGATGCAACTGTCACTATCTGTCATTCGCGCACGCCCGACTTAGGCACAGTTTTGCGGGAGTGCGACATTGTAGCCGCTGCTGCCGGTCGGCCCGGTCTGATCACTGCTGATATGATCAAACCCGGGGCAATTGTCATCGACTTCGGCACAAACGTGTTAGCCGATGGCAGCATGGTCGGCGATGTCGATTTTGCGGCGGCGGTTGAAGTTGCCGGCGCGATCACGCCGGTGCCCGGCGGCACTGGCCCGGTCACCAACATGATGCTCATGCAAAACCTGATCAAAGCAACACGCTCTCGATTGGGGATCTGAGCGCAGCTTTGACAGGTAACGCACACGCTCCAGTAAGGCAATGCAGGCATGAAAATACTGGTTCTCGGCAATGATGGGCGCGCCCACGCGCTGGTCTGGAAACTCTTTGCCAGCCCGACTGCTGATGTACTGGTTGCGCCGGGGAATGGCGGCGCGTGCCAGATCGCGCCCCAGGTCGATCTCGATCCCTTACAACCGGCGCAGGTCGCGCAATGGGCATTTAACGAAGGAGTCGATCTGATCGTGCCTGCCGGTAGCGAACCGCTCTGGGCCGGACTGGTTGATGAGGTTGTGAGCATGCACATCGGTGTGTGCGGCGCTTCACAACGTAGTACCCGGATCGAGTGGAGTCGCTGCTACGCCAAAGAGCTACTCCTGCGCTATCAGTTGCCAACGCCGGCAGGACGGTGCTTTACCAGTCTGCCGATGGCCGAAAAGTATCTCGCCGCGCAACGATTACCGGTCGTCTTGCGCGGCGACCATCCGGCTTCTGGCGAAGGCGTGTACCACGACCGCTACACCGCTCTGGAGGCATTGCGCGCGTTGTTCGTTTCGCGACCTGTAGAGGGGAGTAGCCACGGGGTGGTGATTGAGGAACACGTAGCCGGGCCACAGGTCAGCTTTTCCGCGATCACCGATGGCAGTCATCTCATTTCGCTGTTACCAGCGCGTATCTATGACGGCATGGGGCCACAGCCTGACAGTCCGCCGGCGCCAGCGATGGGCGCCATGACCAGCAATTCAACCTATGCCCATAAGCTGAAGGCCTATCTGGAGCGTCACATCATGCAGCCGCTGATGGCAGCCATCGCGCGTGAACAACTGCCCTACTGGGGCATAATCGGCGTTGATTATATCATCGGCGCGCAAGGCCCGCGGATCATCGGCTTGCGTTGTAGTCTGCGCGATATGGAAGCGCAGGCCGTCTTGCCGCGGATGATCGACGATCTGGCCTCCTATTTCGAGGCGGCCATTGCGCGGCGATTGCATCATCTGCCGCCATTGCGCTGGCGCGACGAGGCGACTGTCGCCCTGGCGCTGGTAACTCAGGGGTATCCCCATCACTACCCGATCAACGCTGCCGTTGAAGGAATCAGTGAGGTCGAAGAGGGGGTGCTGGTTTTTCATGATCAGACCGAGTCGCCGTTCATTTTGCGCTACGATCCCGCCCGGCGCGATCGCTTATTTGGTGGCGGCAGCGGTGGGTTGTATTTAACCGGTGGGCACGTCGTGGTTGTGGTGGCGTCAGGCGCAACCCTGGCCGGCGCTCGCGGGAGGGCAATCATCAACGCGGAACGGATCCGGTTTCCGGGACGTACCTACCGCGATGATGTTGGCGCCAGCGAACAGGCATAAGGTGCAACACCTTTCTTCTTTCCTCGTTGGTATCGATTCGCAGTGATCCATGCGCGCTTTGCTACCCCTGGTTGAGGCTATGTTTGGCGCAGATAGAGACTGCATTAAGCGTATTCCTGTTCTCTTGTAAGCGGAGTAATTCAGATGCATCCTGACCTGTCAATCGTTCTGGCAACCGCCGACAATGAGATTGCCGCCTGCTATCCGGTAATGCGCGAACTTCGTCCTCACCTGGAGGAAGCGACCTTCGTTGCGCGCATTCGCCAACAGATGGCGCAGGGCTATCACCTTGCTGCGGTTTGGGTTGCCGGCGAGGTTGTTGCAGTGACCGGCTTCCGGGTAAGCGAAAATCTGGCCTGGGGCCGGTTTCTTTACGTTGATGATCTGGTTACGTGCTCTGATTGTCGCTCATGCGGATATGGCGCCGCACTGCTCACCTGGCTGAAGAAGCAGGCCGTCGCCGAACGCTGCGACCAGCTTCATCTCGATTCCGGGGTGTGGCGCAAAGATGCGCACCGTTTCTACGAGCGAGAAGGCATGCGGCTGAGCAGCTTCCATTTCGTGTGGGATGTGCCGGCGACAGCGTAGATCGATGGTGGTGTGGTTAGTACCAAAGCTTGCCTGCTGGCAACTTTTCTGGCATTGACTTTCATGACGCAGTGTGTTATATTCGAGTCTGTAACGCGCTGCGTTATACGGCTACCGAAACCTGGTAGACTGTGCTATGATAATAACAGGCCATACAAGCATAGAGCAGGAGGCTCTTATGACGACGGTTGAAGAGATTGAGGTTAACGTCCGCCAGATTGACGAAACACCGCCACCGGTCAATCCGAGCGTACAAGTCTTCGAAATTGTGCGTAAGCTGATGCTGGCCGGGATCGGCGCTTTTGCGCTCAGCCGCGAGGAGGCCGAGGCATTCCTCAACCGGCTGGTTGAGCGGGGTGAGCTGGCGCAGAAAGATGCGCAGAAGCTGTTCGAAGAGGCTGCTGAGCGCTTCCGCAAGACGGCGATGCCTCAGGCCGATCAAGTGCAGGCCAATCTGAATAATCTGACCGCGCAGGTTGAAACCGGTTTTGAGCAGTTCCTCAACCGGCTCAATATCCCATCCAAGCGCGACATCGATGAGCTGAGCGCCAAGATTGCCCAGTTGGCCGCTCGTGTTGAAGAACTGCGCCGCGCTCAAGAGACGCCGAGCCGCAGCCGCGCTCGCAGCGAGGCGAAGGAAGAGGGTGGCGATAAGTAGCTGGTCAGGTTTGTTGACGCCGGCGCTGCGGCATTGTCCGCAGTTGCCGGCGTTTTGGCGCAGCGTGTTATAATTGCCGCTGATACTACTTCATCCACGCCGAAAGTGAGGCAAAACGGAAACCTGATCTCGTTGCCTGGTTCGGCTGAGGGCGGCAATACCATGCATGTCATCAAAAAATACGCTAATCGGAAACTCTACCATACCAATCAGAAGCGTTATATCACGCTCGACGGCATTGCCCGGCTGGTGCAAGAGGGCGAAACGGTTCAGGTACTCGACAACGAAACCGGCGACGATATTACGGCCAATATTTTGGCGCAGGTTGTATTGCAGGCCCGCGGTCGCAACTCGCCGCTGCCGACCAATCTGCTAACCGGTCTGATCCAGGTTGGCGGCGATACCCTGACGACGCTGCGGCGCACTCTCTTCAGTTCGCTCGGTGGAGACGATCTGATCGAGGCTGAAATTGGTCGGCGCATCGATGTGCTGGTGAACGAAGGCGAATTGTCGCCTGAAGAAGCCGATCGCTGGCGCAGGCTTCTTTTGCGACAAGAGTTTGCTCGTGACGCGCGCAACCAGCTTGCCGATCGAATAGCTGACGTGCCCACGCGCAACGATGTTGAGCGGCTTCACGCTCAAATTGATGCCCTGGCCAGAACAGTTGAGCAGTTACTGCGCCGGCGTTGAAGTGTTCAGAACATAGTAGCAAAGAGGCAGGCTATGCATCGCAGCACGACGGCTCTGGTTCTGGCAGGTGGTGGTGTCGCCGGCGCCGCCTACGAAATTGGCGCGCTCTGCGCGATCGATCAGGTACTGGAACATCTCTCTGTCAACGAATTTGATATCTACGTCGGCACCAGTGCTGGGGCATTGATTAATGCCTGCCTCGCTAACAATATGTCACCGCGCACGCTGATTAGCGTGCTCGAGAGTTCGCTGCTCGGGATCGATCAGCTCGAACCCCACCATCTCTACCAATTGAATCTGGCCGATTTGTTGCGGCGGGCGGCTCATTTGCCTGGCGCGCTGGCGCATGCTATCCAGCGCTGGTTGCGTGAAGGAAGTGAAGCTTCTTTACTCGATCTGATCGAGACCCTGGCTGTGGGTTTGCCGACCGGTCTATATGACTCACAGGCCCTTGAACGCTATCTGCGAGTAGCGCTCGAACAGCCTGGCCGCTCGAATCGTTTTACCGACCTGGATCGAGAACTGGCTATCATCGCGACCGATCTCGATACTGGCGAGCGGGCAGTGTTTGGCTTGCCGCCGTTGGAAGATGTCCCGATTTCGCTCGCCGTGTGCGCATCAGCCGCCATCCCCATCTTTTACCGTCCGGTACGGATCGGTGACCGTGATTATATCGATGGTGGCCTGCGTGGCACGGCCAGTCTCGACGTGGCCATTGAGCGTGGGGCAGAGTTGATCGTTTGTATCAATCCGATGGTGCCGTTTGACAATCGTCGTCATCCGCCCGGCGCGGCGATCAGCGATCAAGGCATTCAGCGCATCGGAAATCAGGTCTTTCGCACCTTTATTCACGCCGGTTTGCACTACCACATCAAGCAGGTTCGGCGCCGGCACCCTGAGGTTGATATTATTCTGATCGAGCCATCGCGGCATGATCGAACGATGTTTGCCGAAAATACGATGCGCTTTCGCACTCGTATGACGATTGCCCGTCACGGATTCGAGAGCGTGGCGCGTCATTTGTGTGATCACTATCCGTATTATCGGACAATGATGGCCCGCCACGGCATTTCGATCACCGATGAGCGGATCCGGCAAGATTTGCGAAACCTGGAGATGGCCGGCGATAATCCGCACCTGGTGCGCGCGGCGCTGGTAACGGGTGGCTCGTTGCATACTGCGCCGGAAGGATTAGCATCAACCCTGGCTGAACTGGATCGTCTGTTGTCGCGGCTTGAAGTCGCCCGTTGACATGATCGTCTATATTGCTTATCCAACCAGTCTCAATCTGCAATCGGCCAATGCATTGCAGACTTATACTACGTTGCGTGAGTTGCGCGCGCGTCGATCCGATACCCTCGCCCTCATTCCACGTTGGGGCCTGGAACCGAGCCGATTCAGCGAGGTGGGCGCTGTGCATTTGCCGCGTCCGGCAATCGGGAAGTTGTCGCGTTTCTACAAGAGTACGCTGCTTTACTATCTTGAGCATTCGGCGTTTGCCGCAATGACGGCAACGCTGGTTGCCCCTCTCCGACCCAACGTCGAGGCGGTCTACATTCGGCAGCCAATTATTGCTGCCTGGTGGGCCGGTGTCTTTGGGCCTCGGCTCAGCATACCGGTGATTTACGAGGCGCACGATCTCGAGTCACGCAATCCCTCGCGCGCCAAAGAGCGGTGGGCGCGCGGGTTGCTCGATCTGATCGACCGGACTGCCATCTGCCGCGCGACTGCCGTGGCTTCACTGACCGACGATTTTCGCCGATTGCTGGCTCAGATCGGGTGGCGCGACCCGGCAGGTGTTGCGGTGATCCCTGACGCTTACGATGAACGGATCTTTGCGCGTCAGGATCGGGCCGCGTGTCGCGCTGCGTTGGGCCTACCACCTGCCGCGCCGATTGTGGCCTATGCCGGGATGACCTTCGCTCATCGCTGGCTCGACGGTCTGCTCAGCGCTGCGCGCGCGCTCCGCGCAACCCATCCGGCGCTGATTACTCTGATTCTGGGTGGTCGCCCTGGCGAGCGGGCAGCTCTCGCGGCGCATGCGATCAGTGAAGGTTTGCGTGTGGCTGAAACGACAGCGATGTCTGCCGATCTCTACCTGTTGCCGCCGCGTCCACAGACGGAAGTAGTGCGCTGGCTGGGCGCGGCTGATGCGCTGGTGATTCCCGATACCGTAACCGATGTGACGGCTTCGCCGTTGAAGCTGTTCGAGTATATGGCGTTAGGGTTGCCGGTTGTGTTGCCGGCTTTGCCGGCACTATACGAAATCTTGCCGCCGCATCTGGCCTACAGCTTTCCGCGCCGCGATCTGGCCGGTTTGCAGGCAGCGCTTACCGCTGCGCTGGCTGAAACTGATCCGGCATTGCCGGCGGCGCGACAAGCGCTCGCCGCCGAACATACATACGGTCGGCGAGCTGAACGGATTCTTGCCCTCATCGAACGGATCCGGGTAGTGTGTTAGCGGCGCTGGCGCAATCACTCGATGGGTGCCTGCCAGAGGCAGATGCGGCCATCGTGAGCGCCGGTTGCCAGCAACTGACCATCGGGGCTAAAGCTCAGGCAGCTTATGCCGGCGCTATGTTCAAGTGTGAGCGCGAGGGGTTGCCCGTGTTCGATGTGCCAGAAACGCGCGCTGCGATCTTCACTCACCGATGCCAGGATCGGTAAGCGTGGGCTAAATGCCAGTCCGCGCACCGGCGCGGTGTGACCCTGAAGTGTGTCGAGGGGGTGGCGGTCTTTGAGGCGCCATAATCGGATGCTAATGCCGCTGCTGGCAGCGATGATGGCACTGTCCGAATTGAATGCCACGCTATAGATAAACGTGTTAAAACCACTGATCGGTTCAAGTGCCTGTTGATCGGCGACACGCCAGAGGTAAATGGCGCCATCGTAACAACCGGCTGCCAGGAATAATCCATCTGGTGAAAAACTCAGCGAATGGACGAATGGGCAGGTCAACAGGCCGATCGGTTCGATACTATCCTGCCGGATTTCGTAGAGAGTGATAGCGCTACCCCAGCCGCCAACTGCCAGATACCGACCATCAGGACTGAAACTGACACTCTCAATCGGGCAGGCGGGATGTTGAATAATTCGCATCGTTTGCCAATCGGCAGCGCGCCAGATCCGCGCGGTTTCATCATCGCTGCCGGTAGCGATCAGTTTGCCGTCAGGACTAAACGCAACCGAACGAACGCTGCTTTCGTGGCCGCGGAGACTGGCGATCTGCTCGCCGCGGCTCACATCCCATACACCGACGGTGTAATCATCATATCCGGCCAGCAAGAGGTTCCCATCAGGGGAAAAAGCGAGGCTGCGCACCTGACTGCCGGTGACCAGGCGCCGAAGCATTGTGCCGACCGGTGTTGGCGTTGGCGCTGACGGAGTAACGGTTGGCGCCGGCGTCGATGGTGGTTGTGTGTCGGTGGTGTCAGGCGCTGATACTGCTACCGGTTGTGGTATCGGTTGAATCGGGGCCGATGCCTTCATTCCAACTGGCCGTCCGCGCAGGCGATGCAACGCCTCACGCATCTCACGAGCTGACTGAGGGCGCTGATCGATCAGGGTGGCCATGCCTTGTTCGATCAGTTGGGCGAGTCCCTCCGGCACGTGGGGCGCAAGGCTTCGAATCGGGCGCAAAGGATCGGGCTGACGATTGATCAAACTGGCCATGCGGGTCATCGCATCGGTCGGCAGCACGCCGGTTAACAGGTGGTAGAGCGTGGCCGACAGTGCATAGATGTCGCTGCGCGGATCCGGATCGCCATCGCGCATCTGTTCATACGGCGCATACGGTGGAGTAAAGCCGTACACTTTGCGCGTTCCCGATCCGTCAATGCCGGCGGAAATGGTCATGCCACCGCGGGCCAGGCCAAAATCGAGCAGGATGATGTCGTGACTCGGGGTCAGTTTAAGGTTCTTCGGCTTAATATCGCGATGAATTACCGGCACTGGCCGGGTATGTAAATAATGCAAGACATCGAGTAGTTGATCCATCCACTTCACCACCATCGGCAGTACCTGAGGTGACGCAAAGCGGCGGCCAAGGCGGGCAAGCTGGTTACCGAGATCTTCGCCGTGGATGAATTCCATCACCAGAAACTGACCCTGCGGGTCGATGAAGTGGTCGATCACGCGCGGCAGGGCCTGGTGGCGCAAGCGGGCCAGAATCTGCGCTTCACGCTCGAATGCCTGGCGATACGCCTCATCATTGAAGAGAGTTTGCTTTAAAGCCACGTCAATGCGTAGCCGTAGATCACGCGCCTGATAGACAGCACCCATGCCGCCTTTAGCGATTTGGGCAATGACGCGATACCGGCCCTGCAAGACTGTTTCTGGCGCAAGCATGCCCAACACTCCGAGCAGAAGCGGACACAGTGAACCGTATTATAACAAATTGTCGAAGCAGCGCCGAACCAGATCGCCGCTTCGACCGTAGGGAGTGTTGACGATAAACCGGTTATGGCTGAAGTCCGTATGCTTCGGCCAGGATTTCAATCGGATGTCGCGTTGCGACTCCGGTGGCGTGACTGATCTGCCAGCGACACGTTTCACTGTCGCACAGAGCGAGATCCTGGCCACTAGCGCGCACGAATTGAAACAACGGCTGACCGACATCCATTGCAATCTGATATTTCTCGCGTTTGATGCCGTAAGTGCCGGCGATACCGCAGCATTCGGCGCGGCTTTCCTGCAAACGCAAGCCAGGTACCAGGCCGAGGACATCGAGCACAGGCCTACCAATTCGATGCGCCCGCAACTGGCAGGGGGGATGATAGGGGATCGCGCGTTCGATTGGGCGAAAATCAGTGCGCAGACGACCTTGCATATACAGGTCACGCAAAAATTCAAAGATGTCGTAAGTGCCGGCTGCAACCGCGCGAATGTCATCGCCGTGCAAACCGAGCAGTTCGGGAGCCTCTTCCTTCAGGGTGAGTGTGCAACTGGTGCTGGTGCCGACAATCGGAATGCCGGCGCGCGCATACGGTAAGAGGTGGGTAACATTATATTCGTGCTGTTTCTGCGCAGCGGGAAAATCGCCGTTTGAGAGCAATGGCAGACCACAACACCGTTGAGGTGGCACAATCACCTCAAAACCAAGGTGTTCGAGCACGGCAATTGCTGCCTGACCGACGCGTGGTTCGTAGTAGTTGGTGCTACACCCGTGGAAGTAGACCACCTGTGGCCGCTTGCCATTGACCGTCGGTTTGCGCCGCTTAAACCAACTGCGAAAGGTGTATGTACTGGCTTTCGGTAACGGAGCGTGACGATGAATCCCCATTACCCGTTCGATCAACCAGCGCGCCGGAGCAAAATTGAGCGTAAAATTGACCAGAGGCGCATGCGGCCCGCTGCTCAGGCGTCCAACCAGTCCAGAACGGGCAATAATCCGGTTACGCAGCGGCATACCGCGCTCGGCGACAATTTGCGCGCGGGCGCGGGCATTGAGTTCGGCAATGCGCACTCCGGTCGGGCAGACCTGATTACAGACCCGACAGCCGGAACAATAATCGACCGACTCATCAGGCACCGGCTGAGCGGCGTGGCGGAAGCGTTGCGCCTGTGGGCCGACGTATTTCGGACCGGGGAAGGCATCGGTCACTGCCGCCACCGGGCAGGCCGATGTACAGATATTGCACTTAATGCAGTGATCAAGTGACTGGGTGAGCGAAAGCTCGATATGATCCATGATGCCTGTTCCTGTGTGTGCAAGAAGCAATGTCAGTCGCTGAGAGCCACGAAACTCGTCACCTGATGCCTCATTCATGACATCCCTGCCATCCAGCCGGTAGCGATAGCTGCGCCTTCAAGACACCCTTCGCGAATAGGGTCGAAGCCGGCCAGCGCTCCACCGACGACCATCACATTGTCGTATACCAGCCGACCGGCAGCATCAAGCGGACGCAGGCGCTCATCAACCCGGACGCCACTCTGAAAGATCGGATGCCCCTCTTCGTTGAGGAAACGCGGCGCAAACCAGCCAGCGCGCCCGGCGGGAGCCTGGAGTGGCAGATCGAGCGCCGTTTCACGCACATAGCCTTCCGGGGTAGCGCGCGCGCCACCGCCGAGAATGCCTCCGGTGGCCAGCACCCAGCGCCGCGCAGCGTGGCGTTGTTCACGCGCTGCTGCTTCGCTGAACACAGCGACCAGTGTGTCGCTGATGCTTTCACCACGTTGCACAAACCCGCCAAGCTGGATGCGGCCACCCAATCTCAGGAATTCATCCTCTAGAATTTGGTACAACCGCATGCCCGGCACTGAGACTGGCAGGGTTGGAATTTCAAATACCAGCGCGCCAGCGCGGTTTTGCAGATCACGCACTACCTCAGTAGCGTGTTTTAGCCCGAGAATTGCCGGCAATCCAATGCGAGCATAGTCACCCTGCCGCGCGAGCGCCGCCAGTTGTTCGCCAAGGCTGGCGCGAAACGCAGGCTGCTCGCAGAGGCGGGCCAGGGTGGCCGGACTGAAATCACGTTGCCGACCCACAGGCGGCATAGCGAGTTGGGCCGCTGTGGCGGCGATGCCTTGCGCGCGCAGGTTGGCAGCAATTAAAGGCGGAAAGAAGTCGCGCAATTCGGCAAAGCCAGCGATAAGCGTTGGACGGCCATCGCGCAACTGGCGGGCATCGCCGGCGATCATCGTGACCGGCGCGAAGGTCGTAGGCCGCAATGCACCCAGCGCAGTGGGTAGGAGCATATGCCGATTGAGATTGCCGACCAGCGGATAACCGGCTGCTTCACAGATAGCCCGGAGGCGAGCAATCCCACCTTCAATCATTGTCGGACCGGCCAGGGCATAAGGATGATGGGGCCGTTGCGCTGCCAGTTGGGTAATACCGTGGAACGGATCATCACAACCGGCCAGGAGATCGATACAGCCGGTTGACCAGTGAGTAGCTCCGTAACCTTTAGCCAGTACCAGTACCTTTTCGCCCCGCTCGGCGCGACCGATAGCAGCCATCATGCCGCTCAAACCGGCGCCTATGACAATGGTGTCGTACATATCTGCTCCCCCGTATCCCGGTAGCTATGCCTGCACGTATTCGGTCGCAATCGCCGGATGCTGCGTGACCAGGCCGCCACCCGGTTCGGCCAGCGGTCGCAGATACTGGATGCCCAGCACGCCGACGTAAATGAGTTCATCAAGCCGCGCCTGGCGCAATTGATCGCCCCATAAGACAGATGTCAAGCCCTTCCAACGTTCTTGCAAGAAGTGCATAATAGCTTCGTTGGCATTCGTATGAGTCAAGCCGTTAGCGCACCGCCGTTCATAAAGCAGATTCGCAGTGCGATAGATACACCAACCGCCCTGACACGGCCCCATACCCATCCGCACATCGCGGCGAATGTCATCAAGATTATGCGCGCCGGCATCGATAGCAGCCAGAATGCGCTCGCGGGTCACCAATTCACACTCGCAGATCAGCTCGCCGGCAGCGTGTTCGCTCTCGACCAGGGCCAGCGGTTTGCCCAACCAGTAATAAGGTGTTTGGGCTGCCGGATCAGGTGATACGGTGACGGTAGAATGAGCGCGATGCTCGAAACGGGGCACCGGCAAGACCTCGCTGGCCGTGCGGCAAGGCTGGGTATTACCCAGGCGACGGGCAAGTTCGTTGACCGTTTGCTCGGCCATCAGGCGATAGGTTGTCCACTTACCGCCGACAATCGAGAGAATACCACGAACACCATCGCGTGCCTCGTGGTCGAGGAGTTTGAACGTGCGGGGAATGTCGCGGTCGCTGGCAACGTCTTTGTCTTTGTAGAGAGGGCGTACACCGGCCCAGGCCCGCAATGCGCGATACTGGCGGAAGCCAGGGATCAGCTTCTCGCCCTCATCGAGCATAAATTGAATCTCTTCCGGCTCGATTCCGAACACATCGGGATCGGGCACATGCACATCGGTCGTGCCAATCACGGCTACGGTATGAATGGGCACAATAATATCGCCATCAGACGGCAACTTGCAGCGATTGACCACGGTATTGACCATACGATGGTTCATCGCGACCATCGTGCCCTTACCCGGCACAACCGTCACCGTCACGCCGGCCATCGCCGCAATCTTGCCGGCCCAGGCGCCGGCAGCATTAAGCACATACGCGCAATCGATCCGAATGCGTTCACCGCTCCGCAGGTCTTCAACAATAGCGCCCATCACCTGATCGCCGACGCGGATCAGGTCAACAACATTGTGATAGGTGCGAATATCGGCGCCGTACTCACGGGCAGCGAGTGCCACTGAATGCGTGGCGAGAAACGAATCGGCGGAGGCATCAGGAACCTCAAACACCCGTGAGATGCGCGGATTGAGTACCGGCTCACGGCGTAGCATCTCAGCGACCGAGATCTCTTGCACCGGTACGCCAGTGCGCTGACAGTTGGCGACAAACACATCGCCGTAACTCTCATCATCCCACGGAGTAATCACAAAGAAGCCGGACGTTGGCTCGATGCAATGCGGCATGATCCGGCGCAGAATAGCATTCTCATGCGCGCATTCGGTGGCCGATTGCGGATCTTTGGTTACATATCTTCCGCCGGAATGGAGAAGGCCGTGGTAGCGACCAGTTGTGCCGTGAGTCAGATCACCCTTCTCAACCAACACACAGCGAATACCGCGCATTGCTAAATCGAGCGCACAACCGGTTCCGGTCGCGCCACCGCCGATCACCAGCACATCGGTGGAAATGGTTTGCATGAGAGTCTCCTGACGGGCGGCAAGACCGGCAGGATAGGATTCCTGCCGGTCTTGCTACAATTCAGACGCTGTACCATCGATTGGCGCTTGGGAAGTTCAACTGATCGCAACTCATCATTATGCGAAGGTGTCGTTATCCCTTGCCAACCGTTGAGGTCTGGCGTCTCTCTTTTAACGTACTATGGTGACTATTCCACCCAATCGAAGGTGCGGGTCACCGCCTTCTTCCAGCCTCGATAGAGGCGTTCGCGGGTTGCCTCATCCATTTTCGGCGTCCAGGTATGATCGACGCCCCAGTTAGCCCGCATCTCATCCGTATTCGACCAGAAACCAACCGCCAGGCCGGCAGCATAAGCGGCGCCGAGAGAGGTTGTTTCCGCAACTTTAGGCCGAATGACCGGCACACCCAGGATGTCGGCCTGGAATTGCATCAGGGTGTTATTATATACCATACCACCATCAACCTTCAGCGCGGTCAGTTTCACACCCGAATCCTGCTCCATAGCATCGAGCACTTCGCGGGTCTGGTAAGCAGTCGCTTCCAGGACGGCGCGAGCGAGGTGTCCTTTATTGACATAACGGGTCAGGCCAACGATCGCGCCACGCGCATCAGAACGCCAGTACGGTGCGAACAAACCGGAGAAGGCCGGCACGAAGTAGATACCACCATTATCTTCCACCAGGTTGGCCAGTGCCTCAACCTCTGCCGAGGTCGTGATCAGGCCGAGATTATCGCGCAGCCACTGTACCAACGCGCCGGTAATCGCAATCGAGCCTTCGAGCGCATAAACGGCAGGCTGGTCACCGAATTTATAGCACACGGTCGTCAGCAAGCCGCTCTTCGAAGGCACGATCTTGGTACCGGTATTGAGGAGCATAAACGAACCCGTGCCGTAGGTATTCTTGGCCTCGCCAACGTCAAAGCAGGTTTGGCCGACCATGGCTGCCTGCTGGTCACCGAGGATTCCGGCCACCGGCACGCCAGCCAGTTCACCGGTAGCCGTGCCATAGACAGTGCTCGAGGGCATAATCTTTGGCAGCATCTGGCGGGGAATGCCCATGATACCGAGGATCTCGTCGTCCCAATCGAGTGTTTCGAGATTCATCAGCATCGTGCGCGAGGCATTAGTTACGTCGGTCACGTGGACGCCGCCATCAGGCCCACCGGTGAGCCACCAGGTCAGGAACGTATCAATATTGCCAAACACCACGTCTCCCGCCTCAGCGGCTTCACGGGCGCCGGGCACATTGTCGAGGATCCAGCGAATCTTGGGGCCGGAGAAGTAGGTTGCCAGGGGCAGACCGACTTTGGCGCGGAAACGATCCTGACCGCCATCAGCCGCCAGCTCATTGCAAATCTGATCGGTGCGAGTGTCTTGCCAGACGATAGCGTTGTAGACCGGGCGACCAGTCTTGCGGTTCCATACGACAGCGGTCTCGCGCTGGTTGGTAATACCTACCGCGACAATATCGCTCGCGCTCAGGTTACCCTTCGTCAATGCGCCCCGAATCACACTCTGAGTGCGTTCCCAAATCTCATCAGGACTATGTTCAACCCAACCGGGGCGGGGATAGATCTGCTCGTGCTCTTTCTGGTCGTAGCAAACGACGTTGCCACTATGGTCAAAAATCATGCAGCGAGTGCTGGTAGTACCCTGATCAATCGCAGCGGCATACTTTGCCATACTGTCAGACTCCTTTGTCCCTATCACGCCGCCAGAGCGTGACAGACTAACCTTCTTGAGCAACCTGCTCAAGCACTGTAAGCATCACCTGGGCCATCAAAAAGGCAGAAGCAGCTCCTGGGTCACGGTGACCAATTGAGCGTTCACCGAGGTAGGAGGCTCGCCCTTTCGTGGCCAGCATCGGTTCGGTTGCGATCATACCCTGTTCGCACGCAGCAACCGCAGCGCGCATGGCTGCCAGCAGATCACCGCTCGCCGCATACTGCTCTTTCAGTGTATCGATTGCCGGCGCAATAGCATCGATCATCGTCTTTTCGCCGCGGGTGGCTTTGCCGCGGGTCTGGATCCCTTCCAGGGCCGCAGTGAGCGCAGCGATCAGCTCATCGGCGCCAATGGTGGCGCGATCGCCGACTGCAGTGCTGGCGCGTAGAAAAGCGGTGCCATAGAGCGGTCCGCTGGCGCCACCAACCGTTGAGATCAGGGTCATACCGGTCAGCTTGAGAAGGCCGCTGATACTGCGATCAGTTGCCGACGGTAATTTGCTCATCACCGTGCTGAACCCACGATCAAGGTTTACGCCGTGGTCGGCGTCACCGATGGCTGCGTCAAGCCGGGTCAGGTAATCGCGTTGTTCCTTGACCCGTTCTGCAACCAGTTGGAGGAAACGAATGACGTGATCAGCAGTGATCTGCATGGTTCCCCTACGTTCGTCTAGCGGCGGAGCCAGGCGCTCCGCCGCGGCTTCCTTTCCCGCTACATCCCCCAGCGCAAAGCCGGCGTATGCACCGGCGCATCCCAGAGCTTGATCATCTCGTCATCGAGTCGGAGCAGGGTGAAGCTGACTCCGGCCATCTCGAGCGAGGTGATGTAGCTACCCACCAGCGATCGCGCGATTGTAATGTTGCGATCTTTCAGGATGCGCGCTAATTCATTGTACATCACATACAGCTCGATCAGTGGCGTGCCTCCCATTCCATTGACAAAGGCCAGCACGGCATCACCACTCTTAAACGGCAGATCTTCCAGGATGGGTCCGGCCAGCATCTCGGCAATATCGCGGGCAGGAGCCAGCTTCTCGCGGCGGCGACCTGGCTCACCGTGGATGCCAATTCCGACTTCCATCTCGTCGTCGGCCAGCTCGAAACCAGGTTTGCCGGCTTGCGGTACGGTACATGGGGTTAACGCCATGCCCATGCTGCGGCCACTGGCATTAACACGCTCGGCAATAGCCTTGCAGGTAGCCAGATCAGCGCCGGACTCAGCGGCGGCTCCCACGATCTTTTCGAGCAACACGGTTACGCCGACACCACGACGGCCAGCCGTCCAGGTGCTATTCTCAACAGCCACATCGTCATTGGTGACCACACTGGCGACCTCGATGCCCTCTGCTGCGGCCAATTCTGCCGCCATCTCGAAGTTCATCACGTCACCGGTGTAATTCTTGACGATGTGCAACACGCCCTTACCGCCATTGACCGCTTTGGTAGCCGCGAGCATTTGATCTGGCACCGGCGATGTAAAGACCGCGCCGGGACAGGCCGCATCGAGCATGCCATAGCCGACAAATCCGCCGTGCATTGGTTCGTGTCCCGAACCGCCGCCGGAAATCACACCAACCTTGTTGTGTGGTGCGCCCTTGCGCGCGATATAGTCGGGATCGTAATGCACGTCGATCAGATCGGCGTGAGCGATCGCCATACCGGCTAACGCCTCTTTAACGACGTTTTCCGGCGCGTTGATCAACTTCTTCACAGGCTTCCTCCCCTTGAGGTGATAACTGCTAATGGTTGTTACATGCCTAGCGCATTCGCCAGCAACGCGGCAATCGAGCCACCGATAATGGGACCGACGACCGGCACCCACGAGTAGCCCCAATTGCTATCGCCCTTGCCGGCAATCGGCAGCACTGCATGGGCAATGCGCGGGCCAAGATCGCGGGCCGGATTGATGGCATAGCCGGTTGGGCCGCCGAGCGAGAGACCGATACCCCACACCAATGCCGCCACCAGGTACGGGCCGAGACCGCTGGCTGGGCTGCCGCCAGTGGCGCCGTCGCTGCTGAAGATCGCAAAGATGATGAAGAGCAGCGCAAACGTGCCGATCACTTCGGTAATGATATTGTTGACCGGCTTGTTGATCGCCGGGCCGGTGCTAAAGCAGGCCAGTTTCAAACCGGGATCTTTCGTAACTTCCCAGTGCGAGAGGTAGGTCAACCAGACGAGGGTTGCGCCGATGAATGCGCCGATAAACTGGGCGATGATATGCATGATCGCCGTGCCGAAATCATAGTCACCGCGGATAAGAACAGCAATCGTCACAGCCGGATTGAGATCGGCGCCAGGGCTGCCGAGCGCTGCCGCAGTAAAGACACCGCACATAACGGCGAAAGCCCAGCCAGTGGTAATGACGATCCAGCCGCCGCCATTCCCTTTCGATTGTGTCAAGAGCACATTGGCGACCACGCCGTTGCCAAACAGGATCAGAATCATGGTGCCGAATACTTCGCCCAGAAAGGACGCAGGCATAGAAGGTCTCCTCCTTGCAACACAAGCGAAACCAGTTCTTACGAATCAACCTTGATCCAGCGTTCGAACAGAGAACGTGATGCGTGTAAACCCTGGTAGTGGCGCAAACGATTTGGCCACTCTGCACGCGCGCATGGCGTGCCAACGCATCTGAACTGGATTGGGCGTTCACGCCGTTTGGAAAGTGAGAAGCATTCGGCGACCCGCCCTGCGCACCTCCTTTCTTTGCTGCGATGCATTGCCGGACGCAATGCGCAAAAATTCCCAGGCACCACAACGATACGTCTAACAGCGTATCGTCAATGGCCAAGGCCAACATGGTTATTTAGTGAATGAGTTTAATAGTGCTTTGGCATAAGTATCGTAGCAAAGTAGAAGGATCGGCGTCAAGCTGTGAAAAAGCCGGGCGAAGCATAAAAATGTTTCAATATTGAAACACAAGTCATGGAGTGAGATCATCGCGCGCGATTTGATAGCGGGTCATTTTCCGCCAGAGCGTTGCCCGACTGATACCGAGCAGCGTTGCGGCGCGGCCTATGCGACCGCCGGCGGCGCGGATGGCGCGCAGGATTGCGTCACGCTCGCTTAACTCGTGCGCTTCGGCCAGTCTCGGACTGTCTGCCATTGTGAGCGGCGTGGCGTGGCGCGCGATCGATGGGGGCAAATCGTGAACGGTCAAGACGCTCTTGGCGCTTACCTGCGCCATTCGTTCGAGCACGACTTCGAGTTCTCGCACATTGCCCGGCCAGGGATAGGCGCGTAACGCGGCCAGCGCATCGGGATCGAGCGCAATCGGACGCCCTAGTTGCTCGCTCTGGCGTTGCACCATATAGTTGGTGAGCAAGATGACATCGTTGTCGCGCTGGCGCAATGGGGGAATATCGATGGTGAATACGCTGAGGCGAGCGTAGAGATCGGCGCGGAAGCGTCCTTCTTGCGCCAGTTGTTCGAGATCGTGACCGGTGGCAATCACGCGCACATCAATTGGAATAGGGCGCGCGCCGCCGGTCCGTATCACGCGCCCCATCTCGATGGCGCGCAGCAGATTGGTTTGCTGATCAAATGAAAGGGCGTCAATCGCTTCCAGATAGATGACGCCGCCGTGAGCCAGCTCTAGTTTGCCAGGCCGACCGGGTTGGCGTTCGTTCCCTTCAACCCCAAATAGCTCACTATCGAGCAACTGACGCGGGATGGCTGCGCACGAGACGCGCACAAATGGCCCGTTTGCCCGGCTGCTGGCATTGTGTATCGCCTGGGCAAAGACATCTTTGCCTACCCCTGGCTCGCCGCGCAACAGCACTGCGCCCCGTCCGGCTGCCGCCAGCCGGGCCTGTCGTAACGCGTGGCGGATAGTCTCACTCTGACCGATGATGTCGCGAAAAGTAAACGTGGCACGGGCTCCGACAACTTGTTGTACCAGTTGGCGGACACTTTCAGTTGGGCGGAGGGTGATCAGGCTCCCCAGGTAGCGTTTGCTCCGATCCCACACCGGTCGCACGCTACAGATCACTGCCTGCGCGCCGACGGCAGTTTGCCAGATCACTTCCTGTTCTTCCAGCGTGCTCAAGTGTTGCAGCGCGGTAGCGATTGCCGGTGGCAGTGGAATAACGCTGGTCAGGGGGCGACCGGCGGCTGAGCGCGCATTGATTGCAAGGATGTTTGCCACGCGCCGACTCAGCCGGCGAATCTCACCATGGGGGCCGACGAAGATCAGTCCCTCATTGATTGTGTCCAGTGTGGCATAGAGTTCGCTCAGGTGATCGTTGGCTTCGTTGAGTAGTCGTTCGGCTCGCAACTGGTTGTGCAATGCCTGCGCTGCGGCAATGACCAGGCCGAGGATGTATGGGTGGTTGGCATGAGCTGGGGTCAGAATGGCCAGCGCGCCTAATGCTTTGCCATCGGGGCTGAAGATCGGTGCCGCGGCCAGCGCAAATGGCTGCAACCATTTGCAATAGTGTTCATCGCCACTGGTCTGGCAAGGCAGGGCTTCACGCAATGCCAGATCGACTGCGTTGGCGCCAGCAATCTCTTCGGCCAGGCTAATGCCATACCCAAACCCGCGCTGTTGCGCCTGCTCGATCACGATGCTATCACCGGCTATGTCGATAATGGTTCCTTGCTCGTCGCAGACAAGAACGGCAAAGCCGGGATGATCGCTGAGCTGGTAGAGATCCTCGATTGATGAACGGGCCAGCATTTGCAGATGGCTATGGCTCCACCCATTCAGGTTAACCGTGCCGACCCGTGGCGGACTGTTTGGATCGAGATTGCGTGCCCGGCAGCGTTCCCACGAGCGCTGGATTGGCGGAAGAGGGAGTGTGACCATAGTCCACCTTTGATAACATGTCGTTACCATTATTATATGCCAGATTGAAAGTTCGTTCACCTCCTGCCAATGTTCCACTGTGAGAAGCCTGTGATCTTACCCGCTATCAGATGTGGGAAGCGTAGTCCATGGCTTCCTTACAGCGTAGAGACGGCGCATTACACCGTCTCTACACCTCGCGCATAATATGGTAGTGTGGTTGACTGCTACACGAAGGCGGCAATACCGGTAATCTCGCGTCCAACAACCAGCGTGTTGATCTCGTTCGTGCCTTCATAGGTATAGACGGCTTCGATGTCGGCGAAGTGGCGGGCAATGTGGCGGTCGAGCAAGATGCCGTTGCCGCCGAGCACCTCGCGGCCAAGGGCGACGATTTGCCGCGCTTTGGCTGCACAATATTGTTTGGCAAGCGAAGCCATCCCTTCGGTGATCTGGCTCTCGTCCTCGTCACGCAGTTTGCTCAGTCGCCACGCCATCAACTGGATCGCGGTCAGATCGCCGAGCATCTGCACTAGCTTCTGCTGTACCAACTGGAAACCGGCAATCGGGCGGCCAAATTGTTCGCGCTGCAAGGTGTATTCGCGCGCCAGTTCGTAAGCGGCCTGCGCGTGACCGACCGCTTCCCAAGCCACGCCGTACCGGGTGTTTTTGAGAATGTTGGCCGTGTCGCGGAACGAGCGGGCCAGCGGGAGTCGATTCTCTTCCGGGACGAACACATTCTCGAGTGTGATGTCGGCGTTGATGACCGACCGCTTGGCAATCTTTCCTTCAATCTTGGTCGCCTGATAGCCTGGCGTGCCCTTCTCAACCAGAAAGCCGCCAATACGTCCCGTTGCTTCGTCTTGCGCCCAGACCACAATCACATCGGCGAAGGTGGCGTTGCCGATCCAGCGTTTGGCGCCATTGAGGAGATAGCCGCCATCCACCCGCCGGGCAGTCGTGCGAATGTGAGCTGCGTCAGAGCCGACGTAAGGTTCGGTCAGGGCAAAGGCGCCGATCTTCTCCAGCCGGGCCATCGCCGGGAGCCAGCGCTGCTTTTGCTCTTCGGAACCGCATGCGGCGATAGCGCCCATTGCCAGCCCACTGGTGACGCCGACAAAGGTGCCAATGCTCCCGTCGCCGCGGGCCAGCTCGGCGGCAATTAATCCCACTTCGACGCTGGTGAAGCCCGGACAACCGTACCCCTGGATGGTGCCACCTACAATTCCTAGCTCAGCAATACGCGGCACTAACTCGAAAGGAAACTCGGCGCGCTCCCAGTAGTCGTTGATGATCGGCAGGACATGCTCGTTGCAGAATGCGCGCACTTTGTCACGTAGGGCGCGTTCACGCGGGGTGAGTAGATCGTCGAATCGAAACAGGTCAGTTCCGCGTTCAGCCGCGATCGTCATTGGTCGCCTCCTCAAGTACTTGTTATGACGCACTGCGTAATAATTATAGCATATTTCGAAACAACCGATACAGGTGTACCGGCAAGCGCGAGCGGCGCGGTATCGTTGTCAATCATTGCAGCGGTGTATTTGTGGCGCACATGTGAAATGGCGGGCACGATATTGTTGTGCCCGCCAGAGGTGAAATTACAGCATAAATTCGCCTTCTAATCCGGCTTCGCAGTGGGGAGCGATCCATACCTTGAAGCGACCCGGTTCGGCGCCCCAACTGCCATCGGCGCGGGTAAAGGCGAGATCTTCTTCGCGCAGCGTGAATTGTACTCGCCGGGACTCACCCGGTTGCAAGGTCATGCGCTGAAATCCCTTCAGTTCGCGGATCGGTCGAGTCAGCGAGCCGACCAGATCGCGTATGTAAAGCTGCACGACTTCGGTACCTGCGCGCTCTCCCACATTGGTGATGAGCGCACTGACGGTGAGTGTGTCGCGCATGCGCTGACTGCTTATCCGTAAATCGCTGTAGCTGAAGCGGGTGTAGGTAAGGCCGTATCCGAACGGGTATAGTGGCACAGTTGGTAGATCGACATAACGAGTACGGAAGGGGCCATCTTCGCGCAAGGGCCGGCCTGAGGGCTTGCGCGCATAGTATATCGGCGCCTGACCGGTTGCTCTTGGCATGCTGACCGGCAATCGGCCAGATGGCGCAGCCAGACCGAAGAGGATTTCAGCCAGTGCTGCTGCCCCTTCCAGCCCCGGATGCCAGGCATAGATCGCTGCCTGCACCTGAGCGATTGCGCGGGTGATCGCCAGAGGCCGTCCGGCAAAGACGACGAGTACTGTTGGTTTGCCGATTCCTGCTACCGCCGTGATCCATTCCAGTTGTCCGGGTGGTAGATTCAGGTCGCTCACGTTGGCGTTCTCACCCGAACGGGCCGGATGTTCTCCCATCAGCAAGATGACGGCATCGGCATAGTGGGCGCGTGACAAAGCCAGATCCGGCGTCGCAGCAAACCACAGTTCAACCCCTGTCGGCGCGATCTGTCGAAACGCCTGATCGAGCGGAACGACATCCTCCGCTCGCCCATCCATCGTCCAGGTGCCGAAGAGTTCGGCAGTGGCATGAACGAACGGGCCTGCCACCAGGATACGGCGCATGTCGCGTAGCGGCAAGAGGTTGCGGTCGTTTTTGAGCAGCACCATGGTTTCGCGCGCGGCCTGACGGGCAAGGTCACGCGCTTCGGCAGTAAGGATGTCGCGGCTTGCGCGTTCGGGATCAGTGAAGGGGCGTTCGAAGATGCCGGCGCGGTGTTTGATGCGTAAGACGCGGCGCACTGCGGTATCGAGTTCTGCATCAGAGATTCTGCCGCAGCGTAGATTTTCGGCCAGCGTCTCCTGATAGGCTCCGCTCACCATATCCATATCGACACCGGCATGGAGTGCCAGCGCCGCTGCCTGGGCGCGATCTTCGGCCACACCGTGCTGCGCCAGCTCGCCAATCGATTCCCAATCTGAAACGACAAAACCGTCAAAGCCCCACTCACCGCGCAGAATGTCGGTCAAAAGCCGGCGGTTGGCAGTGGCCGGCACTCCATTGAGATCAAGAAACGCGCTCATCACGGTGCCCACGCCAGCGGCAACGGCAGCGCGGAACGGCGGGAGATAGACATCGCGCAGAGTTGGTTCGGAAATTTCAGCCTGTTCGTAATCGCGGCCACCTTCGGCAGCGCCGTAGCCAACGTAGTGTTTGGCGCAGGCAACCAGTCGGTCGGGTTGGCTGACATCGTCGCCCTGAAACCCGCGCGCGGCAGCTTCCGCCATCCGCGCCGTCAGGTATGGGTCTTCGCCGTACCCTTCAGCAATTCGCCCCCAACGCGCATCGCGGGCAATGTCTAACATCGGCGCGAATGTCCAGCGAATGCCGACTGCGCTGGCTTCACGGGCAGCCACGCGGTTGATTTGTTCCACCAGCGTCGGATTGAAGCTAGCTGCTTGCGCCAACGGGATGGGAAAGACGGTGCGCTGGCCGTGAATGATGTCACGTCCGAACAGTAATGGAATGCCCAGACGAGATTCGAGCGCGGCTTTTTGCAGCGTGTTGCACGCTTCAGCGCTGCTGAGGTGGTCGAATCCTTGCCCGCTGAGCGCGCCGAAGGCATTGATGATCGAGCCGGCTTTGCCCTGACGCAAGAGATCAAGTCCAGGCAGACCGTGGATCATCGGTTGATTGAGCTGACCAATCTTCTCTTCCAGGGTCATTTGTCCCAGGAGATGGTCGATCCGCTCTTCGATGTCGTTCATGGATGCTCCTAATCTCTATTGCGATGACTCTATGATCTGAATAGTGCCGTTGGTGAAGTAGATGAATTGCGGCGCCGGAGCGCCATCTCTTTCCAGACAGATCACCCCTTCAGGTCGGGCAAATGTCAAAATCAGCGCGCCGGCGACTGCCGTTACTGCTCTGATTTCTGCAGTGGCATAACGCGCCGTCAGGCCAGGGCGAATCCTCCAGTTCAGCGGCAAGATCGCGCCGCTCCGCGCCGGCATAGTGATCGGGTGGCCGTCGAATAACGGCCTTCCACGATAGTCGATTCTGGTTTCGAGTGGATCGTCGCCATAGTGATTGACAAACAAAAAGTCACCCTGCGGGCCGCGACTCAGATGAACATCGACCCAGTTGGAGAGGGTGAAGGGCGCGACGCAATCAACCCATTCGGCCAGACGAGAAAAGACGGCGAGATCGGTAAGGTTGACAATCGGGAAGGCTGCCCCAAGCATCACGATCTCGCCCTTGCCGAGCTGTTTGCGAAAACCGATTGACTCATCATTGACGGTAGCGAAAATGTTCCCCGGTTCGCCGTGATAGTACTGCGCAAAGCTGACCGGAATGTCGGCGTTGTCGAAGATGTGCGCCCGACGAGGCGTGAAGGGTGGGTCGCTGCTGACCTGGATAGCAAGCGCGGTTGCCAGTATGCCGGCTGTGGGCAATCGTCCAACAATCACTACTCGTCCACCGGCAGCAACATATTCAACCAGCTTGCGTTCGGTGGCCGGATCGCAGTTTTCGTCGAGCATCGTCCAAAGGAGCGGTACCTGTGCCGGATCAAGCGGGGTATGTTGTAGCTCAAGCGCCTTGAAGTCGCGGTGGGTGAGAGCCAGTCCGCGCGCGATGAAGTCAAACAAGATCACATCGCGCTGATGAGTGATGATGTTGGTTGCCGTCTGCGTACAGGGCGCATTGACTTCGGTCATAAAATCATCAACGCGAAAACCGATAGTGGTGATCGTTTCCGGTTGCGCGAGGGTGAGCGCATCGCCGTAGCTCGCTAACGCGCGTGACAAGAGCGGGTAGCGATGATAGTGGCTGCGCAGTGTGCCATCGACGCGCACCGGGTGCCCCCAGTCGTGCCGTTTGATCGGGCTGAGCAGCGGGTCGTTTTCTCCATCGAAAAAGAGGTAGTGATTGATCGCGCGCATACCGTTGGCCAGGCTCAGTCGGGTGTGGAGGTCGTAGAAAGAACTTGACATATTGCTGAAGTCGAGATTGCCGCCTGCCTGAAATTCGATCGAAAAGAGTGGCTGAGCCGGATTTTGGATGGCGCTGGTCATCGCGTTAATCAGCATAATCTGATGGAAGGTGCCTGCGCCGATCTGACCCGGATAGACATCGGTGGCGCTGATGATCTCAGGGAGACGCAATGTCTCGAGCAATTGCGACAAACCTATTGGAAAGGTTTTACCGCCATTGGCAAAGCCGTGAATGTTGATCACTGCCGGCGTCTCAAGACCATTCGCGCGCGCTTCGGCCAGCATCCAGCGCGTATAGTCGCGCAGATAGCTCCGGTAGAAGCGACGATAGTCAGCTACCAGTTGCGCGCCGGCTTCACCTTCGGCATGGCGCAACTGTTCGGCCAGGGTTGCCGGATCGTGGATCAGCGCGGTATGACCGGTTGCATTGAGCCAGGCAGCGAAGTGCTGCATCGCCACCGGATTCAGATCAAAGCTGTTGCGCACCCAGTGCAGCATACCCATTTCATTATCAAGTTGCACGAGAATGATGGGGCCGCCGCGCGTGATCTGGCGCGGCGCCAGTATGCCGAAGACGGCGCGATACCAATCGGCGACGCAGCGCAGAAAATCGGGATGCAGGTAACTGGCGATCTGTTCCGCTTCGCCACGCTGGTTGATCAGCGCGATCTGCGGGTAGTGCTCAAATACCCACGGTGGAATCCCCTCGTTGATGGTTTCGGCCATGATGTACGGGCCGGGCCGGGCAATGACGTAGAGTCCCATCTGATGCGCCAGATCGAGAAAACCGGCCAGATTGCGCATCGGGTGCGTTTCCCCCTGCACATCGATCACGGAAGGTTGTGGCTGGTGCCACAGCCATGGAATGTAGCAGGCAACCGCGTTAAATCCGGCCTGCGTCAGCAGACTGAGGCGTTGCGGCCATTGATCGGCAGGCGCGCGGAAGTAGTGAAACTCGCCCGCCTGTAGCAATAGTGGTTGACCATCGAGCCAGAAGCGCTGGCTGTGGACTGTGAAGTCAGGCATTGTGATAACCTCTCGATAACAGTATCAGGCGATTGATGGTTGTCTGGTGAATCCCAGGACATTGAGCGCGTGTTGGATGCGCGAACCAGACGTATAGACATCCCAGATCAGGCCGGTGCAAGCGTTTTCCAGCATCAGTAAGGCGCAGCCTTTATTAATCCCGTATACGGTGCGGCTATACCACGGTGGATTGGTCGAAAGGTTATACGCATCGTAAAAACCGTATGGCCCTTGAGTGTCCGGCTGTTTGTGGTAGAGATAATCAAGCATGTCGAGCACAGCGTCGGGCATATAGGGCATACAGGACAGAGCGTTACTGATCGAAACGGTGCCGTCCGGTTCAGGTGGTATCAAGGCAGGTGGCGCGCCAGCCACGACGTAACCGCGAGGGGTATCGCCGCATCCGATCCCCCAGCTTCGTTCGTGGTAGGCGCCAAACCGATCGCGCAGGCTGAGACAATAGTCGCGGTTGGCCAGCGCAGCAAGTTGTGCATTGCGGAACCAGTCAATACCGTCAGGATCACGGTAGCTACGGGTATCGAGCCAGGCTTCAGTGTATTGATAGGCAAAGAGCGTTCCACCGGGATTGATAATTACCGGCTGGCCCTGATAGTAGCCGATGTCGCTTCGAAACCCTTGATAGAGCGCGCGAGCAGTGACCGGCGGCAATCGTAACGCAGCCTGGAGGTACAGCAGCTTCTGTTCGGCAGCCATATCCCAGAAGCTGATAAACCCCGGCGTATCGGTCACATAATCGCCATCAGCATCGGGATTGTACGACATGCGCAAGACCAGATGCCCGTCTCGTTCGGCGAGAAATGCATTCCAATCGATCCGGTCGAGCAGACGTTCGGTCAGCTCTTCGATTTCGGCGTCACGAAAATAGGCCGCAGCCGTCAACACACCGTTCAAGCAAAGACCGGTATCAATCGTGGAATATTCGCAATGACCCCAGCGTGCTGCGGTGGCGCGGTCGAGAAAGTGGGCAAAGAAGCCGTATTGATGAGGCACCCGCTCGTAGAGTGTCCGCAACGTGCCGCGGGTGAGGTGCAGAGCGTCGGCGTAGCGCATCAAACCGCGCTCAACCGCAATCACCCAAGCGCTAAGCGCAAATCCAACTGAGGCGATTGACGCGATCTGAGGCCGATGGATGGCATCGACCGTTAAACCATAGCCAGGGCTGGAGGGATCAAGGTTCGTGCCGGCGCGAAAGAAAGTAATCGCGCCCTCGATCTCAAAGGTGATCGGCGTTGTCGTATCCACAGGCTACTCCAGGTTTTCAGGACGTTTGAGCGACGAAGCGCGGGCGATAAAAGCGGTTGGTATGCGCTGAGGTGGCGAGACCTCTTCGCGCTCAAGGTAGCGCATTAACCAGCGCGCAGCGGTACCGCCCCACTCGCGCCGTGACGCGCCGATGGTCGAAAGCGGCGGTTGCACATATCGGGCCAGCAAAATGTCGTCACAGCCGATCACGGCAATGTCGCGTGGCGCCTCGAGACCGTGTTCGCGCATCGCGCGCATAAAGCCGATTGCCATCTGGTCGTTGGCGCAAAAGACACCTTCGGGTAGATCGCCCTCGTCGATGATCCGTTTAGCCGCCGCATAACCCGATTGCTCGGTAAAATTGCCGGGATAAACGCGCACTGACAACTGATGACGCGCCGCTTCGTTCAGAAAGGCTTGCATGCGCTCGTTGTTGTCAAATGAATCGGGCGCGCCGGCGATATAGGCCAGTCGCTGCAATCCCTGACGGTAGAGATGCGCAAACGCCTGCGCGACGCCTTGCCGGTTGTCAAGCAAAAGCGGGAAGACATACTCGGCTTCAAGCTGCCGATCCATCACCACAATCGGGAATTTCGGCCCGGCAAGGCGCAGAATCTGTTCGTCGCGGATACTGGTATCAAACACGATTGCGCCATCGACCTGGCGATGGGTAAAGATGCGCCGTTCGACCCGTGTCTCCGGGCAGACGATCAGCTCGTATTCGGTGGCGAGAATGACCTCGTGAATGCCATCAAGAATCTCTTCGTAGAAAGCGCCGGCGAAACGGGTAATAAAGATACCAATCGTGCGCGACCGGCGCGCCTTGAGGTGGCGGGCAAAGGCATTGGGATGGTAATTCAGCTCTTCGGCTGCTTGTAACACCCGTTGCCGCGTCTCTTCGCTGATGGTGCCGGTGCGGTTGAGGGCATACGAAGCCGCAGTCACACTGACACCGGCGCGGCGAGCAACGTCTTTGATCGTCGGCATTGTTCCTCCCCTAATCCCATCACTCCTTCGCTGCAATCCCCAATTGCGTCAGGCCAGTCTGAATAATCGGATGGCTCATCATCACCCGGTGGATCAGGTCATCCTGGTAGTTCGCCAGCATCACCAGCGAGATACCCTTGTCGATGCCGATCACGTCGGTGGCATACCAGTTGCGTGACAGGTTGAAGGCATCGTAAAAACCATACTGCCCTTTCAACTGCTCAAGCGAGTAGTAGAAGCGCATCGCCTGCAACGACTCTGCCGGAGTGAAGATGATCGATCCGATTGCTCCTGCTGGCGGCACGGTATCGTCGATGAAGTGGGCGCGGTTGTCGTACCCCGATGGCGGCGCGCCGTAGCGTCCTTCATAACCGTTGGGGCCGTCGCAAGCAGTCAGCCCCCAGGCATTGGGACCAATGGTTTCGTATTTCGCATCCATTGCCACAGCAAAGTCGTAGTGCGCGCGCGAGGCGGCAACCGAGTTCTGAAACCAATCAACCCCTTTCTGGTCAACCAGTCCGCGAAAATCGATCCACGCATGACTAAACTGGTAGGTAAAGATCGATCCAAACCACGAGTGAATAAACGGCTCTCCATCGCCATACCGTCCCGTGTGGCGAATGAAGGTGTAGTACGGTGTTTCGTCAACCGGATAGGTGGGCGATGCTGCTGCCAGCACGTAGAGCATCAACTGTTCGGCATAAAAATCCCAATAACCGCTGAAGCCTTTTTCCGGGTAATACGCCATATAAAACATTTGCCGGTCGGGATCAAGAAACCAGGGCCAGTTAACCCGCTCGTAGATGGTATTGGCCAGGGTGGCCACCTCTGCGCCAAAATAGTGCCCCACCGCCAGCACTCCCATCAGCAAGATAGCGGTGTCGATACTCGATACTTCACTCTGCCAGGCTCGCTGACCGGTATGAATATCTACGAAGTGGTAGTAAAACCCCTCAACCGATTCCATTCGCGTAAGGGTTTGTAACGTGCCTGAGGCGCGTTCATAGCCTTCGTCGCGCGTGATGTAGCCTCGTTCCACCCCAACAATGAGAGCGGTCAGGCCAAAGCCAACCGAGGCAATACTGGCAATTCCTGCCGATCCCGGATAACGGTCGCGAATGAGGCCATAGCCGGGGCTATCAGGGTCGGTGTTGGCCTGTTCCCAAAAGAAGTCAAACGCTGCGCGCATTTCGTAGGCGATGATCTCGTCGTCGCCGACGATGGTCGTGGGCATCGGCATCGGTGTCGGCGTTGACGCTGGCACGGATGCTGGCAGTGATGTTGGTGTCGCGGCAACGGTGGCCGTCGCGTCCGATGGCTGAACGCTCGGCCCGGTTGGAGTTGCGCAGGCTGTGATCAATAATGCCAGCCCCATCAGCATATTCCAGATGCGTATCTTATTCACCGGCAAGTCCTGATCGTTCAATTGACTCGACAAACCAGCGTTGCAAGATGAAATACATCACCAGCAACGGCAAAATCGTCAGCAACGTTCCGCTCATCTTCACCGCTTCGTTGAGCCGGTCAAAGATGTTGACCATACTCGACGGGTAGAGGTTTTCGTAGGCCTGGGTAAACCGGGCCAACTGCATCGGCAGCGTCTGAATACCGCCCTCGAGAAACACCGTGGTCAGGTAGGTTTCGTTCCAGTACCAGACCACCGAGAAGACAAACGAGACGATAAACGCCGGCGTCGCGCCGGGCAACGCAATCCGCCAGAAGATACCCAGGTCTGACGCGCCGTCAAGCCGGGCCGCTTCTTCCAGCGCGCGCGGCAGTGACAGAAAGTTTTGGTAGAAGATGAGAATGAAGATCGCACTCTTAAAACCTTGCCCCAACGCTGCCGGAATGAGCAGTGATAGCGGATTGCCGAGCAGGTTGAGATAGCGGTAATTCAACATCTGTGGAATGACGGTATTTTGGGGAGGAATGACAAACGTAGCGAAAATGAGCGCGAAGAGGATCGATTTCCCCCACAGGCGGTAACGGGCCAGGCCATAGCCGATCAGCGCGCACACCACGACCTGCAACGCCGTTGGCGCGACACTAATGACGATAGTTTCCCGAAGTGTCTCGAGGTAGTCCAGTACCCGAAACGCTTTCTGGAAGTTGCCGATATACAGCTCAGTTGGTACCCACTGCACCATCGGGTTCAGCAAGTCATCGGGACTTTTGAAGCTGGTGATCGTCATAAACAGCAGCGGGTAGAGGTAGACGAAACCGATAGCGATCAAGACTGCGTAGAGCAGGATCGTGGGCAGGATACCGGGCCGGTTGTGTGCGCCCCAGACAATTCGGCGTAGATAGTCAATGCGTAGCCGTGGCATAGCCCAAACCCTCCCCTACTCACGCGCGCGTGGTCGCAAGACCAGGAATGTTGCCATCAGCAGCGCGATCAAGGCCAGCGCATACACAAAAGCCATGGCGCTGGCATAACCGATACCTCCCTCGACATCGTAAATCCGCGAATGGATGTACCGGATCACTTTATTTTCAGAAAAATGTGACAGGGTAATGATGGTGTAGAGCGCATTGATCACAGTAGTTGTGCGAAGCGACGGCAACGTGATTTTCCAAAATGCTTCCCACGCTGAAGCGCCATCAACCGCTGCCGCTTCGTAGACAAACCGATCAATTTTTTGCAGTCCGGCCAGATAGATCAAAATCTGCACCCCCGAAAACCACAAGATGAGAATAAAGGATGACAGCAGATAATGCGCCGGTTCGCGCAAAAGCGGCGGTAACTGGCCGACGAAGGCCGCCACGGCTGTCGATGACGCAACCTGAGGCGCCGATGTCGCCCCTTGAGCGACCAGTTCCCCGATCACCGGCCCGCTGGTGATGACAACCGGTAGGAAGAAGATAGTACGGAAGATGCCTCTTCCCCAAAACGGTACATTTAAAAAGAGGGCAATGATCATTGAAAAGATGAGAATGATCGGAACCGAAAGCGCGGTTTCAATCACATATTCGATGAGTAACTGAACAAATGTCGGATCGGTAAACAGCGCTCGGGTATAGTTTTGCCAGCCAATAGCAGTTAATTCAATCCCTGTTACTGCGACTTTGACGTTGCTCAGCCTGTATTGGAACGTTTGCGCCAGCGGCGCGGCAGTAAACAGCACGAATCCAATCAGCCATGGCAGCAGAAAGCGATAGCCCTGAAGGTTTTCCCGCAGGCGAAAGCGCCATCGCGATCCCAAATTGGTCATACCAATCTTCCTTACATTTTCCTTAGCAGACGAACCCTGCCAGCGATCTTTGCCAAACCCGCGCGCTCGCGGTTCGCTCCTTATCATGGTCTGCCAGACGGTGCGCCATCGATCACGATTGCATCGCGCGGTGGGATGGTCTGACCGGCCAGCGTGATCGATTGCGTGGTGTAGTTGACGACAACTCGTTTCCCATTCGCGTATTCAGTCACAGATACGCCGGGCAGAGGTGTTGCGCGCGCCACAATCGCCGATCCCTGCACCGGCCCAAGCACTCTAGCCAGCCATGCATATGCCCGCTGTGCTTCGTCACGCCACTGGTTGTAGGCTGAGGTATAGATCCAGTTTGAGCGTGTCTTTAAGATCGCCGCCGTTGCTTCGTGGGTAAGAAGAAATGACGGGTATGCGCCATAATCGGCGTGACGCAGCAGATCTGCTTCCAGATTCGACGAGAAGTTGAGCGGCGGGCCATAGTATGGAATGTAACCGGCGAGTACAATCGGCAAGAAGGGCACCGCGGCAGTGGTGTAGAGGTACCCACTGTCGCCGAGTGGTATATCGTAGTAGGCGCGGGTGGCTTCCCACAGATAGGCATTTGGGCGATACATGGCAAACGGGCCATACTTGCTCAAGAGCGTCTGGTAGGCTTGTAACATCTCTTCGCGGTTGCGGCGATTCGCTGCCTGAAAATCGCTATACAACCGAAAGCCGATGCCATCGAGCGCAATGCCGAGTCCTGCCGGTTCAAAGGCGTTGCTCCAGGCTTTGAGGCGCTGTTCAACAGCTTGCAGATTGAAATAGAGCTGCTGCATACCGCGATGGGTACCGCGGATCAGCGCCCGGTTGATCGCCATCGCCACATCGCTGCGCGTGTAACCACTCTCGTCAACCAGGCCGGCCTGGGGGTCAACGTAGAGACTGAGCGTTCCACCCTGAGTCTCTATCGTTCGGGCTAATTCCACCAGGGCATTCCGGCTACCCAACGCGCCTTCGATCTGAAAGCTGAGCGGTAGTGGCGCGGTGGCTCCCTGCGGTTGCCAGCCATAGTAGACCACTTCAACTCTGCTGGTTGGCAGCGTGGCCAGGATGTCGGCCATCTGGGCGATGGTCGTCATCGGTATCGCCCGCTGCCAGAAGAGCACCCGTTCCCGCTCGGCGGCCAGAAACTCGACGCGCAGCGGTAACTCGCCATTGGCTGCGCCTGTAGGGCGCAAGATGCCCTGCTCAACCAGAAACTGCTGATAAGCTCGCGCCAATCCGACATAATCAGCTTCAGCGCCGGTGAGAAACTGGTAGTGCTGTACGATGTCGAACGCATTGGTTTGCGGTTGGATAGTAGTCACTCCCGCGCCAGAGCGGTTGGTTGGCTGGAAGTAGCTCTCGTTGTAGATGAAGAGGTGGTAGAGAAAGTTGAATCTGGTTGTGATGCCTGCCGGGTGAACGAGCAGTTCGGCAAAGGCTGAACCGCGTTCAAGGATGGCGAGCGCCGCGTGCTGTTGCTCGCCGTGGACGATACCGAAGACCGGCGCCGAGAGTGGATAGGTCGGGCGGGTATCGGGGTTGACCGGTAATTCGCCGCGCATCCCGATGTCGGGGCCATAGTAACGGCCATACAACATTGCGCGCGCATTGGTGCGTTCCGTGAACGCAATCAGACTGCCACTGCCATCGGGGATCAGCATGTATCCCGGTGTTTCGGCCTCGCGCGTCGCGCCGAAGAAGGGGTAGAGATGGAGTTGGGCCAGCCGGAAGTTTCCCGCTTCGCTGATCCCGCTGAAGGGTACTTCAACCCGTACCCCGCGTGGTGTCAGCGTGACCTGTACCGTGATCGTGATTGCCGGATCGACAAAGGTAACCTGCCCGCGAAAGCCATCACTGAGCGTAGCAATCTCTAGCCGATGTTCGGCATTGGTGATCGATGCCCGGCGCGTGTTGGCGCGCGCGTCCATATATTCGATGCTAATGCCGCTGCGCGCGAACGCCGTCCAGGTCCGGTTGAGGCGGTCGGCTGGCGTTACCTCATCGAGCGTCGACGACCAGAGATAGCCACTGCGTCGGTCACGCACCTTGAACGCCAGCGTCTCGCGGTTGAGATACAGCTCGAATGTGGCATTAGCAGCAACCGGCTCGTAACCGGCAGGAATACCGGTCATCGTTTCGGCGGCCTGAGCCACCGGGAGCGACATTGTTAGCAGCAACACTGCTATCAGCACATGGATGAGCTTACCCACGCAAACCAATCTCCTGCCAGATAGCGCTGATAAAATCGAACAATTGCCCAAACAAGAGCGAGAGAATATAAGCGGTGAACGCCAGCATCGCCATTGTGAACAGGGTCTTGAGAACATTGCCGGTCGTTTCTGAGATGGTATAGTTGTGAATTTCTCGCACCATGATGAAAAGCATCAATCCAGTCCAGGCAAAAATAACCTGCTGCGAGAAGGTGACCAGAAAGATCTCGTTGAGCGTCAACACATTCGAGACAGCGATCACGACTGGCATAAACAGCGCATACGGAAAGAGGCTGTAGGCGCTGCCGATCACGACGTCGCGCACCCGGCCTTCGCCGTCGCTGATCGTTGACACCAGATAGTTCGCCGTATTCCACAACCCGAAGAGCACCACCAGCAGCGCAATTTCATTCTCGACCCGAATCTGTCCGGGGTAGGCATACTGATTAAAGGGAAAACCCATCAAATAGAGTGAGAGCACGTGAACGGCAATCACCCAGAGGTAGATCAGAAAGGCAAAGCGCAGACTGCCGCGCTGGTTGGCTTTGATGTAGTAGAAGCTATCAACCGGATGGCGCACAAAGCGCAGCAGGAAGACAGCATCGTCAATCAGTCGGCGCCGGCGAAGTTGCCGCATCCAGGCCCGCAACGGTTCAAACCAGCCGTACCGACGTTCGAAGCGTCGCATAATGCTTTGACCAAGCGCCGCCAGCGTGATAGCAATGATGAATGGGCCGAGATATTGCTGTAGTACCGCATTGCGTAGCTCCCAGAAGGACTCTGAATAACCGGCCCGATCTTCGGCGTAGCGGTAGGCCGTCAGCGCCGCGCCGTAATTGCCGGCTTTGAAGTAGGCATCGGCCAACCCCTGATACGCCATGATGAACGAACCATTGAAGTTGAGCACCTGTTCAAAATAGGGCTGCGCTTCGCGGTAAAAACCGGCCAGATAGAGCCGCATCGCCCGATGCACCGTCTCGGCGAAGGCAGTGGCCTGATAGCGGATCAGCGCATTCTTTTCTTTGTCGAGGACATAGATCAGGTCGCCGTAACGGGCAATTCCGGTCGGATTGATCAGTGTCCCGCGCCGTTGATCGCCATTGTCGCGGGCATTGAACAGAAACAGCAACGTGCCATTCTGGTCGTACTCGAAGATCCGGCCCTCGCTATCAACTGTCACCAGTAGACCATCGGGATCGATGTGGATGTCGCGGAATGAGGTTGAGCCGATAACAGATGGAAAGATATTGCGTCCGGCAACGGTGAATTTGCGGATGCTCTGGTCGGCAAATGTGCTGGCAGTAATGGTGTAGAGCATCGATTGCCGGTCAATAGCCAGGTTCGATGGCGAAGCAGCTTCGTTTCGCGCCAGTTGAGCCAGTTGCTCTTCGCTCAAGAACATCCGCTGTAAGAGCATGCGCAGCGACATCTGGGCGGTATTGGCAGCGAAATTACCGATGAAGCGGCCATCGGGGTTGAGCAGGATGACCCCTTGCACCGATCCTTCGCCGATGACATAGAGGTTGCGGCGCTGATCAACTGCCACTTTGCGGGGCAGGAAGCTGCGGTTCTTGCCGAACAGTGGTTCAACCGGTCGCCCGAACTGGTGGCGGAGCGTGCCGTCTGCGGCCAGCACAACAATCTGATTCAACCCTGCGTCGGCCACATATACAGTGCCTTCATCATCGACGAAAACGCCGAACGGTTTTTGCAAAATTCCCTTTCCATACTCTGCCACTACCGTCAGAGTCTCATCGAGCCGCGCGATTCGTCCATTGCCGGTATCGGCCAGATAGATGATCCCATCCGGCGTCATAAACATGTCTTCGGGGCCGGCTACTGGCAAAGGTGTCTCGCCAATCGGGATATATGCATCCTGGGTCATGTATAGCTCGCCGCCAGGGCCTGGTGTCCAGGTTACGTAGGGCGCATCAGCCTGAACTACCGGCGCGCGCACTACCGTCCCCAGCGCCAGGGCAATCACAACGCCGAGCCAGAAAACACTCTGATTGCGGATGCGCACCCGATCCATAGTCGTCTCTCTCGCGTAGCGGCCTTCACTCAAGCGCAGGCGTATCCACTCACTTCAATCCCGAATGCGACATTGTGCTCATCACCTGACTCTGCAACAGAATGAAGATGATCAGGTTGGGGACAAAGACGATTAACGAAGCCGCCGCCGCCATCCCCTGGCCGGCAACCAGATTGGCGCCAGCCGTCGTTGACGTGAGCGTTGAGAGATAGAAGGCAAACGTCTTCAGGTTTTCGTCATTGATGTACATCGCCGAGGTATCAACATTATTCCAGGAAGCCTGAAAGGCGAGAATGGCAATTGTTGCCAGTGCCGGCCTGGTCAGCGGCACAATAATGTGCCAGTAGATCTGCCAGTCGGTAGCGCCATCGATCTGAGCCGCTTCGATTATCTCGTTGGGGAGCGCATCCATGAACTGTTTGAGCAGAAACAGACCGACCGGCATGGCCAGCGCGGGCAGAATATGCACCCAGAAGGTATTGAGCAGGCCGAGCTGCTGGATGATCAGGAAGCGTGGAATAGTGACGGCGACCGGCACAAACATCAACGCTACCGTATTGATGGCAAAGAGTGTCTGCTTGAGGCGAAACCGTTTTTTCGATAGCGCAAAGGCCGCAGTCGAGCCAACAACAACCGAAGCCAGCACGGTGAGCAGCGTAACCATCACGCTATTAAACAGATAGCGACTCACCGGCACTTCCGAGGTAGAAATGCGGGCAAAGAGGTCGGTAAAATTTTTCAGCGTTGGTCTGACGACAAAAAAGCGCGGCGGATAAGCAAACAATTCCTCTGGCGGCTTAAAGGCGTGCGAGAAGATAAAGACGATGGGCAGCAGCATAAACGCTGCCAGCGGCGCCAGCACCAGATAAAATTTGAGCTGACTGGGGTGAAACCCTCGTGGATTCATGCCGCTATCGCGCAGACTGTAGCTAAACCAACGCTTGCGCCTCATGGTCAATCCTCGCGAAAGAGTTTGTTGGCGAGCCGGTTAAACAGCAATACCATCAACAGCAACACGACCGAGACTGCGGCAGCATACCCCATCTCGTAACGCAGGAAACCGTAGTCTTCGATGTGGTTGACGATTAGTTGGCCGGCGTAACGCGGCGTAGGGTTGCTCCCCGATAGCGCTACACCGATCGTGCCGGCCTGAAAAGCGCCGACAATCGCCATCACGGCGCCAAAGAGCATCTGCGGCTTCATCGATGGAATCGTGATGTAGATAATCTCTTGCCAGCGGCTGCTGATCCCATCGAGGGCGCCGGCTTCGTACAATTCAGGATTAATGTCGAGCATTCCGGCCAGCATAGCCAGAAAGCCGACTCCCATACTGCTCCACAGCGTGACAATGATCATGATCGTCATCAAATACTCTGGCGATTGCAGCCACTGGATCGGCGCCTGGATCAGATTGAGGCTGAGCAGGAAACTGTTCAGATACCCGTTCTGATCCCCACTAAAGAGTGTCTGCCAGACGACCGCCATCGCCACCCCGCCGGTCATCGACGGCGAATAGAGAATGAGGGCAAAGATCGCGCGCGGCAGGCGCGGCAACTGGGCCAGCATCCAGGCCAGCAAAAAGGCCAGCGCATAACCTCCCGGCCCAACCAGCACGGCAAACTGGATCGTGTTGGGCAAGACGTAGCGCATAAAGATGTCGTCTTGGGTCAGCAACACGATGTAGTTCAACAACCCGTTGAACTGTGGCGGCTGGATCGAATCGAAAAACGTAAATGAGAGCAGAAATGCCGCCAGCACCGGAATTGCGATGAAGACTGCGAACAGCGCGGCGTAAGGCGCGACGAAGACATACGCGCTTGCCTCCTTGCGCCATTGGCCGATCATGTGGTTACGCCGGTCAGTTTGCATGCGCCATCCACTCCTTCACTGTCTCAATCGTAGGAATTGTGAAGGTCTTCACCCGCTCACCGTTGCGGATATAGCCGAATTCGGTCATCTTGCGCGTAATCTCGCGGTTGATTACCGTCACGGCAGCGTCAATCGCCACGCGCGGATTGGCGCCGTCAAAGACGATCCGGTTCCAAACGTTGCTCAGTTCGCGCTCTTGCATATAACTACCCGGCAATTTAACCGGCTCTTGCAACCACTGCCACTGCTGCAAGATCACGTCGCGGTGCGAACCGGCAATCGGCGTAAACCGGAATGCCTCCAGATTGGCCGAATTCCACAGATATTCCAGTCCATAGTTCATCATCAATTCGCGCTGGAATGCAACCTGCGTCTCAGTGGACATCCACCAGGTCAGGAATTGCCATCCTTGCTGCGGTTTGTCGGTATTGGCGAACATCATTGCCGCCTGGGCCGAGCCAGTCGCGTAGCGCAACTGGCGTCCATCGGGCAAGACGGTCGCCGGGTAGAGAGTAATATCCCACAGGCCATCAATTTCAGGCGCGGCAGTGAGCAGCTTGAGATAGGTTTCAAAGTTCGAGATGCCAACCGGGGTTTCGCCGGCGCGAAAACTTTCGTAGAAACTGGCGGTGGTTAACGGCATGCCATAGATGGTGAAACTTTCGGCCATAAACCGGATCGCCTGAATCGCCTCGTCGCTACCCAACCCCGACATGCCATCCGGAGTATAGAGTGACGCGCCATTGTTGAAAAGATAGGGCGCGGTCACCAGATACCCTTTCAAGCCGCTACCACTCGAGAGCGGCGTGTTGTAGTTCATCCCGAAGCGTTGCAGCTCTGGCAGAATCTCCAGCACCTCGTTCCACGTTTGTGGCACCGGCAGGTTGAGCGTTTCCAGAATGTCTTTGCGGTAAAACGTGACCCAAAAATCTTGCGTCTCTGGAATGGCGTATACCGAGTCGTTGATGATATAGCTCAACAGAGAACCGGGCGCATATATGCGAATGAAGCGATCAAAGTCGGGAAAACGGCGCAAATCGTAGAGCGCATTGCGAATCGCCAGTTCGTAGGGGATGTTAGTGCTGACACCAAGCGCAATATCAGGCTGAGTGCCGGCGGCGCAGGCCAGGATTAACTTCGCCTCGTCAGGCATGATCGAAAACTTGACCTTGATTCCGGTCTGCGGGGTGAACTGCTCATCGGCCATGCGTTGGAGTAAGTTGACATATTGCTGTGGGCGATTGACCCACACCTCCAGTTCATCCGGCGCGGCGCCGATACTCTGGTAAGGATTGCTGCGGAAAGAGGCGAGGAAACGCTGTGCCCAGTCGAGAATCACTGCGCCGGTTGTAATATTCGGTTCGGGAGGGATGATGTCCGGAGAATGGATATAAATCTTGTCAAGAGCCAGCGGTTGGCTCTGCAACGAAGGCAAGACATTCCCGAGCAACTGCGCTGCCGATCCCGCCCCTTCCGAAAGGCGACTCATTCGCACCGGAATCCGGTTAGGGTCTTGCGCCAGCACTGCGAGATTGTCAATCGCCATCTGGTACGCCAGCACCTCTGCCGAAGCCGGGGTTTGGTTGACGGCCAGCAGCGCTTGCTGATCGGCGCGAAGCTGATCGGCCAGCATCGTCAGTCGTTCGCGAATGTCAGGAATGTAATCGGCAATCTCCCATTCTTTGTAGATGTCGATCTGATTGCCGGTCAGACGCTTGATCGCGAAGGCAAGATCGGCAATTGCCTTGAGGCTGGCGCGCACCCGTTCGATTGATTCGTGGTAGGGCGCGGCGGTTGCTTCAATCCCCAGCACGTGCCGACCCTGTTCGAGATAGATCAAGTAAGGCGTTGCACCGCCGAGGGTATAGTTACGCCAGGTCGGATTGTAGCTGAACGGTACCGCATTGAATTCAGCAAAGGGGACGTGATCGTCAATCAAGATCCGTCGGTAGACGGTAAAGTTGTTTTTGTAATCCTGAATTGCGCGGAGCGTAATCGCATACCAGCCGCTCTGTGGCACGATAAATTCGTAGTAAACTGCCGTTCCGCTGCGGTTCCAGTTTTCGCCACCCAGGGTGTTCATCAGCATTCGGTAGGGATCGTAGGGAGTCACTGCCAGATTCTGGCGGCTAAGCGGACGCACAGCAGTATCGTTCTTGTAAGCGGGTTTTTCGGCTTCAAGTTCAATCAATACACCATTGACCTGATTGTCTGGCTGTTGCGCCCGATACTCAGCGTAGGTCGGGTACGAACTGATTGCCGGCAGCAGATAGATGCTGCCCAACACGACCGTCCCTTCGCTCAGGCTAAGCGAAAATTGCTGGCGACCGGCAGACAACGTGATGGCAAGCGGGTAGGGCTGACTGAAATTGACATCGCGCAAGAAGACGCGACTCCAGCGGGCCAGGCGGGCCTGGGGAATAAGAACCTCGTTGCCGTAGCGGTCGAGCGGAAAGGTGTCAGCGGTATCGTGGTAGAAGAGCGGAATGAGCAGTCGCCAGCGTTCGGCTTGACCGGCAATCTGGACAAGCAGTTCTGGTGGGATAAAGGTGATCGATTCTGGCACGGCGGCATCGATTGCCAGCATATACGCGCCGGTTTGCGGCACGTCAACGGCAAAGGTTACCTGATCGCCGGCGTTGATGGTAACGCTCGGTTTAGCGTAACCGGCTGACAGCGGATGGGTGCGCAGTGGCAGACCGAGCGCATCGGCGCCGATTTCGATTACCGGCGTCTTCCCGGTGTCGGCTTGCGCCGGCAGCGGAGCCAGCAGCAATCCGGCCAGCGCAAACCAAAGCGCAAGGATCGGTTGGATTGACCGGCCAAATCGATAAGCGTACATCGTGTTTACCTGTCCCTGTTCCCTATCGGCGCAAGCCGGGTGCAGCGAGACGTGATCGGTCAACGAAAGGGTGATACCACGCGCTTGAGCGCTGCGGACGCCGGCGCATCCCTGTCTGAGATTTGGCGCCCGCAGCCATAACGGAATCGGGCCTACTTCAATGCCTCGTCAACCTCTGCTCTGGCCGTATCGAGGATATTGTTGGCGAAGGTCTCTAACTGTGGCGCATAGTCTTCGTACTTATAGATACCGTCGCCAGCGCGGAAGAACATAAACCACATATTCACGTCTTTATCCTCGCCAATATCGATACCCGGCTTGCCCTCCCAGCGGGCCTGGATGTAACCTGGCACCAGCTTGGCCAGCGACTCAACCAGGCTGTTGTCCAGATTCTCGAGGGCGGCGTTAATGCCCGGCTTATCGAAGAACTGGCGATAGAGGGCAATCGACTCGGCATCGATAGCAACCGGCATCTTGCTCGGCACACTGCCCATCTCGCGCGCCAGCTCGACTTCTTTAGCATAAGCGGCGCGGGCGAAGGTCATCCAGCGCGCGAACTGGTAGGCCTCTTCCAGATTGGGCGCTGTCTTTGCCACGACGATAATATCCATGACAATCGCCTGATTGCCACCGGGAATCCCGACAAAATCCCAATCGAAGGTTGCATTCTGGGCGAATTGGGGAATGGCCCAGCCACCTTCCCAACGCATGCCAACTTCCTGGTTCAAGAACAGCTCCCATGGCCCGGCTGACTTGAAGTTGGCCTTCTGCTCATCGGTCAGTCCTTGCCACGTGTAAGGCTTGAGTTCAGTTACCCGCGCCACCGTCTCTTTAAACGCAGTTGAGTTGTAGTTCATATGAACGCCATCGAAGCTAAACCACTGCAACCGGTTATCGAGCGTATGCGGGTACCATCCCATCACGAACTCCATCTCATCGAGACCGAGCACGCCACGCGCCGGGTTGTGCAGACCGGTCACCGCTGCATTGAACTCATCGAGCGTAAAGCCATATTCAGGCGCGTCGAGATTGGCCGCCTCGTACAGATCGCGGTTGACGAAATAGCCCATAATAAACTGCGCGGCGGGCAAACCCATGACCCGGCCATTATAAGTCACCCCCGAGCGCAACGCTTCCGGGATCAATGCCCAATCGGGGTCATTGGCCACCAGATCGGTCAGATCGGCCAGCCAGCCATTTTTCACATACAGCGGCATGTTATTGGCCATAAAGACATCGGGTAACTCACCTTTAGCCGCATATGTGTTGAGCATATCATCCCAGCCACCGCCCGACATATCGACAAATTCAATCGTCACGCGCGGGTTGAGTTCGGTGTATGCCTTAACCAGCCGGCGTTGAATGTTGTTCTCCTCCTCAGTGCCGAGATTCCAGTTGGCGTAGCGTAATGTGACCGGTTGCTTCGCCGCTGCCGTAGGAGCCGGTTCGGCGGTAGGCGCAACTGTCGGTTGCTCAGGGGGTGTCTGCGGCGCCGTTGTTGGGGCCTGGGTAGGTGGCGGCGTAGCGGCTGGTGTACAACCGACCAGCGCTGCCAGCACCATGATCACTACCAGCAGAAAGCCGCCTTTGGCCAAAGGTTTCATGCTTCTCCTCCTTGAAATGCAAATACTGCTGCAACTCCTGATGAGAGCGATTGGGTTCCGTTATCGAATGCGCCACCTCCTTTTTCGTGTATGAGCGTCACCCCATCACCACCCGCACCCGGTGAACCTGACCGTCGCCGAATACCGGCACAACGTTACCGCTGAGGCGCTGCCCATCAACTTCCAGGATGGCCACCCCGCGACTGGCGTGGTTGGGATTAAGCACTTCAATCTCGTACACCGCATTGCGGAAGCGACGGCGCGCGCTGAACCGCTCCCAGGTTGAAGGGATAAGTGGGTCGATCAGCAATCCATCGGCTTGTGGGCGGATCCCCAAAATCCAGTGGGTTGCCATGCGGTGGAGCCACTGCGCCGAACCGGTATACCACGTCCAGCCACCTCGCCCAAAGAAGGGCGATTGCGGCCCATCGACATTGCCCGGCGTCACATATGGTTCAGCTTTATACCGGTCTGGATCGGCGCTGCGGTTAGGTGGACAGATCCGGCGATAGGCCTCGTAGGCATGTTCGGCATCGCCCAGCAGGGCATAGGCCCACACGGCCCACGTCGCGGCGTGGGTGTACACACCGCCATTTTCACGCAACCCCGGCGCATAGCGGGTCACGTAGCCAATATCAGGGCGGGGTCGGGTGAAAGCGGGATAGTTCAAGAGGGTGCCATAATCGCAAAGCAGATACCGGGTAACCGACTCCATTGCCTGGCAGGCCCGTTCATGATCGGTAATGCCGCTAATCACTGCCCAGATATTGGGCATCAGAAAGATGCGCCCCTCATCATTCTGGCGTGAACCTAGCGGCAACCCTTCATCGGTCGTCGCCTGCAAAAACCACTCGCCATCCCAGCCATAACGGTTGGTAGCCCAGCGCAGCGTCTCGCGGACAGCGGCGCAACGGTCGGCGAAGGCGGCATCATTGCGTTGCCGGGCAATCGGGATCCAGCGTTCCAGGATCGCGTAGAGAAACTCGGCTACCCAAAAGCTCTCGCCGCGGAGATGGGTTCCGACGGCATTCAGGCCATCATTCCAATCGTGATCGCCCATCAACGGGATGCCGCGAGGAGAAAAGCGACTAAACGAACGCTCGATAGCGCGTTTGCAGTGCAGATAGAGCGATTCGGCGGGAGCGTTGAGATAGGGTACCGGCTCATCGAGGATTGCCGTATCACCGGTCTCTTGCAGGTAAGAATCGACGATAAACGGCAACCAGAGGAGATCGTCCGAGCAGTTGGTGCGCGGGCCGCCGCCGCGGATCGAAAACCACCAGTGCAAAACATCGCCTTCCACAAATTGCTGGGCAGCGTGGAGCAAGATTTGCCGTTTGGCCAGCTCGGGATCGCACACCAGAAAAATCTGACTGTCTTGCAACTGATCACGGAAGCCGTATCCCGCCGAAACCTGGTAGAAGGCCGACTTCGCCCACAACCGGCCAGAGATTGCCTGATACTTCAACCAGTAATTAGTCATCAGATTGAGGGCCGGATCGGGTGTATCGACAAATTCAGCCTCAACCAGACGCGCCCAGAAATCGTGTACGGCAGCCAGAGTCTGAGCAGCGGCGGCAGGGGAGGTGAAGCGACGGATCAGATCGGCGGGGTCTTCGCGGCCCTGCTCGGCGGCGCCCAGCGTAAAAATGATTGTGCGACTCTCGCCAGGCTCCAGCGCCACTTCAACCTGCAAAGCCGCAATCGCATCGCCAAAACGCCCAACCCGCCCGGCTAGCGTCGCCATCTGCATCGCCTGAGGGTGTTCGAGACTCTGGTACAGACCGATAAACGACTCTTTATCGCCGTCAAAGCTCTTCAGCGGCTCACTCACCGCCATAAACGCCACATAAGGCCAGTCGAGGTTGTTATGGCGGCCCGCCTCATCGGCAAAACCCCACAAATACTTACGCGCCAGCAATGCATTCAGCGATAGATCGACCGTTGTCTCGATAAACAACTTGTGGAACTCGCGGTGTTCGTCAGGAGCAAAGCCCAACAGCCACTCAACATAGGAAGTGACATCAAGCCAGCGCGGACGCGCAGAGAGATTCGTGAGGGTAAGCTGAAACATTTCTACCGGATCGTGAGGGGCCACAAACACGGTCAGATGGCTACGAATAGCATGCGCTTCCTGGATGAAGTGCGAATAGCCCAGACCGTGGGTCACCTGATAGTGATCGTAAGCGTGCAATGTTGGTTTATAGGTTGCCGACCAGTACACTCCACTATCGAGGTCGCGCAAATAGAGATACTTGCCCCAGTTATCTTGCACCAGATCCTGAAACGAGCGGGTGATGCGGTTTTGGCCGGCATTATTGCGCCAGCTATAGCCGGAACCGGTCTGCGACACCATCAGCGCATAATCGCCGTTGCTAATCACATTCCCCCAGGGGCGGGGCGTTAGTGGCGTGGTAATGGTGTATTCGCGGCCATCCGCGCTAAAGTAGCCGTAGCGGCTGGCAAAAAGGCGTTCCATAATGCTCCAGACTAGTGTAACGGCCTGTATATGAAACGTTTCATACAGGCGAAGCGAAAAACTTCTGGGCTACTTTGTCAACTTGCGGCTGATGGTTCCCATTCTAGCACGGCTTATTTTCCTGTCAAGAGGGAATGTGTAACGTTTCACTCGTAACTAATGAGTGTGAAACTATTGAATCGTTGTCGATCGCATGGTTTGCCGTTATAGCATGAAATGTTTCATTCCAACGAAAGATTGGTGTTTTGTGCTCTCTTCAGCAATCAGGCAGGCTGTAAGGGGAACCGGGGAAGAATCACTGCGGGTAGATCGTCCGTAACCGGCAGCCACATCGACCGGGCCGCTCGACTTGATGTACAATGAACAGAGAAATTGACCGACACTAATTACTGCCGGAGTGCGCGATGCGACTAAGCGAAGACAAAGTGCGTCGAATTGCCGAACGTCTGCACGACGAACTGGCCGAGCGCGGGCTACTGGCTTATCGCGACCAGCCCGGTCAACGTCCGAGCGATGGCCGCGCCTTGCGGGTGAAAGCGATCTATGATGCGATTGTCGCCGATCTCAAGATCGAAGAGGAGATTGATGCCGAGGTTGATCGGATTTTAGCCACCTACAGCCGCGAGATCAAAGGTACCGAACGCGACATTCTCTTCCGCAAGCACAAGGAAGAGGTAGCGCGCAAACGAGGGTATATCTTGTGATCCAGGTGTAGGGCAGGCTTCAGTCGCCGGGTACTTCTCGCCTCATTTCATCATCAGCGCGCCGTCGCGCTTCCCGGTTGGGGGCAGGATCGACCGCAGAGCGCGCAGCGGTGTATGCATTTCGGCGGGTGCCGTCGCGCTTCCCTGCTGGGGGCAGGATCGACCGCAGAGCGCGCAGCGGTGTATGCATTTCGGCGGGTGCCGTCGCGCTTCCCGGTTGAAGGCAGGATCAACCACAGAGCGCGCAGCGGTGTATGCATTTCGGCGGGCGCCGTTTCGCTTCCCTGCTGGGGGCAGGATCGACCGCAGAGGACGCAGAGGCGTGAATGTTCCGCTGCGCGCCGTCGCGCTTCCCTTATCTTCGTCGCGCGCGCAGCGACAATAACCACTCTCGCGCCTTTCCCCTTCTGTAAAGCTATGTTACGATAAAAATACCGACTATCACTCACAAGCCGGTAGAGGAGGAAACGTATGCGAATAAAGATCGGCGTTTCAGCAGACTTCCCTGAATCGACCCTGGTTGAGGTAACCGGCAAGAATGTCAATCTCATCGCAGCCCGGATCAATGGCACCGTCTACGCTGCACAGGGGCGTTGTCCTCATTTGAATCTACCTTTCAACCGCAGTAAACTCGAAGGTAGCACGCTCACCTGCTCGTGGCACGGCTCGAAGTTTGATCTCATCACCGGCAAAAATCTAGATTGGGTGAACAGTGTCGCTGGTCTGCCGCTGCCGGGCTGGTCGCGCTCACTGATTGCGATGGGCAAAGAGCCAACCCCGTTGCAGACCTACCCGGTGACCGAAGAGAATGGCGAGGTATTCGTCGAGCTATAAGCAGTATCTGACAATCTCTGCAACCACAATGGTGTGGTTGCTCCGTTTCAGATGAGAAATGAGGAAGAGCGATGACGCTACAGACAAAACTTGACCATCTGTTTCAGTCAGCGGTTGATCAGGGTGACGTGCCGGGTGTAGTTGCAGTGGTTGTCGATCGCGATGGTTCACGGTATGAAGGCGCCTTCGGGAAGCGCAATTTGACTGCCGACGCGCCGATGACGGTAGACACCGTGGCCTGGATCGCGTCGATGACTAAAGCGATCACAGCGGCTTGCGCAATGCAACTGGTCGAACAGGGCAAGCTCGATCTCCACAGTCCGGCCAGTCAGTGGGTACCGATGCTGGCTGAAGCGCAGGTGCTGACCGGGTGGGATGCCGACGGTCAACCGATCCTCCGTCCACCTCGTCAGCCGGTTACGCTCCATCACCTGCTCACCCATACCGCTGGTTTTTCCTACGAGTTCTGGAATGCCGATATTCTCAGATACCAGCAGGTGATGGGTATCCCTGGCGCTGCCAGTTGTGAACGGCGCGCATTGACGACGCCGATGCTGTTCGATCCCGGTGAGCGTTGGGAATACGGCATCAGTATCGATTTTGCCGGGATGGCAGTCGAAGCGGTGAGTGGGAAGTCGCTTAGCCAGTATATGCGCGAGGCGCTATTTGAACCGCTTGGTATGCGCGATAGCGCAATGAAGATTCGGCCTGATATGCGCGCGCGATTGGCTTCGATGCACGCTCGGGACGCTGAGGGCGGGCTGGCGCCGATGGAGTTTGAATTGCCGCAAGAGCCTGAAGTGGAGTTGGGAGGTGGGGCGCTGTACAGCACGGCGAGCGATTATGCCCGCTTCATTCGCATGGTGCTCAACCGCGGTGAACTTGACGGTCAGCGCGTCCTGGCTGCCAGTACGGTCGATCTGATGTGTCGCAATGCAATCGGTGACCTGACCATCCCCAAATTGACCTCGGTGTTACCGGCCTTCTCGCATGACATCGAGTTTTTGCCGGGCGTGAAGAAGGGGTGGGGCTATAGCTGGCTCATCAATCTCGAACCTGTTCCCGGTGGACGATCGGCAGGCAGTCTCTTCTGGGCCGGCCTCTCCAACTCATACTTCTGGATCGATCCGAGCCGCGGAATCGGCGGGGTGTATATCTCCCAGATCGTGCCATTCGCTGATCCCAAATCGCTTGCTCTCTTTGCAGCGTTTGAAGCGGCAGTATATGAGTACTGCTGATGGGTAATAGCTCCAAACTGGTCTGACAGCGCGCGTATTGTGGCGCGCTGTCAGCAGGCGGGCGCGACCTGTTAACGCGCGGCGTTGCTCACCAGCGCGTCGGCCAGCTCGTTCAGATAACATTCCAGATTGGTATAACCCTCTACCCCCGTCAGCTTCACCGACAACTGCATGCCATTGTGATCCGGCAGGTTTGGATCCAGGCCGTGGCGCATTTCCCAATCGTCGGGCATACCATCGCTATCGGTGTCCAACGGCGCTGGTGGCGGCGCAGCGGGGTCGAACCGCAGCGCAAAGGCATCATTCGCCCCTGGTCGCTCAAATCCGATCCCAAATTCGGTTTGACCGCTTGCCACTGCCGTCAGGAAACGCTGATCCATCGGGTCACGCGGAAAGGCGCCCACATTCGCCACCATATAGGCCGGCAAATCCTGCGCCGGTCGATACGTGATCGGCGGAAAAGGATGACGTTCGCTCAGGCGGGTCGCAACACCCGGATCGGTATTGGGATTTTTGTCAGGTTGAGAAAAATCATTACAACAATACGCCAGATCATAATCGGCATAATCGGGGTAGAGATTCATCCGATTGCCGGCAAAATACAACCGATTCTGCGGCGCCTGCAACACACTATGCAAAATCATACCGAACGAAAAATCGGCTGGCGCCACCAGATAATTGTTCACCCAATTCAGATGAAGCACATAGTCGCCATTGGCCGGATTGCCATCAATTTCGCGGTTATACCAGATATTGATCCCCGGCGACCAGAGCAAATTGTTCGACAACTCCAGCCGGAGCGGATGGGCCTGGCAACCGATTATGCTGGGTGTTTCATCAGGGTAGCCAGAGGCGGCGCAACTGATTTCCGGCAACGCTCCACCCAGGCGAAACCACAGATTATGATGAATCGAAAGATAATCTTGCGGATGGTGGGGCGCTGAATAGTTCAACAACATCCCGCCAAAAGCGGCATTATCGCCAACCGTTTCAGCAAAGATCGAGTTTTGGATTGTCCCATGCTGCGCCCAGCTCAATTGCACGACTTCATCACCGGCGTGCGCAAAGGAGCTGTGGTCAATGATGAAGTTCTGGAGTCCTTCCAAACGTATCGCATCATCGAGCGCATTGCCGTTGCCGTCCACGTGAAAGGCCGGACGCGAACGGATATGCCGGATGATCAGGTTATCGCACTGATTGCGGGCAAAGCGACCATCACACACGATCCCGCGCACGGTAATGCCACCCGGCGAGGTTTGCCCGGCAATCGTGACATCGCCATGGACGATATTGGCGTGTCCGTGAATCACGCCACTCACCTTAAACAGAATGTAGCGCGGCCCTTCCTGGCGCAGCGCCCAATTGAGCGACCCTGGAATTTCACCTTTCGGATCGGGATCGAGCGTGGTCACGTACAGGACGCGACCACCGCGACCGCCGGTAGCGGCAGCGCCGAAGCCCTCTGCGCCTGGAAAGGCTGGCGGTGGACTGGTAACCTGAGTGGAGGTGGGGCGCGAAGACGCTGCAATCTCCTGAGTAGGCGCAGGATTGCGAGGCTCCGCAATCGGAGAAGCCGGTTGTGCCGTTTCTGCGCTGACCGATGTAGATGCAGGCGGTTGCGAAGTTGTCGCAACGTTGCTCGCCTGGTCAGGTGAAGCGGAGCAGGCCAGCGCCAGGAACAGACCGGCCAATACCATCAATGCGAGCAAAGAGCGCCGTTTGATCCGACTATTACGCGACAAAGACATGCAAGAATCTCTCCCGCTGCGACTGGATACACCGGTAACATCGTTCACATCGCTGCCGGGCCTGGATACGGCAGGGAAACGCAGGTCAGCGCTGATGCGACTGCATCTCGCCGACGCTGCGCAGCGAGCGATCCTACCCGGCTCGGAAACCGACGCCGCGCAATCCTTCGCGAACGGTTCGGAGGTTTTAAGGTTGCGCTATCGTTGCCGAACCGCTATGCACCGCTCAAAGGGGAAGTCGCAGCAGATTGCAGTGAACGCCAGTCTAACGCTCCAGATCGACTGCCCTGCGATCACTTTTGATACCACCAGCCTATCATATCGGTTATCCGGTTGCAAGAGGGGATAGGCGATCAAAAAGCGGCACAGCCTCTCCCAATCCCGCCGTTAATCGGGATCACGCGCGATCAACCGCCTGGCGCCCGGGTGATCCGCTGCGTCCATGTGCGCGCTTGGTTAATCGGGATCACGCGCGATCAACCGCCTGGCGCAGCGCCATCAGATTGGCGACCGGCGTATGCATTGCCATTCCACACCCTGGCGCAAGCAGAAACTTTGTCGTACCACCCGCCGCGAGCGCGGCTGCCGCCTCAGCCATCACCTCTGCCGGCGTACCGTGGAGCAGCGCTCCCGTCTCGTTGATTCCACCCACCAGCGCCAGGTTCGTCCGAGCGCGCGCTGCCGCTAGATCAGGGTTATGCTGACCGACCGCAGCCCAGTTTAGCGCATGCACCGGATAATCAAGCACCTGATCGAAATAGACCCGCGGGCCACAGATATGAAGCAGATTGAACGACGCTTCCCGCGCCGCCTCCAGCACCCGCAGATCGTAGGGACGGCCAAAGGTAGCGTATTCTGCCTCGCTCAGCACCCCGGCTCTAGCCAGACGCACAATGGCGAAGAAGATCCCGCTGGCGCCCGCCTCGAGACAGGCGGCAGCGTAACCGGCCAGCGTTGTTGTAATAGCGTCCAGCGCAGCGTGAACTGCCGCCGGATCGGTATGGATCAGAGCGCGCAGATGGCCCATATCAGCATCGGATCCCACGCTCACCGTCTGATCGCCAGGACTGGCGGTAAGAAACGCCAGCACCGACAACGGTGAGAAGATCGTCTGGAGCAGATGCACATCACCGACCGCGCGCCGGACGCGCCGAACTGCATCGAGATGATCAGCAAACACGCCGGCAGTTGGTTCAACCGGAACGACACGTCCCAGATCGGGCGCCGCGCGCACCGGCCCGTCCACGAGGCGCGGCAACACCCCGTCATAATGGTCGAAATCGTAGCGATTACCCCAGGCCTCAGCGTAATAGGTAGCGCGGGGATTGAGCTTAATCCAATCCCAATCAAACGTCTGAACATGGGCAACTGTCGCCTCGGCGAGCGCCGCACCAGACAACTCTTCGGGGATAAAATGGCGCCATGCGCTCACCGGCGCGCGATCAACCGGTTGACCGGCCAGCGCAGCATCAACTCGTTCACGTTTCGAAAGAGCAGCCATTGAAGTAATCCTTCCATTCTGGCGAACATCGGCACCATCGGACGATGACAGCAAGGATCGGCGCACCTCGCCCTCTGACGGCAACTTTCGGCCTCAAGATACCGTCATCTGGCGTAAAGTCCAGCTCTATCTACAACCTGATCGCACCCATATTGTACCGCAGACAGGCAGACTCTACAGCTCAAACTGCGTCTACAACAACCTCATCTTCACTTGACGATCAAGTTCCCTACCGCTATACTTCTTCCCGTTCCGTAGGGGCGCTTCGCCAATATAGCGAGGCTGAGAGAGTACCCTCGAACCTGATCCGGGTAATACCGGCGTAGGAAATCGGAACAACAATCCGCTTTCTCCTGCATACCCGATCCGGCTTCTGGGTGGAAACATCTCTCTCCCGGCGCTTCAGCGTCCCTGCAACGAACAGCGACAGCGAGCTTGCAGTTACCGGGAGGGACAACATGCGCTATACCGAAACACTCTGGGCAGCGATCACCGACATCTACCAGGCCATTATTCAACACCCATTCAACACCGAACTAGCGCAAGGAACGTTACCCAGAGAAAAATTTGCCTTCTATATGGAGCAAGACGCGCTCTACCTGGCGGATTTCGCCCGCGCTCTGGCAACAATGGCCGGACGCGCGCCAGATGAAGAGGCAGTCATCCAGTTTGCGCGCTTTGCTGAGGGAGTAGCCGTCGTCGAACGGTCTTTACACCACACCTACTTTCAAGAATTCGGCATCACAGCGCCAACCAGACAACAAGCGCCAGCCTGCTTCACCTACACCAATTTTCTGCTGGCAACCGTGGCAACGCGCAGCTACGAAGAAGGAATGGCAGCGCTCCTACCGTGCTTCTGGATCTACCGCGAAGCTGGCAACGACATCTACCGCCGCGCCACGCCAAACAACCCATACCAGAAATGGATTGACACATACGCTGGCCAGGAATTTGCTGAATGGGTTGATCGAGCAATAGCGCTCACCGACCGAATTGCCGAACAGGCTTCAGAAGCGGCCAAAGAACGCATGCGCGCCGCCTTCATCCACTCCTCCCGGTTGGAATGGATGTTCTGGGACAGCGCCTACCGGCTTGAGCGATGGCTACCGTAAATCGGGAGCCCGGAACCGGCGACCAGCGCCGCAGGTTGCGCGGGCGGATCCTACCGCAGAGGGTGCAGAGGACGCAGAGGGACGAGGGGAAACCAGCGACCAGCGCCGCAGGTTGCGCGGGCGGATCCTACCGCAGAGGGCGCAGAGGACGCAGAGGGACGAGGGGAACCGGCGACCAGCGCCGCAGGTTGCGCGGGCGGATCCTACCGCAGAGGGCGCAGAGAACGCAGAGGGACGAGGGGAAACCGGCGACCAGCGCTGTAGGTTGCGCGGTCACAGCACTGCCGCGCTCTTGACAAGTTGTCAGTTTCGCCATCAATACAGAGGGGTGGGTTCCAAACCCGCTTCTCCAGCAAGTGGTTACATAGTGTCCAGACGCGGCAGGACGACAGGCCGCGGCAGGTGAGGGGGGCGACGAGCCAAGGCCAGACAAGGCCAGCGAGCGGGAGACGGGAGGCGGATGAGGCCGGACAAGGCCAGCGAGCGGGAGACGGGAGGCGGATGAGACCGGACAAGGCCAGCGAGCGAGACGAGAGGCGGATGAGGTGGGATGATGTGACGACGTAAGGGCGAATAATTATTCGCCCTTACGTCGTCCGTTAGCAGATCTGGCTTTGTTAAAGAGGGATAGAGCAGTTACATTGCAACGGCTCTGCCTAATGTTGTCATCCCCGTGAGGGGATGTTGGTTTTTTGAAAGTGAAACGTCTGTAGGGGCGGGTTTAAAACCCGCCCCTATATTCACGTTTCAATCCCCTCACGGGGATTTTGGTTTTTTGAAGG
>NZ_CAKZNK010000143.1 GCF_937129525.1 uncultured Chloroflexus sp. | reverse complement strand
GTCTTGCCGTGGTCAACGTGGCCGATGGTGCCGACGTTAATGTGCGGTTTGGTCCGCTCGAATTTCTGCTTTGCCATTGTGTTCTTCCTCCGCGTTTTTCCGCGATCTGCTTATCCTCAATCAGCCAGATTCGGCTATTTCCCGATCAGACCAGACAGCATAAATTGCCGTCGGTAGCAAACGGCGAGAATGTTGTTCTGGGATAGCCAGCTCGCCGGCAGTAACATATCCCTGGAACGGCGCCATCACTTCGGCAAGCAAGTTACCGATTGTGAGCGCCGAGATAGTTGTCGCGTAGGCGCACACCAACACCCCAAGTGGTTGCTGGCTAAGCAAACGAGCGCATTGGGCCAACAATTGTGGTAATTGCTCGTGCAAGCGCCAGATTTCACCGTTAGGCCCGCGACCGAAGACGGGCGGATCGAGCAAAATCAGATCGTACCGATTGCCGCGCCGCAATTCACGGGCCACAAACTTACCGACATCATCGATCAGCCATCGGATTGGGCGGTCGGTCAACTCTGCCAACGCCTGATTCTCTTGCGCCCAACGCACGGCAGGTTTGGAAGCATCGACGTGCGTTACGTGGGCGCCGGAACGCGCGAGATGCAGACTGCTCAATCCGGTATACCCAAACAAGACTAACGCGCGCGGCTGATCGCGACGTTGCGCCTGTCGGGCCAACCATTCCCAATGGGCGCTATGTTCGGGGAAGACACCGGTATGACGAAACGGTGTCAAACGCACCCAACAGCGCAACCCATTGGCATTGAGTGGCCAGCGTTCAGGCAAGGGACGATGGTAATGCCACTCACCTGGTCCGTCTTCACCGCGCGCGCGGTGAAACGTTGCATCGGCCCGCTGCCACTCGGTCGCCGGCAGGTAGGGCGACCAGATCGCCTGCGTTTCCGGTCGAGCCAGCACATACGGGCCAAACCGTTCCAATTTTGCGCCGTGGCCCGAATCGATCAATTCATAATCGAGCCAGGGCGGCGGTGTCAGCAGGCGTAGCTCCATCGTCGCAGAAAAGGGACGACCGCGCGGGGCGGTCGTCCCCGTCGTTCCTCGCTAATTCGCGCCACGCTTCTCAATAATCTCCCTGGCCAGCGCATCGGGCAGCGGCTCGTAATGATCAAATTCCATTGACGAGGTTGCGCGGCCCTGAGTCGCCGAGCGGAGATCGGTCATATAACCAAACATATTGGCCAGCGGCACATAGGCGCGCACGACTTGCGCATTGCCACGCGGCTCCATACCCTCAATCCGACCGCGGCGTGAGTTGAAATCGCCGATTACGGTGCCGAGAAAATCTTCGGGAGTAACCGTCTCGACCTTCATAATCGGTTCAAGCAACTGCGGCTTACCGCGGCGCACCGCCTCTTTGAGACACATCGAAGCGGCGATTTTAAAGGCCATTTCCGACGAGTCAACCTCGTGATACGAACCGTCGTACAGAGTTGCTTTGATGTCAACCACCGGATAACCGGCGATCACACCGGTTTGCATCGCCTCACGCAGCCCCTGCTCAACGGCGGGAATATACTCTTTCGGAATCACGCCACCGACAATTGCATTGACGAACTCAAAGCCACCTCCAGGGGGCAATGGTTCAAACTTAATCTTCACGTGACCATACTGACCCTTACCACCGGTCTGGCGCACGAAGCGAGTCTCGTGATCAACCGGAATGGTAATCGTCTCGCGGTACGAAACCTGCGGCTTGCCCTGGTTGGCTTCGACTTTATACTCGCGGCGCATGCGGTCAACAATCACCTCGAGGTGCAGCTCACCCATACCCTTGATGATCGTCTGACCGGTTTCAGAGTCGGTATAGACACGGAAGGTCGGGTCTTCTTCCGCCAGGCGGCTCAACGCGATCGACATCTTATCCTGATCGGCCTTGGTTTTCGGTTCAATCGCCATCTCGATCACCGGCTCAGGGAAGCGGATGCTCTCGAGCACAATCGGGTGATCGGGATCGCAGATAGTGTCACCGGTATACGAATTCTTGGGGCCGACCATGGCCGCAATCTCGCCGGCATATACCTCGTCAATATCTTCGCGATGGTTCGCGTGCATACGGAGCAAGCGACCGAGGCGTTCGCGCTGACCGCGGGTCGAGTTGAGCACATACGAACCCTTCTCGATCTTGCCAGCGTAGACGCGGAAGTAGGCCAGCTTGCCGACGTAAGGATCGGCAACGATCTTGAAGACCAGGGCTGTAAACGGCTCATCATCGCTAACCCGGCGCGTAATGACCTCGACACCCTCATCGCCCATCACCTGACCGGGCAATGTGCCGGTAATTGCAGGCCGGTCGAGCGGCGAGGGAAGATACTCGACCACGGCATCGAGCAGTTTCTGCACACCCTTGTTGCGGAGGGCAGCGCCGCAGAGCACCGGAACCAGCTTGCGTTCGAGAGTTGCCTTGCGCAGACCACGCTTCAGTTCCTCAATAGACAGTTCCTGGCCTTCGAGGTAAAGCAAGGTCAGCTCATCGTCGGTCTCGGCGATCATCTCAACCAGTTCGTTGCGGGCCTTTTCGGCGGCAGGGCGCAGCTCGGCTGGAATCTCCTCTTCGCGAATATCCTTGCCGAGATCGTCGTAATACACCGTGGCCTTCATCTTGAAGAGATCAATCGTGCCGCGGAACGTATCTTCGACCCCAATCGGCAACTGGACAATCGCGGGCTTGGCGCCGAGGCGATCCTTGATCATCTGCACGCAGCGCTCAAAGCTTGCGCCAACGCGATCCATCTTGTTGACGAAGCAGATGCGTGGCACATTGTACTTATCGGCCTGGCGCCAGACCGTCTCAGACTGAGGTTCGACGCCAGCCACGCCGTCGAACACGACGACGCCGCCGTCGAGCACGCGCAGTGATCGTTCTACCTCTACCGTAAAGTCGACGTGGCCGGGAGTATCGATAATATTGATTCGATACTCAACGCCATCCAGGCGCCAGGACGCAGTCGTCGCTGCGGCGGTGATGGTGATCCCGCGCTCCTGCTCCTGCGGCATCCAGTCCATCGTTGCGGTACCTTCGTGAACCTCGCCGATCTTGTAGGTGCGGCCGGTATAGAACAGGATCCGCTCGGTCGTGGTGGTCTTGCCCGCATCGATATGGGCAATAATGCCGATATTGCGCACTTTGTCGAGTTCGATCTGACGTGGCATAACCGTCACATACTCCTGCGTAAGGCGACATAAATCGCCGTATTCTCATAAACCGACGCCAGCTTTAAAGCCGGCCATAGTGAGCGAAAGCGCGGTTTGCTTCCGCCATACGGTGAGTATCTTCTTTTCGCTTGATCGTATTGCCTGTATTATTATATGCATCGATCAATTCGGCAGCGAGGCGTTCAACCATTGGCTTGCCAGAACGAGCGCGGGCCGACATCAGCAGCCAGCGCATTGCCAGCGAATAGCGGCGGTCGCTCTTTACTTCCACCGGCACTTGATAGGTTGCGCCCCCGACCCGCTTGGGCTTCACTTCGATAGAAGGGCTAGCATTGCGGATCGCCTGCTCGAAAATCTCTAACTGTGGCTTCTTGAGCCGTTCGGCGGCAAGGTCAAGCGCCTGGTAAACGATGCGTTCGGCGAGGCTCTTCTTGCCGCGTTCCATCACTTTATTGATAAACTTCTGCACAAGAACGCTGTTATAGCGCGCATCTGGCGGCGTGGGCCGACGCTCAACAGTTCCACGACGGGGCATACCGCACCTCTCCTACTTCTTGCCACCCTTGCCGGCGGCTGTGCCCTTGCCGACAGGCTGATTCTTCTTCGTGCCGTACTTGCTGCGACCCTGCTTGCGACCACTGACACCCTGGGTATCGAGCGTGCCGCGCACGATGTGGTAGCGCACGCCGGGCAAGTCCTTCACACGGCCACCGCGGATCAGAACAACTGAGTGCTCTTGCAAATTGTGCCCTTCACCAGGGATATATGCCGTCACCTCAAGGCCGTTGGAGAGCCGCACGCGGGCGATCTTGCGCAGCGCCGAATTAGGCTTCTTCGGCGTCATTGTGGTCACCTTCGTGCAGACGCCGCGCTTTTGTGGCGATCCGCGGCCGCGAGTCAGCTTCCCCTTCAGCGAGTTGTAGGTGAAGCGCAGGGCCGGGGCTTTGGTCTTCTTTACCACCGGCTTGCGCGGCTTCCGAACAAGTTGGTTAATGGTCGGCATTTACTGCTCTCCTTTAAACCGGCCTGCGATAGACTATCTCTTTTGCAGACAAAATAATAACTGGCCCAAAGATCTGGTCGCAGTAACGGACTGCGCCTTAGAAGTGGGCCGCATGGCGCACAGATACTTTGCTGCGCAATTTCTTCGCAGCAGTATTGGAGTATAGCACTGTCACCGGCCTTTGTCAAACTTGCCATAGTAACTGGCGATGGCAGGATGCAGAGCGCAATGCGGCACCGCGGTGACCTGTCAGCGCACCGTATAGGGGAGTAGCCGCATTGATTTCTGCCTGTGCGCCGTGACGGGCGCGCATCTCGGCTATGTGTCGCTCGCCTGAGGAATCATCGATGAAATACTGCTCATCGATAGCCGAGGCGTGGATGGTTGTTTCGTGTCAACGACCGGCTGGCGTAGTGGCGCTGTTTCCACGACGCAAGGACGGGAATGTCAGGCACTGCGATTGCGCTGTTATGAGATTGGCGCTGGCGCCGCCAGTATTGTGCTACCGGCATGATACTGCGTGTGATGTGATCGCGTCAACGGGAACTAAGCGTTGCGTAAAAAGTGTTGTGTTTGTCGGTCTCCTCTCTCAAGGCCAACAATGCCTGACCGGAGATTGGGTTTGCCACACATCGAACGAATACCTGGTCACTATCGCTGTTCCATCGGTTGTGAACGTTTGTCACCGAATGCGGTATGATGAGAGATAACATCCTGGGATGAACCAGATCGAAGCAATGAGCAGTGGCCGGATTGAGATTTTGGGAATACCGATCGATAACGTGACCGAGCCAGAAGCGCTGGCGCTGGCGGCTGCAATGATTGAGGCGGGTGGCCCGCATCAAATTTGCACGGTCAATCCGGAATTCATTATGGAAGCGCGGCGCAATCCGACGTTTCGGGCAGTATTGCGGGCGGCTGATCTGAATACACCCGATGGCTTTGGCGTATTGCTGGCGGCGCGCTGGTTGGGAACGACGTTGCGCGGTCGGGTAACCGGTGTTGAACTAACGCAAGGGTTGACCCGGTTGGCGGCTGAGCGCCAATACCGTGTCTTTTTTTTAGGCGCAGCGCCAGGGGTGGCGGAAGCGGCGGCAGCGCGGTTGCAACAACGCTGGCCGGCGCTCCAGGTTGCCGGTTGCTACGCCGGTTCGCCAGCGCCAGAGGCCGATGAGCAGCAGCGTCGGATCATTGCCGCAGCTCGTCCGGATATTTTACTGGTTGCGTATGGTCATCCACGCCAGGAATTATGGATTGCCCGCAATCAGCCATTCTTACGGGTACCGCTGGCAATGGGCGTGGGCGGGACGTTTGATTATCTGGCAGGACGAGTGCCGCGCGCGCCGCGATGGTTGCGACGGTTGGGATTGGAGTGGGCTTTTCGACTGGTGGCGCAGCCGGCGCGTTGGCGGCGGATCATTGATGCTGTGCCAGCATTTTTACTGACAGTGTTCTGGCAGGGACGGCGCAGTCTTTAGGAAACGTTGCCTGAATTGCCGGCAGCGCAAGCCGGTTGTGGAAGTGAGGAGTGCTATGGCTCAAACAACAGCGGAAAAGATTGCAGCATTGCGTGAGCGACGCGAACGGGCGCGCAATCAAGACCCGGCGGCGATTGCTCGCCAGCACGAGCGCGGGAAACTCACGGCGCGCGAACGGATTGAACGCCTGCTTGATCCTGGCTCATTTGTCGAGCTTGATGCCTTTGCCGTTCACCGCACCTCGGCGTTTGGCATGGAGCGGCGGAAGCCGTTGGGTGATGGTGTCATTACCGGTCATGGCACGATTGATGGCCGTCCGGTATGTGTCTTTGCCCAGGACTTCACCGTCTTTGGCGGTTCGCTTGGCGAGGTCTTTGCCGAAAAAATTTGCAAAGTGATGGATCTGGCGTTACGCATGGGTGTGCCTTGTATCGGGATCAATGACAGTGGCGGCGCCCGGATACAAGAAGGTGTGGTCAGTCTGGGTGGTTATGCTGAGATCTTTTACCGCAATGTGCTGAGCAGCGGCGTGATCCCGCAGCTCTCAATCATTGCTGGCCCGTGCGCCGGTGGCGCAGTCTATTCCCCGGCAATGACCGACTTCATCTTTATGGTCAAAAATATCAGTCAGATGTTTATTACCGGGCCAGACGTGATCAAAACGGTGACCGGTGAAGAGGTTGGCTTTGAAGAGTTGGGCGGGGCGATGACCCATAACACTCGCAGCGGTGTCGCTCATTTTGCCGCCGATACCGAAGATGAATGCTTTGATCAGTTGCGCACGCTGCTCTCGTTCTTGCCGGCGAACAATATGGAAGACCCGCCATATCAACCGCCTGCCGACGATCCTGAACGGATGGACGAGCAGTTGCAGAGCATCATTCCCGATAATCCACGCAAAGCCTACGACATGATTCAGGTTATCGAGTCGGTCGTTGATGATGGCTTCTTTTTCGAGGTGCAGCCGGCCTGGGCCAAAAACATTGTGATCGGATTTGCCCGTCTCGACGGGCATGTCGTGGGTGTGGTCGGCAACCAACCACTGCAAATGGCCGGCACGCTCGATATTGACAGTTCGGTGAAAGCGGCGCGCTTTGTGCGATTCTGCGATGCGTTCAACATTCCGCTGGTCACATTTGTCGATGTGCCGGGTTTCTTGCCCGGAACGCAGCAGGAATATGGGGGGATTATCCGCCATGGCGCCAAGCTGCTCTACGCCTACTGCGAGGCAACCGTGCCGAAGCTGACGGTCATTACACGCAAAGCCTACGGTGGGGCATATGACGTGATGGCGAGCAAACACATTCGCGCCGATTTCAACTTTGCCTGGCCAACCGCCGAAATTGCTGTGATGGGAGTCGATGCTGCTGTGCGGATTATCTTCCGCAAGGAACTGGCCGAAGCTGACGACCCGGCAGCAAGGTTGGCCGAGCTGGTGGAAGACTATCAGAATCGGTTTGCCAACCCCTACGTTGCGGCTGAGCGCGGCTATATTGATGCTGTCATTGAACCGCGAGAGACCCGCCCGGCGCTGATTCGCGCGCTTCGTCTGGCACGCACCAAACGCCAGAGCCTGCCAGCGCGAAAACATGGAAATATCCCGTTATGAATCAGAAGCGGGAATATTCTGATACAGATCTCGCCACAATTTTATCGATGCCTGTGCTATGATAAGACTGTTAGACTCGACTCCAACGATCCGTCTGGGTGGGATGACAGGCATGAGCGGTGCAGAGGGTGTGACAGAACAGGTGATTGAATTGCGCCTGCCGAGTCGGTTAGGGTATGAACGGATCGCGATGGATACTGCGGCGTCCCTGGCGCGACGGATGGGATTTGCTGATGAGCGAATTGATGCTTTGCGCACCGCGATTGGCGAAGCAGTAACCAATGCGATTGAACATGGGAATCAGGCTGATGAGGCGATGAAGGTGGTGGTTTTGCTAACGGTACGCCCTAACGAACTCGTGATCAGTGTGTCTGATCAGGGCCGGAAGGCGTTGGAAGTGGAGCAAACAAAACTACGCCCTCATATCGCCGATGTGTTTCAACGCGCCGATAAGGGTGGTTGGGGGATCTGGTTAATGCGCGAGTTGATGGACGAAGTGGAATTTACGCTGGCGCCGGGTGGTGGTAATCTGGTGCGGATGGTTGTCCATCTTGAGCGCATGCCGATCAGTGATCAGTAAATCGGGTATATCTGGTTTGGGCTGTAGAGTAACGTAGTGTCGTTGCCTGACCTGTCTGGATTTGGAAAAGGCAGAGTATCGTCCAGGCGGGCATAATGGCACTTTCCATATGCGCCAGAACAACACCATTCGTTCTCTACCATTCAACGTATCTGGCGCTGTGGCATAAAATCTTTAAATGCGTCTCGCTCGTTATCATAACCCAGTATGTAGAGTATTGCCTGAGCTTACAGGTATCGGAGTAATGAGGAGCGATCGATGTTAGAAGACGAGTTAAACGTCAATATCCGTCATCGCGATGGAGTCGCAGTCATCGATCTGATCGGCGATGTTACCACCTTCGCCGAAGAGAAGATCAATGGGGCCTATCGTCAAGTGACGGCGCAGGGTCATCGGTATATTTTGCTCAACTTTCGCCAAAATGATTATATCAATAGCGCCGGTATCGCCATCCTGATTGGGATCGTTACTGAAGTCAATCAGAACGGGCAGAAGCTGGCAGTAAGCGGATTGTCTCCTCATTTCCAGAAGATCTTTCGCATGGTTGGGTTAGCGCAGTACGCTGAGATTTACCAGACCGAGGAAGAGGCGTTGAGTGCGTTCCGCCGGTTGAGCGGTGTCGAGTAGCAGGGTTAGGGCAAGGTGTTGGCAGTTACTCCGGGGGTGACGGTGCCGTCGCCCTTTTTTGCTGCTTTGCTATGCTGCGGCAATTGCGGCAGATAATTCAGCCGGCGTCACCACTGCATTTCCTAACCGTTGCACGACCAACGCTGCGGCAATGTTGGCCAGGGCAGCGGCAATACGCCCCCGGCAACCGGCGGCAAGAGCGAGTGTCGCCACCGCGATAAACGTATCGCCGGCGCCGGTCGTATCGAAGACTTCGCTGACCCGGTGAGCGGGAAGCTGGAGATATGGCTCATCATCGCCAATGAGTGCTAGCCCGGCTGGGCCGCGGGTGACGATCACAAGCCGGGCAGCAAGCTGGCGGTAAAGATGGGTCAGGCCGGTAGCCAGCGCGGTTTCGTCGTTTAACGCCATCCCTAACGCTGCCGCAGCCTCGGCATCGTTACAGCGGAAGAGATCGGCATGGTGGTAGTATCGTGAGTTGCCCTGAGCATCTACCGCGAAGATGACGCCGTGTTGCCGACAAAGCTGACGCACTGTGTCAACAACCTGTGGTGTAAGCAGGCCAAGCTGATAGTCGGAACAGATGACGGCATCGGCGGTCGGTATGTGATTTGATAACGCATCGATTACCAGTTCCTCTTCGGTAGCAGTGATGGGTCGGCGGTCGAGCCGGTCGAGTCGGGCGACCTGTTGTGGGAGACGCGGGGCAGCGTCGGCCAGGATGCGCGTTTTGCAGGTGGTGAGGCGATCGCCAACGGTGATCAGTCCGCTGTCGTCGATGGCTGCCGCGCGCAGGAGATCGCGCAGGTGGGCGCCGGCGGCATCGTCGCCTACGATGGCAATCAAGCTGGCTTGCGAGCCGAGCGCGACTACATTGCGGGCCGGGTTGGCCGCCCCGCCCAGAATGGTTTCGCGACGCAGAAATTCGAGTACCGGTATCGGCGCTTCGCGTGAGAGACGGGTAGCGCGACCGTACAGGTATTCGTCGAGCGTGATGTCACCTACCACCACAATCCTTTTCCCGGCGAGAATGGATGGATCGGGCAGGCTGGTGTAGTCGATCGGTGTGCCGGTCATGGCCAGTTTCGCCCAATGTCTGCTATGCCGCGCCGGGCATCGCAGAGCCGGGAAGTATGAAGGAGAGTAGCGGCTGAAGTCGCCATATCTGCCCTCTTGCGCGTCTACGGCGTCAAGCGCAGGCGGAGCAAGGCCTCTTTTCCACTGCTCCTACGACTCAATCTTTGCCTCTAAAGCGCGGGATATTGGTATATTCGTTTAAAGTTGCTACTCTCCGAACGCCATCACCATTCCTCACCCGGCCTGCTCAACGAGAGCAGGCCGGGATCGCTGCGCGTCAGACTTAACCACTCACGGCTGCGAATGCGCGGCGTATTTCTATTCGGTAGAGCAGAAATGAAGCATCGTTGCGCCAGCATCTGCCTGCAACAGACGTAAGCGCAACTGCGCTGCGCTCACGCCTGATTACTCACTCTGCACGGCAGCGCGGAACCGCTCCATCCCGATCCGAATCTCTTCGCTCCCGGTTGCATATGACAGGCGGAGGTATCCGGGAGCGCCGAAGGCTTCGCCGGCAACGCAGGCAATATGCGCTTCTTCCAGCAGGTAGAGATTGAGTTCATCGCTGGTGGCGCACACCTTGCCGTTGCGTAGCGGTCGGTTAAGCAAGGCGTTGACGTTGGGAAAGACGTAGAATGCGCCATCAGGTACTGTACACGTTACGCCGGGGATAGTTGCCAGCAGGCTGAGTATCAGATCACGCCGGCGGAGAAATTCGGCAGTCATTGCCGCAACGGTAGCCTCGATCTCCGGATTGGGTGTGTAGGCGGCAAGAGCAGCATCTTGCGAGATGCTGGAGGTATGGGTACTGGTATGGCTTTGAATCGCCTTAATGGCCTCGATCACCGGTTGTGGGCCGGCCACATACCCAACGCGCCAGCCGGTCATAGCATATGCTTTAGCCGCCCCGTTCACAACCAGCGCGCGATCGGCAAGGTCGGGGGCGATTCGCAGCAGACGGGCATAAGGCACGTAAGAGATGGCATCATAGATCTCATCGGTGATAATCATCGCCGAATGATCACGCAGCACAGCGGCCAGCGCTGAAAGCTCATCAGCACTGTAAACGGCACCGGTCGGGTTCGAGGGTGAGTTCAGTACCACCACGCGGGTGCGCTCGTTTAAGCTAGCGCGTAGTTGCTCAGGCGTCAGCTTGAAACCGGTCTGCTCAGTAGTTTGCGGAGTAACCGGTGTAGCGCCAGCAAGTTTGACCTGCTCTACGTAACTTACCCAGTACGGAGCTGGAACCACCACTTCATCACCCTCCTCGCAAAGAGCCTGGAAGGCGAGATACAAGGCCTCTTTAGCGCCGGTCGTTACAGTGACCTGACCGATACCATAGTTGATGCCCTGATCGGCTGTAACGCGGGCGGCAACGGCTTTCCGCAGCTCGAGGGTACCACCGGTGGGCGTGTAGTGGGTATGATTGGCATGAATTCCGGCAATTGCGGCCTGTTTAATTGGTTCAGGGGTGTCGAAATCAGGTTCACCGACGCTAAACGAAATTACCTTGATTCCGGCAGCGCGCATCTGAGCGACGCGGGCTGTCATTGCGGCTGTCGCCGAAGCCTCAAGCGCAGCGAGGCGACGGGCGAGGCGGTATTCCATTTTGGCCGACATAGAACTCTCCTGTTGGGTCGCGCACAGACTTGAAGGGATTATACCAGAGGCATGGAAGGCGTGGTGACGTTTCGGTATCACGATGACGCATACCCTGGGTCGGCAATGTGATTTATGGCGGCAGGATGCCGTTGCGAGCGTAGGCTTGCACGGCCAGATAGATCGCGCGTGGTGTGCCATCAGGATGGACAAAATTCCAGGCATCGGGGTAGGATCGGGTGAGGAAGGGTGTGCTGAATTGCCAGAGAATGGTGGCTTCAAGCCAGGGATAACGACGTGATTGCTCGTAGGTGGCAATCGTCCAGCGGAGTCGATCGGCAGGTCGCACAGCGCCGCTCCAGCGGGGATGATCGTTGTAGCCACCTTCGGTAATGATGATCCGTTTATCAGTTCCGCCGAGCTGATCGAGCAGGTTGCGCACCAGTTCAATCCGGCGAAAATTGACCCGGTCAAACGCTGGTTCGGTATCGGGTGGTTCAAGGCCGCCGTAGGCGTGAACGGCCCACATATCAAAAAAGGGGAAGGCGCCGGCATCGGCCAGGGAAGCGAGAAACTGCATGTCGTCCATACGGAGCGTGCCGCCTTCGAGGCTGGGGCCAGGTGAGAGAGCACCGGCAATCACAATTGCATCTGGGGCAACGGCTTTGATTGCAGGGTAGGTCTGTTTGAGCAGATCAGTATACGCTCCCGGGTCGGGTGGTCGCTCACCCCATTCAAAGCGCAGATTGGGTTCATTCCAAATGATAATGTGACGCACACCCTGGCTGGCGTAGCGGGCAGCGAAGGCGGCGGCAAAGTGGGCGAAGTCGGCAAAATGGTCGCGGTCGAGATAGCGATCGGTTGTGCCCGGTGGTCGGGCCCAGGCCGGCACAATATCAAGGCGGGCCACCACATTGAGACCTTGCGCGCGGGCATGAGCGATGATCAGGTCGGCCCCGGCCCAGTCAAAGCCATAGCGTGAACGGGGTTGGATATAGGCCCATGGGAAGAGTTCGACAATCCAGCTCGCGCCCATCTCGTTGACCTGAGCCAGCGCGCGGCGAACATAGGCTTCATCGCCGATCCCGGTCAGGCGAGTATGCACGCCGATGAGCGGATTAGTGGTAGTAACAGTGCGAGGTGAAGGAAGGTCAAAGGGGCGAGGTAGCCGTGGCGTAATGAATTGGAGGCCGATCAGAAAGGCCAGACCGAGACTCAGGAGCACGCGCGGTACGATACTTGTCTTTGCGGGCATAAGACGGTGTGCCGGTACGATAGGTTCTCACAACAATTCAAAGGCATTGTAGCACTCTATCCAAAGCTTTGCTTGCCCTGTTGCCGGATTTTCTCGCTTTTTTCGCAATCTATAGCTACACTGTGATGTGAAAGACAGGCCACGCCTGCGTCGTCCAGGTCAATGCTCTATCCCAATGGTGGAGGAGCGAGTATGCTACGTTACCCACCGGTATTCCTTGCCATCCTCGCAACGACTGCGGACTCTCAAGGTTGTGCAAGAGCTGTTCATATGCCTTGCGTGACCATCCTAACCATGCTATAAAGATGTAGGTTGTTCATTTTTGCACATTGAATTGAATAGTCACAGGAATCAAACCACTATGCGTATTGTCATTGCAGGAGCTGGCCCGGCAGGCATGGTAGTCGCTCGCGCGATGGTCGAGCGCGGCCACGATGTAATCGTGCTTGAGAAGCGGAATGTGCCCGGCGGTAAGGTGTCAGCCTGGCAGGATGCCGACGGTGACTGGATTGAGAGCGGACTACACGTCTTTTTTGGCGCGTATCACAATCTCCTGGCTTTCCTTGAGCGGTACGGTCTAAGTGATACGTTCAACTGGAAGCCGGCAGAGATGATCTTCGCTTCTGAACGCCACGGCCTGGCGCCAATCCGGTTTGTGCCCTGGCTTCCTACGCCGTTTAACGGTCTGGCAGGTGTGCTGGCATTTAAGCCACTGTCGCTGGGCGATAAGCTGCGGATGGGCCTGGGGCTGATGAGAGTAATCTTCGGCGATCAGAAATATGTGGATGAACAGGATAACGAAACCTACGCCTCCTGGCATTTACGCCACGGAATGGGTCAGCGCGCGCTCGATGAGGTAATGCACACGATGGCGCTGGCGCTTAATTTTCAGCGCGCCGACCGTGTCTCGGCGAAATTGCCGTTGACGGCGATGCTGCACTTTGCGCATGAGAAAGAAGCGCCACGGATGGCGCTGGTCAAAGGATCGCCTGACACCAATATCTGGCGACCATTGATTGCGCAGATTGAGAAGCTGGGCGGTCGGGTTGAGCTGAACGCCAGGGTTGCAGCAATTGAGTACGATGCCGAAACCAATCAGGTGACCGGATTTCGGCTCGATGATGGTCGCCTTGTCACCGGTGATGTCTATGTCTCAGCGATGCCGGTACACAATCTGCGCAAGGTGATCCCGCCGGCGTTGCGTGAGCAACCCTACTTTGCCAATTTGAACCATCTGAAGGGTTCGCCAGTGATTACGATGCAGCTCTTCTTCGACCGGCGCATTGCCGGCGTCGATAATCTACTCTTCAGCGCAGGCACTCATTTGAGTGTCTACGCTGATATGGCGATGGTAGCGCCGGAATATCATAAGGGCGAACGGAGTATCATGCAGTTTGTAGTGGCGCCGGCGGCTGAGTTGATCAAGCTACCTGATGATGAGCTGGTGCAGTTCGTAATGAGTGAGTTTGTGCGACTGCATCCAATTGCGCGTGAAGCCAGGTTGCTCAAGTATACGATTGTGCGAATTCCCAACTCGGTGTATCAAGCCTTGCCAGGTGTGGATAAGTATCGACCTGATCAGGCAACGCCGGTACGAAACTTTTTCCTGGCCGGTGATTATACTCGTCAACACTTCCTGGCTTCAATCGAAGGCGCAGTGATCAGCGCGAATCGGTGTGTTGAGCGCATTACCGAAGCTCAGGCCCGCGGTGATCTGGTGATCCAACCACAGATTCTCGCCGCAGCAGATTAAGACATCCCGTATACTGATGGTAGCGTAAGTGGCAACCCGCCCTGTTGCGGGCGGGTTGTCGATTCGGAGCAATTTTTGTCTGTTTCTTGAAGGGCTGCCATGCTCGCCATCGACACTTTACTGAATGGGCATTACCGGATCACGGTTGCGCTCGATGCATATCCCGACGCCGAGCTGTATCGGGCAATCGATCAACGTTCTTCCCTGCGAGTGCTCATCACAGCTTTGCCTCAGCCAAATCAGACGGCGGTTGACGATGTATTGCGGCTGGCGCGTGAGCTGGCGCAGGTACAGATGCCGGGATTGCTGGCATTGCGCGACTATTTTGCCATCGATCTGGTCTGTTATCTGGTGGCTGATGACCCTGGCGGTTCTGATCTGGAAAGGTTTGCTCGTGAACGCAGCGCTCCCCTGCCTGAGAGTGAGACATTAGCGATTGTTGACCGGTTGCTTGTAGTGCTGGATAGGTTGCATCACCATCAGCCTCCGCTCTTGCTCGGCGATTTGCGCACGTGTGATCTCTGGTCATCGCCGGAGGGGGGGCTGAGCCTGGCTCCGTTTGCCTGCGCGCGCCATATCGGGTTGGAAGCCACGCCATACCGCGCGCCGGAGCTGTATGACCACGCGGTTGAACCGGCACAGGTCAGCGATATTTATGCAATCGGGGCTGTACTGTATCATCTGTTGACCGGATGGCCGCCGCCACCGGCCAATCAACGCCAGGCCGGTGTGCCGCTTAACGCGCCACGCGCGCTGAATCCGCAAGTATCGGTTTTGGCTGAGCAACTGACATTGCGCGCGCTCGAATTAAAACCGGCGAATCGCTATCAGCGGGTAAGTGAGATGCGTAGCGCGCTTGAGACGGTGCGCCTGATGGCCGGACGACCAATGGGGGCTGCCGCGCCGATTGGTCAGGGAACGGCTTCGGTACCGTTGGCGAATGCTCCGGTAACATCAACCCCATCTCCCTCATCGCTTGCTCCACCTGTCTCGCCAACGCCGTTACCGCCTGCTCCACCGCCAACGCCGGTTGCCGCTGCGCAAACCGGGGCGACTGCAACGGTTGCAACCCCGGCTCGTCCGTTCATCAGTACGTCGTGCTTGCTGGCGATCGTGGGCGGGTTGGCGGTGGCAGCGCTAGGGATGTGTTTGCTTGTAGCGGTCCTGCTGGCCCTGTACCTCACCGGTGGATCGCTGTTTGGCATGATGGGTGGCGCAGTCGCGATGGAGCCGACAGTTGCGGCTTTACCGACCACGCAGCCGGCAGCAACGGCGGAATTGCTTCAGCAGGTTGAGGCTATCACGCAGACCGCACAGTTGCGCGAAGATAGTCTGGGCGCATCCGCTTATAGTCCGAATGGTCAACTGGCAGCCGTCGCAGTCGGTTCGGCAGTGCAACTACGCAATGCCGAAACGTTTGTGCTGCAAATGACACTTACCGGTCATACGGGTGATGTGAGTTCACTGGCATTCAGTCCTGATGGGGCAATCCTTGCTTCCGGCGCGCAAGATGATCCAATCGTGCGGTTGTGGGATGTGCGTAATGGTCGCGAACTGGCCCAGTTGCGCGGTCACGACGACTGGATCCGTTCGCTGGCGTTCAGTCCTGATGGCCGCTTGCTGGCCTCTGGGAGCGCCGATCGCACAGTGCGCATTTGGGATGTAGACCGACGCGAGACATTAGTGATCTTGCGAGGTCATACCGATTTCCTGGGGAATATCGCGTTTAGTCCTGACGGACAGCGCCTGGCTTCAGCTTCACGCGATGGGACAGCGCGACTGTGGGACGTGGTGAGTGGTCGTCAGATTGATACCTTTCGTTTTAGCGCTCCGGTTGATCCGACGAGTAATACCCCTTTCTGGCTGACCGGTATCGCCTTCTCACCTGATGGTCGTCAAATTGCCGTTGGTTCGATTGACGGTAATATCTATCTTCTTGACGCTACCTCCGGCAATGTCCAGCACGAGTTGCGTGGTCACGATGGCTGGGTAGTGATTCGGGGTGTTGCGTATAGTCCCGATGGTCGGCTCCTTGCCAGCGCCAGCCTCGATGGCAGTGTGCGGTTGTGGAACCCGGCCAACGGCTCCAACCGGGGTGTGTTGCGCCAGCGTGGTTTGCGTCTGTTGGGGTTGAGTTGGAGTCCAGATGGTGAGCGTATTCTGGCGTCGAGTGATATGGGCGGTAATCTGATTGTATGGGACGTTGATTCAACTGAAGTAGTGCAGAGTTTTCAAGTAACTCAGGGGATTGTTACCGGCGTGCGTTACAGTGCCGACGGCACATTGCTGGCTGCCAGTGGCGCCAATGGCGCCGTGCGCGTGCATACGCTGGGTAGCGATCGCGTATTGAAACTCGATGGCGGCGCAGCGACAACGCAGTACATCGATTTTATTAGCGATACTGAAGTGGTGGCAATCAGTGAAGCTGGTGAGATTGTAACCATCGATCTGACTAATCGCCGTCCTAACGAGCAACTGAGTGGTATGAGAGGGTTTCCGCTCAACCTTGCGGTCAGCCCGGATCGAAATCTCATCGCGGTCGGGAACGAGCAGGGTGAAGTATACATCTGGGAAACTGTCAGCCGGCAATACCTGCGTCGCCTGACCGGCTTGAACGGGCCGGTCTACACACTGGCTTTCAGCGCGAATGGCGCTTATCTCGCTGCAGTGACCAATCAACCACCAGACTCGCCACAGATCGCGGTTTGGGAGATGGCGCGCGGTGGGAGTCCGGTCATATTACGTGGTCACAATGGTCCAATTACCGGTCTAGTTTTCGATAACAATGTGCTGATCAGTGCCAGCAGTGATGGCTCGGTACGCGCGCGCGATGTGGCCAATAATAACGCCGAAGTCTTGCAGATGCGCATCCCCAATGATCGCGGTTGGTTGAGCTGTATGGTGGTAACATCCGATGGCAATCTGCTGATTGCCGGTACGATTAGCGGTCATCTGGTCTTTTACCGGTTGAGTAATGGTGAACTCCTGCGCGAAATCGATCTGGCAGCCGGTGCGGTGTTGGCTGTTGCTGTCACACCTGACGAATCGCAACTGGCCGTGAGCACTCGCGATGAGGGGATTTTGCTCTTCGATCTGGCGCCACTGAAATAATTTCCTCGCAGTGACCGGCTGCGGAAGAACTCCCCCCTTTCCCCGGTCACCTGCCTTCGTGTATTAAATATAGTCAGCGCAGGCTAAATGCCTGTGCCGTTTGTGTTCCCGGAAGTGATTGGTTATGTGAGCAGATCGCCGGAGCGCTACTCCTGTTGGAAAATGCTTCAGCGCATAGCAGCCCATTGTATGATCTGTTTTACTGCGGCTTTCACTCCACCTTCAGCTTGCATTCGTTTGCTAATGTCGGCGGCGCGAGCGCGCCGCAGTGGACTGATTGCCTCTGCCAGAGCTGCGCTTAGCCGGGTAATTGATAGCTCTGCTATCGGAATGGGAGCTGGATTGGCTCCGGTCAGATGGGCACGCCAGGCCCAAAAAGGTTGATCGGCAGCAAATGGCACAATGACCGCCGGGAGACCGGCGCGCAGGGCAGCGGCTGTTGTCCCGGCGCCACCGTGATGAATCATTGCTGCGGCTTGAGGGAGCAACCAATCATGAGGAATGTCATCGGCTAAATAGATGTGGGAGGGTAGGCGTTCCGCTATCAGATCGGCCCAACCGCGTTGTACGATCCCCCGCTGTCCGGTTTGTTGCAGAGCATCGAACACTATTCTGGCAATTCGAGCGGCTTCACGCGAAACCATGCTACCAAAGCTGACCACTACCGGCGGCGGACCCTCGGCAAGAAAGGCGGCAAGCTCAGGTGGAGGTTGCCAGCCGGCATGGTTCAAATGCCAGGAACCGGTTTGGATTGATAACGGCCCTGATCCAGGTGGCGCGAGCAAGGCACTGTAGGCGAGCAACAGTGGTATCTCGCGGCCTGGCGCTGCCCATAGCAGTTGTGGCGGACCGATCTCAGGGTTTCGGCAACGCAAGAAGCGGTAAGTCACGCTTTGGCTGACGCGAAACACTGTTTGAGCAAAGAGATGACTGATTCGTCGCCAGTGCAATGCCATGCGGTTGTGCGTCCATATCAGGTTAGCCAGTTCGACTGGCGGATCGAAAAAAGGGAACAGATCAACGGCACACTCGGCGACGCCGTACTGCTTTGCGTAGAGATGTCCGAGCGTCATGGTCAGAAACGTATGCGCGATGAAATCGGTTGATTGGGCAGCCTGTTTGATGCGACGAGCTACCTCAATGCCGATGGGTAAGGCGAATCGGTAGATGATGCTGATGAGGCGCAGTGGTCGACCACGCGCCTCATCAGCAATCTGGCGAGCCAGGGTCACTACGTCTCCTGGCAGGGGCACGAAGTCGATCTGATAGGTCGCAGCCAGTGGAGCAAAGCGCATTGGCGCTGCCAGCTTGGGCTGGTGGCCAGCGTCGCGTAGCGCTGCGCCGAGGGCGATAAAGGGCTGCACATCGCCTCGACTGCCGTAGGTAAGCATCAGAACGCGCATATATGATGATGATCTCACTCTTGGGCCATGACTCGCAGGTACTCTTGATCGAATTGCCACAACAGTCCTTCCGATTGGGCGTAAGGACCGGGTCGGTAAGCGCGCGAGCTGACCCCTTGTTGCGACAATTCGCAGACGTGCCAGTCTTGTCGGTTGGTGCGATCCCAAAATTCTACCGCGTCGGACGGATCAAAATCGGCGGCGGTTGCAATTTCAGGAGCGAAGTACCATTCGCAAATAACGGTGGTCGCGTCAGGACGCCGTGGCAGCAGACGGTGCGCCATGACGTAATCAGGATGCAGGCTGAGCAAAAGGTTGGGGAAGATGGAATAGTAATAGACCCGACGACGATCGACTGGATCAAGACCGGGTAACGGTGGCCGGCGCGTATGACCATCGAGCGTCATGCTCTCGTGGGTTAAATCCATATAGCCGCCCAGAAAAGGGCCACTGGTCAGATCGTTGCGACCACTCTGCCATGGCGACACGGCTACCAGTTCGGGATGGATGAGCGGGCAATGGTAGCATTCCGAATAGTTGGCGACAATCAATTTCCAATTCGCCGCCACTTCATACACAATCTGAGCGCCGCGTTGCAATCGCCCAACATCCCATGCCTGAAACTTTCCGATCAGTGGCGCAAAAGCCTGGTTGAAAGGCACAGGTTGCGAGGCCAATGATATAAATACAAATCCATCCCATTCTGCCACCGTCGCGCCGATTAAAGGCCAATCTTCGCGTCGGAACCCAGGAGCGTCTTGCATATATCGCGCCGTCGCCAGTGTGCCGTCGAGCCGGTATGTCCAGGCGTGGTAGGGACAGACAATTGTTTCACCAAGCCTGCCTTGCATTTCAGTGCAGAGCCGCGCGCCACGGTGACGGCAGACGTTATAATAAGCGCAGAGGCGTTGGTTGTGATCGCGGAGCAGGATAAGACTCTCGCCGGCAATCTCGACCAAGCGATAATCGCCAGCCGAAGGCACGTCAGCGCTTCGTCCAACACAGATCCACTGACGGGCAAAGATCTGTTCCTGTTCGCGGGCAAAGATCTCTGCTGAAGTGAAATACTGACCCGGTAGCGTGTATGCTGGTCGATCGATCGAAGCGCGCTTAAATGTTGTCATCGCCAACTCCTTGTAAATGCGATATAATACCGTTTGAAAAGAAACTCCTAATGAATTAGTCGAAGGAGGGACGAATGTTTAACCCGTTTAGACGGAAAGAACAGGCTCAATCCGAACAGGGACATCGCGTCCCACCGGGACAGTATGTTACCGACAAGTTTCCAGTACTGCACTATGGAACCGTCCCTCAGTATACCAATGTTGAAGAGCAATGGGATCTGCGCTGTTGGGGCGAGATTGCCGAACCGGTGCGCTTTAGCTTCAGTGAGTTTCGCGCTTTGCCGACCGTCACCATCAAGACCGATATTCATTGTGTGACGCGCTGGAGTAAGCTCGATACCGTGTGGGAAGGGGTCAGTTTTCGCGAGTTTTTGCGTCACATCCCGGCGCTGAAGCCGTCGGTGCGGTTTGTAGTTGCCCACAGCGAGCAGGGATACACGGCGAATTTGCCGTTTGAAGCGCTGCTTGATGATGATGTGATGCTGGCTTACAAATATGACGGCCAGGAGTTGACGCCAGAACACGGCTATCCTCTGCGGCTGCTGGTGCCGAAGAAATATTTCTGGAAGAGCGCGAAGTGGCTGCGTGGTCTCGAATTCCTCGACCATGATCGCCTGGGTTTCTGGGAGCGTTACGGCTACAATAATAACGCCGATCCGTGGCGCGAAGAGCGTTATGCCGATGATTGATGCTCGTGATGAACGGATTGCCGCAGCTATTGCCGAACAGCAATCGTTGCGCGAGCGAGTATCGTTGCGCGATGAATTTGGCGATTTGCAATCAGTGGCCGGAGTTGATGCTGGTTTTGAGTGTGATGGTACCGTAATCCGCGCCGCAGTTGTCGTCTTGCGCTTTCCTGAGCTAATCCCGATCGATTACGCGCTTGTTCGCCGACCGGTGACGTTTCCATACATTCCGGGGTTGCTCGCTTTTCGGGAAGCGCCAGCGATCGTCGCGGCGCTCCATCAGTTGCAGGTGATGCCAGACCTCGTGATCTGTGATGGACAGGGTATTGCCCACCCCCGTCGATGCGGAATTGCATGCCATATCGGTGTTTTGCTCGATCTTCCCGCCATCGGCTGCGCAAAGCAACGCCTCTGGGGGCACTTTACACCGCCGCCACCTGAGCGTGGAGCGCGGAGCGCGCTTTATGATGGTCAGGAACAGATTGGTTGGGCGCTGCGTACCCGGGCTGACGCTCAACCGGTCTTTGTCTCCCCTGGTCATCGGGTCAGTCTCGAACGCGCTCCTGAGCTGGTCATGGCCTGCACAACTCGCTTCCGTTTGCCCGAAACAACCCGTTTTGCCCACCGCTTAGCCTCACACGGTCAGTTGCCATTGTTGTAGATTCAGAGGTTACAACGAGATCAGACGTTGATTGTTATCAATTTCAGCGCATCGTTTGACCTGCTTGCGCGGTTTCTCTAGTAGATGGCCGATCTGCTGGAGAACCGACCATGCGCTGGTTAGTGGCAGCAATCGTAATCGTGGCGATCATCGGTGCCGGTTGGCAACCATCCCAGGCTCAAACGCTGGTGGTGCTGATCAATGAAGTGATGTCTTATCCAGAGACTGGCACCGAGTGGGTCGAACTCTACAATCCCGGCTCTTTGCCGGTTGATCTGAGTGGCTGGCGGATTGATGACTCGGTAATCGGTGGCGCGCATACCATCATTCCTGCGGGCACATTGCTGTTGCCCGGCAATTTGCTGGTCGTACCGCTCGCCAGCGCCATTCTCAATAACGGTGATCCCGATCAGGCACAGTTAAGTAACACGACCGGGGAATTGATCGATCAAACTCCGTTAGCTATCGTGCCGCGTGGGCAAACGCTGGCACGCCAGCCTGATGGCAGCGCCGTCTGGCAGGTGGGCGCGCCATCGCCGGCATGGTGGAACAGTGGCATGCCGCCTGCGATACCATCATTGTCGCCGGTAGCGACTTCGACAGAGTTGACCGAAACCGTTCTGTCAGAGACAGCCATTACAGGTGACCCGGTTGTCCCCACGGCGACGGCGGAGAGCGCGGCGACGGCCACCGGCGCGCCTACCAGCTCGCCCACGGCAACGGCGGAGAGCGCGGCGACGGCCACCGGCACGCCCACCAGCTCGCCCACGGCGACGGCGAGCCGGACGGCGACGGCATCAGCCACTGCCACCGGCACGCCTACTCCGCCTGCGGGATTTGAGCAGGTCGTCATCAACGAAATCGCGGCGGCGGGGGAAGCGGAATGGGTCGAGCTGTACAATCGCGGCGCGAGCGCCGTCGATCTGAGCGGGTGGCGGCTGGAACGGGTGAGCGACAGCGGCGCTGTGGCGCGCCGCGAGGTGTCGCCAGCGGTGATCGGGCCGGGAGAACGGCTGGTCATAACGCTGGCGAAGGGTAGCCTGCCCGACAGCGGCGGGCAGGTGACGCTGTGGTGGGGGGAAACGCCGATGAGCGCGCCGGTCGCCTACCCGGCGTTGAGCGCGACGACGGTGTATGCGCGGGTGGGGGATGGGGCAACGGCGTGGGCAATCAGCGCCAATCCAACCCCCAATGAGCCGAATGCGCTCCCGGCGACGGCGACCGCGACCACGCTGGCGGAGAGCGCGGCGACGGCCACCGGCGCGCCCACCAGCTCGCCCACGACGACGGCCACGAGAACACCCACTGAGACACGCACCCCAACCGCGACGAAGACGCCAGCCGTGACGAAGACGCCAACCGTGACGAAGACGCCAACCGCGACGAAGACGCCAACCGTGACGAAGACGCCAACCGCGACGAAGACGCCAACCGTGACGAAGACGCCAACCGCGACGAAGACGCCAACCGTGACGAAAACGCCAACCGCGACGAAGACGCCAAAGAGTGCTGCTGTTGAAGAAACCCTGCCGGTATCATGGCCGCCGGGCAGTGTCATAATCAGTGCACTCTTACCGGCGCCGGCAACTGGCCAGAGTGAATGGATTGAGGTGACCAACCACTATCCAACGGCAATCGCGCTTGAGGAGTGGTTTGTGTCTGATGCCAGCGGACAGCGTCGCTTCCTGCCAGCTCAGGAACTGGCACCGGGAATGTCAGTGCGTATCCCATTATCGCGCCCCTTACTCAATAACAGTCATGACACGGTAGTATTGCATGATCCCACCGGCGCAATCATTGATACATTTACCTATACATCAGTGACTAAAGATCAGGTGATTTGGCGACAACCGGATCCTTCAGCTACATTATCGATATCAAAAGAAGAGATGCTGAGCCAATCAGATGAATCGGCAACTGATACATTGTCAAGTGTTGAGCCAAATTTAACTGCGTTAGCCGTTTCAAACTCTATGACATCTGCTGTGATCATGGCGCCTCGCCCGACTGAACCCTGGCCTACTTCTCTGTCGCCTCGCTCACCTGCTCCGGGGTATCTTCGCGGTACGTCGCCAGCGTCAACATTGACGCCAACCCCATCATCAATCGCTGAGGGCAATTGCGCCGATTGTGTTAAGGCGAGCTGGTCGTGGTCGCGAATAGCAGCGGCAATATTCGGCGTTATTGCCTTGCTGCTCTTTGTTGCTGAACCAACACCGGCGCGAGCAGCGCAACGCGATCATGATGTGCTATAATCTCACAACACTGGCGTGGCTAATCCGCTGAAGCAAGTATGTAGAGAGGAACCCCCTATGAAAGATCTGCCCACCCTGATCAGTGAACGGTTGACGCAGAACCTGTGGGGAGTTCTCGGCAATCAAGGCTACATTCTTGGTATCGATCTGGGGAGTTATGGCCTGCGCGCGGCGCTGATCGATCTCCAACACCATACTTATCAGAACGCAGCCATTGAGTCTTTCGATCATCACGAAGATCCGGAAACGACGGTTATGCGCGTTATCGAACTGGCGCGCGGTTTGATGGCGCGCGAGGGGGTAACGGTTGATCGGTTGGTGCGGGTTGGAGTGGGTTTCAGCGGGCCGGTTGATCTGCGTCACGGCACAGTGCGTCTGGCGCCACGACGACCGGGTTGGGAGAACTATCCCTTGCAGGAGCGATTTGAACAGGCGTTTGATGCCGTCACGTTGATCGACAATGATGCCAATCTGATTGCGCTTGGCGAGGCCACGTTTGGGGTGGGCAAGGGCTGTCAACACCTTTTCTACTTTCATCTGAGCACTGGCGTAGGTGGCGGCGCTGTGTTAAATGGTCGTCTGTATCACGGCGCTCACTCGATGGCCGGCGAAATCGGTCATGCCGTCGTTGGGCACGGCTGGGATGGCGATGGTCGGCCAGAAACGCTTGAGGAGCTGGTCTCGATCGGTGGCCTGATCAGGCGGGCTGTTGCAGGGGGGATGGTTGCCGAACGCCTTGAAGATATCTTTAGCGATCATCCGGTTGCGCAGCGGGTAGTGCAGCATACGGTTGATCTAATGGCTACCCGGATTGCGCAAGTAATCGCGTTACTCGATCCGGAAATGGTGGTATTAGGCGGGATTGTGGTGCGGATTGGCGGCGATCGATTCGTAGAGGCAATTGCTGCCAGAGTTAACGATTTCATTGCGCCGCAATTTGCCCGTCCTGTGCCGGTGGTTGCTTCTGTGCTCGGCCCTGATAGTGTTGCGATCGGCGCGGTAGCAATGGCGCTCGATAGCCTGTCGGATTGACCACTCTGCCTGCGCGGTTAGCGGGTGATGATAGGTGAGTCAGGTAGTGAACATTCGGACAATTCGATGGTTACAGTTCACACAACGCGCGTTCAGCATCCGAATTCATCGCTGGATGGTCGCATGAGCGTAATGGCGAGAAGAAACAACACCATACGCTTCCGTCTTTCTGAGTTGCGTGTAGCGCCAGGTAATGCTACAATACGGTAAGCTATATCGTACACCCTACGGATAGCAGGGAGGCAATTAAGCCTCTCTGTTTCCTGTTGTCTATAAGTGTAGCGGGGGCTGAATGGACGCGAAGACGATCATCTTTGGCGATACGGCAGTCGATCAGTTGCTACAATGGCTGCGAGCAAGTGGTGAACCGAAGGACGTGCATGATTTGTTGCTGAAGTATCTTGAAATCTTGAGCAGCTTGGTGACGGAGGAGAGCGAATGACCGCCACAACGGGAACGCTGGCTGATGAAGTATGGCGGCTGATGACCGCACAAGGGATCCTCTTCGCCGTTGATGCCCCTATCCGCCAGACGTTAAGCAATCTGGTCGAGTTTTTTGCGGCGCAGCTTCAGCGCGACCCCGATAGCATACGTGCTGAGTTAGAGGCGGCGCTGGCGGCTGATGAACGTTTTACCCGCGAAGAGGTCAATGGTCAGGTAGTATTTGTGACCTCTCGGCAGGGGCGGTATGTGCCGCGCGATACGACCGATATTCATACCTTCAAGCAGCGACTCTACGAACCAGATAAGCCATTGCCGATCGATGATTTGAGCGTGGTGGTCTCAACATCGCGTCCTGCAATCACGACGGTCGAGCCGGTCTATATCTCCGACTACTGGATTGAGCAGGCTCGCCTGGTAGCGGCGGCAAAAGCGGTGGAAGCAGCGCCTGCCGAAGAGCCTGCGGTGTCAGTTGAAGGAGAACCGGTTGTGGCGTCGGTTACCACCGAGGAGCCTGCTACCGAAATGCTATCGACAAGCGCTGTCGAGCCGGTAGAAACAGTCGTTACTGAATCGGTTGCCGGGAAGGAAGAACAACCTGTAGTCTCTGAGCCGGTTGAGTCGGTTGAAGTAACGCCGGTTGCATCTGGTGAACGAAGCACAGTGCTGGTAGTCGATGGTATTGAGATCGATCTTCATCGTTCGCCAGCCGAGATTGTTGCCGAATACGGCCCGACTCTGGAGCGGATTCTGGCCGAACAGCTCGAGCGAGATCCATTGCGTCGGATCGTGAGCTTTGGTCGGCTGCATTATCCTGAAGCGAGTCTGGTTAGCTTTGGCAAGAATGACCTGCGCAAGATTCGCGATTATATTCTCGAACGCAACGAACCACTGCTTGATACTGAGATCATTGCCGATCTCTACTACCATAATCCGCGCCAATCTGATTACGAAGGGTTTCGCTTTTCACTCAATTATCGGCTCTCGCGCGAGAAGGATTTTGAGTACGTCGGCGTCGAAGGCGCCAATATCTGGTCAACCAAAGGTTTGCCGGCAATTGGCTCGAAGCGGGTGAAAGCGGCAGAGATGGGGCAGTTGACTGCGTATCTGCTTGAAGGGTTTGACGATAGCCTCGCCGATCAGAGCGCCGAGTCGATTGTAAATAGTGGCAGCGTGACACGCTTGCTCACGTTTTTCGAGTGGGAATATGGTGTGTTGCCGCTCGATGCAGCGCTGTCGGCGTTGTTGCCTGCCCCGCTCTTCCCGGATCAGCGCAGCGCCGTGTTGCGCTTTGAGTCGCCGCAGCATTTCAGTACCTATCTGGTAGAAGTGCGTTATCCAACCGGTAATCGTGGTGGCTGGCTGCAAGGATTGGAAGATTTCTTCCACGAGCATCTTGTGCCTGGCGCGCTCATCACGATTAGCCGTAGCGAAGCAGTCCACGTCTTTACCATCAGCTACGAAGAAGCCAGCGAGACAACGGAACGCCTGCTCACCTTTGACGAGAAGAAGAACAAGTTTGCGTTTGCAAACCTGACCTTCTATTGCGCCGTTGACGCTGACCTCTTGCCCGATCAGAATCGTTACGGTAAGCTGCGCAATCTTAAAGCATTCTCAATGAACGAACGGCGCAAAGCCGAGATGATCCTCGAGCACGTCTGTGAAACAATGGGTGAGCGTAGTGGTAGCCGCGATCAACCGACCTACCGCGTGTCGTTTGATGATATCTTTGTTGCCTACAACGTGTTGCGTCCGGCATCGCGGACGTTTTTACAGTCGTTGATCGAGAGTAATCCGTCTATAACAGCCGATCCTGCCGCCGATGGCTTCTATCTGTTCACGCCACCCCCGATGGAGGCAGCGGCTGATGAGTCGGGAGAAGACGAAGAGTTGCCGATACAGCCAACGTTGCGCCGTCGGAGCGGTCGCTACATCGACGAAGATGAGTAATGTATTGGGCGGCGGCGCCGATTCCTCGCGTCGCCGCTATCCTCTCGCGTCCTACGTGAGGATTTTCCATGACTCTGAGTTTTGCTGAGCGTGTTGCCCAACTTGATACCGCTGAGTCAGCGCCAAAGCGGGTTGATTTGAAGCTGCTGGCAAACCTTGGCCCGGAAAGTGTCTACATTTTTTGGGAACAATGGCAGCGGTTTAGCCTTGATCGGCGGCGTCATATCATGCATTTGCTGGCCGAAATGGCCGAGGAGCAGATTCGGCTTGACTTCCGGCCCATTTTTCGGGCCTGCCTGGCCGATCAGGATCCTCAGATCCGGGTGCTGGCAATTGAGGGTTTGTGGGAAGATGATCACGAACAGATGATGGATCGTCTCATTAAGATGATCCATGATCCGGCTGGCGAAGTGCGAGCGGCTGCTTTGTTAAGCCTAGCCCGGTTTGCCTACCGCGCCGAAATTGGCGAGCTGGCTCATAGCGCCAGCCAACGCTTGCATGCAGCACTCCTCGATGCAGCCGATGATCCAGAACAACCGCTCGAAGTTCGGCGACGGGCAATCGAGGCGCTGGGCTACTTTGCCGGTTCGCGCGAAGCGCAGGCCGCTATAGGGCGCGCGTACAGTATGGACGACATTCTAATGCGCGAAAGTGCGGTGCTGGCAATGGGTCGTTCGATGCGACCGAGCTGGTTTCCCTACATCGAACGAGAGTTGCAGAGTCCATCACCGGCATTGCGTTACGAGGCTGCGCGCGCTGTCGGTGAACTGGGGGAAGATGGGCGCGCCTTGTTGCCATCGCTGTTGCCGTTGGTAAACGACGATGATACTGAGATTGCCCTGGCTGCAATCTGGGCGCTTGGTCAGGTCGGTGGGCCAGATGCCCGCCGCATTCTCACGCGCCTGGCTCGTTCTCGCGATGAAGCGCGCGCGCAGGCGGCTCAGGATGCTCTCGCCGAACTCGATCTTGATACGCTCTGAGGATGTATGCCCCTTATCACCGAACAGGCCACGGCCTTGCCTGGCGGCTATCGTCATATCGTGTTGTCGCCGCATCTCGATGATGCGGCGCTTTCCTGTGGTGGCCTGATTGCGCGCGCAATCGCAACTGGCGAATCGGTGCTGGTTGTGAATGTTTGTAGCGGTAGTCCGTCACCAGATACGCAGTTTAGCCCGTTTGCGCAATCACTCCATGAACGTTGGGCTTTGCCACCAGGAGCAGTAGTTGCGCATCGGCGCGCCGAAGATGCAGCGGCGCTGAGCGCTCTTGGCGCCGATGCCCTGTTGGGGTCAGCGCTTGATGCAATCTATCGCCTGCCGGCGGTCTACGCTGATGAGGCGAGCTTGTTCGCCGCACCATTCGCTGCGGATCCGTTGTTCGATACCGTGACCGATCTGATAGCCGATCTGATCCGGCGCTCTCCGCGCGCTATGTTTTATCTGCCCCTGGCGGTTGGTATGCACGTGGATCATCAGGTCGTTTTTGCCGCAGCTTCCACGTTCCTGACCAATACAGGCGCTCAGGTTGCTTACTATGAAGATTTTCCCTATGCGCGCCAACCCGATGCTGTTGAGCAGCGCCTGGGAATGGTTGGACGTGAATGCTATACTCCGCGCTATGTTCCGCTTGACGAGTCGCTGTTGACAATCAAGATTTCAGCAATCGCGGCGTATAGCAGTCAGTTGGGCGTCCTCTTTGGGGGAGCGGCAGCTATGCCGGTAGCGGTGACCGAGTATGCTGCGCGGGTGGCGTTGCCAACGATGCGCTACGCGGAACGGTTATGGGTGCGCGTATGAGCAGTTCCTGGCGTGTCGCTGAGCCTGTTTCCGCTCAGTGGGACGCATTTGTGGCTAACCATCCACAAGGCAATTTGTTGCAGGCCAGCCCCTGGGGATTGCTCAAAGCGCTGTTTGGCTGGAGCTGCCGACGCCTTGCCGTGTTCGATTCCGCCGGTCATATCGTGGCCGGCGCTCAGGTGCTCTTCCGCCGCTACTATGGACTGGCCTTTGGGTACACGCCGCGCGGTCCGCTCTTTGCCGGCGATCCGGCAGTTGATGCGCTCCTGTTGCGCGCCTTGCGCCGTTTGGGCTGGCAAATGGCCGCCGTGCTGATTCGCATGGAACCGAATCTGCTTGTCGGCGATCCTGAAACTGATACTTTGATCGATTGGCTCAGCCGTCACCGTCTACCGGTTGCCGAGACCATTCAACCGCGGAGCACCATTCTGGTCGATCTTCAACCAGATGAAGAGGCATTGTTTGCTGCCTGCTCAAAAGGTCATCGCGCCGACATCCGACGCGCCGAGCGGATTGGGGTGACAGTCCGTGCCGGTGATGAAACTGACCTGCCGGTATTTTTCGCTATCATGCAGGCAACCGGCGCGCGGGCAGACTTTGGTATCCATAGCGCTGAGTATTATGCTGCGGCGTGGCGTCTGCATCAACCGCGTGCCCGTCTCTTGATGGCGGAACTGAATGGTGTGCCGGTGGCTGCCCATCTTGTCTTTGCCGATTCGCGCTACGGTCGCTACCTCTACAGTGGCGCAACTGCGGATGGCTTGCGCAGTGGCGCCAACCATCTGCTCGAATGGCATGCGTTGCGCTGGGCGCGTGGATTGGGTTGCATCGGCTATGATCTGTGGGGCATTCCCGACGCGCTAGGGCAAGCTGCCTTGTCTACCGATGATTCGCTCCGCGCTGCGCTTGAAGAGGCAGCGCAGCGCGATCCGTTGATCGGTGTGTACCGCTTCAAGAAGGGTTTCGGTGGTCGTGTCGTTCGTTTTGCGCCCGCATTTGATCTGGTCTTACTGCCGCCACTCTACCCGCTGGCGAAGCGTAAACTGGCCGGCTGATACGAAATGCAACGACCCTCGTGCCGGTAATCTGTTCCATTCCTGATACCTGCCGGTTCGCTACTGCCCTGGAGGTCAGATGAGATATGACCAAACCACTTGCTGAACTTCTGCCCGGTGTGATCATTCATCATCTGATTGGTGATCCCGCCGTTCCTATCCATTCACTTACTTACGACTCACGTCGAGTCGAACCTGGTAGCCTCTTCGTTGCCATCCGTGGTCAGCACAGCGACGGTCACCAGTTCATCGATCAGGCGCTTGCTCGCGGCGCAGTGGCGCTTGTCGTCGATCAGCGCCACTGGCATGGTTCTGCGCCTGCCGACGTGCCCGTTGTAGTAGTGGCCGACAGCCGGGTGGCGCTTGCTCCACTGGCGGCTGCCTTCTATGGTCATCCAGGGCGGGAAATGATCACGATTGGCATCACCGGCACAAAAGGCAAGAGCACGACCACCGATCTGACCACCCAACTCCTTGCTGCCGCTGGCCGCAATGTTGGCATGATCAGCACCGTCGATTTTCAGATCGGAACGCGGCGCTGGGCAAACGACACCCGCCAAAGCACTCCAGAAGCGCCGGAAGTGCAGGCGCTGCTCCGCGAGATGGTAACTGCCGGTTGCGATACGGCAGTTATCGAAGCGACATCGCATGCGCTTTCGCCGCGTTGGGGGCGTCTGGTTGGTTGTGCGTTCGCGGTTGCGGTGATGCTCAATATCGGCCACGAACACCTCGATTATCACGGTTCGTTTGAGCAGTACCGCGCCGATAAATGTCAACTCTTTGCGCTGCTCGCCGAGCGTGAAGGTTCGACCTGGGCCATTGTGAATGCCGACGATCCCAATCATTCTCACTTTCTAAGCGCTGCGCCAGCGACGGCGATACGTCTGCGCTACGGCTTGCAAGAACCGGCTGAAGTGCGTGGTCAGTTGCTGCGCAGTGGGCCGACAGGGAGCCTGTTGCAAGTCGATACCCCGTGGGGTGCTGCCGAAATGGCGGTGCCGTTGCCGGGACGCTTTAACGCGAGTAATGTGCTGGCTGCTGTCACGGTGGCGCTCACACAGGGTGTCTCGCTCGATCAGGTTGCGGCTGCCGTTGCCGGCGTCCGCGCGCCGCGCGGTCGTATGGTGCCTGTTCACGCCGGTCAGCCCTTCGATGTCATCGTTGATTATGCCCACAATCCCGACTCATTCACCCAGATCTTTGCTATGCTGCGTCCGCAGGTGCAAGGACGCATGATCGCGGTTTTTGGCAGCGCTGGCGAGCGAGATGTGGCCAAACGCGCGATACAGGGTGAAATTGCCGGTCGCATGTGTGATTTGCTGGTGTTAACCGATGAAGATCCGCGCGGTGAAGATCGTGAGGCAATCATTGCCCAGATTGCTGCTGGCGCCGAGCAGGCGGGCAAGCGAGCGGGCAGTGGCTATCTCTGCATTCCCGACCGCGCTCAGGCAATCAGAGCCGCATTTGCCGCTGCCCGACCCGGCGATCTGGTGCTGTTGTTGGGGAAAGGTCACGAAGGTAGCATCATCTACGCCGACCATTCGCTACCTTGGGATGAGGAAGGTGAAGCGCGGCGGGCGCTAGCCGAGCTAGGGTATGGCGCTCTATGAAACGGCCATCCCAGGAGCTTTATAGCTGAGACAATTTGATGCTTGATCTGGCTCCTCATAATCCCCATACTCTGACCATCGCTACCCCGGTCATTGCCGCTGCCGGCAGCCTCGGTGATGTGGTGGGTGTGGCGCGCTGGTTGGGTCTCGCGCAGTCGGCCTCTGATCATGGTCTGGGTGCAATTATCAGTCAAACAGTGACGGTTGCCGGAAAACGTGGTCAGCCCCAATTCCTGCCAACCCCCGCCGGTGCGCTTTACCACCATGGGGGGGCAAGTCTGGGTCTCAAACAGGTACGGGAACGGTTGGTCTCGCGCTGGGCAACGTATCGGGTGCCGGTGCTGGTGAGCATTGCCGGCGCCGATGCTCCCATTGTTGCCGAGACACTTGCCGATACAGCGGGAATTGCCGGCTTCGAGCTGGCTCTGCCTGCGCTCAATGCTCATGAAGCTGCCCGTCAGGTTGCCGCAGTGCGACGGGCAACGTTGCTCCCATTGATTGTCCGTCTGCCGGGCGAATTACCCGATCCAATAGCAGTAGCTCAGGCCAGTCTCAACGCCGGCGCCGATGCGATTGCTCTGATTGGTGGTTTGCCGGCGTGTATGCCCCAGGCTGACGGCGGTTTCGTATATGGCCGGTTGGGTGGTCCGGCCATCTTCCCCTTTGCGCTCCGGTTAGTAGCTGCGGTTGCTGCTGCCGTCGATGCGCCGGTTATCGGCATGGGTGGTGTTGCAACTCCAGAGCACGCGCGGGCAATGCTCGCTGCCGGCGCGCGCGCGGTAGCGCTGGCCAGCGCACTGGTTGCCGATCTGCGCCGGGCGAAGATAATTGCTGATAGTCTGCGCGTCCGGTAGAGTGTTATCTATAGCAGCGAGCCACTTCTGCGCTATCTCAACGCCATGTCACTTCGCGCACATGCACATGAGCAGGTTCGCCGACACCTATCTGTAAGATGTCCAGCCGTAATTTAGCAGCATTCAACGGCGCGGGCAGGTCGAAGGTTACCGTTGGATCGCGAGATAGACCCCGGTATTGTTGATTGAAAACCCTCTCTTCCCCCTCAGGTGTCGTAACCGTTACGGTCAGGTCGAAATCCATCGTCCCTACAGTCAATTCAATCGTATTGACTGACTGTGGATTGGCGAAACGTAACTCGATCACCAGCGGGTTGGCCTCAAAGCCGCGCGCTAACGTTGCCAGATTGCCGTCAAAGAGGTCGATCACGCTGCCGATGTCGAATTGTGAATGAGCAACAACCAGCTCCTGCCTGTCAAGCGTCACGAATTCTTCCACCAGCGCCATACGCGCCGCGCGTTCGGCAGCCATCAGCTCGTCAATATTGGCAACGTATTCCATTCGAGTAATGTAGAAACCTGGTTGTCCATCAGGGTACCAGATGATCTGTTCAGGCGGCGCGATAATGAACTTCGCGCTCTGAAGCGCGCGGTCATATTCGGCAGCGGTCATAATGAAGACATCACGCTGTGGGTCGAGATCGCGACGGCTGTATTGATAGGCGTCAATGTTCACAAATTCGATGCGACGGCGCTGCGCCGGGTTGAGGAAGAAATCGGCAAAGCTATTGGGGTTGTTGGCCCACGTTGGCGATACGCGCGCGATGATATGCGGATCACGTTCAAGGAGCGTTGGTATGACCTCACCAAAGAGCGTTTGGGCGCCATACTGCATGCCGTTGAGACCGTAATCGCGGAACCAAAGCGGTCCGGCAAGTAACGCTGTTTGCGTCATCGTCAAACTGCTCATGACCAGCACGCCCCCTGACAAAATGCTTAGCAATCGTTGCCACGAGAGCGGCAATCGTTCGATCAGAACACTGATTCCGATCACGGTCAGCACCGTTGCCGGAATAACCATCGCCAGCGCGCGCGTGATGGCAATCCCGACCAGAGCGCTGCTAAACGGCGCTGCCAGCAGAGCGACAATCGGCAAGCGATAGATCGATTCGCGCCAGTGCCAGAGACAGACGCCCAGGCCGATCAGCACAAATGGGAGTAGGAACAGGGGAAGATGGCCGCTATCGGGAAACCGATGGCGGTCAAGATCGATAGTGTTAGGCCAGAACCAGTAACGCGGATCCAACCCTTGGGCATAGATTTCAAGAAACCGCCGAATTTTCTCACTGAGTGGCAGCGGTTGTAGCCAGTATGAGTTGAGCGCGCGGAGATGTTCGACCGTCGCGTCGGGATGGAGCCAGCGAAAGCGGAGCAGCGGCGTCAGGACGATAGCCAGCACGGCCAGCGCCGTCCACAAGCGTTGGGGCGGACGACTGAAATGGTAGCGCGCATCGATTGCCAGGAGCATGACACCGCTAACCAGCATCACCCCCTGCCCATTGGCATAGCTGTAGAAGGTTGCAGCGCCAAACAGGATGACTGCCACGATCCAGCGGTCGTCATAATAGCGGTAGAACGCATACGTAGCCAGAAAGCCGGCGTAACATGCCACCATCAGCGCCGTTTCAAACGCGGTGCGTGAGTGAAGAAACCATGCCGGCATTGCGCTGAGCACAAAAATGCCCAGCCACCAGTGCCGATTGTTGTAGCCAAACCGCAGCAGTGCGGCTACACCAAGCGGCGCCAGTAAGCCGGCAATCACCGAGGTGGCGCGGGTTTGCCAGACTGAGTGATCAAAACCAAACAGTAAAATACTAATTGCATGGACATACACGCTGAGGCTCAGGTTCCACTTTTCTGCGTTGCGAAAGTAGGGCGGCAGCCAGACGCCATCGCTGCTACGAAAGCCATTGGCAACCAGATCACGGGCCAATACACCGTGAATGGCTTCATCGCAGAAGAAGTAGATCGGGAAAGCGGTCAAACCAGCAAAGCGCGTATAGAGGTAACATGCCAGTCCAGCGAGCAAGAGCAGAACCTCACCGCGCCGCAAATGGCTCATCTTGCCAGATGGAGCCAGTGGATCGGTCAGCCAGGACATCAACGATGATGCGTTGGTCACAGACGATGACATATGATTGAGGAAAGCGCCAGGTTGAAAGCAAGGCAATCGTGGTGTGTCAACCTAAACCTCTCGGTTGGGGATAGAAGTCTGACCAGGTCACTCAAACCGAGGCGCGAATTTGATCTGCGCAAGTAGATTGTCGAAAATGGAAAGAAAAGAATCGCATGCAACTCTATTATACCGCAGCAGTTCGTGAACGACGCCGCTTTGAACATCTCATCTGGGTTGCGCTCGCTGCGCCGGAACTGGCTCGCGCGGCGCAACCCGGCCAGTTTGTCTTGTTCCGCTCCTGGGTTAGCCTGGATCCGCTCTTGTGGCCGGCTCTGTTTCTGGCCGGAGCCGATCCCACAACCGGTACGGTAGAGCTGCTGATCGATCCGCGTGATCCATCCGGTATGTGGATGATTGATCTACCGGTTGGCGCTACAGTCGAGCTATGCATGCCATCGTGTGCGATCTTTACGCCAGCGCCGACGACACAAACGCTCTTGCTGGCCGGTGTTGGATCTGCGCTGCCGGCCTTGCTCTTCCTGGCCCGGCGCACAGCCGACCGCCGCAGCGTAACGCTGGCTTTGGCTGGTGAAGCGGGTTTCCTGCCGCCACCCTTCCTTTTGCCGGCGACTGTTGAAATGCTCTCCAGTACCGACGGCGAGAAAGGCCTATTCGAACTCATCACAGCGCCTGCGCCGCGCCATGCCTTGCAATGGGCCGACCAGGTAGTATTTGGTTTGCCATCGCATCTGATCGGCCAGGCCATCGCGGCGGTACGCGCGGCGCGACTGCGCTGGGAGGACGGTTTTGCCCATGTGATTATGACCGGGCCGTTGCCATGCGGTTTGGGTGTCTGTCAGGCGTGCCAGATCGAGACGCGCCAGGGCCGGCAACGGCGATGTGTCGATGGACCACTGTTCGATCTGCGGGTTGTGCGCTGATGTTCAGCCGGATGGGGTTGTCTGAGCCGGTTTATGTGCGTAACCTAGGGTAAATCACCTTCAATCCGGCGGAAACTATTGACAAACCAGCGATTCACATCCCGGAAGCGATCTTCAGCGCCGAACAGTGTCTGATTGGCAAAATCGGGGTTGGCAAACGCGCGACCCTGCACGCTAGCGGTGCTGACAATCACATACAACGGCTGATAGAGGGTTATCGCTGGCGTCAGCTCGATCCAGCGCTGCTGGAACGCATGATAGAGTTCAGCCCGCGCTACCAGTTCTGGTTCAGCTCGCGCCTGCTCCAGGAGCGCATCGATTCGACTATCGTCGAGTCCGGCGTAATTCAGTCCGCCATTAGCCTGACTCGAATGCCACAGGCTATAGGGATCTGGATCAGGGCCGATGCGCGTCCAGGTATGGATTGCTGTCATGAAATCGCCTGCCCGCAAACGCTCGTTCAGCGTTGCGCTATCAACCGACTCAACGATCACCTCAACCCCAATTGCCTGCCACTGTTCGGCAACCGCTCTGGCAACGGCCAGCCGACGCTCATCCTGATCGACCAGTAATGTCAAACTGAGGCGTTGCGCTCCCCGCCGACGAATGCCATCACTTCCCGGTTCAAAGTCGATCTCAGCCAGTCGCTCGGCGGCTGCGACCGGATCGGCAGGCAGGCGGCGAATTGCCGGGTTATCGGCCCATGTGCCGGGCAAGAGCGGCGTGTCAATCGGTTGGGCCAGACCATTGAGCGTTGTTTCGATCAAGTCGTCGCGATGAAGGCCAAGCGCCAGGGCGCGGCGAAGCGGGATCTCTTGCAAAAGTGGCAGGCGCAGGTTAAAGGTAAGCAACGAGTATTCATCAACCGGCAAGATGATCCGCTGTTCCTCACCCGGCAGGTCAAGCGCGCGCAGGTTACTGCCCCAGCGTTCCGCAAAGCCCATCACTTCGCCGCGCGACAAAGCCGCAATGGCCGCTTCGGGGGTGGCAAAGAACTGTAATTCAATTTGATCGAGAAACGGTCGGCCATTGTAGTATGTCGGGTTGGCGGTCAGAATAGCCATATCGTCGCGAAGTTCAGCCAGGCGAAACGGACCACTCCCGATCAACCGGCTGGCAAATTCGCTCGTGGCCCATTCGGCAGGTGAGCGGTCGCGTAGCAGATGGGCCGGCAGAATTGGCACTCGTGTCAGCGCGGGAAACGATGCCAGCGGACCGGCCAGGGTAAAGCGCACGGTGCGAATATCAACCCGCTCGATCAACGTCGCGCGCCAGAAACTGGCTACTGCCGGCTCGCCGGCGTTTTCCAGCTCCTGGAGTGTGCGCAGGGTGAAAACCACATCATCGGCTGTCAACGGCATGCCATCGTGCCAGCGCAGGCCAGATCGTAACGTAAAGGTGTAGATTTCACCCGTAGCATCGACCGTGTAGCCTTCGGCCAGAGCCGGCTCGATCAACCCGTCAATGCCAATCCGCATTAATCCTTCAAACAAAAGACTGATCAATGCTCGACCGGCGGGATCGGCAATTGGATCATTGAGCAACGGGATTGGCAAAACCGGCGTGCCAACAATAGCTTCACGGTAGACGCCACCACTGGCCGGATTGTTAGTCGAAGCGCTCAATGCGGCCAGCCGGCCAAACAAGATAACAATAATCCCGATGCCTGTGAGCGCAATGGCAATTTGCCAGCGAATACGTCGCGCCATACCCTAATCGAAGATCGGCAGACTGGTGATCAGCGCCAGCAGAAGGAAGCTGACCCCTAGCACAATGGTCGCCTGGTAAAGTGTCTTTTCAATCCCGCGGCGCGTGCGATAGATCGAGCTGGTATCACGGTTAAGGCCGCCACCACGCGACTGCAAGATCACCAGTACGCTCATAACGACGCTAATAACCAGAATGGCGATGTACAGAGCGGTTTCCATAAATTGCAACACTCCTCATCTTGATACGGTTTGCTGCATGATGCAGGCATATCAGTATACCACAGGGCAACAGAGCAAGCGCAAAGAACCGCTGATGCCCCACTATTACCGAAGTCTCGTGACCCACTATCGCATTCGTCCTGCCCTCTGGCCGGCCACCTTCGTTAGTTGCGCAACTGTTCCAGAAAGTCTACAGTTTCATATCTGCATTGATTTCTGTTCTATGCTATGATCGACCTTGTTCAAAGCGTCACAGCTATTATCTCCAGTTGTGGTTATAGTATAGGAGAGAGGGAGGAGGCCATGCAGTTTCCTGCATACATTCGGCACCGTCAGCTTCGCGAGTGGATCGAAGAGATTGTCAACCTCTGTGAACCGGAGCGAGTTCATTTTTGTGATGGAACGCAGGCCGAATACGATGCACTCTGCAATCAGATGGTTGAAACCGGAACGTTTATTCGTCTCAACCCCAAACTTCGCCCCAACAGCTTTCTTGCCCGCTCGGATCCCTCAGATGTTGCTCGCGTTGAAGATCGCACCTTTATTTGTAGCATCTCGAAAGACGATGCCGGCCCCACCAATAACTGGATGGCGCCGAAAGAGATGAAGGAGATCCTGCTGAAGCTGTTCAAGGGTAGTATGCGCGGTCGGGTGTTGTATGTTATTCCTTTCAGCATGGGGCCGATAGGGTCGCCGATTGCTCACATCGGCATCGAACTCACCGACTCGCCCTACGTAGTCGTCAACATGCACATCATGACCCGCGTTTCGACGAAGATTTACGACGTATTGGGTGAAGATGGCGAATACATTCCGTGTCTGCACAGTGTCGGCACGCCACTTGAGCCTGGTCAGCCTGATGTGCCGTGGCCTTGCAATCCAACCAAATATATCGTTCACTTCCCCGAAGAGCGCGCAATCTGGAGTTTTGGTTCCGGCTACGGTGGCAATGCCCTGCTTGGCAAGAAGTGTTTTGCCTTGCGGATCGCCTCGGTTATGGCGCGTCAGGCGGGGTGGCTGGCCGAACACATGCTCATCTTGGGAGTCAAAGAACCATCTGGTCGCAAGACGTATGTAGCGGCTGCCTTCCCTTCGGCTTGCGGCAAAACCAATTTTGCCATGTTGATTCCGCCTGATCCGTTCAAGCAGGAAGGCTGGGAGATCACGACCGTTGGCGACGATATTGCCTGGATCAAGCCAGGCGCTGATGGTAAGCTGTACGCTATCAACCCTGAGGCTGGCTACTTCGGCGTTGCGCCTGGCACGTCGTACAAGACCAATCCCAATGCGATGGAGAGTTGCCGGGCAAACAGCATCTTCACCAATGTTGCCTTGACCGACGATGGCGATGTCTGGTGGGAAGGCATGACTGACGAGCCGCCTGCTCACCTGATCGACTGGCAAGGTCGTGATTGGACACCTGGCTGTGGCCGACTGGCAGCGCATCCTAATGCCCGTTTCACCGCGCCGGCCTACCAGAATCCGGCCATCGACCCTGAGTGGGAAAATCCGAACGGTGTGCCGATTGAAGCATTTATCTTCGGCGGGCGGCGCAGTCGTACCGTGCCCCTGGTCTATCAGGCATTCAACTGGACTTACGGCGTCTATCTGGCGGCGACGATGGGATCTGAGACAACGGCGGCAGCAATGGGCCAGCAAGGGGTGGTGCGCCGCGATCCGTTTGCCATGCTGCCGTTCATCGGCTACCACATGGCCGACTATTTCAATCACTGGCTCAGCTTCGGGCGTCGCCTCAAGAATCCACCGCGCATCTTTAGCGTCAACTGGTTCCGCAAAGACGAAAACGGCAAGTTCATCTGGCCCGGTTTTGGCGAGAACCTGCGCGTGTTGAAATGGGTCATCGAACGCGCTCATGGTCAGGCGGTTAGTGTCGAGACGCCGATCGGCTGGGTGCCGCGCTACGAAGATCTCGACTGGCGTGGGCTTGATTTCAGTCCCGATAAGTTTGATCAGGTGATGGAGTGCGACGTATCCGAATGGCAGCAAGAGATCTTGCTGCACGAAGAACTGTTCATCAAGCTCTACGACCGCTTGCCCAAAGAGTTGTTATCGGTGCGCGATCTCATCTTGTCGAGTCTCTGGCGCACGCCAGAAAAATGGGGCGCAACACACGAATAGCGTCATCTGCATCGTGTTGCGGTGACGAGAGCGCCCATTGGATATCAGTCGAGTTATCTTCGCGGGCAGAGTGATCCTGGTCGTCACTCTGCTCGTATTTTTATCGTGTGATCATTCTGTTACATTGCCGTTTTTGACAAGTCGCCTGATTCCGTGTACCATTGAAGCTATAAAGTTGCATAATCCCATAATATTGAGATCTCACACATCTCCCGTTAGACTGCTATCACAGCGGTTGTATATTCAACTTGCTGCTTCTGGTCTGTTGTGTCTCACGCTGGGAAAGGGAAGGAAGGTGGCTACGTGCAGGCATTGTTGCGTATTTCTCGGGCAATTGACACCTTCACTGAATGGGTAGGGAGACTGGCCTATTTTCTTGTGCCAATCGTAGTGGCAGTTGGGGTCTGGAATGTCGCCAATCGCTATGTCGGTCGCGCAATTGGGCGCACGCTAGGTTCCAACTTCTACATTGAAGCTCAATGGTATATCTTCTCATTGATCTTTCTGCTCGGCGCTGCCTATGCGTTAAAGCATAACGAGCATGTGCGCGTTGATGTCTTCTACAGCAATTACTCTGAAAAGCGCAAAGCGCTGGTCAATCTACTTGGCACAATCTTATTCCTGATCCCCTTTTGTGGATTGCTCATCTACTTCGGATTGCCGTATGTGGAACAATCATGGCGTATTCGCGAAGGTTCACCTGATCCTGGCGGTTTGCCGCGCTATGTGATCAAGACGTTTCTCATCGTTAGCCCAATCCTTCTGATCATTCAGGGTATTTCTGAAGCAATCAAGTATTATGCCGCATTCCGAGGCGTGCTCAAGGTTGCGCAACTCGAAGAAGCAAGCGAGACTAAACTATAAAATTTTGGAGGCTCCATGTACGAGTGGCTCGGACCCATGATGTTTCTCGGGGCGCTGGTCATCCTTGGCATCGGCTACCCGGTGGCATTTTCGCTCGGCGCGACGGCGATTGTCTTTGGTATCATTGGCGTTTCACTTGGCATCTTCGATCCAATTATTATCCGCGCTCTGCCGTCGCGCATCTTTAACGTCATGTCCAATTACACCCTGCTCGCCATTCCCTACTTCATCTTCCTCGGCTCAATGCTGGAAAAATCGGGTCTCGCCGAAGATCTGCTCGATACAATGGGTGTTCTGTTCGGTCCGGTGCGCGGCGGTCTGGCCATTTCCGTGGTGGTTGTGGGCGCTCTGCTGGCGGCAACGACCGGTGTGGTTGCGGCAACGGTGGTCGCGATGGGCCTGATCTCGCTCCCGATTATGCTCCGCTACGGCTATAACAAAGAGCTGGCCTGTGGCGTGATTTGCGCCGCTGGTACGCTCGGTCAGATTATTCCGCCGTCAGTGGTGTTGGTCGTATTGGGTGATCAGATCGGTGTCTCGGTAGGTCGGCTCTTTCTCGGTTCATTGATCCCCGGCCTGCTGCTGGCGGCAGCGTTAGCCTTCTACTGCTGGATGGTTGCGCTGCTGAAACCGGAGATGGCGCCTGCCCTGCCATTGTCAGCCCGTTCGATGACCGGCCAGGCGCTGGCGTTGCGCGTGGCCAAAGTGATGGTGCCGCCACTCGTCCTGATTGTTGCCGTGTTAGGGTCAATCTTCTTCGGCATTGCAACGGCAACAGAAGCCGGCGCTGTGGGCGCGCTCGGCGCAACGTTGCTGGCGCTGGCCAATCGCCGGTTGAACTGGAAGAACTTTGTTGCCGTCTGCGATGCCACTATGCGCGCCACCACGATGGTGCTCTTCATTCTGATCGGATCGACAGCGTTTGCCCTGGTCTTCCGCGCTCTCAGCGGTGACAAGTTTGTCTTCGACTTAATGACCAATCTGCCCGGTGGCGCCTGGGGCTTCCTGATCATCAGCATGCTGATCGTCTTCTTCCTTGGCTTCTTTATCGACTTCTTTGAGATCTGCTTTATCGTTATTCCGCTCTTCGTGCCGGTGGCTAAGGCGCTCGGCTTTGATCTGATCTGGTTTGGCGTGCTGCTGGGCGCAAACCTGCAAACCTCCTTCCTGACGCCGCCGTTTGGTTTTGCGCTCTTCTATCTGCGCGGCGTCGCGCCACCCGGCATTACAACCGGAGACATCTATCGCGGTGTCATACCGTTTATCGCTATTCAATTGATGATCGTCGTCATTTTGATCTTCTTCCCGCAGCTCGCACTCTATCTGCCGGCTATCTCTTTCGGTACTTGATCTGAAGTTAAAAATCACGAGACCTCCCGCTCGATGTCCGGCGGGAGGTTTCTCTTCGCGTTTACAGGTGACGCTCAACGGCGAGTCCTGAGATTAAGGCCTTACGCTCACACAATAAAAACCGGGGAGCGAAGCTAACTGCTTCGCTCCCCGGTCTGGCGCTAGTGGCCGCTATCAGATCGGATTGTTCTTCACAAAGTTGTTGAACGGCAGTTCGTTCGTCTGGTGCCAGCGCTGGATCTTCTGGCGGAAGCTATTCCAGCCTGGGAAGATCTCTTTGAACGCCGGTGACTGGTTTTCGTACTCAGCATACAGCTCAAAGGACGCCTTCTGCGCAGCGTTCAAGATCTCGTCGCTGTACGAACGCAGCTTCTTGCCCTTGGCGACGATCCGCTCGAGCGCATCATTATTCAGCGCGTCGTACTTGGCGAGCATGTTCATATTCGATTCCCAAGCCGCGACGCGGATGAAGTTCTGATACTCCTTCGGCAGCCTGTTCCATGCCTCAAGGTTGAAAACAGCGTGCAACGAGGGGCCTGGTTCCCACCAGCCGGGAGCGTAGTAGAATTCAGCCGCATCCGGCAAGCCAAGCTTTTCGTCATCGTAAGCGCCGACCCATTCCGCGGCGTCGATAGCGCCGGTCGAGAGGGCCTGGAAAATTTCACCGCCAGGCAGTGTTTGAGTAACCACGCCGATCCGCGACAAGACTTGCGCGCCGAGACCGGGGATGCGCATCTTGAGGCCTTGCAAGTCGGCGACAGTGTTAATCTCACGGCGGAACCAGCCACCCATCTGGGTGCCGGTATTGCCGGCGGCAAAGCTGATCACGCCAAAGTTTTCGCCGAGCTTGTTGATGGCCTGTTCGCCACCGCCGTGGTAGAGCCAGGCATTCTGTTGCTGTGCCGTGAGACCGAAGGGCAGCGATGTGGCGAAGGCCCACGCCGGATCAAGACCGACGTAGTAGTAGAGTGCGGTATGGCCCGACTCGACAGTGCCCTGCGAGACATTTTGCAACACTTCGAGACCGGGGAAGAGTTCACCAGCGGGGAAAGTGGTGATCTTAAACATGCCGTTCGACAATTCAGCCACGCGCTCAGCCAGCACTGTTGCGCCACCGTAAATGGTGTCGAGCGAGATAGGCCAGCTCGTGCCCATGCGCCACTCGATGGCCGGCATTGACGAGCCTTGCGCCGGTGCTTGCGCAGTGGGCGCCGGCGCTGAAGTTGCCGCAGCGGTCGGTTGCTCGCCACCTGCGGCAGTCGGTTGGGCCGGAGCAGTAGTGGGTGGATTGGTAACGGCTGGTGGTTGACCACACGCGGCCAGTGTTAGACCAAGGCCGCCAAGAACGCCAGCGGCAGCGCCACGAAGAAACTCCCGTCGTTTCATGTTTTGCTCCTGGGCAATCTGAACTGTAAAGATCGGTATATTAATTATAAACGATCTGGTGAAATGATGCAAACAATGGATTAACCAGATGATTGCTCTAACTGAACGCAGCCGAAAACAGGTGTGCCTTTCGGAAACCTGCCGCTTGCTTTCGGATAGCGAGCATAATTGCCGGTTTAATAGCTACACAAATCTCTAATTTATTGTGTGTAAAACATTTGATAAGCCAGTATTTTGTTGTTAGAAACGTAGCTAGAGAAACACCAGCACGATCGCCAGGGTCACGATGCTGGCCAGGTTTGAGAATAAGACGGTCGCAGTGACAAATTCAGGCAAGAGATCGTTTTCCATTGCGATGATGCTCACCAGCACTGCGGTTGGCATGCTGGCCTGCAAAATGCCAACGTTTCGCTCAAGCGATGGCAGGGCAAACCATCCAGCGGTGCTAAAGGCCAGAATTGGCCCGCTGATCAGTCGAATTGCGCTGGCAATTAAGAGATCACCGTTAATGCGCGGGAGGCCGGCGGCAGCGAGTTGCGCGCCCAAGACGATCAACATAGTGGGAATGAGCGCTCCTGACAGCAGTTCTAGCGGGCGCATCACGACCGGCGGTAGTGTGATGTTGAGCCAGTTGAACAGCAGCGCCGGCGGGAGCGCCAGTAGCGCTGGAGTGCGAAAGACCTGTATTGCCATCCCAATGCTGAAACCGCGACTGAAGTTGGCTGCTCCGACGCAAACAATGAAAGCAAGCACCAGGTTGGCCAGGAAGTAGACGGTTGCTGCCCCAAGCGCTGCCGGCCCTTCTGCAAACTGAATGATCGGCAGGCCAAAATTGCCAACATTGCCAAACGCGGCAATCATCACATACGCGGCTGTCATTGCCGGGCTGCGTTTGAGCAAGCGCGCCATCAGCCAGGCAATGATGATCGAGCCGATGTAGACGATGGTAATGAAACCGATCATACGTCCGGCCAGGCCGGCTTCGATCCGGGTTTGACTGAGCACGTAAAATACAAAAGCTGGCGTCAAGATGAAGTAGGCGAATCGCGAGAGGGTGCGGGCTTCGAGTTGAAGTTTGGGGCCGGTAAGATACCCAAGCAAAACAAGCAAAAAGACCGGGGCAAGCACATTGAGAAAGATGCCGGGTAACTGGTTCATACGGGTTTGGATCTTTTTTCAAATAACCCCGTGGCGAGGGGTAAGGCGGGAGCATGATAATCAGGGCCGGCTATATAATACCATCAGTGCTTGCCGGTCATGCTGGCCTGTGATACAATACCCCTACCCTTGCAAAGGCATTGGCATCGTGCTTTTAGCAGGCATCAGCAGTTGCTGACGGTTAAGGAGTTTTTCTTATGTCCGATTTTTCCGGTCGCAATCCTGCCATCATTCTGGTTGAGGATGAGCCCGATATTCTCATCATTTTGCACCGCTTAATGCGAGATTTGACCGGTGGCTACGATATTATTACCGTCAATAGTGGCGCTGATGCACTGGCTCAAATTGCGTTGCGCCGGGTACCCCTTGTCATTACCGATTATAATATGCCGGGCATGAACGGCTTACAACTGGCCGCAGCTATCAAAGAAACTTCCCCCGATACCAGTATTGTGATGATCACCGCTTATGCAACCCCTGAGCTTGAACGGCGCGCGCGTGAGCAACGCATCGATTATTATCTGCCGAAGCCGTTTCCACTTGATCGCCTCGAGCAGATTGTGCGCGATACGTTGAGCAAGTCGTCCATCAGTTAGCCATCAGATTTTTTTCATTCTATCCTCTCCATGCTCCCATTACGATGATGCTGCCTGTTATTGTCGATGGCATCGTAACGGGAGGCATGTTATGTCTGATTTACTACCGCTATTGCCTTCAGTATTGTTGTTTGTGATGATTGTGCTGACGCTGGCCTTGTTGCCGTTGCTTGATGATGATCACCCACCTGTGACCGAACGCCAGCAAACTGATCGGATCCGCTTGCCTCGCCGACCACGCTAGGTGTCGTTTACGATTGCTCTGCCCGCAGCGCGCGGGCAAGAGCCAGAGCTTCTTCCGCGCTGTGAATCTCTCCTGCCTGGTGGGCCTCGTGAATTAAACGCAATAATCGACCTACTTCCGGCCCAGGCGCTAGCTGCAACGCGGCCATCAACTCATGGCCGCGGATCAGTGGTGGTGGCGGCGGCGCCGGCGGATTCCAGTAATATTCCAGCACATACCCTAACCATTCCAGATGATGACTCCAGGCTACCGGATCGAGCCACGGCCCGCGCGTCGCCAGATGATCGGCCAGTTCGTGGAGTAAGATGTCTGGGCCGTTATCGCCCGTGTCTCGGAAAAAGCGGTTGATTCCTCGTTCACTCAATTGCCCGCTGTCGCGCATTTGTCCCGGACGCATGTGCTCTTTGACGATGCTTACGAGGTAGGCGGTGTCGGCGCGGCTGAACCGTAGCCGATACCCGATCTGAGCTACTGTTTCCGCGCCTAGACTTTGGTGACCGTAGAAGGTGACAGTGCCATCAGGATGACTCACTTTGGTGTGTGGTTTGGCATTGTCGTGCAAGAGTGCCGCCAGTTTGAGCAACGCAGCCCGCCGCGCAATCCCTCGACGCTGATCGAGCAGCGCACTATACTGAGCTGCAAATGGTATGTTGCGGCTCAGATGGGGGTGGGTTTGCGCGGCTATCGGTGGATCGCCGTTGTCAATTAGCCAGTCAAGCGCGGCAACCGTTTCAATCATATGGGCGAGAACCGGTAGAAAATGTACGCGCGGTTGTTCGCAGGCGCGAGCCGGCTCAAGTTCTGGAAAGATGACCGTAAGTGCTCCCATCTCATCAAGTAGCTGTATGCCGGCAGCAGCGACCGGCCCATCACACAGTTTGAGCAGCTCGTCACGGATGCGTTCAACGGCTGTGTTAACGAGCAAAGGCGCCGCCAGGCGGCCTGCCTCAATGAGGTCAGGCGTGGGCTGTAAGCGATGAGTAGCTCGAAATCTGCCTGCGCGCGCGATGCGCAACGGATCATCGCGCAGACTGTCTGGCGAGCAGAGTCGGAGACGACCGGCAGCCAGATCATCGCGCCCACCGAGGGGATCAATCAGGGCATCCCAGTCGCCGGTCAGCGCCGCAGTTAGAGGAAGGGCGAGCGCATTAATCGTGAAGTCGCGCAAGCTGAGATCGGCGATCAGATTGTCGGCGCGTAAAGTTGCACAGTCGATCGTAATATTGTCGGGTAAAACGGCGCGTCCGGTATCGCGCTCGCGGTCGAGGGCAACGAACGCGCCGCCACCTGCATCGGCAATCGCTTTGGCCAGCGCCAGGCCACTACCGGTGACGGCAAGATCGATGTCGGTGGGAGTGTTGCCGGTCAGCAATTCGCGCACAGCGCCACCGACCAGCCATACTGACTGGTCGGTAAGATCGGCAATCAGTTGGAAGAGGTTGTTCATTCGCCCGTTAATGTCAACACGTGAGCGGTATGTCGTTCAACTGCGGGTCGAGTCCAGAGCAATGGATGGTATGCCCCGGCGCGCCAGGCTGCCGTCATATCGGCGTAGTGAGGGCTGGCCGGATGGCCGCTCTGACCGGCAGGTAAAATGGCCCGCGAAGCATCCCAATCATTCAAATCAAGAATGAAGCGCACCGATGGCGCGTTGTAGATTTGCATGCCGGCAGTGTCGCGTGGAATGTAGCAATGATTGACCGTATCGATGTCGCCACCCATAGGCCATGGCCCGCGGTTGAAAAGCGGTGTTAAGGCTGGCACGCTGCCTAATGGATGCCGTAGAGTTAGGGAATGGATTCGACCATACTGCCAGCGGGTCGGGTCAGGGCCGAGACGCTCGCGTAGTTCGGCAGCGGTGCGGGCCAGCGCAGCCCGCAAAACGCCGCCCCAGGTGCGTCCATTCCCCAACCATTCGTCAGGTTGATCGAGCGGTTGCGTTGCCATCCGGGTCAGGATCATGGGAAGCGCTCTTTCAAGGTAAATATTGGCTGGCAGGACGCTGAATGTGCCTAGCGCTGCTGGAACCCGGAACAGATCGGCCAGTTCCTGATAAACAATTCGCAGCAGATGATAACGTAAGCCTTCATAAATTGCTCCCCCGACACTCTCGGCCCGAAGCTGACCGTCCCAGGTGACAAAGAGGTCACGGACACGCTGCTCCATGCCAGGTTCAAGATTGAGACGGGCAACCTGTTCGACCAGCGCCTTGCCGGGGAGGGAAAGCACATCGTTTTGAATGCGGGCGAAGCTGCGCGCATCGTGTTGTTTTGTGGCCGCAAGCAGATCCTGAATGCGCTGGGCGCGGTATGGGTTGAGCCAGGAACCGTGAATTGGCGCGCTCGTGGGCCGATCTTCGGCAGTAATCCGATGATTGGCAGTAACAATGGCCCCGTTTGGTGGATCGAGCTGACTGGGTAGCTCGGCAAATGGGATCATTCCTTCCCACTCGTATTCTCCATTCCAGCCGGGCACCGGCAGCATACCGTCGCTGCGACGGCGAACAGGCAGGCGACCGGCCAGACAGTACCCGATATGGCCGTCAATGTCGGCGTAGATGAAGTTCTGTGGTGGTGTGTCCCAATCGGTCAGAGCGGCGCGGAACTCTTCCCAGTTGCGGGCACGGTTGAGCCGCAGCACAGCGCGGGTCAGCGCAGATGGTTCGAGCGCAGTCCATTGCAGCGCCAGGGCTATGCTTTCTTCACCGGAAGCAGGGGTTTCACCGCGCAGCGCGCCGGCTACCGGATCGATGATCGGGCCATGGCGGGTGATGCGGACATCAATCACAACCGGTTCAGCCTGCCCTTTGACCGTAATCGTCTCTTGCACCAGTTCGGCAGTCAGCCATTCATCGCGCCAGCGGTAGCGGAGTGGATCGGCAGGGTCAAAACGCTCGATGAAGAGATCCTGATTGTCCGTGCGGGCATTCGTTACTCCCCAGGCGATGCGTTGATTGTGGCCGATGATCACTCCGCAGGTTGCAGGAATCGTTGCGCCGGCGACGTGAAAATCACCACCTTCCAGATGCACTTGATACCATAGGTTCGGCAACGAGAGATTCAGGTGGGGGTCATTTGCCAGCAAGGGTCGGCCACTGGTAGTACGTTTGCCCGCCACCACCCAGGCATTCGATCCTTGTGGGGTCTCGGTCTCACCGGTAAAGAAAGCGGCTTCGCTGGCCAGTTGCAGAGCGGCGGCACCCATATCCGGGGTGTAGTGCGCTCCAGCCGGGATCGTTAGCGGCCCATCTTCGGGATAACGCGGAAGCAGTGCGCTCGCCCGTTCGATACCAACAGTTGCGACAATCTGCGCCTGTAACAGCTCTTGCATCCAGTTGGCCGCAAGTGTCAATGACATCATCTTCGGCCAGACCAGCAGATCGGTCAATTCCCACGGCTGCGGCTGGATGCCGAGAAGGGTAAACTCCAGTGGCAAACGGTTGCCGGTATGCTCGATCAACGCATTGACGCCGCGCAGATAGGCGGTCATCAATGTCGCAGTCTCGTCGTCGAGCAACGTTGCTTCCCGGCGGGCAATGCGACTAAAACCCAGCGTGCGGATAAAACGGTCGGAGTCTATCGCAACCGGTCCGAAGATTTCCGCTAACCGCCCATGCCCAATCCGGCGATGCATTTCCATCTGCCAGAGCCGATCTTGCGCATGCACATAACCAAGCGCACAGAAGAGATCTTCATTATGCTCGGCGTAGATATGCGGAATGCCCCAGCGATCACGGCGAACTTCGACCCTCGCGCGCAAGCCGGGTAGTTTGATCCGCCCGTTTGTGCGTGGCAAGGGACGCCGCAGAGCAACCAGTGCGCCTACGCCGGCGAGCGCCGCAATTGCGCCAACACTGATGCCGATGGCCCGTCCAAGGCGAGAGGGGTTAAATGTCACGCTCCACCTCCGTTTCCGGCTGAATAGGTGATACCTGTATTGTGAACCTGAGCTGCTGAAGTGTCAAACTGGCGCGCAAGACTGACACGATGGTGGATTGCTATTCAGTCTGGCCATTGTCCGGTCAGGCGGTTGACAGTGGCGCGGGGATAGCGTATCTTTCCTCACAGTGGATAAACGACACCAAACCTGGAATGCGCCATGAATCTGACCATTCCGCCGGAATTGCATCACGATCTCTTGCGCGTCGAGAGCCTGTTGCGCGAGCGAACGCGCGCGCGGTTGTCGGTAATCACGCTGGTCGATTCACATCTGATTACCGATCCCTCTGATCGATTGCGCGCGCTGATTGTGCTGGCAATTGCCAGGCTTGGTCATCACGTTGATGAACAAGTCGCCCATGCTGCGGCTGCGGTTGAATTGATCCAGGCCGCTACCCGTACCCATGACAATTTGATTGATGAACAGGCTCGTCGCCGTGGGCAGATTGCCAATGGCGCATGGGATCACGGTGTCGCGTTAATGGTGGGAGATTACCTCTTTGCGCTGGCTGCTGGTGAAATGGCGCGCAGTCCTGATCCACGCATTATCGGCCTCTATTCCCAGGCAGTGATGCGCATTTGCGAGGGTCAGCTTACCACCGTGACCAGCCTGACACCGCGCGCAGCGGCACTGGCAGTGTACTGGCAACGAGCCGAAGCTCTGTCAGGCGCTTTGCTCAGTGCGGCAGCTCAGGCCGGTGTGTTGTGCGGTGGTTTGCCCGAATCATTGCTGGAACCGGCAGCGCGTTTCGGTCTGCATCTCGGTCTGGCCCGACAACTGGTCGCCGAAATCCGCGATCTGGAAGCTGATGGAGCGCGGTTGCAGACCGGTCATGTGCCGCTGGCATTGCTCCTGGCAGCAGATGATCCGCTCGATCCAGTGTTACATGCAGTCTTCACCCAACCCACCTCGATGACGGTCGCGGCAGCGTTACCACTGATCCGGGCTGCTGGTTTGCCGGCGGCGCGCAATGCGCTGTCTGAACAGCAAGCTGCTGCGCGAGAGGCGTTAGACCGGTTACCGGTTGGCGCTACCACTCGGTGGCTGACCGATCTGATTCAGCAGATCGATGGATGAAAATCGGCGCAAGGCCTGTGTTATAATGCGACGGCTAGAAGAACTTTGCCGCTGTCGATCCGGCAGGAGAGTCTATGTACCGTTCACATACCTGTGGTGAATTGCGCCCCGCTCACGCCGGTCAAGAGGTGACACTGGCCGGTTGGGTGCATCGCCGGCGCGATCATGGCGATCTCATCTTCATAGACTTGCGCGATCGTTATGGGATCACGCAGGTTGTGTTTAGCAGCGCGTATGCTGAGGCGCATACTGTGGCCGAGACGGTGCGTTCGGAATATGTAGTTCAGGTGCGGGGTGAGGTGCGGATTCGCCCGCCCGAAGCGGTCAATCCAGATCTCGCCACCGGTGAGATTGAAGTGGTTGCCCATGCAGCGCAGGTCTTGAATCCAGCCCGCACGACGCCGATTTATATTGCCAAAGAAGGCGGTGAAGATGAAGCAGTGCGCCTGAAGTATCGCTATCTCGACCTTCGTCGTGAACGGATGCAGCGCAATCTGATCCTGCGCCATCGTGTGGTGAAATTTATTCGCGACTTTCTCGATGCCGAAGGCTTTGTTGAAATCGAGACTCCGATCCTGATTAAATCAACCCCAGAAGGCGCGCGCGATTATCTGGTGCCGTCACGGTTGCATCCGGGCAAGTTTTACGCCCTGCCGCAAAGCCCGCAACAGCTCAAACAGTTGTTGATGGTGGCCGGCTACGATAAATACTTTCAGATTGCGCGCTGTTTCCGTGATGAAGATCAGCGCGCCGACCGCCAGCCTGAGTTTACTCAGCTTGATATGGAGATGAGCTTCGTCGATCAGGAAGATGTGCTCGATCTGATCGAACGGCTCTTTACGGCGCTCTGCCGCGCGATAACTCCGCACAAGCATCTGCTGACCCCGTTCCGCCGCTTAACCTACACCGAGGCAATGGAACGTTACGGTTCAGATAAGCCCGATCTGCGCTACGATCTGGAACTGGTCAATCTAAGCGATCTGCTGGCGGAAACCCCATTCCAGGTCTTCCGCGCGGCGCTGGCTAATGGCGGGCAGGTCAAAGGAATCCGCGCGCCGGGATGCGCGACCTTCTCGCGGAAGCAGATTGATGAGCTGGCCGAGGTAGCTCGGGCCGGTGGCGCTAGAGGTCTGGCGTGGGCTGTGTTACCGGCTGACGGCGGTGAGATTCGCTCAAGTTTTGCCAGGAATCTAGCTCCTGGTGAGTTTGCTGCTATTGCTGAACGGATGGCTGCTCAACCCGGCGATTTGCTCTTGCTGGTGGCCGATCAACCGGCAGTGGTAGCCGCTTCACTCGATAAATTGCGCCGCAAACTGGCCGAGTTACTCGATCTGGCCGACCCCAATACCCTTTGCTTCGCGTGGGTGGTTGATTTTCCGCTGGTGGAGTGGAATGCCGACGAACAGCGCTGGGATGCCGTGCATCATCCGTTCACCGCACCCAAAGATGAAGACCTGCATCTGCTGACTACCGATCCCGGCAAGGTGCGGGCAAAGGCCTACGACCTCATTCTCAACGGCTATGAGGCAGGTGGTGGTAGCATTCGTATCCACCGTCGTGATGTGCAACAGCAAATCTTCTCGCTACTCGGCATCAGTGAAGATCAGGCGCAAGCTCAATTTGGTCATATGCTTGAAGCCTTCGAATATGGCGCGCCGCCGCACGGCGGTATCGCTCCCGGTATCGATCGGCTGGTGATGATTTTGGCTGGCGAACCGACGATCCGGGAAGTGATGGCCTTCCCCAAAACCCAGCAGGCGGTTGACCTGATGACCAATGCGCCGTCGCCGGTGGATGAGCGCCAGTTGAAAGAACTACACATCCGGATTGTGAACGGTTCAGCGGCTGATAACGCATAATGTGCGAAATGGGTAGACTGGCGTATCTCACCTGTCGCTGTATCGCTATGACAGAGTGGAGTGGGCACCGTAATGACCCAAAAATAGTACCGCTATCCGGGCGACAAAACCGGCCAGAACCGGCTATACTATAGATGCACGACGTCCATGCCGCCGCCGCGCCAGATGGCGCGGCGTTGCGTTCGCCGGAGCGGTTATGTCGAAGCGCATCTTAATTGTTGATGATGATCCAAACATTCGTCGGCTGGTCACCCTGGCTTTGACCGAAGAAACGTCCTACGAAGTCAGCGATGTCTCATCGGCAGAAGCAGCGTTGCTGCACATCTCGCGTCAGCCGGTTGATCTGCTCCTTACCGATCTGCATATGCCGGGCATGAGCGGTATCGAACTGATTCAACGTGTTCGTCAGCTCGATCCTGGCACTGCGATTGTGGTCTTCACCATCAGTCCGGAAGATTTGACACCGCGGCTCAAAGCTGAATTGCAGATCGACTATGTACTGGCCAAACCGGCCACCGCCGAGCAGTTGCGTCTGACTGCCGCAACGCTACTTGACCCAATCAAACCATTGACGAGTGCCGGTCGAGCCGAATCTGCGCCATCAGAACCAGCGAGTGGCAGCCGCTTTAGCCAGCGGTTAGCCGCATTGCGCGCGCGCCAACCTGCCCAAACGCAACCGGGCAGTCCGTCATCGGTAGCGATGCGCCTTACGCCCCAGCAAAGTGGACGGGTTGGGCGGAGCTACTCGGAAGCCCAGCTCGAACAGATGCGCCAGTCGCTCAAAGATCTCGCTCTCGCGCCTGATGTGCAATGTGCGATTTTAGCCGATATGAGCGGGTTAGTCTTGAGTCACTGGAGTCGTCGGCGTGATATTAATGTGACGGTCGTGGCTGCACTGGCTGCCGGCAACACTCTTGCCCTGGCCGAAATTGGTCGCCATTTGGGTCAGCAGCAACCCGGTCATCTGGTCATTCATGAAGGCCAGGATCAGAATATCATCATGGCCTCGGTGGAAGATCTCATCTTGCTGCTGGCAATCGGCGCCAATGCCTCGCTCGGTTGGGCGCGCATTGCCGCTCTGCGCGTCTGTGAAGAGATGGCGCGCATTGCCCGTAGCACATAGTTTGACACTATGCCCGGCCTTTGCTATACTACGCAAGGCGAAGGGCGGTCTAACCGCTCTGTTTTCATGTTGTCTCGACGCTGTTTGAGCGTCGCCCCAAGGAGAAGAAGACCGTGTATGCGATTATTCGTGACCGTGGTATGCAATACCGGGTCGAGCCAGGTCAGGTTTTGACTATTGACCTGATCAATGCCGAGCCGGGCAGCCAAATCGAGCTGGATGAAGTGCTCTTGGTGGGTGATGCGGAGCAGGTAAAGGTCGGCTCGCCGCTGGTGGAAGGCGCAGTGGTGCGCGCCGAGGTGTTGGGCGAGCAGAAGGGTGATAAGATCGTGGTCTTCCGTTACCGTAACAAGACCCGCTATCGCCGCCGCACCGGTCATCGCCAGCGCTATACGCAGATTCGCATCAGCGAGATCGTCGCCTAGAGGAGCTTGAACAATGGCACACAAAAAAGGTGTAGGTAGCTCGCGCAATGGCCGCGATAGCAATCCGAAAATGCGCGGTGTCAAGCGCTTCGGTGGCGAGCGCGTGCGCGCCGGCAATGTGATCGTGCGTCAATGTGGCACTAAGATTAAGCCGGGCGCGAATGTCGGTGTTGGTCGCGACTGGACACTCTACGCCCTCGTTGATGGTGTGGTGCAGTTTGGTCACTATTCGCGCACCCAGAAGATGGTTAGCGTGATACCTGTTGCGGCAACCGAAGCTGCTGCCAGTTAGAGAGGATACGACGGTGAAACAGGGTATTCATCCCAAATATTACACTGACGGTATTGTTTGCGGCACGTGTGGCACGGTGTGGAAGATTGGCTCGACCCGCCCCAATCTCCGGGTTGAAATCTGCGCCAATTGCCATCCGTTCTACACCGGTGAGCAGCGCATCGTCGATACCGCCGGTCAGGTCGATCGCTTCATGCGTCGGCTCAATATTGCCCAGGAACGCCAGAGTGAGCGCGAATCTCGCCGCGCTAGCCGTGAACAGCCAAAGAAGAAGAGCCTGCTCAAAGAGATTTACGGCGAAGAAACTGAGTAAGGAAGGACTGGCCATCGGTTCAGTCTGGCATACTCTCCAGAAATGCATGCGTTGCCGCCAACGCATGCATTGTTTTTTCGCTTAGCGTATCTCACCGTATTGAGCCAGGATGCGGTGAGCATTGCTGATGACTTCGATCCTCAGTTCCTCTGGAGCCAGCACTTCAACTTCTGGCCCCCAACTCAAAACCCAGCCTAAGATCTCGCGAATGCCGGCAACGGTCAGGTACAGGTCGCAGCCCCCATCCGCATTGTCGATCAATTGCTGGCTGTGATGCCAGCGATTCTCGCGCACGCGCGGCGCCGCAGTTGGGCTAAAGCGCAGATGTATCGCTACTTCTGCCTCGTTCATCACTTCCCACGACCGCGCTAATCGCTCATAAGGATCAAAGCCTGCCGGAATGCTGAACTGCTCATCGATCAGTTCGGCGGACTCGATCCGTTCTACTTTGAAGGTGCGCATATCGTTGCGCAATCGGTCGTAACCGATGACGTATACGCCTGGCGTGGTGCGGGTGACTTCAAGGAAGTAGGGCGCAATCTCGCGCTCGGTTGGTGGACGGTTCGGCGCCCGGTATCGAATCCGCACCATTCGCCGATCCGCCCAGGCGCGGGTCAGCAGTTCGAGCGTGTGTATGTAGTGCGGATTGGGGGGACGCGCGCGCACAATGTCGGCAAGACGGGCAATGTGACTGGCAATTGTTTGATCGGGTAGACCCGCAGCCAGTTGATCAAGCGCCGAGACAATATGCGGATTGTGTTCGTCACTGTGATGACTCAGCAGACGCGCTGCAAAGAAGAGGGCAATGGCTTCATTCAGATTGAGCCGGATAGTGGCGAGGTAGGCGTCACGGTTAAGGCCATATCTGCGGTTGTGTTGCCAGATCGGTACTCCGGCCTCACTCAGCGTTTCGAGATCGCGGTAGATGGTGCGCCGGTTGACGCCGCACAGTTTGGCGAGTTCGATCACGCTATAACCGCGCGGCGGTGCGTTGTACAGTTTGTGTTCGAGATTACGCAACCGGGCGGCTTTGCTCCGCAAACGGTGATTGAACTCACTCATAGCCCGTCCCAGTATCAACCGTCAGATGATACTGCTATGACAGGACTGGTTGCCTGTGCCAGAGTTTCATCTGCATCACGAAGCCAAACGCTAGATCACAAACGAAGCCGCGATCATCCCAATCGTCAATATGCCCCCAAGGATGGTGATCCAAATCAAATCCTGGCGCACATCAGCGTATTCGCGACTGTAATCCGGTGGTTCGACAGTTCGCGCGACCGGACGACGCACCGGATTCTGGCGTTGGGTTGAACGGCGACGATTGCTGCGTGAAGAAATTGACATATATCCAATGCTCCTTGCCCTGGTTGTTGCTACTGTCTGTATTATAGCGGAAATAATGCGCTGCTGTGCTGAACCGAATGGTCTGCTCTCGCAGAGTGCCATACTGCAATCAGCGTTTGCCTGAACGGGAGCGCAATTGTGTCTGGCTTGCGCATCTGGTAGTCTGACGGTACTATATCCACTGTGGCGACGAGATAGCAGGTCAGGAAGCGTATGCGGGTAGGTATCTTTGGTGGCGGCCAGTTGGCGCAAATGTTAGTGCAGGCAGCCATCAGTTTAGGCGTTGAAGTTGTGATCTGTGAACGAGCGCCTGATAGTCCGGCGGCGCGTTACACGCAGCATTCCATTGTCGGGCCTTGGGAAGATGAAACGGTGCTAGCTGCCTTTGCCCGTCAATGCGATCTGATCACGCTGGAAAATGAGTTCATCGATGCTGGTTTACTCGAGCGGGTCGTTGCGTTGGGCACGCCGGTCTGGCCGACGCCGGCAACAGTTGCCGTGGTGCAAGATAAATTGTGGCAGAAGGAGCGGCTCGCAGCAGCGGGGCTTGCTGTGCCACCGTTTTGCGCAGTTTCCTCGCCGGATGAGGTGCTGACCACTGCCCAGGAATTTGGTTGGCCGCTCGTGCTTAAGGCCCGTCGCAACGGCTACGATGGCTATGGCAACGCAACGCTGCGCAGTCCGGCTGATGTTACACCGGCATGGGAACGGCTTACGCGCGGCGGGAGTCCTCTGCTGGTTGAGGCATGGGTGCCATTTTCGCGCGAATTGGCCGTGATGGTCACCCGCCGGCGCGATGGCATAACTGCCGTCTACCCGGTGGTCGAGACGGTGCAGCGTAATCATATCTGCCATATTGTGTACGCCCCGGCTGCAATCGAGCCGGCCATGGCGGATCGCGCCACTGAACTGGCCGTCGCTGCAATTCAAGCTGTTGATGGAGTTGGGATCTTTGGCGTCGAGTTGTTTGCCCTGGCTGATGGACAGGTGTTGATCAACGAACTGGCGCCGCGACCGCACAATTCCGGGCACTACACGATTGAGGCCTGTGTCACCTCTCAGTTTGAAAACCATTTGCGTGCCGTGTTGGGGTGGCCGTTAGGCTCGCCTGCTATGCGCGCGCCGGCAGCGGTGATGGTTAATCTGCTCGGCCAGCGTAACGGCCCAATCGATGCTACCGCAATCACGGCTGCTCTGGCCGTGCCCGGCGCGCATCTCCACTTCTATGGCAAACGTGAAGAGCGCATTGGGCGCAAGATGGGTCATGTCACTGCATTGGGAGCAACCCTGACCGAAGCCGAAGCAATCGCTCGTCAGGCTGCTGACCTCGTAGCCATGCCCGATCGCTGATGATGCATGCACAGCATTGCGATGTAGATAGGAGATGCTAACCTGTCTGCTCGGCTCTCCCCAATCAGAATTGATTGTCGCGTAACAGGGAATTGTTATGTCCGATCATCCGCTTGTTGGCATTATCATGGGTAGCGACAGCGATCTACCGATTATGCAAGGCGCAATTGATGTCTGTCGCGAATTTGCCATTCCCTACGAAGCGCGCGTTGTCTCGGCCCATCGCACGCCGCTCGATATGGCCGAGTACGGCATGACTGCCCACCAGCGTGGTTTGCGGGTTATCATCGCCGGCGCCGGTGGCGCGGCCCACCTGCCCGGCATGATCGCGGCCCATTCACCGTTGCCGGTGATTGGTGTACCGGTGCCGGGAAAGGCGCTCAATGGTCTTGACTCGCTCCTGTCAATCGTGCAAATGCCGGCTGGCGTGCCGGTGGCAACCGTTGCTATTGGTAATGGTCGCAATGCGGGTTTGCTCGCCGTACAGATTCTGGCCAGCGCCGATCCTGAATTACTGGCGCGAGTGCTGGCCTACAAAGAGCGGATGGCCGCCGAATCGCGGGCCAAAAATCGCATCTTTACCGAAGAATAGATTTAGATCAGGGTCTCTTGGTTTAGGCAACGTATCGGCGCGATTGGTCTCACAGGCCGTTCTGCGCAATCGAACGCCATAGCGTCAATAGCTCGTAGCGAAAGGGTCAATTATCACCATGCGAAATCTGCTTGTTACCGGCGGGGCCGGGTTTATCGGCAGCAATTTTGTTCATTACATGCTGGCCAAATATGCCGATTACCGGATTGTTGTCTTCGATAAGCTGACCTACGCCGGTAATCTGGCCAACCTGGCCCCAGTTGCCGATCATCCAAACTTTGCGTTTGTGCGAGGTGATATTTGTGATATTGAGGCAGTGCGCGCGGCAGTGCGCGCGCATGATATCGACACCATCGTCAATTTTGCTGCCGAAACCCATGTTGACCGTTCGATTATGGCTCCTGATGCCGTCGTGCAAACTAATGTGAATGGAACGTGGGCTTTGCTTGAGGTGGCGCGAGAATTGCAACTGGAGCGGTTTCACCAGATCAGCACCGATGAGGTGTATGGAGCCATCCCGGCGCCGCGTCGTTCGCGCGAGGGCGACCCGCTTGAGCCACGCAGCCCTTATTCGGCCAGCAAAGCCGGCGCCGAGCATCTGGTTTACGCCTACTACATCACCTATGGGGTGCCGATCACGATTACCCGCGGTTCAAACAATATCGGGCCATATCATTATCCTGAAAAGGCCGTTCCTCTCTTTACGACCAATGCTATCGATAACCTGCCGCTACCGATCTACGGTGATGGTTTGCAGGTACGCGACTATCAGTACGTGCTTGATCACTGCGAAGCGATTGACATCGTGCTGCACAAAGGTCAGATCGGTGAAGTCTACAATGTTGGCACCGAAGTTGAGACCCCAAACATCGAAATGGCGCGCAAGATTCTCGATATTCTCGGTAAACCGCACAGCCTGATCCAGCACGTCGCCGACCGGGCCGGTCATGATCGCCGGTATGCGCTTGATTGCTCGAAGTTGCGAGCGTTGGGTTGGCGTTCACGCCACTCCTTCGACGAAGCGCTGGAAAAGACGGTACGCTGGTTTGTCGAGAACGAATCATGGTGGCGACCGATCAAATCGGGTGAATATCTGGAATATTACCGTCGCCAGTACCTCGAACGCAGTGGGTACCCGGCAGGATAACACCGTCTGCGCAGCGTATGTGAGCGCCGCTCGAGCGAGCGGCGCTACGCCGCCGGTCTGATTTCAACGATGTACCCTTCGTCAGTGCGGCGAAAGCGCACGTGACGGGGCGCCGGCGGCAATTGACGCGCGCGCAGTTCGCGCTCGACACAGCGTAGAATCTCTGCCCAGAGGCCGGCTTCGCCCTGGTAATAACGTCGTAGCAAGGCACATAGCCCGGCATCAGCCATCCAGGTTAGTGTGTCCATGGTGCGTTGTCCTTATCACCCTGGTGTTGACGGTAGGATTGGACAATCAGGTCGCAGATCTGTTGCGGATCATCGCAGACCTGCAACCGGTCAATATCCGATTGAGCAATCGTGCCGTTAGCGAGCAACGTATTGCGCGCCCAATCGATCATACCCTGCCAGAACGTTGAACCGTATAACACAATTGGAAAATCGTGAATTTTACCCGTTTGGATCAGCGTTAGCGCCTCAAATAACTCGTCAAGCGTTCCAAAACCGCCCGGGAAGATGACAAAGGCATGGGCATATTTTACAAACATAATTTTACGCACAAAGAAATAGCGAAAACGAACTTCAAGATCGACAAAAGGATTTGCGCCGGCTTCGAAGGGTAATTCAATCGTGCAGCCAACCGAACGACCACCACCGGCGCGCGCACCCTTATTGGCGGCTTCCATCAAGCCAGGGCCGCCACCGGTGATAATGGTGAAGCCGGCTTCGGCTAGTAACCGCGCTGTTTCCGTAGCAGCGGCATAGATTGGCGATGCAGGGGGAATACGGGCTGAACCGAAGATCGAGACTGCCGGTCCAAGACCGGCCATGTTCTCAAAACCTTCGACGAATTCACCCATGATGCGCAACACTCGCCAGGTGTCGGTGTGAGTAAAATCGTGAGCCTGACGGTAAGGATCGGTGCGCAGCAGTCGTTCATCTTCTGTTTGGCGCGACATGGTATGGTATACTCCGCAAGTTAATGGACGATATTGCCAATAGCATACTACATTTTCAGGAGGAACGATGACTCGTCCAGGTGATGGTGGCCGTATCGAGGTCATTTGTGGTTGCATGTACAGTGGCAAGACCGAAGAGCTGATCCGGCGTATGCGGCAGGTGCGGATTGCGCGCCAATCGTATCGAATCTTCACGCCCCGCATGGATACGCGCTATGCTGAAGGCCAGGTGTCGAGCCATAGCGGTAGCCGGCTGGAAGCGATTACGGTTGCAACGATGGGCGAAATTCTGACCTTTGCCGAAGATGCGCAGGTGGTGGCGATCGATGAGCTACATCTGTTTGACGATGATCCGGCAGAGATGGTTCGTGGTTGTCAATTGCTGGCCGACCGCGGCGCGCGAGTCATTGTGGCCGGTCTCGATCTCAACTACCGCGCTGAACCATTTCCGGCGATGATGCATTTGCTTGCGCTGGCTGAGCAGGTTGATAAACTGTACGCGATCTGTGTGAAATGCGGCGCTTATGCTACTCGCTCGCAGCGGCTTATTGACGGCAAACCTGCTCCTGCCAATGCGCCAACCATCGTGGTTGGCGGCCTCGATATGTACGAAGCTCGTTGCCGCGCCTGTTACGAGCCGGCACGGTAGCATGCAACGTTCTTGTACGAGCGTCGATAGAGGGCTGATAATTCCTGAACGCTTCCATTGCCAGCCGCGCTGAAAGATACAAGTGCGGGCGGGTGCAAACCCGCCCGCGCCGCTTAGACGTTGCGTGTTACGTTTGGCGCCCGCAATCAGCTCAAGCCCAGTTTCCGTTTCAGTTCGGCCAGCTCGCTATCAACCTCGGTCTCTTTTTCCAGATCGCGGAAGCGAGCCTCGAGCGAACCACTTTCCAGTTTAGCCATCGCTTCAGCGCGGGCCAGCCGGTCGTCAACCTTCTCTTCCAGTTGATCGAGCTTGTCAAGCGCGCTCACGCGACCGATGGAAGCTGCGGTGCGTTGCAGCGCCTCTTGGGTTTGTGCCCGATTCTTCTTGGCGATAATAAGTTCTTTTCGCGCCTTGACTTCGGCAATCCGGGTTTCGAGATCGATCAGTGCCTGCTGCAACGCCTCTACCTGCTCTTCCTGCGCTTTCTCTTGAGCGCGATACTGCTCGGCCAGCTTCTGGGCCTGCACTTTGCGGGCCAGCGCCGCTTTCGCCAAAGCCTCATCGCCGGCGCGAAGCGCTCGCTCAGCCTTGATTTGCCACTGCTCTGCTTCACCCTCAGCCGCAATCCGCCGCTGCTCGAGTCGGGTCTCATCGGCCATGGCCTGAGCTACGCCTGTTCGGGCTTCGTACAGCTCGTTGGTAAGCTGGCGCAAATATTCATTTGCCATCTTCTCCGGATCCTCCGCCTTGTCGAGCATTGCGTTGATGTTCGCACTGATCAGATCTTTGATACGACCGAGAATGGACATGGGATCTCCTCCTTGTGGATGCCTGATCAAAACGATTGCGGAGCGGCATGATTGCGGTGAAAATGCTAATGGTATTGTAGCACACCGACAATGTCTTCCACAACCGTTGATCTGTACGAATTGACTAGCGTGAAAGTTGCATCAAAATCAGGCAACCATATGTGAACCTCATGCAGTAAGCTGGTCGAGAGCTGATGGCGGAAATTGAAGGAACGTGAGCAGGTCACAACACGCCGGGCCAGCTTCTTTTACAACGGTCGTCGCGCCGGTATTCCCACCCGGCGTGGGAAACGGTCGGGAGTAGGGGCAACTTTGCTGATCACCACCAGACTGCGCGGTTCTTCACCGGGAATGTGTACGGGCTGACAGTAACTTAGCTCGCCGCCAAGCAGACGTAAAGCAGGACGAGCTGCGGCAATTTCAGCTTCGGGATCGCGTCCTTTGGGCGCAAGCAGGCGTCCGCCAACCTGCAACAAGGGCAGCGCATATTCCACCAGTACGCGAAGCTCGGCGACGGCGCGAGCCGTCACAACCTCGTATCGTTCGCGTTCAGCCGGATCGTGGCCGACTGTTTCGATCCGTTCATTGATCACTCGCGTGCCACTCAATCCCAGACAATCGATTACATAGCGGAGAAAATCTGCCTTCTTGCCGGTTGCTTCAACCAGGGTGACCGGTAGAGTCGGATACAAGATTTTGATCGGCAGGGCGGGAAAACCAGCGCCGCTGCCGATGTCAATCAGGTTTGCCGGTAGCCGATACCAATCGCGGGCTAGCCAGAGCGAGTCAAGCAGGTGACGGCGGATCATTGCCGGGCGATCACGCACGGCTGTCAAATTGAAGCGATCATTCCAGATGATCAACTCATCGAGGTAACGGTGAAATTGTGCTAATTGATGCTCGCTCAGCGACAATCCCCAAGCCGCGACAGTTTCGCTCAGTAAACGGTCGGCAGTGTCAGTCATGTGATTTTAGCCCTTGGTGTTGTATAGTTGGTGACGGATCAGGTAAGCGAGTACGGTATCAGGCAACTGGTAGCGAACCGGGCGACCGGTCGCGAGTCGCTGCCGCAGGTCAGTGCTGGAGATGGCGAGTTTTGGGCCTTCGATCACAATAACGCGGTCGCGCAATGCAGGAATAGTTGCGCACAATCCTTCGTAGTCGAAGGTGTATCCCGGTCGCCCAACCACCACCAGGCGGGCGAGTTGGGCGATCTGGTCAGGTTCGCGCCAGCGTGACAGTTCAGCGGCAGCGTCAGCGCCAACGATCAGGAACAATTCCACCCCAGATCCGTAACGCTCCTGGCAGATCCGTAAGGTGTCAATTGTGTAAGAGGGGGGTGGCCGATCAAGTTCAAGCGCAGAAGGGATCAGTGCCGGGTTGTTGGCGCATGCCAGCCTGACCATTTCCAGCCGGTGATGCCCCGCGGCAAGATGGCCTGCTTTGAGTGGTTGGGCAGCAGCAGGCACTATCAAAATCTGATCAAGTTGACAATACCAGCGTGCCTCTTCGACAATTGCCAGATGCCCGAAGTGGATCGGATCAAATGTGCCTCCATAGATTCCGAGACGGCGAACGGCAGCCATCATGGTGCCAGCTCATTCTCCATCCAGTTCCTGAGCCTCTTGAAAGAGGTGCCAGACCAGCCAGACCAGGTCATTCTGGTCGTCGGGATGAAGGTCATCGATATATGGCCAGATCAACTCGGCCACATCACTCCGCGGCAGAACAAAGACCCGCTCACCCAACGAAAAGTGCAACTGAATGGCCAGCTCATCGGCCAGCTCTTGCAAATCGCGTTCAGGCAGACGGTCATCGGTTGTGAAGCGATAGCCGCGCATACGATAACCTGCCTAGCGTGGCCGCAACGCGCGTGTGCGCCGTTCGTCCTCGTAATATTCTTCTCCGTCGCGATCGCGATGCGTTAACTGGCGCGTGGCAGTTTCTGTTTGGTTAGAGGGGCGCCGCGGCAGCAATGAATTTTCGGTCAGCGTTTCAGCGACAAAATCAAGGTATTGGCGAATATCTTCATTATCTTCCAGGCTATTAAACGGAACAGTCGCCCCACTGACAGTTTTTACACTCTCACCAATATCACGCAGCGTAGCATCGATGCCCTTGACCAACCCCCGCATCACTGCGGCCAGTTCTTCCCGTTCTTGCACAGTGAGATTAGCAAAACCGATTAAGGCTTTCTCTTGCGCGCGCAGCAATGTGGCCCGCAAAATTGCAATATCGGCCTGGGTTTGCAACTCGTAACGGCGAACAAGGTGGGCCTGCCTGACCTGCTCGACCAATTCCTCTGAAGTGACCGGTGTCCATAACAACGCCGGAATGATAATAAAGCCAATAATGCCGATCAAGACCTGCTGAATTACCAGGCCAGTGCTTTGCACGACTGGCTGTGACGCCCACCACGTCCATTGTATTTCAAAAGAATAATAGACCAGGTAAAGGGCCGCTATCATCACTGCGACATAACCCCAGGTGCGGGCATTAATCTTCTGCAATAACATGCCGCCAGGCGACCATGGGATAAGGAAGGACATCAGGCTGGGTGGCGCCAGCACGAGGATTGCCGTGTAGGCGGCGGCGATAATCCAGTTGCCGGTAAGCTGGCTCTGAACACCCCACCAGTAAACCGCCGAACCGATCATTGCAATAAAGGCGAGGATTGCGAGCAGCGACTTGGAGGTAAATTGCCATCCGTTGCGGCGGCGTTGCCCACGAACCATTTCAAGATAGCGACTACTCACGGCAGTTCCTTTTCTAACAAAGCTTTCATCCTTCCAACAAAGCCATAAGCCATGATACAGCCTTAAAATAATCACATCGTAACAAGGTTACTGTCCAGGCAAATCCTTGGCCTGGACAGCAGGGGTAAGAAATACAAATGTTTCGATCCAGTCGGAGTATCCGGCAGCGCGGATCCGGTCAATTAAAGCCGGAGAAAGTGCGGAAAGCCCATATGAGCGATTAATCTGATACGGAACTTCAAGGGCTGGCTGGCTATTTTCACGCCAAAAGAACGTTGCCTGAGCCATAAACTCACCATTGATAGTACCGATGAGCACAGGTTGTTGATTTATTGGATCATACCAGTATAATTCGCTGCGTTTTGTTGTATATAAACGCAGTTCAGGAAAGATCTGGCGATCCAGTTGCTGCGCGCGCCAGCGCTCTTCAGGAGAGAGGGCGGGTAATGTCGGTAATGCAATGGTGGGAGCTGGAGCTAACGTGGGAGTAGGTGGGGCAATCATTGTCGGCTGAGGCGTAGCGACAATAATCGCTGTCGTAGCAGTTACCGTTGTGACAGGCGTAGAAAATTCCGTCGCCGGCACTGTGCCTGTCGGCGCTGCAATGGTAGCGCGCAAAGTTTGCGCTAGTGGTGGTAAGGTAGCCGGCAATGGCCCGTTCACTTCCATGGTGGTAGGTAGGGTTGATAAGCATCCACTCAGCGCGACGACCACACCAGCCAGAAGCATCCAGCGATGAAGGTGGCGCATCGCTGTAGACCAAACCCTTTCTAATCAAAACAGCAACAACACGTCATGTCAAATGACGCACATAGAATCGTATCACAAGCTTTCGCGCAAGTCAAGATATGATTTTTTTACTTTTACATGTCGAAATATAGCCATTTCTTGCCGCAAACACGACAAAAATGCCTGCCAATCGCTTGACAATCCGGTAACAGACGCAATAACACGCGCCTGCTACCATCTTCTCGCTGTAAAGATCCGTCAACTTGACGCCGCATATGGTACTGAACGGGTGTCATGGGCTGACAGGTGCGGGTGTTAGTAACAATGGTTACCGCGAGCGATGGTTCAGGTACGCCAGCACTTCATCAACCGCCACGACATCGCCATACTTGCTATCGATATCGAACAGGTTGGCGAGGTGCGGTTCAGGGGCGCGGTCACCAACACATTCGCGCGGTACAATCACCCGAAACCCGTGTTGCATACCATCGACTGCGCTGGCCCGAATACAACCGCTGGTCGAACAGCCAACCATAATCAGCGTATCGACCCGCGATGCTGTCAGGGTCGCAGCGAGATGAGTGCCGAAGAAGGCGCTGGCATACTTTTTTTCGATGACCAGCTCATCTGGTTGCGGACGTAGCTCATCAACGATCTCGATCAGTGGTGAGTTGTGGGTAAGCTGACGCAAAGCCGGCACTTTCTGCACAAAGATGCCCCCGTCACGGCCATCAGTAGCGTAAGCGACCGTTGTGTAAATGACCGGGATCGCCGCAGCGCGAGCAGCGTTTAACACCGGTTGACTGGCGTATACCGCATCAGGAACACCGGGAGCCGCATAGAGCGGCGAGCCGGGTGTGGTATAGGCTTTGATGAAGTCGACGATCAAGAGGGCCGGTCGCTCGCCAAACCCCACTCGTCCGCCCAGACCGTGCTGGCGGTAGTCTCTGGTCAGGTGATCGAACTGGCTCATAATGCGTTTCCCATGCCATATGGTGGGGTGGCATACCCGCCACCCCACCGCCATGTACTGTTAATCAGCGGTAACTTCACGTTGCTCGACAGGCCCTGCCGCGCGTTCGCGGCGGGCAGCGCGGGCCATTGCCCAGCGTACCGGTTGCGGTTTGCGCGGCGCCGGCAGGCCGGTTTCGGCTTCGGCATTGGCCAGCAGTTCTTCCAGGGGCGGTCCGAAGTCAAACCCTTTGATTTCACCGCGCGCAGCCGCTAGCTCGGCCCGTTTGGCTTCCGTCGCTGCATCATCGATTTCGAGCGTGTCGGTTAGCACCACGCCGTAATCGTTGAGCGCCTTCTCACGGCTGACCAGGCCGTAGCGCACATCACGCTGGACCGCCTCTGCCGGTCGAGTGAGCGGATCTTTCCAGCCGCCACCACCAGCGGTGCGGTAAATCAGTTGATCGCCCGGCTCGACTGCGATCTGATCGCATTTGCTGGGCAACACCTGCCGGCTACCGTCGGCGCGTACCAGCAGCTTGCTCGACCGACTGCCCGGTTTGCCGCCCACGTTGCCCCACGGTGGTGTGAGCCAGCGGTCATCGTGGATCGAGATCTCACCCGGCTCGAGGAAGGTATATACCTTCTCAATGCCGTTGCCACCGCGGTGGAAGCCGGCCCCACCCGAATCGATGATGCTGGTGTAACGCTCGATCCGAATCGGGTAATAGCTCTCAAGATACTCGGTTGGGATGTTGGTGAAGAGTGGCCACCACGAATGTCCATCCATCCCATCGCCGATTGGACGGCCTGGGATACCACCGTAGTTGATTTCCATGAGGTAGAAGAATTCGCCATCTTTATCGTAACCTGAGTAGAGCAGGTATGGCGAGGTGCCGTACCCGGCAGCCGTGGTGAATTCGGGTGCTCGCTTGGCCAGTGCGCCGCCGAGTACGTCAAACAGGCGGGTAAGCGCATGCGTGCGGCAGCCGAGTGCCGCCGGAAATTCGGGTTGGATCAGGCTGCCTTTGGGCATCGTGACGTGGAGCAAGGGGTAGAAGCCGTCGTTGAATAAGATTTGCGGGTCAAAGACCATGATCAGGTAGACGCCGATGAACATCTTAAACATCGACTCGTTGAGATAGAAGTTGATCGGCCCCATCGCCTGCGGATCGGTACCTGTCCAATCGAAGTAGGCTTCGTGCCCGACCCGCCAGATGGTCAGTTTCATCTTGAATGGCCCGTTGCCCAACCCATCGTCATCGACGTAATCTTCGAACGATTGCGGCTCTTCGGGCAGATTGCGCACAATCAGCTCCTTCATCGCCCGGTAGGTGCGATCGAGCAGCGCCTGGGTTGCGGCCAGGTACACATCTTTGCCAAAGCGATCACACAGCTCAATCACGCGCTTTTCGGCGGTGCGGCAACTGGCAATGATCGCCATCAAATCGGCGCGATTCATTTCCGGCTGGCGCACATTATTGAGCATAATGTCGAGCACAGCCTGGTTGAGCTTCCCACGCTCATAGATTTTGACCGGTGGCAAGCGCAGTCCTTCGCCGAAGATGGTCGTCGCCGTGGTCGGTAGCGAGCCGGGCAGCGGCCCACCCACATCTTGGGCATGGCCAAACATACTGGCCCAGCCGATCAGTTCACGATCTTCCCCCTCACCGTAGAAAATGGGCAACATCACCAGCAGGTCATTGATGTGGCTGATCGCGCCGCCGCACAGGTATGGGTCTGACAACAAGATGACATCGCCGGGTTCAATCGTCTGATGCCAGTTGTCAAGCAAGCCGGCGATATACGAACCGAACTGGCCGACGATCATGCGTCCGTGTGGATCGGTGATCATAGGGAACTGATCGTGCTGTTCACGGATAACCGGACTCATAGCAGTGCGGTAGAGCACCGCATCCATCTCGTAACGGGTGTTCTTCAGCGCGTTCTCGATAATATCGAGCGTGACTGGATCGATCTCGATCTGAGGGATAGTGGCGATTTTAAGGTTAGTAGCCATTGCTGCTCCTCCCTGATGTGGATAGTAATGCCAGGGCGGCCCGGTATTATGGCGCCGCGGTGCTGGTTTAGCTCCGATTGATCAACAGGTTGAAATAGCGATCGATCGTCGCGGTATGACCGGGCAACACGACGGTAGTACTGTCAACCTCGGTGATAATGGCCGGCCCTTCAACCTGCATCCCCGGGCGCAGTTTATTGCGGTCATACAGTCTGGCTGTAATCCATTCACCGTGGCGGTAGATCTGGTGGTCGCCGGTATATGCGCTGCTGGCGTCAGGATCACCCGGTTCCGCTTCCGGTAACTCAACCTTGGTCACCCGACCGATGCCGACTGCGCGTAGATTGACAATCTCAACGTTACTGTCGAGCATGAAACCGTATGTGCGGTCGTGTAGCTCGTTGAAGCGCCGTACCAGCAACGGAATCAGGTCTTGCTCGAATTCGGCTTCACTTAGCGCAATCGGCATTTCGTAGCCTTGCCGGTAGTAACGCATATCGACAAAATAGCGGATCTCCTGGCGGGCGGGTGGAATGGCCTCTTCGGTCAGCATCGCTCTGGCTTCGCGACCCAGTTCGCGCAGCATGCCAACCATTTCCTCTTGTTCAACCCGATCAACAGTGCGAATGTAAGTGCGGGCAAACTCATCGCGGTAATCGGCGCTGAGATCACCGAGAGCGCAGAGCAGACCGGGCGCCGGTGGCACAATGACCGGGTAGCAGCCGAGCAGCTCGGCAAGCGCGTTGCCGTGCAGTGGCCCGGCCCCGCCAAACGCCATCAGCGCAAACTGGCGTGGGTCGAAACCGCGTTGCACGCTCACCAGCCGGAGCGCGCCAAACATGTTCTCGTTGACGATGCGCAAGATGCCTTCAGCAGCATCCATCAGGCTCAGCCCGGTTGCATCGGCGATCTTCTGCACGGCTGCTTTGGCCGCAGCGACATCGAGTTGCATCGCTCCGCCGAGAATGCTGGGTGGTAGATACCCGCAGACGAGATTAGCATCGGTGACCGTCGGTTCAACGCCGCCCTTGCCGTAGCAGGCCGGGCCGGGTACGGCGCCGGCGCTCTGCGGGCCGACGCGGAGGGCGCGGGTAAGCGAGGGGACGTGGGCAATCGAACCACCACCTGCGCCGACCGAACGGACATCCACCGAGGGGACTTTGACCGGAAAGTAACCCAGTACCGTCTCGCGGGCAATGTTGGGTTCTCCCATACAAAGCGACACATCGGTCGAGGTGCCACCCATATCAAAGGTCAGGATATTGGGGTATCCGGCGCGGATGGCAATATGCAACGCTCCGGCCACGCCGCCCGATGGCCCGGAGAGCAATGTATAAACCGGGTTTTCTTCGGTCGTTTCCGCCGTCATCAGACCAGCATCCGAGCGGAGAATGTGGAGGCGGGCCTGCACGCCGCGCTGGCGTAAGCTATGATCGAGATTGTGGACATACATCTTGACTTTGGGCTTGACGTATGCGTTCATCGTTGCGGTGAGCGTCCGCTCATACTCACGGAATTCCGGCAATACGTCATACGAGATAGTCACCGGCAGATGAGGTGCAACCCGCTGCGCAATCGCCTTCAAACGACGCTCATGGTCAGGATTGGCATACGAATTGATCAGCGAGATGGTCAGCGACTCGATGCCCGAATCGACCAGTTCGCGGATCACCGCTTCAGCCTGCGCTTCGTCGAGTGGGCGCACCACCTCGCCGCGGGCGCTCATACGCTCGCGCACTTCGCGGGTATCAGCAAGCGTGGCCGGTGGTTCGGGCTTAATCATAATCATCCAGCCGGCCAGAGGGCCTGGGGTTTGTGAACGGGCAAGGTGCAGGATCTGCTTGAAGCCTTCAGTCGTGATCAGGCCAACCCGCGCTCCTTTGCCTTCCAGAATGACATTGGTGGCGACAGTGGTGCCGTGCATGATTTGGGCAACCTGCGCCGGTTCGATCCCTGCCTGCTGACAGATCGCCGCAATTCCGGCCAGCACTGCCTCTGAGGGGTCATGGGGGGTGGAAGGTGTCTTGTGGCGCCAGTAGCGCCCGCTCTCCTCGTCGAAGAGCATCAGGTCAGTGAATGTACCACCAACGTCGACTCCGATGCGATAGCTCATGTCTCCATTCCTCCCGATACAATCGTTAGCATCTTGAAAAAAAACCTAGCGCCGATAGTTTGCTGCAATTCCCACCTGCGGGTAGACCGGGCCGGCCTTACCGGTGAGGGCCGGTAAAGGCCGACCAAGGATTGAACTTAACCAATCGGAGGCAGCCAGTAATGCCGGTAGATCGATGCCGGTTGGCACGCCGATACCGTTAAACATATGAGTCAGATCCTCGCTGGCAATATTCCCTACAGCGCGCGGCGCAAATGGACAACCACCGATTCCGCCCAGCGCAGCGTCGAACGAGCGAATGCCGGCCTGCCATGCGGCAAAGGCATTCGCGTAACCGGTATTGCGAGTGTTATGGAGATGAATCGTGAGGGTCACACGCGGTAGTCGTTGTCGCGCCATCTGGCAGAGCGTTGCCACCTGGGTCGGTACGGCCATTCCGGTTGTGTCGGCAAAGACAATTTCCTGAGCGCCCAGATCGACGGCATGTTCGGCGATAGAAAGCGCGCGCTCAACCGGGACATAACCGTCAAACGGGCAGCCAAACGATGCGCCGATAGCGACACCAAAAGCGATGCCTTCCTGATACATCCGAATCGCGAGCTGGCTAAATTCGGCCAGCGATTCGGCAGTAGTGCGCTTGAAATTGGCCTGATTGAGGCCGTCGCTGGCGGCCAGTACCAGCCGAACGTGACGCATCCCGGCAGCGATGGCCAGCTCGTAGCCACGCTGATTGGGGATCAACGCCGTAAAGCGAAAGGAGTCATCGCTGGCGCGGGCAGCGAGATTGTGTCCGCGAGCTGCCAGCGCGCGCGCAATCTCATCGGCGCCAGCCATTTGTGGCACCTGCCGTGGATTGACAAACGAACCAATCTCGATTCGGGGAACGCCAGCGGCGAGCAGGCGTTCAATCAACTCAACCCGTGTAGTCACATCGAGCACCTCAGGTTCGTTTTGCAATCCATCACGGGGAGCAACGTCAATGATGGTTACGGCTTCCATCAGATCACCCGCTTCGCTTGCAACGACGCTATCTCTTCGGCACTCAAACCGAGCAACTCGCCAAAGATCTCCTGGTTGTGCTGTCCCAGGGCCGGCCCGGTCCAATCGATCCCGCCGGGCGTCTCAGACAGGCGTGGCACTACATTCTGCATCTTCACCTCACCGAGGTCGGGGTCTGGCACGCCGACAATTGATTGCCGGGCGATAAAATGCGGGTCATTGAGCATCTCTTTCGCCGTGTAAATACGTCCAGCCGGCACCCCATACTCATCCATCATGGCTTGCAACTGATCGGCGGTATAGTTCACCGTCCAGGCGGCGATCAGGTCGTCTAACTCAGCCTGATGCTCACCACGGGCCTGATGTGTGGCAAAGCGCGGATCGGTAGCCAGCTCGGGACGACCCATGGCCTGGGCGAGGCGGGTAAAGATGGTATCGGCATTAGCGCCAATGACAAACCAGCTTGCATCAGCGGTTGGGTAGATATTCGAAGGGGCGACATTGGGCAAAATATTCCCGGTTCGTTCGCGGATGTGGCCGGTCAACTGATATTCAGGGATCATGCTCTCCATGAGGGCGAGCACGCCTTCGTAGATACCGATATCAACAACCTGTCCCTGCCCGCTGCGTTGCCGTTGATGAAGCGCCACCAATGCCCCAAGTGTGGCGAAGGTGGCGGCCAGCGAGTCGCCGATGCTGATTCCGATCCGGGTCGGAGGGCGGTCGGGAAAGCCGGTAATGGCGCGAATGCCACCCATTGCTTCGCCAATCGAGCCGAAGCCGGCCTTGTCGCGGTACGGACCGGTCTGTCCAAAGCCACTCACCCGGATCATAATCAGGCCCGGATTGAGCGCCCGTAGCTCTTCCCATCCCAGGCCCCAGGCTTCCAGGGTACCGGGGCGAAAATTTTCCAGCACCATATCAACGTGTGGCACCAGTCGTTTGACCAGCGCCTGGCCTTCGGCAGTGCGCAAATCGATAGTGATCGACTTCTTATTTCGGGCCAGTACCGGCCACCATAATGTCCGACCCTTATAGCGATGGCGACCCCATTCGCGCATCGGATCTCCCTTACCCGGCGGTTCGACCTTGATCACTTCGGCGCCAAAGTCGGCCAGTAATTGACCACAGAAGGGACCGGCCAAAAATGCGCCTAGCTCCAGTACCCGAATATCATCAAGTGGTCTTGGTGGTCGTTGACGGTTCACGATAGATTACTCCTCATCAAGTGCAGCGGGAGCGGACTCTGCGCGTTGGCTTTGCAACAGCACGTCGCGACCGTAAAAAATGTGTTCGCGCATCATTGCCCGCGCGCGATCACCATCACCAAGGCGGAGTGCGTTGAGAATGCTGCGGTGAAAGAAGTTCGAAATCTGGCGTTCCTCGCGCCGATACCAGTAGAACGAACGAAACTGGAGCGGAACGGCAACGATCTGGTTCAACATCGTGATCAGTCGCTGATTGCCGGCGGCCTCGGCGATAGTCTGGTGAAATACCGCATTGTGCTCAACCAGGAAATGAACCTCGTCTTGACGGCGTTCAAACGTATAGGTCAGCGACTTTTCCAGCTCGGTGGCTGCCTCCTCCATACGGGATAGTTGAGCGGGAGTAATCCGGCTGGCAGCCAGGTACGCAGCATGCCCTTCGAGCAGAGCGCGTAAGTCATACATCTCGAGCAGGTCGTCAATGGTAAAGCTGCGAGCCACTGCGCCGCGATTGGGAAAGATCTGCACCAGTCCTTCGGCGGCGGCGCGCACCAATGCCTGCCGCACTGGCGTGCGACTGACGCCGAGATCGCTGGCCAGTCGTTCTTCAACCAGCCGTGATCCGGGAGGATAGAAACCCTCAATCAAGAGCCGTCGCAGGCGCTGGTAAACCTGATCGGCGGAAGAGGATTCATCTTTTGTATACAAATGCTCCATTGCAAACCTTGTAGTTGCCTGAAGTGACGGAACGCTTCCCAATGAAGAAATGAGATAATTGATTTCTGAGAAGCAATAAACCAGATATTTCTGAAAATGATAGTTCTTATTCTTTCAGGATATTGTATACAATATATCAGCCTCCAGATTGATTGTCAAGCAGATAGCCGGTTGATTTTGAACGCATACCCGGCGCAGCAACCAGCCGTGGAAACTGCTCACATCATTTTGGGCGCTTGTGCCACTTCCATGCTCGACATAACCAGATGTTCTCGATGCCGTTGTTTGCTTTTTCGTCACTATCGTTTCATGCGAGACATGCGAGCCGCTGCGCCGGGCATCTTTGCGCGTGATCGTTATCGTTTCGGCAAAGTGAAGGGGATTGTTTCAGGCCTGCATTATCAGGTGGCATTCACGGGGAATTCATTCTGCGACACCGCAGTCGGTGCGCACCGCCCTGAGGCAGAGTTACTGCTATCGTTCAAGGTCACGCCGGGCTGATTCCGTCTGCTGAAGCGAGCGTTCATGCAGCGGGGAAATCTGACCGGATGGGCAATACTGCGAGTTTCGGATATGCATGCTCGTGCAGGAGAACGGCAAAGATGCATCGTAGCGCAGATCATACGCTACAATGGCTCTGGCGCGAAGCCTGCTGCGAGGATGTTATGGCAAACCGTCCCTCCATTTCAGTTGTCATCCCTACCTACCATGCCCTCCGCTTCCTGCCGGCCTGTCTGACCGCCATCCGGTCACAGCTTGCCGCCCATGATGAGATCGTGCTGGTCGATAACCACTCGCGCGATCGCGCGGCAGCATGGGTGCGGGCTTTCATGCCAATGGTGCATGTGATCGAGCTGTCGCGCAATACTGGTTTTGCCGGTGGCGTCAATGCCGGTATTGCCGCCGCGCGCGGCGATCTCATCATGTTGATCAACGATGATGCTCTGGCCGAACCAGGGTGTGTCGATGCGTTGTGGCAGGCGTTGCGCGCGCGACCGACAGCCGGCTGGGCAGCGGGGGTGCTGACCTTCAGTCGCCGACCGGAGCTTGTGGCCAGCGCGGGCATCCGGTTTCTTGCCAACGGTATTGCGACCGACCGGGCCATCGGTTTACCGGTGGTAGCATTGCCGTCGCAGCCGCTACCGGTGTTCGGCGCAAGCGGTGGCCTGACGCTCATGCGACGCGAGATGCTGGCCGACATTGGCGACTTTGCCGATTTTTTCAGTTATCTGGAAGATGCCGATCTGGCATGGCGCGCGCAATTGCGTGGTTGGGATTGCGTGCTGGCGCCGCAAGCGCGCGCGCGGCACGTCTATTCGGCAACCGCCGGCATGTTCAGCCCTTTGAAACAGCGGCTGCTCGGTCGCAACCGTATTCGGATGCTGATCCGTTGCGTACCGACACCGTTGCTGACCTCGTGTCTGCCGCTGATCCTGGCCTACGATGGAATGGCGTTGGCGTATGCGGTGTTACACCGGCAACCGGCTATGATTGCTGGCCGTTGCATGGCATTGGCTGAATGGCCGGCGCTGCTGGCGCAACGCCGACAGATTCAGGCGCGCCGCACAGCCTCGCTGGCCGCACTGGCGCGCTGGATCGAGTTGCCTGATGGGCCACTGGCGGTGTTGCGCCGCCAGCAACAGCTTGCGGCGATGGTAGGATGATGTTGCATGAAACAGCGTAGGGCAGTTGTTTCAACTGCCCTCTCGCTGGTATCATCAGTTCTTGCGCTACGCAGGCGCGATCTTATTTACTTACCAGTTGGACATTAAACAGGCGTTGCCACAACCGGTACCACCACGATTGAGCGCGGCGGAGACGACGCGCTTCGCGCACCAGTCGCTCGTGTTCGGCATCGCGGATCAGATCGCGCTGATGCACTTCGGCAGCCGTCAACTCAAGCCACGTGTCATGCATGACCGACCTCCTCTGTCATTGAGCGACGCTTTGACGACGCTGTCTCGCGTCGAGTGGCGGTCTCAATGCAACTTTTGCCCGCCACTGTTCGTAGTGTATATGAGACACCGGGAATTGTGCAAAAAATAACAATTACCGCTGGTTGTCGCTCGACTACTGTCCTGTCACCGGCTTGAAGTGGCGGGACGACAGTGCTACAATAGAGGCTAAGGATGACATCAGTGCTTTTACAGTCAAAGGAGACACCTATTAACGAGATTCGCACTCACGACGGCAAACGACTCTATCCAACTGCAACCCCACGCCGGCGCGCGCTTCTGGTTGGCGCCGAAATTGCCAGTATGCGCAGTCCCTGGCCTGTAGAGGATTCGCTTGACGAATTGACTCTTCTCGCCAGGACAGCCGATCTCGAGGTGGTAGGACGCATCTTCCAGCGTCTGCCGGAACCGCAACCCAAGTTTTTTATCGGACCGGGTAAGGTGAAAGAAGTTGCTGCGCTGCGTGAGCAGACGCAGGCTGACCTGATCGTGTTCGATGATGAACTGAGTCCGGCGCAGACTCGCAATCTTGAAGAGGAATTGCAGACGCAAGTTATCGACCGCACAACGCTGATCCTCGACATCTTCGCCCGTCATGCCCGCACCCACGAGGGGCGTTTGCAGGTTGAACTGGCTCAATACCAGTATCTGTTGCCTCGCTTGCGTCGGCAATGGACACACCTCGAACGGCAGGCCGGCACCGGTGGCGGCACGTCGGCGGGTGGAGTGGTTGGTCTGCGCGGTCCGGGTGAGACGCAGCTAGAAATTGACCGTCGCTTGATTGAGCGTCGTATTGCCTGGCTCAAAGAGCAGTTGGCCGACGTTCACCGTCATCGTGAATTGTATCGGCAGCGGCGGCGTCAGAATGGGGTGCCGATTATTGCTCTGGTCGGCTATACCAACGCCGGTAAGAGTACGCTGCTCAATGCAATGACCGGCGCTGATGTGCTGGCCGAGGATAAGCTGTTTGCTACCCTCGATCCGACGACGCGGCAGGTTTTGTTGCCCGGCAATATCATGGCTCTGATGACCGATACGGTCGGATTTATTCAGAAGCTGCCACCGAAGCTTATTGCCGCGTTCCGGGCGACACTCGAAGAGATCGAGGAAGCCGATCTGTTGTTGCACGTTGTTGATGTGACCCATCGCAATGCGCAAGAGCATGCGCAAACGGTTGAGCAGACGTTACGCGAGCTGGGTGTTGATAAGAAGCCTATTCTGACCGTGCTCAACAAGATCGATCTGCTGGAAGGTGCTACCGCCGAGGAAATCGATCAGATCGCTGCCGAGATGGGTCTGCCTGGTGATATTGTTGCTGTCTCTGCGCAGCAGGGTTGGGGCTTGCAGACTCTCGGAGAGCGGATCGTGGCGACGCTGGCGCAGCGTATGGTCAGGGTTGAAGCCTTTATTCCATACCAGCGCAACGATCTGGTTGCGCTCTGGCGGCAACGTGGTGTGATCGAGCTAGAGGAGTTTGTCAACGAAGGCGCGCATATCATCGGTCGGTTGCCGTCGGCGCTGGCCCCGCAATTTGCGCGCTTTGCCAGGGCTTGAAATGGGGCAGTGATGCCGGTTGCGCGCAAGTCACTCCGGGCGAGAGTAACGAGGCTGAGGCTGCGTTACTCTCGCCCTTGATTTGTCGATATAGCCTGGTAGAAAAAGGACAGGTGGCTGGTAAGGTGTTGTTATCCAGGTCCAATACACTTCGCCAGCAGTAATGCACAGGTTGACTGGCGCGCTCAGCCGGTTCCAATCTGAAGTGTCGATGGGTGTATGATCGTGTGAATGATGCTGACGTGTGGTAATCGCGTTATCCCACCGGCAGGTAATGATTGGCGATCAAGTCAGTTTTGTTCTGTCTGTTCTATCGCGAATGAGTGACAGGTATGTTTGCCTGATTGCGCCGAGAGTATCTTGAAACGCCATATGCTTCGCTATCTTCGTCTCTTCGCGTTATTCGCTCACAACAGTTTCCTGATTGCGCTTGAGTATCGGGTCAACTTTCTGACCTCTCTTCTGCAAAGCACGCTCTGGTTGCTGTGGGGTGTGCTTGGAACCCTGGTCTTCTTTCAGTTTAGCGGCACTCTCGGCGGTTGGACGCTGCCTCAGGCGCTGCTGGTGGTTGGCCTGTTTCGCATCTTTGAAGGCTTGATCGACGGCATCATGCGCCCGAACATTACTCGCATTGTTGAGCATATTCAAAAGGGAACGCTCGACTTTGTGCTGGTCAAGCCGGTTGATAGCCAGTTTATGGCTTCATTGCGCCAGATTAATCTGCTGACAATTCCTGATTTGCTGGTTGGATTTGGCTTGATCGGCTATGGTCTCTGGTTGGGTCAGATATGGCCCACTCCGGCCCAACTGCTCGCTTTCCTCTTCTTGCTGGCCTGCGGTATGGTGACGGCTTACTCGATCTGGATGCTGGTTGTGACCACTGCTTTTTGGCTGGTGCAGGTCGAGAATGTGACCGAACTGCTGACTGCCATCTATGAAACCGGACGTTTTCCGGTTTCTGCCTATAGCCCTGCCATCAGATTGGTGCTTACCTTTGTCATCCCAATCGCCTTTCTCACCACTTTTCCAGCGGCAGCGCTGATCGGTCTGCTGGAACCCTTGTACCTGGCGCTGGCTCCGCTCATTGCCGGTGTAACGCTGCTGGCAGCGCGAATGTTCTGGCGTGTTGGACTGCGCGCCTACACAAGCGCTTCATCATGACCCTCTTCCTCAGCGCGTTCGCCATACCTATACGTGGCTAATCGGCGACAGCGAGACCAAGTGCCTCGCGGGCAGCGCCAGCCACGAAGAGTGAACCGGTAACGCAGATGAGATCTTCGGGGCCGGCCATTGCGCGAGCTGCTGCCAGCGCTTCGGCCACTACCGGCACAATCTGGAGCGGGGCAGTGGTGTAGGGTTCGACTTCAGCGGCGATGCGATCGAGATCCATCGCTTTGGGATGGCTGGAACGAGTAATAATGATCTGTGCTGCATGTGGCGCGAGCGCAGCGGCAATAGCAGCAATGTCTTTGTCGCGTGACGTGCCAAGCACGAGGATACATCGGCGATGCGGCACTTCGGCGGCGATTGCCTGCCACAATTTCTCTGCCGAGTCGCCGTTGTGTGCGCCGTCGATTAAGATGCGTGGCGCGCCATCGATCAGCTCGAAACGACCTGGCCACCAGGCTTCGGCCAGGCCCTGGCGAATGGCCGTGTCATCAATCGCGATCCCTTGCTGGCGCAACAGTAAGGCTGTTCCCATTGCCAGACGCGCATTTTCACGTTGGAAAGCGCCGCGCAGTTTGCCCGGCTGCGGCTGCGCCGGATATCGTAGTGGTTGACCGGTTGCGCGCCACGGTTCAACAGCGGCTTCAGCGGCAAGCCAGAGCGGTGCGCCGACCGACTGCGACTCGGCAGCCAGAACCTGCGCTGCTTCTGCGCGTTGGGGAACAGTGATAGCGGGTCTGCCGGTTCGCATGATACCGGCTTTGTTGAAAGCGATCTCGCGCAGGGTTGGCCCCAGGATCGCCATGTGGTCGAAACTGATTGACGAGATGACTGCTACCAGCGGATTGATCGTTGCCGCAGCGTCGTAGCGTCCACCAAGCCCAACTTCCACAACGGCCAGATCAACCATGGAATCGGCAAAGTGGCGCATCGCTATCACAAAGCCGATATCGAAAGTACTCGGTCGGCCATAGGTGGCAACGTCAAATGCCTCGACAACCGGCTGCACAGTGTTGACCAGCTCGATCAGGGTTGGTTGTGTGATCGGCTCGCGGTCGATCTGGATGCGCTCACGGTACGAGCTGAGATGCGGCGATGTCCACAACCCTACTTTCAATCCGGCAGCGCGCGCCATTGCTTCAATCATGGCGCAGGTGCTACCCTTACCTTTAGTGCCGGCCACAACAACGGCACGCAGTTGTTGGTGCGGGTTGCCAGCATCGGCCAGTAACGCCGTGATCCGGGCCAATCCGCGCGCTGCAATCGCCGGATCGGGCGAACCCTGGCGGGTCGGATCGATGAAGCTGTAGATGTAGTCAAGGGCTTCCTGATATGTTGTTATGGGCATAGTCAACTCTTCACGTTGCTGAGGCGCGATGGGCGCACAGCACACTAGCCTGCGGTCTGCCTGGTCAATCCATCATACCATTGCTATTGGCTGGCGCAAGTATCCGATCAACGTCGTTTTTGTGTGATCGGTCGGGTATCATTGACAGGCAGCGGCGAATCGTCTATGCTGAACGATACGAACAGGTGAGCGAAGGAGCTGGCATGGGTCTCAATCTTGCGGCACTGGGCGAACAGGTGCGGCGTATGAGCCAGACGGTTGCCCAAGAGGTTTCCCGGCGCGATGCGCAGATTGCTATGGTCAGCCAGAAGTATCTGGCCGAAACGGGCAATGAAGAGCATTGGGTTATCGCTGTGCAGCTCAGTGCGCCAACCGCCAACTGGCTGCTGGCCGAACCGGTTGAGCCACTCGATACTGTGGGGAATCTGCCAGAACTGCCAACCGATTACGCAATCGCTGCTACCGATGGTTCACATATTGATGTCGATCGCCACGGCGAGGTCAGTTGCTACCTGATCAACATCGGTCAGGTCTACATTCGCTACGGCCAGCAGACGGCAGCAATCCTCGAGTCGTCACCTCGTCTCTACTTTGCCGAAGCCGATCTGTTCGTGCATGACGGAACCCGGCGGATTCCGATAGAAGGCACTGTGCTGAGTGTGCGGCGCGATGTCGAAGAGGGTTTGGCGTTAGGCGCATTGGCAGAACGCTGTCTGACCGATGTATCGATCCCGCGGTTAGCCTTGCAGGATGGCACACTCATTCGTTGGGCGCTGGCGAATGTCGATGGCAAAGTGCGCGATCATTTTCTCCAACCGTATCTGGCATATCTGGAGAAGATGCGCCTACTCGAAATTCCGGTTGCATCGTACATTAGCCGCAGTCGCTCGCCAGAGGTCATGGGCTTGATGCGGTTGATGTTTTGTCCTGACGTGCAGGTAACAAGTCGGCGCGGGGCCAATTGCGCGCAGTGCAGTGATGTGAAGAACAACCGACAACCCTCGTGTATGATCTGTCACGATTTGATTGATGCCGATCTCTTCCTGCCGCGTCTGGCGGATGGTCAGCGTAGCCCGATCTTTCGTTCCCTGAGCCGGATCAGTGTTATCGGGTACGATCATCACCAGATCCACTTCTTTTTTGTGCGGGTTGGACGTGAGCTTGTCCGGATTGAGGTGCCGGCCTGGGTGGCGGCAAGACCGAAAGCGGTTGATCAGGTGCATGCGCTGGTCTACGACCAGGCTGCGCGTGGGCAGGGTTACCCGGTCGCATTGCAGCGCGCGCATGAGCAGGCAGTCATCCGCAGCGCCGAACGGCGGGTGTTCGAGCAGATGGTGGCCGGAGCGCTGCGGCGGGCCGGTGCGCCTGCCGGTGTTTCGGCCAAACGCGAAAGCAAGCAGTTTGTGCAGGGATGAATGATGATGACAACATCGCCCAATGACCGGATCGGTGAAATAATCGAGTCATCGACAACCATGTTTGTTGCGGCAACCTACGAGTTGCTGGCATCGCCGCCGTTTGGTGCGCTGGTGCAGGCAACCACCCCCGATCCGGCCTTGCGAGTCTACGGCCTGGTTTACGATATTCATACCGGGAGTCGTGAACCGGGAGGGCGGGCAATTGTGCGCGGGCGCGCGTACAGTGGGCGCAATCTGTATGATGAACAAATCTACCGTGAACATCCCGATCTCGGTGAGGTATTGCAAACCGAGTTTGCCGTGTTGACCGTTGGCTATATAAGCGATGGTCGCCTGCTCCAGCGCCTGCCACCGCAGCCGCCTCCGGTTCACTATTCGGTCTATGGTTGTGCGCCAGCGGAACTGGTAACATTCAGTGACCAGCTTGAGTTTCTCCGTACCGTGCTGCTGGCGCCTGGCATACCGAACGATGAATTGCTGGCGGCAAGTGTGCGCGCTCTCGCCGCTGCGCGTCGCGATGGGCCAGCGTATCTGGTGCGGGTAGGGCGCGAGTTGGCCCGTCTGCTCAAAGACGACTATGATCGATTGATGGCGCTGCTTCACCGGTTTCGACCGTAATTGCCGATAGTCGCGCAATGGTGCATTCTTCAATGGAGAACCTGTCATGCTTCTGCTCGATGCCGCTTTTCAAGTCAATGCCAACCCGTTGCCGCACGCTGCTGCCGTGGCGCAAGCCGCCGAAGCAATCGGTTTTGCTGCGCTGTGGGCGCCCGAAACTGCCCACAACCCGTTTCTGGCCATGGCAATCGCTGCCGAACATACCCGGCGGCTGACGTTGGGCACAGCCGTTGCAATTGCCTTTCCGCGCAGTCCAATGGTGACGGCGCAGATCGCCTGGGATCTGGCCGGTTTCAGTGGTGGCCGATTTGTGCTCGGCCTGGGAACGCAGGTCAAAGCCCACATCGAGCGCCGCTTTAGCTGCGTCTGGGATTCGCCAGTGGGTCGGTTACGTGATTATATCGGCGCATTGCGCGCGATCTGGCAATGCTGGCAGACCGGTGGCAAGCTCGATTATCGCGGCCAGTACTATCAGCATACCCTGATGACCCCGTTTTTCAGTCCTGGTCCAATCGCGCATCCTGACATCCCGATCTACATTGCCGGGGTGAATACCGGCCTCGCGCATCTGGCCGGTGAAGTTTGTGATGGGTTTCACGCTCATCCGCTGACGAGCGCGCGCTATTTGCGTGATGTGTTACGGCCACAGATTGCTGCTGGCGCAACGGCTGTCGGGCGTGATCCGGCAGCCTGCGCTATTGCCGGCAGCGCACTGGTGATTACCGGCAACGACCCGGCTGAACGGGCGCACATGCGTTCGTTCGTTCGTCAGCAGATCGCGTTCTACGCCTCTACGCCGACATACCGCGCTGTGCTGGCCTGCCACGGCTGGGAGGAGGTTGGTGAAGCGTTATCGCGTCTTGCCGCGCAGCAGCGGTGGGCCGAGATGCCTGGTCTGATCGACGAAACGATGGTGGAAACCTTTGCCGTTGAAGCCGATCCGGCTGACCTGCCGGATGCTTTGCGTGAACGCTACGAAGGCTTGCTCGATCGAGTGGCGCTCTACATGCCGTTTGTTCCCGGTGAACGTGATACCTTCTGGAGGCATCTCACGGCGTCGCTCAATGGGTAGGTGGTGATGACCGGTGTTTTTTCCCATCTGGATCTCACGCCCAACCGGCTGGAACTGGCTCGCCAGGCCCGGGCCGCGCAGGGTGATCTGATCGATTTGACGGGGAGCAATCCTACCACTCAGGGATTGCTCTTCCCGTCAGAGGTGTTGGCAGCAGCGACAGCAGCCTACTGGCAGCAGCGTTGCTACCGACCCGATCCGCGCGGCGATGCGATGGCGCGGGCGGCGATTGTTAATTACTACAGTCGCCGCTCGCCGCCACTTATCATCACACCCGATGATGTCTTTCTCACCGCAAGCACGAGTGAAGCCTACTATCTACTCTTTTCCTTGCTGTCCGATCCGGGTGACAATCTCCTCGTTCCCAATGTCACCTACCCCTTGTTTGAATATCTGGCCGCGCTGCGCAATCTCGAGTTGCGCAGCTATCAGCTCGATGAAGAACACGATTGGCGGATCAATGCCCGCTCGCTGCGTCGCGCTGCTGACGAACGGACGCGAGCGATCTTGATCGTTTCACCCCACAATCCTACCGGCGCCATTGTTGATCGCCCGCTCGCAACGCTCAATCTGCTCGGCATTCCGGTGATCTGCGATGAGGTCTTTGCGCCATTCACCTATGCTGCTGCGAACACTCCACCCCTCGCCGCGCTTCATCCTGATCTACCCGTCTTCACTCTGAATGGCATTTCAAAGCTCTTCGCGCTACCGGATCTTAAGCTAGGCTGGATTGCGCTTAACCAACCGGCCCGCGTGTTTGCGGCGCGACTTGAACTACTCAACGATACGTTGTTGGGCGCAAATGCGCTCAGCCAGTTTCTACTGCCAACCCTCTTTGCCCAGGGCGAGTCTTTCATGTCGGCGATGGTTGAACGAGTGCGAGAGAATCTGACCCTGGCGCTCAACCGCTTTGCCGGGCATCCCCGCATTCACGCTCGCGCTCCCGCTGGTGGCTATTATCTCTTTCCTGCTGTCAGCGACTGGGATGATGAAGAAGCGCTGGCCCTCTTCTTGCTTGAACGTGGTGTTTTTGTCCATCCCGGCTACTTCTACGGCGATGTGCCTGGTTGCCATGTTATGATTTCGGCATTAACTCAACCAGCCGTATTCGCTGCTGGAGTAGAGCGGCTCTGTGCGGCGCTGGCATAATGGCTTTGTTTTACACCTGAGACGAGCGAGACAGAGCGCCTGGCTCATTCCAGTGGTCAGACTATTGCAGACTACTCTGTCGTCGTGTATAATTCTTGCAATCAGTTTGTTTATCGCCGTTTCCTATTGCAAATCGTAGTAAACTTCTCGTTTTTTTAATCAAAAGAGGTACAAACCTGCTAAAATTGCAAATGTGTGAATGTATTGCACATTTTCACAATACAAACGTTTCCATTAAGGTATCGGAAACATCACGGTGATGACCATCCTTTCACAGCGACGATCCACCAGTCAGCAATGTTCATCTTCGCCGACACAGGCTGTCAGCGATCAGGAATTGCTGCAACATCTCCTCCTCCACGAACTACCGGCCCGGCGCGATCCATTGCGACCGGCGCAGTTACGGTCACGCGCTGCGCATCGCACAGAGGCGTTCCGCGGTTTTCTGTTGCGAACATGGTTTGATCAGGCCTTGTGGGTGGCCGAAGTCGTCCTGTTTGTCTCAATGATAGCAGTCTTTATCTACTGGCTGGCTGATGGTTACGGACGGGATTGGTGGCGAGCCTGGCAGGGTCAGACTGCGCCTGTTGTTACGCCCGCTCCGGTCGCGTCGCTGGCGCCGTCAGGGCCGGTCGCGCCTCCCGCAGCCGCGCCTCATCTGCCGGCGTTGCCTTTTACCGCGCCCGAGCTGGCAATTGAACCGCCTGATTACCTTGCTCCGCAACCGCGCGTGCAGCCGCTGCCCGCAACCGATCCCCGACCGCAACGGTTACGCATTCCGAGCATTAACCTTGATACGTCCATTTACGAGGTCTTTGTGGTCGAGGGTGCCTGGCAGGTTGCTGAGTATGCTGCCGGTTACCACCATGGTACGGCGCTGCCTGGCACAGTCGGCAATACGGTGTTGTCAGGCCATGCCGGATTGCGCGGCGCTGTGTTTCGTGATTTGCCGGCGCTAAAAGTCGACGACGAAATCTTGCTGGAAGCGGGTGGCTGGCTCTACCGCTACCGCGTGCGGGAAATGCGCAATGTCTGGCCAACCCAGGTTGAAGTGATGGATCCCACACCCACTCCTGTCCTGACTTTGATAACCTGCACCAATTGGGATACGCAACGCCTGATCGTCATTGCCGATCTGGTCGACTCGCGTCCGCTCAATTGAGGCGAGGAGGCTCTATGCCGCCGAAACCATCGCGCTCAGCTCAACTTCCGCCCGGTCGCGGTCGCGCTCCGGCCCCGTGGACAATTTGGGAGTTGATGGCGATTGCAGTTAGTATCTTGATGATCGTTGTGCCCCTGACACTGGAGGCGATGAACTGGATCCGCCCACCGGTTGCGCCGGCGCAAGGATTGCTGGCAGCAACCGAACCAACGGTGAGTCTCGAACAGCGACCACCTACATTTACGCCGGTGAATACATCGACGCCGGGCAATACGCCAACGCCGGGCGATACGCCAACGCCGGGCGATACGCCAACGCCGGGCGATACGCCAACGCCGGACAATACGCCAACGCCGGGCGATACGCCAACGCCGGGCGATACGCCAACGCCGGGCGATACGCCAACGCCGGGTAACACGCCGACGCCGGAAAATACCCCGACCCTGACGCCGACCAATTCACCAACACCAGGCATCACGCTGACACCCTCGCCAACCCCTGGTGTCACTCGCATCGGAAAAGTCGCTTCGTTGTCGGTCGCTGCGCCGGGTCAGATCTTCAGCTATAGTCTGTCTGTGACAACGCAGAGCGTCAGTTCGGTGACGGTGACATTGCAGGATGCGCTGAATTCACAACTGGAGCTGGTCGATGTTTCGGTGTTGTCTGGCGCCTGCACGCCCGGTCAGACAGTGATTTGTACGATTACGGTAAGCTCGTCTAGTCCGGCATTGGTTACACTGCAAGTTCGTGTCCGCACCACGGTAGCGGAAGGAACCGTTATTCCCAATCAGGCGACACTCGATCAGGGTGGCACGCAGATCGCTATCTCGAACCTGGTAAATGTCACTGTCGCCGGTCCGCCACCGCCAACAGTGACCAATACTCCTACCAATATTCCTACCAATACTCCCGCTTTGACAGCAACACCCGTAGATACCCCTATTCCGAGCACACCAACGCCGGTGCCGACAAATACACCGGTCGCGACTGTGATACCGGCACCATCACCGACTCCACGTCCAACATCACCGCCGACGCCGCGGCCTCCCGCTCCGCGGCCTCCTGCGCCGACCGAGCCGCCCCCAACCGCCACCGCGCCATTGCCGCCGCCGGCTTTGCCAACCGAGCCACCGCCGCCAGCTCCGGTAGCAACGGTTGCGCCGCGTCCAACCGCGACTCCCCGTCCACGCCCGCCAGCCTCGCCTACGCCTGTGCCGGCTGCTTCACCGACGCCGACACCAACCGAGTCGCCTGCGCTGGCCGTCTTCAGCGAGAGTGATTTGCTCTTGCGGTTGAGCAGTGATTGGGGGAGTGCCTACGCCGGTCAAGATATTGTTTTCACCGTAGTGTTGGGTAATACTCATCCGGCGCAGACGATTGGCGCAGTGAGTCTGCGCAGTGTCATGCCGTCGAACCTGCAAGTGCTGGGCGCGAACGCCAGCCGTGGCGCTGATCCGACGATCAATGGGCAGACAGTTACCTACATCTCGCCCGATCTGGCCCCTGGCGAGCGGGTAGAAGTAACCATCGCTACCCGTATTCGCTCCAACGTAGCCGCCGGGACGCTGCTGGTGGCGCAAGCTCAGGCGAGCTACAGCGGTCTGAGCCGACCGGTCTTTTCGAATATCAGCACGGTATTGGTGGTGGGAGCGCAGCCGGCGATGACCGGTACGGCAACACTGGCGCCAATGATGAGTCCGACAGTGACGGTAACGGCCAGCCCAACCGTTCTGCCTGCTACTGCAACAGCCACTGCTTCACCTGCCGCCACGGCAACGGTCAGCAGCGGTATTGCTCCAACCGCTACGGTGACAGCTACGCCACCGGCAGCCGGTGGTCAGAGTGGCGGCCCGGCTCCATTGCCGGAAACCAGCGCCGGCATTCCGCTTCTTGGCGTGTTACTGCTTGGCGCGACGCTGCTAACGCGCACTATTCGGCTCCACCGCGCCCGTGAGCGGCTCTAATCCAGAGGTGTTCGTCGCTACGGTGACAGATGACCCAATACTGACGGGACATCTGTCACCAACCGTAAAGCTGGCGGTTGTGGTGTTGGTATTGCCGGTAAATAGCCCGCTGGCTGCGCGTTGTGTGCTCTCAACCAGGGGCAGATCACTGTTGCCGGCGCTCAACCACAATCCGAAACTGCACATCACCGGCCAGGTACTGCAACGTGGTGCTGACCAGTGAGATGACCATTCCTCCAAAGAAAGCCGGCCAAAAGCCGTACACTACGAAGTCAATGCCCAACTGATCGGCCAGCGCCGAAGTAAGGCCAAGCAGCAATGCATTGATAACCAGCCCAAACAGACCTAAAGTGAGCAACATCAGCGGGCAGGTCATAAGGAGAATGAGTGGTCGCAGCAACACATTCAGCAATCCAAATAGCAGCGCCACGATCCCAATTTGCCAGCCTGGCCCGCTAAATTCGATTCCCGGCACAATCCATACTGCGGCAAAGATTGCTAACGAGTAGATCAGCCAGCGCAGGAAGAGCCGGCTCAACTCGCTGCGGGGTGGAGTTGGGGTGCTTGAAGGTTGATGCATGGTAATGCTCCTTGTGGTCGCGTGAGTGAATGCTCACCGACTCGCCGATCTATCACGAGTATGATACTATACGGCGCGGCGCTATTCGGGTCGCCGGTTAGTAAGATCATTGACGAACAAACGATGACAAAGGTTGAAGAAACGGCATTATTTGCTCGCGTTGCTCAGAGCGCGCGAGCTGATGGTAAAGAAGCCTATTTTCGTCTGCACCGTTACCGTTTCGCTGCCATGTTGCGCGCAATGGGATCGGCCAATGGCGCGCGTGTGCTCGAAGTTGGGGTGACACCAGGACAGTTTACCGAGCTGCTGGTCGGAGCCGGTTTCAAGGTCAGTGGCGCCGATCTCGACCCCTTTACCCGCAAGGCATTGTGGGATCGGCTGGGGGTAGAGGTGCGACAGGTAAATCTCGAACGCGAGCCAGTGCCCTATCCCGATGCCAGCTTCGATTGGGTGGTCTTCTCCGAAGTGATCGAGCACATGGTCTATTCACCGTTGCCGATCTTGCGAGAGTTTTATCGCGTGTTGCGCCCCGGCGGGAAGTTGTTGATTACTACTCCCAATGAACTCTACCTGAAGAGCCGGATGCGCGCTATCGCGCGGATGCTGCTCTGGCAGAGTCTGAACACGCGCGAGGAGTTTCGCCACCAGATGCTGCTCGAAGGTGAGGCCCGTTACACCACTCATAGCCGTACCTACACCATGGACGAGCTGACCTGGCTGGTTGAGCAGGCTGGTTTTCGTATCGAGCTCAAACGGTTTGAGGCGCCGTGGGAACGGGTAGGTCTCGAAGCGGAGCGCCTGCTGCATGCGCCACATCGCGTTCTGGCCAAAGCGATCTTCTTTGCCCTGACCGCAATCATTCCACCGACGCGGTCAATGTTGCTCGTCGTCGGGCAACGACCGACCGGTTGATCTCGTCGTTTTCGACATAACAATCGCTTATCGACCATACGGTCACGTGGCTACTGCGAGGTGATGTCCAACCGAATTGACGGTATGCCATGTCTCTCGTTATAATAGGGGCAATGGGCCGCTAGCTCAACGGCAGAGCAATCGGCTCATAACCGACAGGTTCTCGGTTCGAATCCGAGGCGGCCCACCAGCAACGACCGGCGCGCGCCGGTCGCCTGCTTTTCCTGCTTGACAGATAGCAAACTTACTTCTATCATCTTCATCACAACTTGCAATGCGCGTTTGCGCAGCCAGGGGGGCCGGGTGAGCCCGGCTGAGATTGCGACCCAATTGATGTCGCTGACCCTTTGAACCTGATCTGGGTTATGCCAGCGGAGGGAAGGCTTTATGGTCAGGCTACCGTCGCTTCCTATCGCTGGAACGACGGTTTTTTGTTTTGACACAACCCGACCCGCGCGCCGGTGTGGTCTTCACCCAAGAAAGGAGCATTGGTATGCCTGCTGTCACGGTAAGTTTCGAGGTTTTACCCGGTGGCCTGCCCGACAAGGCAACGACATATGCCGCTGTCGATGCCGCTATTGCAGTGGTCGCCGAGAGTGGTTTGAGCTATCGGGTTTGCCCGATGGAGACAACGATTGAAGGCGATTACGATGCGATTATGGCAGTTATCAAGCGCGCTCAAGAGGCGGTGCTGGCTGCCGGCGCCAGTCGTGTCTTTACCCTGATCAAAGTTGATTACGATCCCGGTGGTTCCTCAATTGCCGAGAAACTGGCAAAATATGAGTAACGAGGCTTCTCCGCCCATTTCTACCCCCACCACAATAGCGCCTCGCCTGGCCTGGCGAGTGCGGATGGCAGCGTATGGCCCACCTGCTCTGCTCGTGATCGGTCTCCTTCTCTTCTGGGAAGCTGTTGTCTGGTATTGGGCCATACCGGTGTGGTTATTGCCTCCACCTTCTCGCATTGTGGCCACACTCCTCGACAGTCTGCCGACTCTGACCGGGCATACGCTGTCTACCCTGACGGTCACCATTCCCGGTTTTGCGCTGGCGCTGGTAGTAGGGTTTAGTTTGGGCGTAGCCCTTGATGCTTCGCCGCTGTTGCGGCGGGCGATCTACCCGCTGCTGGTAACCTCGCAGACGGTGCCGATTGTGGCTATCGCGCCATTGCTGGTGGTTGGCTTCGGCTTCGGCCTCTTCCCCAAGGTGCTGGTCGTGGCGCTGGTAACCTTCTTTCCCATTGTGGTCAATACCATCGACGGTTTGCAGAGCGCCGATCGTGACCAGCGTCGCCTGCTCGAAGCGATGGGGGCTAGCTACTGGCAACTGCTGCGGTTGCTCCGCTTACGCGCAGCATTACCGGCCATCTTCACCGGCATCAAAGTGGCAATTACCTACAGCGTGATCGGCGCCGTCCTCGCCGAGTGGATCGGCGCGAGCGCCGGGTTAGGGGTCTACATCGCGCGCTCGCTGCGCGCTTTTCGAACCGATCAGGTCTTTGTCGCGGCGCTGGTGACATCACTGCTCACCATTGCGCTCTTTACCCTGGTCAGTCTCCTCGAACGCTGGATCGTCTTCTGGAAAGGAGAACGCTAATGCGCAAATGGTTCTTCCTTGTGCTCATCTTGTTGCTGCTGACTGCTTGCGGCAGCGGCCCCGCAGCTCCATCCGCTAACCAGACACCACTCACCAGGGTTCGGGTTGGCCTTGATTGGACGCCCAACACTAACCATACCGGCCTCTACGTGGCCCAAGACAAGGGCTACTACAGCCAGCAGGGTCTTGATGTCGAGATCCTCGGCGCGCAAGAGGGTGGCACAGTTGAGCAACTGGTTGCCACTGGCCAGCTCGACTTCGGCATCTCGTACCAGGAGGCCGTGACGCAAGCGCGCGTTGAAGGGGTACCGATCGTCTCCATCGCGGCCATCATTCAGCACAATACCAGCGGTTTTGCCAGTCGTCGCGAAGAGGGCATCACCAGCGCACGCGATTTCATTGGCAAAAAGTATGGGGCTTTCGGATCGCCCATCGAGCAGGCAGTGATCAAAGGTTTGCTTGAGTGTGAAGGGGTAGGTGATCAGTTCGAGCAGGTGCAATTCGTCGATATTGGCAGCTCAGATTTCTTTGTCGCCACCGAGCGCGACGAAGTTGATTTTGTCTGGATTTTCCAGGGTTGGACTGGTATCGAGGCTGAGATTCGCGGCGTGCCACTCAATGTCGTCATGATGAATGATACCCGGTGCATACCCGATTACTACACGCCGGTCATCATCACCAGTGAGCAAACAATTGCCGAAAAGCCTGATCTCGTGCGGCGTTTTCTCGCGGCGACCAGCGCCGGTTATCGCTTCGCAATTGAACAACCCGATGCTGCGGCTGATGTGTTGCTCAAGGCAGCTCCCGAACTTGATGCGGAGCTGGTGCGCCGCAGCCAGCAGTATCTGGCCAGCCAGTATCAGGCCGAAGCGCCGCGTTGGGGCGAGCAAAAGCTGGAAGTCTGGCGCGCCTATGCGCAGTGGATGGCCGATCGCAATCTTATTGCGCGTATGATCGAGCCTGAGAAGGCATTTACGAACGACTTCTTGCCCTGATGACTCTCTGACGGCTGTCGTATCTGCATTCGGTGCGGCAGCCATCCCGCTTGTCGCATTTATCAGCGAGTATGCGTTGTGGCAACCCTTGAACTACGTTCCATCAGCAAGACCTTTTCAACTGCAACCGGTTCGGTGCCGGTGCTCGACCGGCTCAATATGCGGATCGCCAATGGTGAATTCGTCGCTGTCATCGGGCCAAGCGGCAGCGGCAAAACCACGCTCTTCAACATTATTGCCGGCCTGGAACTACCCGATACCGGCGCAGTGTTGATCGACGAGGTTGAGGTGACCGGGCAGCGTGGTCAGGTAGCCTATATGCCGCAACGCGATGCTCTGTTACCATGGCTGTCGGTGATCGAAAATGCGGTGTTGGCGACAGTCGTTCAGGGTGGCGACGTGTCAGCAGCGCGCCGTGAAGCGCGCGCATTGCTCGCCGATTTTGGTCTGGAAGGTTGGGGTGATGTGCGGCCTGCCCTGCTTTCAGGTGGCATGCGCCAGCGCGCCGCCTTTCTGCGCACCGTCCTCTGGCATCGTCCGATCATGCTGCTCGACGAACCGTTTGGCGCGCTCGATGCGCTTACCCGCGCTCAGTTGCAGCAGTGGCTGCTTGGGTTATGGGATCGGCTCGATCGCACGGTGGTACTCGTTACCCACGACATCGATGAGGCGATCATTCTGGCTGACCGGATCTACGTCTTAACCGCCCGTCCGGCCCGTATTGCGCTGGAAGTGCCGGTGGAACTGCCCCGTCCGCGTTCGTACACACTCGTCACCGATCCGGCTTTTGCCCGGCTGAAACGGCAGTTGCAGCAGGTGTTGGTGGATGGAAGTGGTCAGTCATAAGCGGGAACGCACAGCTATCGCAGTCAAACTGATTGCAGGTGTGAGCAATCGGTACGAGGAGAAGAAGGGGCGTTTCTCTTGCGCCGCTTTTCCTCACTTTTCCCTGGTGTAAGCAATTGGTACGAATAATGAAGAAGGGGACGAGCATTGCCTCGTCCCCGCAATAGCACTGGCAACCAGGCCACAAGCAGCGCAACCTCACTCCTCTGGTGGTAGCGAGGTGGTGATGTCGTACACCAACACCTGCACGTCAAGCCCCTCATTCGTCAGCAACGAAATAGTAAATTCGTTGGTTGCGTTCTTAATTGCCTGTTCGTCGGCAGCGGGAGCGTAAGCGCGAATGCTGGCCTCTTCCGCCGATACGCGCGTTACCCGCGTTACCGCGCTGGGGCTGGCGGCAGTAATCCGGCGCTGAATCTCGGCAATAGCTTCATCAAGTGTCATGGTTCATCACCTCGTTTAAATGACATTGAATTCGGATGCGAGCTGGCCACGATGGAATCGGTCAATTCGTAGTTCATCGATATTGATGGTATGCGCTCGTCCGTCGATCACTTCTTCTGCGATCAGCAAACCGGTGGCCGGCGCATGCATAATACCATGACCGCTAAACCCACTTGCGTCAATGTACCCTTCCAGTTCGGGATGTCGGCCCAATACCGGGTTGTGATCGGGCGTAATTTCGTAGAGACCGGCCCAACACTGTTGCTCGGCCAATCCTGCCGTTTCCAGCAGCGGAAAGCGGTGAATGCCGGCCTCGATCACCGCCTCTAGCCAGTCCCAATCTACCGTCGTATTCGTGCTGCTTGGTTCATTGGGATTCGAGCGTCCCATCAGGATACTCTGCCCCTCACGTCGCATGTAGAAGCCGGTGCCGACATCGATGGTTAACGGAATCGGCGCACTGATCGCCGGGAACGGCGTCGTCATGTAGACATTGCGCCGATAGGGGCGAACCGGCAGGTTCAATCCGGCCAGTGCCGCCACTTCACCGGCCCATGGGCCAGCGCAGTTGATCACGATCTCACAGCCAATGGATCCGTTCGGTGTTGTGACGCCGGTCACGCGCCCACTGGTGATCTGAAAACCGGTCACTGGCGTGCCACGTCGCAGGCGAACGCCATGGCGTTGCGCGGCGCGCAGATAGCCGAGCGCAATGCCGTAGGGGTCACAATAGCCATCGTCTGGGCCAAATGTTGCGCCAATCAGGTCATCGATCCGCATGCCAGGCACAAATCGCGCCGCTTCGTCAGGAGTTAGCACCTCGACTCGCACTCCCAGTTCGCGCTGCATAGCCACGTTGCGCATATACTGCGCCCATGTGCTCTCATCGTTGATAAGAAATAGATAACCGACCTGGCGCAACTCGGCGTGGCCGCCAACTTCCGTTTCAAAATGGCGCAGTCGTTCGATGCTATATTTCGATAACAATACATTCGTGCGCGAAGAGAACTGGTGTCGTACACCGGCTGCTGAACGGGCTGTGCTGCCGCTGATTTCGGCTTCTTCGCGCTCTAGAATCAGAACATCGCGCCAGCCTCGTTCGGCCAGATGAAAAGCGATACTGGCTCCAATCACGCCTGCGCCAATAATGATCACCTGCGCTCGATCATCCATCGTTCCACCTCAGCTCCAACGCACTTGCGTTGGCGTTCATCTTTTCATGACATTGACAATTCAGCCGTATTATTTCCATTCGTTTCACGTAACTCTTCACTGCAACTGTCAACGTTACCTCATTTCCCTTTTCGCCGGGGCGACGGTTTGGGTGGCAATTCGTCGGGTGGCAGTTGTGGCTCTTCGCCAGGGGAAAGCTCATCTAACGGAACCGGCGGCGTTGGTGACTCCGGCGGTCGCTGCCGACGTTCCTCACGCCACGCCAGTCGTTCGCGCGCAGTTGCCTCAAATCCGCGCCCGGTCGGTTCATAGTAAATCCGTCCGGCCAGATTGGGTGGCAGATGTTCCTGATCCGAACGGCCTTCCGGCAAATCGTGAGCATATTCGTAGCCTCTCCCGTACCCCAGCCGTTTCAGCAACGGTGTCGGCGCGTTACGCAGGTGCAACGGCACCGGCTCGTTGCGCGTTTCGGCCACGTCGCGCTGCACTGCGCCGTAGGCCCGGTAGAGCGCACTACTCTTCGGCGCCAGGCAAAGGTAGACTACTGCCTGTGCTAGAGCCAGTTCGCCTTCGGGTTGACCCAGGAAATGTACTGCTTGCTGAGCAGCGATCGTCTGCGGTAGAGCCTGAGGATCGGCCAGGCCAATATCTTCAACGGCGATCCGCACCAGGCGACGAGCGATGTAGAGCGGATCCTCACCGCCATCGAGCATTCGCCCCAACCAGTAAAGTGCGCCGTCGGGATCGCTATCACGCACGCTCTTGTGTAGGGCCGAGATCGCGTCATAGTGCAGTTCGCCACGCTTGTCGTAGCGCGTGGCCCGACTTTGCAGCGCGTCGCGAATGTCATCGACCGTAATCAGCCGCGTCTCGCCGATTGCTGGTGGTTTCGAGCGAGCAGCAGCCTCAAGCGCATTGAGTGCAGTGCGCGCGTCGCCGTTTGACATATTGATCAAGTAACCGCGCGCATCGCTGGCCAGCATAATCTTCATCTCACCCAGGCCGCGCTCGCGGTCGTGGAGCGCGCGGTCGATAAGAATGCCGATCTCTTCATCGCTCAGCGCCTCAAGGGTAAAGACGCGCGCTCGCGAGAGCAGGGCAGAGTTCACCTCGAATGACGGATTTTCAGTCGTGGCCCCGATCAGGATAATGGTGCCATCTTCGACATAAGGCAAAATTGCGTCTTGCTGGCTCTTATTGAAGCGGTGAATTTCGTCAATGAACACGATGGTGCGCTGCTGAAACATGCCCAGGCGGTCTTTTGCCTCTTGCACCACCCGACGCAGATCGCTGACTCCGGCGCTCACCGCACTGAGTGGCTCAAAGTGGGCATGAGTACTATTAGCAATAATCTGAGCCAGCGTCGTTTTCCCGCTACCCGGCGGTCCCCACAAGATCAGCGAAAAGAGCTGATCGTTTGCAATCGCGCGGCGCAACAACTTGCCCTCGCCGATGATGTGGCTTTGACCAACAAACTCGTCAAGCGTGCGCGGACGCATGCGCGCCGCTAATGGCGCCTGATTTTGCAACGTCTGCTGGCGTTGCGCGTCAAACAAGGTTGGGCCTCGCGATTTTGGCGGCATAGGTTTTCGTTTACTAACCCCCGCTTTGTACTATCTCTGATTGTAGCATAATCTCGATTGCGTTCCGATATTCCGCCGCTCTGTGGCAACCGGCAGGTTGCGCGCGGGTCTGCTCACTGACCAGCTACCCTGATGGCGCTTACACATTGCCATCTGTCTGCCAGTTCTGCCGGCGTGACCGCCAGGCACCCGGTGGTGGAGTAATTGAAACGAATACTATTAGATGCAAACCACATGGGTCATGTCATGGGGGAATAAAGAGCTATTGCCTCGCTGTAACTCTATGTCGTATGCTGTAAGCAAGTGAATACGACGTTGCCCCATCAGTGGAGAGGCAACCATACAGTGAGCCTCACAAGACTGTGACATCACCTCTGTCAGCCCCTGTTGCCCCTCTCCCGCTCTCCTCCTTCCCTCTGCTGATGGGGCAGTCGGCACCACGAACATCGGCAACCATGCAGGTTGCCGATACTGTTTTGTGATCGGTGCTATCAAGCCGGGAGATCGACCGATTTCACCTGGAGGGCCGCCTGTTTGACGTAAAGTGCGCACATCGCTGTCAGGTTTATCGACAGTGGATGGCTAGATGCCCGTCAGAAAAACCGGATTGAGACTTATGCTGAGGAGTGTGGGGCAATCGCGTGTCTGCGACCTCTTCTGCCTGAACGTGTTGTTTGCTTCTAACCGTTCCCGTGGGATAACAGTCAGCGTGTCGTTCGTACCGGTCAGAGCTGTCTACACCCGCAGCGCGAGGAGGATGGCGTTCACTGCGGCCATCCTCCTCGCGCTGCCGCCAATCACGTCTCTTCGCTGGCCGCAATCACTGCATTCGCAATCTGATCGCCTCGTCCGTTTGGCAGGTAAACATAGCGGCCACCCAACCATGCCGCCAGTTGCTGCGCTTCACCCCGCGAAACGAAGCTGCGTTGGGTATCGATCACCACCGCCCCAATTCCGGCAGCGCGCAGTCGTCCGGCCAGTTGTTGCACTTCCTGGCGGGCCTGCTCCAGTCGGCGGTTTTTGTCCATGGTCTGATCCGCCTTAAGCGGCACGTTAGGTCGTCCGTCGGTAATCAGCACGATAGTGGTGCGGAAGATACCGCGCGCGCGCGCCTGTTCGCTGATCTGATAGGCGGCCAGCAGTGCTGCTGCCAGCGGTGTTCCTCCGCCGGTCGGCAACACATCGAGCGCTCGTTTGGCCAGTTCCACACTCTGAGAAGGTGGTAATAGCAGATCGGCCCGTTCACCGCGGAAAGCCAGAAGCGCCACCTGATCACGATGAACATACGCCTGCTGCAAGAGGGCGTTAACAGCTCCCTTGGCCTGTCGCATGCGATGAAGCGCCATCGAGCCGCTGGCATCGACCAGGAAGCAGAAGAGTGTGCCTGCCTTTGAACGGTACTTCTTGATATGCAGGTCATCGGCCCGCAGGTGAATGCGGCCACGCCGGTGCTGGTGGTAGTGATGCTCACTGGCCCGCAACCGCTGCCAGGGTGCCGCTGCGCGCAGCGTGGCGATCACATCAAGCCGACCTTGCCCTGGTTTACCTGGCACCGAGCGGATATGTCGCCCGCGCTGGCCGGAAATTGTGCCGCGCGATCCGCTGCGTCCGCGCCGACGCACAGTAAACGGTGTTTCGAGAATGTCGGGTGGCACCTCAGTCTCCATCGCAGCCAGGATCAGATCTTCGATAGTCAACTCATCGTCTGGTGGTTTGGGTGGTTGTTCCTCCTCGTCAGGGGATTCATCCTCTTCCTCGCGCTGACCCGGTGGTGGTGGCGCCGGTTCCGGCGTCGGCGGAGGTGGCTGCTCTTCTGCCTGATTCATTTCCGGTAATCTGGTAGCGCGCGGCAGCATCACCAGGCGCACAGCCAGTTCAAGGTCTTCGTTGGTAACCTCATCGCGTCCTGCCAGCGCTGCTGCCGCCCGTGCCGCGCGCGCGGCAAACATGTCAGCCCGATGGCCCTCGATACCCAGTGCCAGCGCAGTCAGACTCAACTGACGTATCTGGTCATCGGTGATCGTCACGTTGGGCAAAAGTTCGCGCGCGGCCAGAATACCGGCCAGTACCAGAGCTTCATCGTCTTCGTAATCGAGATTGGGCTGTAAATTGCGTCGCACCACCTCGGCTCGCGTGGTCACCGGCGCTTTGCCGATTGGCGCTACGATCAACCCCAACCGATCAAGCAGGTGGCGGCGTGGCGGCCCTTCGGCTAGATCGTATGTGACCAGTAAGACAAAGCGGGCCGGCTCTACCACCGAAATCCCTTCGCGTTCGACGCGCGCGACACCGCTGTCGAGCGCGCCGAGAATGTGATTGATCGTGCTATCGTCAAGCAGATTGACACTATCGACGTAGAGCAACCCACCGTGCGCGCGGGCGAGCAGGCCACTGCGATGCACCCGTTCGCCCGTCGCCAGCGTGGCCTCGATATCGATCCCGCCCAGCAATCGATCCTCGCTCACGCCCACCGGCAGCTCGACCAGATTGCAGGGTAGGGTCGGATCAAACTCGCGCCCGTTGGCCAGCATACGAGCAAATGCTCGCACCAGCGCGCTCTTGCCGGTACCGGCTCCTGCTCCGATAGCAACCCCGCCGAGCAGTGGATCAACCGCCAGGAGCATAAGCGCCTGCCGCGCTGTTTCCAGGCCGACAATCGCCGTGAAGGGCAACGGCGCTGCCGGTATGTCTCGCGCTGTTTGCACCATACACTGGCTCCTATGTGCGTGAATTAGCGATGCAGATCACGCTGCCAGACGAATCGGTCATCAAACATGTTTGCATCTTTGCGCCCTCAGCTCAAACTCGAGCGCTAAACCAGAACCTCTTCCACGGCGCGCTCGATCCGTACCGCATCGTCTTGCGTCTCCAATGGATCTTTGCGCAACCGGTGCCGGAGTGCCAGCACTGCAATGCGCCGCACGTCATTCACACTCACCTCGTTGCGCCCCTCAAGCGCTGCCAGCGCTGTGGCCGCGCGCGCCAGCGTCAATTCACCGCGATGCCCGTCAACTTCGAGTTTGACACACAGTTCGGCAATCTTGTACAGCACCGGATCGGGGAGTGCGACCTCTGGCAGACGACGCTGCGCTTGCTTGATCTTGCGCTGCAACTTTTGGGTCTCTTTCGACCACTTCTCAACAAACGCAAACGGATCGGCGTCATATTCCCGCCGGCGTTTAACGATCTCCACTCGTTCATTGACATCGGTAATGGTGGTAATGCGGGCATGCAGGCCAAACCGGTCGAGCAACTGCGGGCGTAAATCACCCTCTTCCGGGTTGCCCGATCCCACCAGGACGAAGCGGGCCGGATGGCGCACGCTGATGCCTTCACGCTCAACGACATTCACCCCTGATGCGGCAACGTCAAGCAAAACATCGACCAGATGGTCTTCGAGCAAATTCACTTCATCAATGTAGAGAAAGCCACGATTAGCGCGGGCCAGCAGACCGGGGGCGAAAGCCTGTACGCCTTGGGTCAAGGCGCGTTCGATGTCGAGAGTGCCGCAAACCCGGTCTTCAGTCGCGCCGAGCGGTAAATCGACTACTGGCACCGGAATGTTGATTACAGCCGGTTTTTTGGCTTTGCCGGTCGATTTGGGCACGGCTCGACACTGATCGCACAGGCCGGCAGTTCGATCCGGTGCGCACGAATAGGGGCAACCGGCAACCGCTTTGATCGGAGGCAGCATCGCGGCCAGCGCCCGCACGGCGGTTGATTTCGCTGTGCCGCGGTGCCCCATCACCATGACGCCGCCAATTGTCGGATTGACGACGCAGAGCAACAGGGCCAGTTTCAATTCAGCCTGACCAACAATCGCGACAAACGGATACGGTGGAACTGGCGCATTTGGCAACGGAGTTTGACCGTTTGTTGACGGTTCAGAGGTTGCGACGACCTGGTCTTGTTCTTGTTCTTTGCTCATTGCGCAGCACCTTTGCAAAATGAATGAGCGGGCACATGCCCGCCCAACCCCATTCCATCCACACAGGCGGGACATCTAACGACTACCCGATCACGACAGGCGACGGGTATGCCACAATCCCGCTGGGTTTCGCGTTATCGCTGCGACTTGACCACCGATCCGGCTGTCGGCTTCCGCCCATTGCGGGTGCGGCGCGCAAAGGCGGTCACATTCGTCCACAAGAATGTGAGACCGAGGCCAAGGACGGTCAGGATCAAACATGCCCAGCACAGGATTGCTGGCGTCAACGGACCGATCATTTGGGTGGCTTCTCCGAGTCCGCTTGGCATAGTGTTCACTCCTCTCGCGGTTGCTTTGCCTTTGCGGCATACGACGGCATTATGACTTCTCGCATCTTCTGCGGATCGATACGGAAGTTCTCTATTAATTCTACCACGTAGCGCAAATGTGATCGCGGGATGGAAACGAACATTTCGCTCGGATCGAGCCGGTTATGCATTCGTCCGCCGCCGTCGCCAATCGCAAAAACTGAATTTTTCGTGTGCCACGGCGCAGCGAAAATTGAGGCGCATGCACTGGCACCCAACTCGCCGACCGGAAACGTGCCGATTCGCACACTGGCCGCGCCGGCAATTTGCATTGCGCGTTGCGGGTCAACCACACACACCATCAGATCAACCGGCACGCCATCGGGAACATCATCAAGCGGCGCGGCTGCCAATGCCTTGATCATCCCTGCCGGCAGCGAGTAGCTCTGACGCTTGTTACAGGCCGCTGCTTCAGGCGTATAGAACCCCTGAGCGTCGGTGAGATATACCCCTTCGGTGATATATGGCCCCGGATCAGGGTTAAAGCCGAGATGGTATTGTCCGACCCAACAGTCGTGGTGGTTGGCATCAACATAGACACGCCGACCCTGTTCCGCTTCGCGCACAATCGCACACGCCACAATGTTGACCGGTTCGTACCCTGGTGGCGGCCCTTCGTAGCAGTAGGTAATCGCGACCGGTCGACGCTTCACCCGCATTCGCTCAATCAACAGGCGGTTGAGTTCTTTCAGATCTGGCAGTTCATCGTGTTCATTCATTACCGCCTCCAGAACGGATTCTGCGACTCCGGGTTATCGGCGTGTAGTGCCGCTGCGGTTTGACCCCAGCGCCAGATCCATCCCTCGATCCACCAGCGCACTCTGAGCATCAGTGGCGCTACCCGATACTCCATCGGTTTGGTGACCAGGCGTAGCCGCATCGCTCACCTCCATCATCCGGCTCGCGGTTACAATGCCGCTTGACTAACGGTAAAATGGACTGGCCGGACGGCGCAGGTCAACGTAGCGAAATTGTTCGCCCGAACGCTGCAATGCGGCCAGTATCGCAATTTTGCTGTCAAGATCGTCAGTGTTACCCATACAAATGGTGGTGTGTCCGTCAACGGTTAACGTCATGCCCTTTTTCGGGTCATAAGCGGCCTCGGTGACATACATACCCAACTCTTTCAGCAGACGCTTCACCACCATCCGGGTAGGCGCATCCATATCCGGTTTGTCGCCAACGGCTCGCTCCATCAAACCCAGTGTGATCACCGGCGCCGGTTGACGGATCGATTTGCCGCCAAATAGCTCCTCGGCGCTCGCGCCATCGGGGACAATATCAGGCTCTTCGGCGCCAAACACACTCAGGAACTCTTTGTATTCGAGTGGTCGCACATCTTCCATATTGACGACCGGCAGGGTGCGGTCGATGATCTGGCGGGCCAGGCGGTCGAAGATAGCATCAAAGCGCGGCTCTTGCAGTGCCAGCTTGCAGGCATCAGCCAGTTCGCGTACTGTGCGGTCAAGCGGGATGCTGGCCAGGATCGGCAGGTTAATCTTTTCGGCGAAGCGAGCAGCCACGCCGCTGCCGTCATCGCGATTCACAACCAGCCCCAGCAACTTCGTGCGCCCACCCATACTGGCAAAGTATTTGGCGGCGCTGGCGATATTGTTGGCGGCGTAAAGGCTCTGGCGGTCATTACCGCACAAAATGATCACCTCTTCCGCCAGTGATCGGGAGAGCGGAGTCGCAAAACCGCCGCATACCACATCACCCAGAAAGTCCATCACCACATAATCGAGTGCCCACTGGCTGAGGCCAAACTTTTCCAGCATATCGAAGCCAAAGGTGATACCGCGTCCGCCGCAGCCGCGTCCAACCTCGGGGCCGCCGATCTCGCAGCCGTAGACGGTTGCGGCACCATTCATAATGGTAGTCTTAAAAATGACGTGGTGGGCTGCCAGTTCTTCTTCGCGTCCGGCTTCTTTGAATTCACGCCAGACATCGCCAAGCGTAGGCAGGCTTACACCGCCAAAGAGCGCATTGCAGCTATCGTGCTTCGGATCGCAGCCGAGCTGGAGCACGCGATTACCCAGCAGCGCCAGTTTGCTGACCAGATTGGTGGTAAAGAATGACTTTCCCATGCCGCCTTTGCCGTAGACGGCCAGCATTCGCGCAGTTGAACCGCTTTGTTTCTGCCTGGGATTCGCTGGCATACTCGGTGTCTCTTTCCAGGTGGTGACCTGGTTGCATCAGGTCACCACAATCTTGCTAAAACTGAGCCTACTACCGGGCGTTGTGATCCACCGCTATTTGATCGCTCACAACCGGATCCTGTCAGGTCGGATCAGCGCCATTCTGTGGCCATGTCACAACCACTTTTAAGCAAGCAGGGTCTTCGAGCGCCAGGCGATAGGCAGCCTGAATCCGGTCAAGTGGCACGTGATGCGTCAGCAATCCATCAACATTCAATTCACCACTGGCGAGCATATCGCGCACGCGCGGGAGGTCGCCGTCGGGACCAAACTCCCATTCACGCGCGATCAGGATCTGCGCTTCCCGCATAAAAACCGGCGCATATGGAATATTGATATGGTCATAGTAGCCGAGCAGTACCACCCGCCCGTGATTGGCGAGCAACGGCAGCGCGCCTGACAACGCTCCCATCGAGCCGGTCGCCTCGATCAGGACATCTACTTTTGCCTCACCAATTGCCTCATCAAGCGACTCGCGGGTAACGTCGATAACCTGATCAGCCTGGCTGGCCTGCAAGCGTACTGCAACGCGGTCGGCAACGGCGACGTGGTGCGCGCCGACCAGTTTCGCCAATCGCGCTGCCAACTGGCCAACAATGCCCTGCCCCAACACCAGTACGCGGTCGGTGCGGCGGATCTGACCGATCTTGACGCCGTGTAACGCAGTGGCCGCCAGCGCTAACAGCACGCCGGTAGCCGGATCAATTGGGCCTAACGGCACTACCCGTTCGTGCTCGGCGGTAATATACTCGCTCTGTCCGCCCCAGGCTGCATTGACGCCGCGGAAACAGCGCGCGCCGCCGATATACACCCACTGTCCGAGTAACTCCTTAGGCGCTTTGCTTCCGACCTGCACCACCTGTCCGACCGTCTCATAGCCGGGCACCACAGGGAAGAGGAGTTGGGGCTGTGGCAACCGTCCGTCGAGCAACATGCGCTCAGTGCCGGCGCTGATCGAGGTAAACGCGGTTTTAATCAGCACATCACCGGCTTTCGGCTCGTTGACCTGCACCGTGCGAATTTCGATCGTATTCCGTTTCGGAATAACTACCGCGCGCGATTTGATCGGCATACGACGATCTACTTTCTAGTACGCCGAAGCGTAAATTCTGGTCAGCAACACTACCCGAAGATACCGATTGAATGCTTCACCCGATCAGGAAGCCTTCGAAGCTCCGGCTGCCTGCGCCTGTAATTGAGCCTGCAACAGGCGACGCTCCTTCGCCGAACGGATCCCACGCCAGAGGAATTGGCCAGCGTTAAACAGGTAGGTCACGTAGGCAAACACCATCACCCACATCACTGTGCGGTCATCGAGCTTGAGCCAGACCGCAACGAAATAGGCGTTATGGGTCAGGATCGCGATCAGATTGCCTAAATCTTCCCAGAAGAATTCAGGCGCCATAAAGTATTTCCCGTAGATGTCGTGTTCCCACAACATTCCGGTGATCGTCAGCGCCCAAATCAGCGCAATCTTGATCCAGACACTGATCGTCGCGATCCAATACCCTTCACCCGTAGCAAGATAGCGAATAACCAATCCAAAGCTGATGAGAAAGACGATAAACTGAATCGGCGCCAGGATAAACTGCGCTTTTGTCCATGGCGAACGGTTACGCCGTTCGAGCTGTTCAGGAGTGTACATAACCCGTGTCCTCCGCATTATTCGCTGGTTGCCGGCGTTATGCCACCGACGCGACTCACCGTCAGAAGAAACCGATGTTCAACCACCTGGGGTTCGTTCAAATCAGGCCAGCGTTGTTGGGCCCATGCCTGCACGCGCTCGATAGCCGCTGACAGGATGTCATCGCTCAAGGCCCAGGTTTCGGCGTCAATCCGAGCAGCCATGCCGCTGATCACTTCGGCGGGGCTGACAGTGCGTTGCCAGCGCGCTGCTTCAATCGGTTCACCTGCCGGCGCGCCAAGTTTGGTCAAATGCTGACTCACCGCAGCGCCGGCGCCGGGTGGACGCGCGCCAGGGAGCAGATCCATCACAGCCTGCCGTAGTTGTCCGCGGAGGAGACCGACACACGAGGCCGGGTCACGCCAATCGGTGCCCTGAATGATTACCCCACCCATTCTGGTTACGCGCACCATCTCGGCCAGCGCTGCCCGCCAGTCAGGAAGGAGATGGAGCACGTGCACTGCCAGGGTGGCATCGAACGTTGCGTCGGCGAACGGCAGAGCCTGGGCATCGGCTTTAACCAGCGACAAAACCAGCGCTGCCTGCCTGGCTCGCTCGCGCGCAGCAGCCAGCATTCCGTCTGAAATGTCGATCCCGATCACCTGCCCGCCGGCAGCGGCAACCGGTAAGGCAATGCGTCCGCTCCCAACACCGATCTCTAGCACGCGCGCGCCGCTGCCAATCTGAGCCATAATAGCTTGCCCGATCGCCGTTGCTACTGCGGGTGGATGGGCGCGCTGGGCATCATAAACGTCAGCAATTTTATCGAAGGCAATCTCAAGCGCCATACCGGTAAGGTCTTTCCGCCGGGCAGGTGAGCCGGTTTTGTTTCAAGCGAACCAGAGCAGTATTGACACAAAGCATGGGAGGTCGGCAAAGCAGCCTGTGTTTGACGTTGAACCTGCTCGCAAACCTTGCGCCAATCCGCTCACAACTATCAGGAAGCCGTATCCATTGCCAGGGCGGTCGTAATATCCCGGCGCGTGAGACCTTTAAACTCTTGCACCGAAATTCCGCGCAGAATACCAATGGCAGTGACCATTAACAGCGTTTCGATACCAAACACAAGACCATAGCCGACAGCGGGAGAGACGATGCCACCTTCGATCATCACTGTATGGCCGAGACCGCTGATGACATTCGCAAAACCGTTGCCCAGACCCTGAGCCATGCCCCACATCCCCATATACAGCCCCGTCTGGCCTTCAACGGTCATTTCCATCATCATCGCCAGCGCGCCGACATTGAAGAACCCAATCCCCAGCCCCATGATCAAGAGAGCGGGCATAATAATGCTCTGCTGATGCGTGAATGCAGAGATGGCCAGCATCGCCAACCCACCGGCAACACCCAGGCCGCCCAGGGTTGCAATGGTCTTCTTGGCAATCGAAAAGATACTTGACAGAATACCGATGGTCAGCATGCCAAGCAGTGCGCCAGCGCCCCAGTACTGTTGGAAGGCGGCAGTGTCTTTTTGCGGCAGACCGAACACTTCAGCGCCAAATGGCTCGAGAATGGCATCTTGCAAGAAGATACCCATAATCGCCAGTAGCACGAAGAGGAAGAAGCCACGCACCTGGGGATTGTGGCCCATCAGATTCGTCGCTACGCGCCACGTCTCAATTGGACCGGCCTCACCCTTTTCAGGCGCTGCCAGCAGGAGTTTGCGGTGCTCTTCTGGCGAGATAGGTTTTTCCAGGCCGAGCACGCCGAGCAGTACGGTCACCGTCACGATGATCGGAGTCAAGTTGTACAACTGTTGCATCGTCTCGGGTGAGTAGGTCGGCATAATGGCGCGCGACACGCCCGCCGAAACGATGCCGCTGATAATGACGGTCGCCCAGATGAAGGCCACAACGGCGCCGCGCTCTTTCGGTGTTGTAACCTCGGCAATCAGTGCATTCGATGAGCTGCCGTTCATCGCCATCAGCACGCCAAAGATAAAGATCAACGCAAAGGCTTCGATCGTGGCGATAACGGATCGCTCGCCTAACCCAACCGCAATACCCGGCAAGGCCATAAAGATCAATGCCGCGCCAACGTTAGAAAGGATGACATAGGGTGTGCGTCGCAAGCCGAAGATCGGGTAGCGATCGGTGAAACGACCCCAGTAGACCTGGAAAAACGAGATAAAGTGATGGAGACCGATAAGGGTGGTGACAATGACTGCCATTGCGCCCAGGTCAGCAATTGAGACCCGGTTAAAATTAAAGGTTAACAAAGCGAACATCCATCCGGCGCCAACCCGCATGAGCGAGAGGCGAAAGGTTTTGACGGCGAAACGGATCAGGCCCATTACGCGCACCTTTCTAGCTGTGAGAGAGGCGAATAACGCTGTAGCGCGGAGTTCGCACTACATTTTTTCAGGTGACATTAAGCATTCGCTACTTGCAGACGCGGCGACCGGTCACTGTAAATATTCGAGGTTTTCGGGATGTTCTTTTCGGCGTGAGTATAGCATATATTACAGTCGTGTGCAATATTTGCAAAAATTGTGCAATCGCTTGTCAGTTTCAAAAAATTGCATATATGCATGAATTTTCGTCAGAAATGCGCTGCTCTCTTGTTTGAAGTCTTATTGCAAAGAGGTAAGGCGTCGCTGAAGGTTCAACCAATCAGGTATGATTGTCAATTGCATGGCAATCGGTACTATTCGGGCAGAAGCCGGGTATTGTGACGGTTGCGAACTCTCTACCTTTTGGTAAGAAAGGTTGCGACCGTATCAGTCAGTTTCAATTCACAAACCAAACCAGGCCGCCTTCATCACAATTGTGTGCCGCGATATGCGCCGGTTGTCGCTGCCATCAGATCGATGACGATACGTTTGAACGTTCGTCGTCAATTCTGGTAATGCATTGGTTCGGCGTCAGGCATATACTTTTTCTTGACCATTCGGTCGCGTTTCGGTTGTTGCTCAGCAACTGATGCAATCGTTGTCTTCACACAGGAATATGTGGCGTATGTCGCAGCAGTTCATCGTTGTTCGCCGCTCGTTGTTGAGCGTTCTGTTGATTGTCGCGCTGATGGTTGTGGTTTTGCGGCCTGATGTGGTTTTGGCTAATGCCACCGTCAGTGTTGTGCTCAGTACGAATTTCCCGGTCGTGAATAGTGGCGATTGGTCGGTGATCAACGTCGATTACAGTTGTTCGAGCGTTGTCAATACACCGTGCGAAAATGCCACTGTAACGATGGTGATCCCGCCAGAACTGGCCGGTGGCGCCGGTGATGTGCAGTCGCTCGGCGCTGGCACAATGTCTACCTATAACCCGGCTACGCGCGCGGTTACCTGGACGTTTAATGCGCCGCTTTCCGCCGGCAGTACCGGTCGATTGGAGTTGCGCGTGCGCTTCCCCGCCGGCACAACCCCGGATGGAACTACAGCTACGCTGCGCGCCGAGATGCGCTCTACAACTGCGCCGCCGCGCCTTTCTAATCTCCTCACCATCACGGCGCGCGCCGAACCGCGCGCGGTGGCAGAGAAGACGTTTGTTTCCGGCGGCGCGCCTGATGTGCCGACAACGTACCAGTTGCAGGTATGTATTCCTGATAATGGCTCTGGCGCGCTGAATCTGACGAATGTCCAGATTGTCGATACGCTTCCCGCCGGCGTTGTCTTTGTTAGCGCGTCTGATGGCGGTACCTACAATGGCGCCACGAATACCGTGACATGGCCGGCCACCAGTCTTTCTGTGCCTGCGCCACTCTGTGTGACACGCTCGGTCACAGTGATCTTCCCTTCAACTACCTTCACCGTTGGCGCCGAGGTGCGCAATGCAATGGAGGTCACTGCTCAGGCCGGCTCGGTGACCCTGACTCTGACCGATGATGATGTCCGTCGCATTCAGCCTCCTACCCCTGGCTACGGGTTTGGCAAGAATGGTCCCGATTCGGCGCTGGTCGGCAGTACTGTGACCTATACGATCAGTACAGTTAATACCGGCACGACCGAGTTGAATGATGTGGTGGTGACCGATCCGGTGCCGCCAGAGCTGGAAGTTACCCGCATCACTGCCGGTGGCGGCAGTGTCGCCGGGATCCGCGTTGCGCTCGAGTACGCGACCAATCTCAATCCATCGTTTACCGCTGTTCCTGGTAGCCCCTTTACTTCGACCAGTTGTGTGAATATTGCGCCGAATACCGGCGGTGGATGCAGTACCCTCACCCTCGCTGCCGGTGAACGGATTACCGCCATTCGCTGGCGCTATCTCGATCCGCTGCCGTTTGGTTTCAGCGCTACCGGCCATAACTTCAGCGCCGTTGTGACTTCAGTGCCGGTGAATGCCGTGATCGTCAATCAGGCGACCAGTACGTTTACCTATAATGGTTATACTGCCACCCGCGTCGATGAAGCCCGGACGCGGATTATTGAGCCGGGATCGCGCGCGGAAGTGAATAAGACGGTCAATCCGACCATTGCCTATGCCGGCGATACGGTGGAATATACGATTACCCTGGCAAACACGCCAGTGGGCAGTCCGGCTGCCAGTATGATCGATCCGGTGCTGGCCGATCTGCTGGTGCAAAGCCTTATCTATGTGCCTGGTAGCTCCACAGTTGTCGCGCGTCCGTCTGGCGCGCCTGATCCAGTTTTAGAAGTCATCAATAATTACAATGGAACGGGGCGCACTCTGCTGCGCTGGCGCTGGAATGGCTATAGCCTGCCGCCTGGCGAGTCGTTTACGATCCGTTTCCAGGCCCGCATCGATCCGGCAACGCTGGCCGGCACGATTACAAATACTGCGGCGCTGGCAGCTTTTGCCAATCCATCGGATGAGATCTTTATCGACCGGTGCAATAGCCAGTATCCTGATACGAATGATCTTGATGGCGATGGCAATACCAGTGAGCTGATCTGCTCGTCGTCGATCACCAGTTTGAGCCTCGCTGCAACGGCGAGCGCCGAGTCGGCCAAGTGGGTGTTGGGTCAGCTTGATACTGAATGGACGCGCGATCCCGATACCGGTCTTACTACGCCTGGTGGTATGGCCGACTATCGCTTGATTATCACTAATACCAATTCAGTGGCCTTGACCAATCTGGTCTTGATCGATATTTTGCCCTGGGTTGGTGATGTTGGCGTGGTGCGGTTCAACGATTCGCGTGCGAGCCAATGGCAACCCTATCTGGCCGGCCCGATTGAGGCGCCTGATGGCGCGACGGTGTACTACAGCACAACCAGCAACCCGTGCCGCAATCCTGACCTGGGTTTGACGGATATTAACGGTAATCCCATTGATTCCCCTGGCTGTGTCGATCCGCAATGGTCAACTGAATTGCCCGCTGACATTACGACAGTGCGCGCAGTGCGGATCGACTTCGGTAGCCGCATTCTCTACCCGCAAGACTCGCTCGTTATAACCTGGCCGATGCGCGCGCCAGTGGGTGGCACACCAGGTGAGATCGCCTGGAATACCTTTGCTTATCGGGCGACCGACATTAATGGCAATCCGTTGCAGGCTGCCGAGCCGCCACGGGTTGGTATTAAGCGTGGCCCGATCATCCCGCCCTCTTACGGCAACTATGTCTGGCTTGATGCAAACCTGAACGGTATTCAGGATACTGGCGAAGTCGGGGTGAATGGGGCGCGGATCGATTTCTATGAGGATAGCGATGGTATTGCCGGACCGAGCACTGGCGATCGCTGGGTTGGCTTTACTCTCTCTGGTCCCGATAACGATGGCAACCCTGGCTACTATCTCTTCTCTGACGATAATGACATTTTGCCAGGCAATTACTATGTGCGGGTAACGCCGCCGGCAGGTTATGGTTTCACCACTCCCGATCAGGGTGGCGATGAGAGCCGCGATTCGGATGTTAATCCCGCAACTGGCTACAGCGCTGTCACTGAGCTGGTGTCGGGTGAAAATGACGATACCTGGGATGTGGGTCTGGTGAGGGTGACGGCGGTCGGTAATTATGTCTGGATCGACCGCAATGGCAATGGAATTCAGGATGAACCTTCCAGTGATGGCGTTAATGGCATTACGGTGCGGCTGTACGATGCCAGTAATACACTCATTGCCGAGACGGTGACCGGCGATGATCTGCTTGGAAATCCCGGCTACTATCTCTTTAGCGGTTTAACTCCGGGTAGCTACACGGTCGAGTTTGTGTTGCCGACTGGCTTCTCGTTTACCATCGTTGATGCAGGTAGCGATGACGAACGCGACTCGGATGCCAATCCGTCAACCGGGCGCACCGGTAGCTTTAGTCTGGCTGCCAATCAATTGGATCGCAGTCGTGACGCCGGTTTGCTGGTTCCTGACGGTACGCTCCGGTTGGGTGATCGCGTCTGGCTTGATCGCGATAATGATGGACGCTACGAGCCGTCTGATGGTGAGAGTGGGATCGATGGCGTTCGGCTCAGTCTCTTCCGTGATGTGAATAATAACGGTACCCCTGATCCGGGTGAGTACGTGGCTGGCGCAGTTACTGGCACGGTCAGTGGTATCGCTGGCTATTACCAGTTCACCAATCTGGTCGCAGGGGTCTACATCGTCGTGATCGACGATGATAACTTTGCGCCGGGCGGCGCACTCTTCGGGATGCGGTCGAGCAGTGGCAACGATCCGGCGCCCGATCCCGACAATGATATTGATTACGATGATAATGGTGGTTTGATCGGGGGAACTGTTCGTTCGTTGCCAGTGACGTTGTCGGTCGGTGGTGAACCAACCGGTGATGGCGATAACGCAAACGGCAATCAGACGCTCGATTTTGGGTTTGTAAACGGCGCTGCTCTTGGCGACCGGGTCTGGTTTGATACCGATAACGATGGCGTGCAGGATACCGGCGAACCGGGCGTGGCTGGCGTGACGGTTGAGCTGCTTGATGGTAGTGGCAATCCGATCGATAGCAATCCGACTGCGCCGGGAGTGCAACCAACCTTGACTGTCACCGATGCTGCTGGACGCTACGGCTTTACCGGTTTGGTCGCCGGCTCTTACCGGGTACGCTTCAGCAACCTTCCCGCCGGATTTAGCTTTACGACCGCTGATCAGGGTGGCAACGATGCGCTCGATAGCGATGTCGATTCTGGCGGTTTGACGCCGGTGATCACGCTGGTTGCCAATCAGACCGATGTGACCTGGGACGCCGGACTGGTCGCGCCGTTGGCTCGCCTGGGCGACCGGGTGTGGAATGATCAGAACTATAACGGCATTCAGGATGGTGGAGAACCTGGCATTAGTGGGGTGGAGGTGCGTCTCTACCGGCCCGGTTTTGATGGCGTTGCCGGCACTGCCGATGACGAACTGGTTGCCACTGCTACGACCGATGCCAATGGCAATTATGCCTTTACCAATCTGGC
>NZ_CAKZNK010000142.1 GCF_937129525.1 uncultured Chloroflexus sp. | reverse complement strand
ACCGGAATCAATCCAACCGCAGGCACGCTCAACTACCACCTCACCCCTGCCCACAGATTACACAATTGTATCACCCGACAGACTTACGACTGCGCTATGCGATGCACACCATTCAGCCCTTTGGACAACATACACTGAGCCAATAGATTAGCGCTCAAAGAACATTAATGCCAATCTCATTTTGTCCGGAAATATTTTCTATTTGTTAAAATAATTAATAAATTTCATTTCCTCGCAACAGAATAAATAGAGCCATCTTCGAGACGAACTATTTCATTCAAATCTGCAACAGTCTGTAGCTCACCAATTGTAGACAAATACCATCTCTGTATTCTATCAAACCATATCAGACAGACACTATCTTCCCCTGGCCAGGATCCTTTGAGAATAGAAATATCGCTCTGCTTACCAGGGCTCATCCTACCCGTAATTTCTGTCAAGATGTAAAGTGCATAAGGATCGTTAGTATAAACAATGCAATCAGATACTACTTCAGGATTCTGCTGTAAATACCTGACAGTTGGACTATTTCTCCAGGATTGACTGGCATATCCAAGACCTTCCTCCATCGATTTTAGCAAGAATGATCTTGTAACTACTACACTGGGGTATAAAAACCATACAACAAAGATGCAAATAAACAAAATATTTATAGTTTTTTGGGACAGATACCGCTGCGCAAGTGGCATTATTGCTTTTAATCCCAAAAACAAGAAGAGCAAAGTCATGGGAATAAATACGGGAGACATCAACCTGTCATCTATGCGATCATAGGAAACAAGTGTTGAAGAAATTACCAAGAAACTCATATATACAACAACGAATAGCACTAATGAACCAAATTCCAAGAAATGAAACCAAACTTTTGACAATCTTTCCTTAAAACCATAATAACCTATTACTAAGCCTATTGCAAATACCAACGTCATAAGAATAGATGGATTCTCACGAATTATTCTAGGCATATACCAGCTTGTGATGGTTAAGAAAACAAAATTCAAATTTTGGATTAGAGAGTAGGTAGATAGCGAACGCGGGCCAAACAGCGTACCCGAGATCATATAGTTTCTTATCAACCAAATCCCAAGCGGCAAGGTAGAGATGAATGTGAAAAGAAACAAATGTTGAAACTTAACTCGCAAGTTATCTTGACGAAGTAGTAGAATGCCGATAATACCGGTGAGAACAAGAGTGACACCGATATATCGAGTAAGGCTTGCCAGCGCAGCCGATAACGACATGAGCAAAATGGAGCTGATATTCACTTCATTCTGATATGTTTTCAGAAATATGAGATATAACAGGGTAAAGCATATAAATGGTGGTTCGCTCCACGCCATTAGTGAAACATGCACTACCGGGATTGAAAACATTATAGCCAGCACCCCCGCAATTCTTATCAGGAAAGATTTTAAATACTGATCTAGTAGTATTCCTCCTAGATAAACTATAGAACCAAACAACATAGCATTAACAATGTGTGCCGATTCAAGTGGATCCATCCCGAAAACATAGTCAATAGCTGCCAGTAGTGCAGGATAAAGTGGAGGTTGAACAGTTAATGGATCACCTCCCCACGTGACAACTCCTAAACCTGACGCGATATTTCGCGCAGTTGATATGTATCCCACAGAGTCGGGAGATAGACCTGCTCCGTTGTTATTTGTAAATAATAGAATCAGTATAAAACTTGTTGCGCTAAAAATCGCAATAAGTATCCTGTAGTTCATTAAAATACCACTAATCTTCATATCTACAACCTGAGCAAAAACATTTGATTATTTCTAATAACGTGAGTTACGGGTAAGGAAGCCGCCTTGGGCTATACTTTTCAGGCTGCCCACAACAACCCAAGGAGGCTTCCTACCATGAGAATAGTTGACATCGTCACGCTGTTCTGCCATGTGGACGATTTCTGCAGGACCTTCGCGCCGCAATACCTGGCCGCACTCAACGCAGCGGGTCTACGACAGCGGATGCGCAGCACTGCAAGACGATCCGATGTTCTTTACCTGAACCGACCCGCTTTCGCCAGACAACCCGCAGTATGTTCTACGGCCAAACCAGTTGCACTTCAGCAAGAATTGCTTCCTCACGCTGAGTTCAGCATCAAATGGAGTTTCATGAACTCCACGAAAATGAATCAGGTGGCATTGGGATTGTTTGGACACGCCAGGCAGCTTTAGACTTCAGTTGCCGGAAGCTTAAGCGAACCCTAAACTCTTCGCCCAAAGAAGGAGCATTTCGTCCAGCCATCCATATCGTTTCTTTCGGGTCAGGATTGTACCTGTCTTGCAACATGCCATTAGGCACAGCAGCGATGATGATACTTTTCAGCGTATTGCTGCCACTTTTTTCTTTGTCATAGTTGTATTTCACAAACACAGTTGTAGTCAAATACTTCTCACCACTCAAAGTAATAGCTATCGGTAATTTACCTTGAATATTCACCTCTTCCCCTGAACGAATTTGTCTGACAGACATGGATAGCTGTGATATTTGCAAAGTTGCTGTATGTCGTCCTCTCACATTCTCCGCCTTCGAGTCTACAAAAAGAGCCTGTTTGATCGCGTAGTTTGGATGAAACAAGTAACAAGCGCGTTTATAATCTACTTTGCCAAACAAACGCTGGTTAATCCTCGGCATTCCCATCCGATCTAGAGCCTCCCGCGTTATATCTTCACCAATATCTGCAACAAGATCGCCTTCGTTTCGAAAGATTTCAATCGCAGCCTCTCTGTAATCACAGATAGCCTGAGTTACCAACCTTAAGGTAACTTTTTCTATTTCTTCAAGACGATCCAGATTATTCTTGAGATCTTCGGGATCGAGGAACATGGTCAACTCTCTGCGGGATGATGTTCCGCAGCAACTCGTTGGCGCGCCAGGTTTACATATTTTTCCAGGATTTCTATGCCAATGTACTGCCGGTTTTCACGTATAGCCGCCACAGCGGTCGTTCCGCTACCCATAAAGCAATCAAGCACAATCTCTTCAGGATCAGTAAGTAACCGAATGACTCTGGATGGTATCTCGACAGGGAATTTGGCTTCGTGATCATCATTAACCCTCACCGAGGGAATATACCACACTCCCCTGGACCCCCAGTTCCTCCATTCGTCAGCAGACAGCCGTGTTCGGTCGAATCTGGTAATTCCTGGTTTCCAGAAGAAGTACAGATACTCGAACTCATCTACTGACCGATACGAGAGACTAGCCCAGCGTGAGTTCTCCCAAGCGGGATCTTTGACCCAGATGCGACGATCATACGGATAGAACCCGGCGCTTAATGCCCATTCTTCAACGAGACCCCCAACGATCTTGACCCGCGTCTGCGGCCCGTACTTTCCACCTCGGATATTGTTGCCATTGAGTCGGCGGTCGATCGTCTGCTCGCTGCACTTCAGGAGCTTCGCCAGTTGGTAACGATTATACTCAGGATGATCGGCCATTGCTTTCAATACATCTTCTCTCGTGACCGGCGATCTTCTCCTGTTCACTGCTTCGGCCTGAATGCCAGGCATCGAAGGATCTCTAAAGACGAGAATGTCAGCGATATTGATAACTAAAAATCCTCCTGGTTTGATGATCCGGAAATGGAGATGGATAACCGTTTTCAACAGGTTCTGCCAATCGTCAAACGATAAATGCGCTTCGTATGCTTTACCAACGAAATACGGTGGCGACCAAATGCTCAACGCAATGCTGTTAGGCTCTATCTGTGGCAAGAGTTGTCTCGCATCTCCCAGGTAGATTTCATTGGGAGACAAGTATTGAACGATCTCATTTCCATTCTCGTTCGCATAGAGTTCGCGGAATTTTTCCTGCAACGCTTTGGGCAATCGTTCTATCTTGAAGTTAACTTCCCTCATCAGGTCGCTCATTGCTCACCCCCAATTTACAGAAACAAACGAACGTTCTACATTATACCATGTCCTGAAAACTGCCTGCCATCACACGAAACAGACAGTCATCTTGTTGGCTTTTATCCACCACGTTGACCACCCAACACTCTGGTTGAGCGGCGCAGCGTTCGATCGGTTCAACCGGTTTCAGGTGCGCGATGCGCTCGACACATCATCAAACAATGGTTCCTGGCGATGCGTCAGATGGTTGAGTTCAGGCCATGTCTCGATGAACGCCGACGCGGAAATACGAGCGAGTTCACCTGGCTCAATCTTATACAGGCCACCACCATAGACGCGACCCTCGCCGCGAAGTTCGTGACCGGTCACCTGCTCAAGCAGAGCAAACACCCTGGCACTATGCCCCGGATTCTCGCGCAGCAGCCGCGCCAGCTCGCCCTTTGGATAGAGCATGAGGTAGAGATTGGTCGCGATAGCCCTGGACTGATTCCAGATGAACCGGAATGGACGCTGCTCGTTGGAGCCGCGTCCCATATAGGTGCAGAGAAAGGGGGCTGGGGCACGTTGTTCCTGTCGATACCAAGGGGTTCGCCTGCCAATAAGGTAGCCATTCTTGATACCCATCGTCTCGGCGGTCTGCAGGTACTCCCAAAGGCCTGGATATCGCATTTGCACGATCGTTTCTGGCAGGTCGCAGTCAATGAGACACAGTTGCGGTTCGATGCGTGGATAGCCATCGTGATCCGTCTCAATGACATTCGTTTTGAGCGAGCGTGGACCAGGTAGGATAGGCCGAAGGTGACACGTCGGGAAACCGCGACGCTCAGCCTCGCGGCGTTCGAGGATGAAAAACGTGTTGTTGCCGGTGGCGATACCTCGTTGAATGCGGAAGAAGTCACCTAACGTGACATCGTCGTTGGCGCTCGACATTCGCCTATCGTTGTGCGCATGTCTCGGGTAGATGGTCCACTTGCGCGATCTGCGGAGCCATTCCAACGGGATCGAATCACGAGCGCGCGGTTCCGAAAGAGTCCCCCCGTAGGTGAACTCAACGACATGCCCTGAGAGGGGCGCGGCTTTCCGGAATACGATCACAACCGAAGAGACAAGCGCATCGTTAAATTGAACATCTTCTGGATCGAAGCGATGGACTCGAATGAGCGTGACTCGATCAGTCAGATAGTGTTTCACGGCCATACCGTAGTTCACGTCCATAACCTCTGAAGGAACCAGCCACGCCGCATAGCCACCGTCCTCCATCCATGCCGTCGCGAGCAGCAAGAAGTACACGTACACGCCTGCAAGGCCACTGACGTTGACCCCAGTCATTCGGTGCGCCAGCGATTGCAGGCGTTCCTTCTCCCCACGATCGAGATGGTGATGCCGCGTGTATGGCGGGTTGGCAAGAATCAGGTTGGGAGCGTCTGGACAACAGTCGCCGGTCACGATGTGGGTAAAATCGCCGTGTATCACCTCAAGCCCGCGTGATCCCCACAAGTCTCGCGCCACATTGCAGAGTGTGGGATCAAGCTCCACACCAAGAGCGCGTTCAATCCGCTCGGAACCAAACACCGCGCGCGCAGCGGAGTACAGACTCCCAGTGCCAAGCGCAGGATCGGCGAACCGAACTACCCGCAGTTGGCTACCGGCGATAGTGTTGACGTAGTGAGCCATCTCCATCGCGAGCGCGTATGGAGTCGCGAATTGGCCCAAGCGGTTCCGCTCGATAGCAGATTTGCTTGAGTCAAGCGCCACTTGTATCGCTTGTCGCCGCGTTTCAATGGCATGCTCGGATTCCGCGATCATCGGTTCTACAATCCCAGTTCTACTAAATCGTCGATCCTGTGTTCCCATACCCAATCGATCCCCTCAGCGGCTTCGTAACCGAGATAGTCACTTCCAAAATATCCGCAAAGGAATAGCACGAACGTCACAGATTCTCCGTAAGTCGCCTGAAGCTGGCGAATCTTGGTAGCCTCTTCTTTGCGCCGCTTATTTGTGTTTGTGAAATCACCTGCCGACTTGGCCTCGATAAGAATTGGCAGCCGATCCTTGCGCAGTTTCCTTGGCTGGATAACAACGTCAATCGGGATATTAACTCTATGTGTCTTTCCGACGGACACATTCAAGTGGAAGGTATACGTGCCTGGCGCCATATCCGTGAGCGGCTTATCTGACGAGTGGTGTTGCTTTCGATAACCCAGTCGGTCGAGGTAGTCGCCGATTAGAGCAAGCTGCCGTTGCTCCTGAGCGTTACGGATAATGGGATTCGCCACCGCGCTGCAAAGACGGTCGGCAACAATCGTTGAGGCGCGGTCGCGTTCCTGCTCGGTTGGGCCATCGCGATTGTCCAGCCAGGGGAAAATATCCCGATCCAAGAGTCGCGTGAGAACACTGCATATCTTTGTCAGCTCCGTCTCGAGGACAGAGGCTTTCATCTTGACCGGCAGCTTACCCTTCTCCATTCGCTCGACGAGATTCTTGCTCGAACTCGCCAAACCGACGAGTCGGTCGACGGCGAGCGGCGGGGCGGTACACATACGCAGCGTAGGGAGCACACCGGGATTAACCTTCAGTGTGGCTGCATTCAGAGCGCGTAGATCGTCGGTTGCAAGGATCGCTTGTTTAACATGTTCGATAGTCTTAATCCGTGTAGATCGAAATGTATTGGGCGCAAAGCCCAGGAACCACCGATTAAAGCAATCAACAGAAGCAGCTATATTCTTTTTCCAGAGATGTGGTTTGTCGGCGTTGATTCGTTTCATCTTCATGCCAGTCATTCATGCATTATCACCTATGTGTTTACCAATTCAGTTTCGATCTTCAGGCGCCTGAAAGCCTGCGCTTTAGGATCGGCGAGCTAAGCGCAGCGAAACGAAGCAGCCTGCTGAGGGCGCGAATGGGGCGCCGGCGCGAACGAGAGGTAGACCTTCTCGCAATCCCTCCGTAAACTTCTGGCAACTTGCTGACAATACTGCGCACTCCGCAATCGTTATAGCATGACGACAGGCGCAAGACAACTACCCAAACACCTACCGACCGTTCAACGTCAACGCAGACCAGGCCACGGCAGTTTCCGCCTCCCGACCTGACAACCAGCCCAGGTTCAGCCACAAAATGAACGGCGCATCCGGCTGCAACCGCTTGTTAGACCACTCTCAAGGTTGAGTAGACATCCGATTCACCTGTTTCATCAGACTGCGCACATTTCCCAAACAACATGAACCTTGTGGATTTCGC
>NZ_CAKZNK010000141.1 GCF_937129525.1 uncultured Chloroflexus sp. | reverse complement strand
ATTAGCGAGAGACAATGAGAACAGGGCACGGCGCTGCCGTGCCCTGACAAAAACAGCCCACTTGTCAGCAGGCTGTTTACGATGAACAGTCGTATCCCCACTTGCCCGGCTGGCTGAGCGAGCAATGGCTACACAAGATTCACCAGCTCATTTGCCGTGCGACGCATATCGAGGAAGACCAACCCCAGCTTGGCCCGGCTTTGCGCCAGCGCAGTCAACACTGCTTCCTCACCAATAGCCATCAGGATCACGTAACCGTCTTCACCGCGCACGAAGACCTGATCAAGTTGCCCGCGCCGCAGTTCACTGGCAATGCGCTCACCCAGCGACAGCATAGCCGCGCTCATAGCCGAGACGCGGTCTTCTTCGACATCTGCCGGCAGCGCCGAAGCCATGATGAGGCCATCGACGCTTACTACGGCGGAGGCCTCAATATCGGGCGTGTTCATTGACAGGGCCTTCAGATGCCGCACCATTTCTTCGGTTCTGCTTGCCATTCATATCCTCCTTAGAGGCCGTCAGCCAGTTCGGGACAGGAACGAGATCGTGTGGGCCTTAAAACACCAATTAGGGCAGAACTAACATCAAGACGGCCTACACGTCGATTATTCTACTACATCTTTGCGCGAGCGGCAACTGGTTTTACCAGATTTTACCCGTTAACCGTTTTGGAAACCTGCGCTTTAGCGCTATTGTAAGAGGTTTTGCGCAGTTGGTCAAATGGCTTATGACAGATTGATGGATTGAGAGCGCACTAAGGGGCGGGAAAGACCCGGCGTAGCGTCTCATCGGCCACGGTAACCGCCTGCTCGGGAGTAAGTAAACCACGCACTGCGCTCAGTTGCATATCGGACAGGGTTGTCCAGACCAGTTCATTGGCAATCCGGTCTGCCGGCATAGGCAAGCCGTGCTGGGCCTGAGCGCGAAACGCGCGCGCGGCAGCCAGTTGCACGCGATCGGCGAGATCGTTATCGCTCAACTGGAGGGCGAGCTGCGTCGGCTGGCGACCGATTGCCAGAAGCATGCGCTGGCTATCGACTGCAACCATATAGCGCATAAAGGCCTGAACAGCAGCCTGAGCATCCGGGTCGGTTAAGCGCGCATTGACGACAATAACATCAGCCTGCACATACGGTTGTGGCGCCTGCTCGGTCTCGGCGAGAATGGGAAGCGTGGTCACGCCAAGTTGATCGTTCCAGATAGCGCGGTAGTCGGCCTGAGCATGGGCCCAATCAATCGTCATGATTGCCTCACGAGCCTGCAAGACCCGATCCACAACCACGCCATCGAGCGTTGCCAGCACCTGTTCGTCACGATACAGTCCGGCAAGCCAGGCCAGCCAGCGTTCGGTACCAGGACGGCCACTGTCACCGAGCACAACCGCACCCTGTTCATCAAATACCCGACCTCCAAACGCATAGAGGTAACCGATGGTTCGATCGAGCGAGAGATTGTACGCTAACCCCCACACTGGCGGAACCCGATCACGATCGGTTAGCGCGCGGGCCATAAGCAAGAGTTCATCAACGCTGGTCGGTGGCTGAAGCACGTTGGCGCGATTGTAGTAGAGTGCCAGGGTGTCAAAGTTGATCGGCATGCCAAACAGTGCCGGCTGATCGCCAACGGTTGCGCGAGCGGCGCCAACGGCGGCAGGCAAGAGGCTCTGTAAATCTGCCGGTGAAAGTAGATCGTCGAGTGAGCGAATGGAACCGGCACTTGCCAGGAGGCCGAGTGTATGGCTTTGCACCAGGGCCAGATGCGGACCGCTGCCTTCATTGACGGCGGTTACCAGATCGGTCGGCAGAGACACTGCCGGGCGCGCCTGCACAACAATCTGCCATTGCGGATGAGCCTGATTAAATTGATCGACTAACGTCTGTAACACACGACTATCCGCTGCCGGCCAGGCGTGCCACAGTCGCAAAATGACTCGATTCGATTGAGCTGACGGCACTCCGGTTGAGGGAGCGGCACACGCGACGCATGCCAGCAGCCAGAGCAGGAACAGATGACGAAACAAGAACTGGTAACGCACAACATCCTCGCAGACGAAGCCGGGCGCTTTCATTATAGCAGGATGCGTTGCGCGCTACGGGCTTTGACCATCTCAGCAGATCGAACCGGGAAAGCTTCTTCTATCGAACCACCGACCGGCCTGGAATAGCTCGCGCTTCGGCGCAGAGCGCAACCTGTTCCGGTCACTTCGACGCGGCGGAAGGCGCACAGTCGATAACCGACGCTGTTGGCAGGAGCGAAATGAAACTCTATCTCAGTCTCAGGTCTGATTGACAGAATCAGAAACATCCGCTAGGCTAAAAATTCGACTATTCAGATCAAACACGAGGTGATGAAGATGCGTGTTGGGCTTGACTTCGGCACAACCAACTCTAGCGCTGCGGTATATGACGGCCATACCTTGCGCCTGATCGACCTTGACCCAATCAACACGCAACCGGCGATTTTACGCTCGACGCTCTTTATCACCCGCGAAGGTGTGCCATTCATTGGCCGCGAAGCGATCAACCGCTTTACTGAAGGCAACGTCGGGCGTGAGATCGAGTATGTTTGGAAATATATCGGTGACGCCGAGCTGACCTTTGCCGAAAGCGGTACGGTGATGCAGGCGCTGTACGTGAAGGTAGACGCAAACGCGCCCGGTCGGTTGTTTCAATCATTGAAGAGTAGCCTGCGTGATCGCAGCTTTCAGAAGACCAACGTCTTCGGCGTATACTACACCCTGGAAGAGCTGATTGCGCTGGTCTTGCGCATGATCGTCGAGCGGATTGAACAGCAACTCGGCGCGCCGATCAGCCATCTGGTCATCGGGCGACCGGTGCATTACGCGACCGACCCGGCCAGCGATGAGCTGGCTTTTCAGCGGATGCAGGCGGCATGTCGGTTAGCCGGGATAACGTCGTTTAGCTTTCTCGAAGAACCGACGGCTGCCGCACTCTCGTATGCGCGCGCCAACCGCCAGGCCCAACGGGCACTGGTGTTTGATTTTGGCGGCGGCACGCTCGACATCACCATCATGGAACTTGATGAGCGCGGACGACCAACTGTGCTGGCAACCGACGGTGTACCGGTGGGTGGCGATCTGCTCGACCGCCGGATTGTAATGGGTCGTTTGTTGCGCCACTTTGGCGAAGGAGCAACGCTTGGGCCGCGCCGCCTGCCGTTTCCCAATCACGTGCTTGACCACCTCAGCGAGTGGCAGACGATCATCGATCTCACTCAGCCTAAATACCTGGCTATCATCGATGAAGCGGTAGCCATTGGTGACCGTCCGCGTGAATTGCAGGCCTTGCGCACGCTGGTGCGCAAAAACTATGGCCTGCCGATGTATGAGGCTGTGGAACAGACAAAAGTGGCGCTTTCTCAGGCCGACCGCGCTGTTTTCAAGCTAGATATGGATGATATAACCGTGCGCGACGAGATTCCGCGTTGGGATTTCGAGCGTCTGATTGGGCCTGATGTGCGAACGGTCGAAGCCTGTATCGACCGGGCACTCAAGGCAGCGAACTTGCGACCAGAGCAGATCGATGTCGTTTTACGCACCGGCGGGAGTTCGCGAGTGCCCCGCTTCGCGCGTATGCTGAGTGAGAAGTTTGGCGCTGACCGGCTGCAAGAGATGGACGTATTTACCAGTGTAGCGGCAGGGTTGGCAATTAAAGCCAGTGAGAACTGAGATGAACAGATGCGCGTGACAAAGACAGGTGAGAGCGGCAAATACCCAACTGAGATCCGCTCCTGCGATCACGCAATTAACCGCCACTGACGTTCACCCATTCCTGCGCTGCTCCCAACGTAACACCTGCGCGTATAATGAGGCGCGTAGTTGAAGTAGGGGAGCAGCTATGTCTTTTCAACAGCAATTAGAAGAAGCGATTGATGTATTGCAGGACTGTCGAAAGCTGGCGCCAGACATCGATCGGATTGTGGCAGTAGCCACTGCTGCCTTACTGAACGGCCACACGCTCTACACCGCCGGCAATGGCGGCAGCGCCGCCGACGCATTGCATCTGGCCGAAGAGCTGATCGGACGTTACCGCAGCAATCGCCGCCCGTTGCCCGCCATCTGCCTCAACGCCGACATCGGCGCGTTAACCTGCATCGCCAACGACTTTGGCTACGACGAGATCTTTGCCCGTCAGCTTGCCGCACTGGGCAAACCCGACGATGTCCTGGTGGTATTCAGCACCAGCGGTAATTCACCCAACATTCTGAATGCATTGCGCACTGCGCGCGCCAACGGTATGATCACCATTGCTCTGCTGGGTAAAGATGGCGGCGCAGCCCGCGAATTAGCCGATCACACGCTGATTGTACCCAGCGCTAATACCGCCCGCATCCAGGAAGTGCATACGCTCATCTTGCACGCAGTTTGTGAAGAGGTCGAACAGCGAATGATCGGATCGGGAAATAGATGAGATGATCGATGAAATAGCCCGGCAACGAACGATACCGGTTTACTCCGTTATCTGTAAAACGGAATGAACCAGATGACCATACCGCCACCGCTCGTTTCACACCAGCAACAAAGAGGGAGTTATGAACCGCATCCTTGTCACCGAAAAGATCGCCACTGAAGGTCTCGATGTCTTGCGTCAGGCCGGTACCGTTGATGTGCGGCTGGATCTCGACAAATCGGCGCTGTTATCGGTCATTGGTGAGTACGACGCCCTGGTTGTGCGCTCGGCTACCAAAGTCACCGCCGACGTAATCGCTGCCGGTGAACGGTTGCGGGTGATTGGGCGGGCCGGCACCGGGGTTGACAACATCGATGTTGAGGCAGCGACCAGACGCGGCATCATTGTTGTCAATGCGCCGGCTTCCAATAACGTTGCCGTCGCCGAGCTGACCATTGGCCTGTTGCTCTGTCTGGCCCGACGCATTCCGCAGGCACATATCTCGTTGCAGAGCGGACGCTGGGCGCGCAATGACTTCGTTGGCTGGGAGGTGCGCGGCAAGACGCTAGGGCTGGTCGGCCTCGGTCGGATCGGCTCGGAAGTGGCGCGGCGGGCGCGGGCGATGGAGATGGACGTGATCGCGTATGATCCGGTTGTCTCATTCGACCGCGCAGAACAACTGGGGGTCGCGCTGGTGACTCTGGATGAGCTGACACACCGGAGCGATGTGATCTCACTGCATGTTCCGCTGATCGAGAGCACCCGCAATCTGTTCGACCGTGACCGGATCAGGCAGATGAAGCGCGGCGCCTACCTGATCAACGCCAGCCGCGGTGGTATCGTTGATGAAACGGCGCTGGTTGAGGCGTTGAATGATGGGCATCTGGGTGGCGCTGCGCTCGATGTCTACGCCAAAGAGCCACCGCCTGCCGATAGCCCGCTGCTGGGACACCCCAAAGTCATTACCGTGCCACACATCGGCGCTTCAACCGCCGAAGCTCAATTGAGCGCCGGTACCGAGATGGCCGAAGGGGTCGTTACAGCGCTGGCCGGAGGGACTCCACGCTACGCTGTGAACGCGCCATTTGTAGCGCCTGAAGCATGGAATGTGTTGCAACCCTACCTTGGGCTAGGGCGGTTGCTCGGCACGCTGGTGATGCATCTGGTGAAAGAACCGGTGCGGAGCTACGATCTCGAACTCGGTGGCGAACTGGCCGAGATGGATACGCAACCGGTGCGGCTGGCAGTTTTGCAAGGTCTGCTCGCGGCCAGCAGCATTGAGCGGATTACGCCGGTCAATGCGCCCATTATCGCGCGTGAACGTGGCTTGCGTATGACCGAACGGGTGAGTCCCGAGGCCGAGAACTACGCCGGCCTGATCACGTTGCACGTGCAAACTGCCGAGCGCACCCGCAGTTTTAGCGGAACGGTGTTGCGCGGCGAGCCGCATATCGTGCAAATGGATGGTTACTTTGTCGATTTTATCCCACAGGGATCACTCTTGATCACCTACCATCACGACCAGCCTGGCATGATCGGCAAAGTCGGGCAATTACTCGGCGCCGCCGATGTTAATATCTCCGGTATGTACGTAGGCCGACGCGCGCCGCGCGAGCAGGCGGTGATGGTGCTGACGCTCGATGAACCGGCGCCGCCGACCGTGATGGAGCAGGTAGCGGCGATTCCAGGGATTGATGCAGCCTTCAGCGTAACTCTGTAACCGGCAACAGCAATGCCGGCAGCGCCAGTGTCGGCGTTGCCGGCATTATTTGGATGATAGCGTCGAGCGGCGGGGCGCGGCAAAACAGTCTCAGGCACCTGAAGGGCTGGCGCTGATGCGCGCCAGCCTTCTTTATGATTACGCTGCGCTCTCGGCTTCGGCCAGCGCTTTGGCAGGAGCCGACAGCAAACGGCGATCAAGACGGAACATTGTCACAATACCGAGTCCCTGAACCGCGGCCAGAGCTGCCAGCAAGACGAAGTAGATCGGCGAGAACTTTTCAACCAGACCGTTCTGCACCAGACCAACGTGCAGGAAGAACATACCGAGCACGAACAGACCAACCGCCGGGCAGATCAAACCGTAAGAGCCAGGGCTGCGAGATGGGCCATTCAGATAGGTGCGGAAATAACCCACTCGCCGCAACACCGACCAACCGAACAGACCGGTCAGGATTTGCAGGCTGAAGAAGACGGCGGTAATCAGCAAGCGATGCGGCGCCTCGATATGCAGCTCGAAACCGGTGTGCAGACCATGGCTGAGGCGCAGGAAAGCGATACCGATCAGGGTCATCAGCGGGATCGGCATCCACAGACTCGGCCCGGCTTCAACTGCCAATCCGTTGGTCAGCATTGCCCGCACACCCAGCACCAGCAACACCAGCCCGAGCACGATAGCCGCGGTGGTAAAGAAGATCGAGCCGAGCATCGCGACACCGATGGTCAGCTTGATCTTGCTCATCGCCGCCGGCGCAGCCAGACCGACACCCACCATAGCGAAGGCGAATGCGGCGAGCAACTGGGTCAGGTTGTTGTTGCGGGCGCAATCAAAGTGACCATTGGCCACGGCGCGGCCAAAAATATCGGCAAAGGTGCGCAGCGCCAGGACGCCCACGGCCACAAACGCCATCATCGCGAAGGGGAAGAGATATTCAACCACGTTCCACAAACCGGGCACGAAGACGGCACCGCTTACGAAGAGTACGTTGATCGTCATTGCCAGCGTCAATGGCAATGCCATCAACATGACTGCCCCGTTCGTTTCGCGGAGCTGGAGATATGCGCCACTGCGGCGAAACCGGCTGTATTCGGCCAGATTCCAGATCAGCAACTGGATATGGCGCAGAGCAAAAATGGCGACACCGCTCAACGCCAGTAACAACAACAACTGACCGATAAGATCCGACTTGCTCCACAGCGCGGCAATACTGTCAAAGGTGACAATCGGCGTATTGGGATGTGGAACGAGGAAATTGAGCCAGATAAAGAAGGTAATGGCAGTGCCACCATTACCGAGCGCGGCCAGGAAGTAGGTTGGCGTGTAGCGTTCTCCCATGGCGCGCAAGCCTGTCAAACGACCGATCAACTGACTCATGAGCGTGTAACCTCCTTACAAGTTGTCGATGCGATTTTCACCTTTCGCAAAGAAGATGCAATATCTTGGGTGAAGGTTACAGGGTTCACCTAACGTATGTGGTGCTCGACGCGCTGGGAAAAGGATGATCACCGCCGGCACGCATGCCTGTCGCCGACAGCGCGGGCCGGTACACTAAAGTTATCAAACCTGCTGTTCTCAAACAGAGACAGCGCAGATTGCCGGCAGCCACGCGATGCGCTGCCGGCAATGATGACGCCGCCGAGGGATAAAAGCGAGAATAGACGATGAGTCGCGTTGCAAACCGGCTCTAACCAGTTCACTGCCGGTGACGCTGACCAGCAGTCGCGCCATTCATTTCCACGGCTCAATGGCGTTTGGGCGCCGGAGTCAAAGGTCGCCGACCACGGACAACATGATGCGATGTCGGTGACGCAATCAACCAGAGCAGTGCGGTCATCGTGATAGCCGAGAATAGACACCACAGGCAGGTTGCCCCGATGACGAATGGCTCGAGGAACGTCAGGTAGAGAGAAAAGAGCACGCCAACCACTATCAGGCCGCTAAGTGTCTGCCAGGCCCGGCGAACCTGCGTGAAATGAGCGATCAACCAGGTTACGAGGATCGCCAGATAGCCACCAACCCCGATTACTCCGACCGGTATGCCGGCGATACGGGCGTAAGGGCTTTGGTGAACAAGATTGCAGTCGCCGATCGGGCCGCAAACCGCCGCTTGCTGACCCAGCTCAATCCAGGATAGATATCCGGCCAGCAGCAGACCGAGACCGGCCAGTATGGGTATCAAACGGCTCCGTTGGAATGGTAACGAATGCGCAAATGAGCGGCGCAGACGCGGTACGGTCGCAACGAGACTGATTGCCATCGCACCTAACACAAACAGGGCCAGACTATTAGCCAGCGGATCGCGGTTAAACGGCGCTGTTTCCGGCGCCGGCGCAGGCGCTATCCCCGCATCGATCGGCGCGGTGAGTGGTTCGAGTCCAGGAATTGATGGCCAGTTGTTGCCGCCATGCGCCAGTGACTGTTCGATCAGGGCCGGCAGGTAAGTGGGAATTTCCATACTCCCAACCAGATGGCGCTGCTCGAAGAAGAGGGCCGGCACACCCCACCGCTCACGCGGAACAGCGAAAGCTTCCAGCGCAGCGACATACAACGCCTGACCATCTGGAGTTGTTACGTCAACAATCAACACTCGCAAGCGATCACCGTAGCGCTCTTGAAGCGGCGGCAGGGTTTCATTGAGCACTACATGGCAGTGGGGGCACGATGGCGAAAAGAAGAGCACAGCTCGCGCCGCGATTATTGTTTGGGCAGCAGCCGACTGCACCATCACACCGAACAGCAACCACATCCCGAAGAGATAAATGAGTATGCGATAATAGCGCATAACAACCACCTTTGGCTCATGCTTTCGCATTCATCATATTGGTTGTTATGGCGCAATGAAAGAGCTAAACACCCAACAGATTGGTAAGAATAGCGCAACTGATTGTCAGTTGAGAGCGGTGTAGATTGCGCCTCTGGATGTCAATTGACTGCGGAACAGAATGGGGCGCTGCGGCTGCCAGCTCACCGGTTTGGGGTTGACAGCAGGCAATACCAGACGCAATGCGCGCAATTCTGCCGGTGTCGCCGCCGGACGAGCGCGAGCCAGGGTGATATGGGGGGTAAATGGACGTGAGTCGGCTGGCAGGCCTAATTCCTGCGTCACCGTTGTCACTGCCTGGTAGAGGGAGGTTAAGCCGGTAAGATCACCGCGAATGCCAACCCAGACTACCCGCAGCGAACCGGTTGCAGGAAAGCAGCCTAACCGGTCGAGGTGGAGGGTGAACGGGGGCGTCTCGATTGCGTTGAGCGCGGTGACCAGTGGCTGCGCCAATGATGCCGGCGTCTCACCAAGAAATTGCAGAGTCAGATGCATCCCCATCGGATCGCTCCAACGCACGGCGCGACTGTGTTCACTCAGACGCAGTTGCACGTCACGCAGCTCCCGGCGCACTTCAACCGAAAGATCAAGCGCGATGAAGAGGCGCATTGTGGATTCAGCGGATGACATAGCTTATCTGTATGTTAACTATGAGTCTTAAACTTGATCTGTATTGTACTGTGAGTCGGCGCGAAGTACCAGCGCTATCCTTATCGCTAACCCTCTGCCTGGTTCAAGGCCAGAGAATGGTCGCCGGGCGCGCAGGCATCCGCCGAGGGGGATCGGAACTGGAGCGGTTGTTCCCCTGTCTCCCGCTGGCACTGCGCAAGAGTGGTTATTGCAGTACGATCAGGTTGCAGGCGAAAACGTGTAAAGGGTATCACTTATTCGAAGCTTTTCCATTGGCGAATGCGACTCAAGAGTAGTTGGCAAAGAACGACACGGCGCTGTCCCCTTTTCTGCTGTACATTTTTGTGGTCAGCAGTCGCCGAATGTCAGCGCCACCGGCTTTGTCCTGGAGATTGGCGCTCTCTCAGGACCGCAATGACTCTCTCAACCGCGCAACACACCTGGCGCCAGTTCGTATCGAGATTAAGATACAAAGGCTGCGGAACACGTTCTCGCTGCAGCGTTAACGAAAGGCGCAACTGGATGCACTACCACCGTTTCATCTTATTGCTCGGAATGCTTGCGCTGATGAGCGGCTGCGCGAGCGTGGCGAATATTCCGCCCTCAGCTTCTACGCCACCTGCTGCGCCAACGGTCACCTCGACCAGCGCGCCATTGCCAGATGCAGCATCGATACCGACTACGCAGCCAACACCCGATCGAGCAGTGTTACCCGCGCCGCTGTACATCCTTGCCGGCGGCCAGATTGTGCGGATTGAACGCGATGGCGTTACCCAAACCCAGATTACCACTGAAACACCACCCGCTGTGGACGCGCTGGCAATTGTTGCGTTTGACATAGCGCCAGCAACAGCAACACTGGTCTACGTTGTTCAGAACATCGACAAGCCATCGCTCCTGATCCGCACTGACGCCGATGGTAACTGGCGCAGCGTCTTGTTAGACGATCGGTTTGTTAGTTTCCCATTGCTTTCACCTGATGGTTCAACGGTTGCCTTTTCCGCATTTGATGAAGGTCTGTATGTCATGCCGGTCGCCGGTGGCGAACCACGCCTGATTCTGCCAAATCAACCGGTCACCGATCTGACAGTTTCCGGCGGTGATGGCCGCGGCTTCGCGCCTGCCGCCTGGTCGCCGAATGGCGCCAGACTGCTGGTTCATGCCTACTCGCTCACAGTAGAGCGTTGTGAGCTGGCAGTCGTCGATCTGAGCAGTGGAGCCATCACCTACCTGAAAGCGCCAGAGTTGATTCCTTCCTGCGCTACCGCTGCCTGGTCAGCAGATAGCCAGAGCATTTACTTCAGCGTTGTCAACCCATCAAACCTGTTTAACGAACCCGGTCTCTGGCAGGGGAACGCAGTCGATGGCATCTCCACTGCGCTCCCACTCGAGCCGGCAAATGTGTTGGTTCGCGCGCCATTCGCCACACAAGAGCGACTATACGCTTTTGTGACACCATTTCCCGCTCAGGTTGCCGATCTGGATGTTCCACCATACCCAGAGATGCCGTTCACGATGAGCAGTGTTTCGCTGACCGGCGGTTTGTTGCTTCCCCTGCGAAACGATGCCTTCACGCTGTATCAGACACTTTGGGCCGACAATGGTTCGGGCGCGGTTATTTTCGAGAGCAGCGATCCGATGCAGGTGCGTGTGCTCTGGGTACCTGCAAATGGCGATCCGACGGTTGAGCTGTATCGCGGCCAGGATATTTACGAGATCGCCTGGGGTAGAGCGCCATAAAATCACTGTTGCGAAAATCACTGTTGCGTTCCTGAAGCACACAGTGATACGCAGGGCGACAGCAGAAGGCCGGACGGAAGACCCGCTGGCCTACCAAAACGCCGCGCCACGCTTACGCTACCCGCTCACCGGCACCGCGACCAGTCCTAGCTCGCGCAGCACTTCATCCATATGCTTGACCAGGACGATCTCCAGTTGCTCTTTCGTCTCTGCCGGCACTTCGCGCAGATCGATCTCGTTCTCTTTCGGCAGCAAAACCTTGCGCACGCCAGCCCGCTGCGCGGCGAGCAATTTCTCTTTTACGCCACCGATGGGCAGAATTTTCCCGCGCAGTGTCACTTCACCGGTCATAGCGATGCGCTTATCGACTTCTCGCCGGGTGAGCGCTGAGATGAGAGCGCTGGCGATAGTAATTCCGGCTGAAGGGCCATCTTTGGGCACTGCGCCGGCAGGCACGTGGATGTGAATATCGCTCTTGGCGAATACCTCGGCGTCGATCCCTAGCGCAGCAGCCCGTGAACGAGCGTAGGTGAGGGCAGCGCGGGCCGACTCTTTCATCACATCACCCAGATGGCCAGTAAGGATCAATTGACCGTTGCCGGGAATGACGCTAACTTCAATCATCAACACATCACCACCGGTCGGCGTCCAGGCCAGGCCGGTCACAACCCCGACCTCGTTTTCGCCTAACAGTGTCTCGCTGCGGAAACGTGGTGGCCCCAGCAGATCGTCGAGATCGACGGCATCGATCTGAGCGGGTAGCTCTTTACCTTCAGCCAGGCGGGTTGCCATCTTGCGGTAGATGGCACCGATCCGCCGTTCGAGATCACGCACACCAGCTTCGTGGGTATATTCGCGAATAAGTCGTTGCAGGGCAGCCGTCGTAAGTTCCGGCCCGCGCGTTGACATCCCCTGCTCGCTGCGCTGGCGGGGGATCAGGTAGCGGCGGGCAATCTCTAACTTTTCCTGCTCGGTGTAACCGGCCAGCTCCAGCAGCTCCATACGGTCGAGCAAAGCTGGTGAGATGGTGTCAGCGCGATTGGCAGTGCAGACAAACAGCACCTTGCTCAAATCGAACGGCACATCGAGGTAGCGATCGACGAACGCGACATTCTGTTCGGGATCGAGCACTTCGAGCAACGCTGCCGCCGGATCGCCCTGAAACCCGATACTAAGCTTATCAACCTCGTCGAGCAACACTACCGGATTGTTGCTACCGGCGCGGCTGATGCCTTGAATGATACGGCCCGGCAGCGCACCGATGTAGGTGCGTCGATGACCGCGAATCTCTGCCTCGTCGCGCACTCCACCGAGCGCCACCCGGACAAATTTACGTTCGAGAGCGCGGGCAATCGAGGCGCCCAGACTGGTCTTACCGACACCGGGAGGGCCGACAAAACAGAGGATCGGACCGCGCGCCTCGCCACCGGCCCCCGCTTCCTGCCGGAGTTTGCGCACCGCCAGATACTCGATAATCCGCTCTTTGATCCGCTCAAGATCGTAATGGTCTTCATCAAGCACCTGGCGCGCCCTGGCCATATCAAGGTTGTCTTCAGTGCTTGTGTGCCACGGTAAATCGAGCAGCCAATCGAGATACGTGCGAGTTACGGTATACTCGGCAGCGCCGGGAGGCATGCGTTCGAGGCGAGCCAACTCGCGCTCGGCCTCCTGGCGCGCTTCGGCGGGCAATTGCGCTTCTTCCAGGCGACGCCGCAGTTCGGCGATCTCGGCAGCGCGATCGTCGGTTTCGCCCAACTCGCGCTTAATCGCCTCGAGCTGCTGCCGCAACACGTACTCGCGCTGATTCTTTGAAACCTCTTCCTGAGCCTTGCGCCCGATCATCAGTATCTCACGCTCGCGCTCAAGCAAGCGTAAGACATGCTGCATGCGCTCGGAGACATCGAGCATATCGAGCACGGCCTGCTGATCATCGAGACTTAGATTGAGATTGGCCGCAATCAGGTCGGCCAGCATACCGGGATGAGGAGCATTGGCAGCGGCAAGAGCCAGTTCATCAGGCAGGTTCGGGCTAAGCTCAACGATCTGCTGGAAGCCGGCCAGCGCGGCCCGCGCCAACCCCGACACCTCCATCGACACATCGGTTGGATCGCGCGAGACACTCACCCGCGCTTGAGGGTAAGGCTTGATTGTCACCCACTGCTGCACTTTGATGCGCGCCTGTCCCTGCAACAGCAACTGCACCCCCCCTTGTGGCAGCCGCATCATGCGCACAATCAATGCCGCAGTGCCAGTAGGCGCCAGCATTGTCGGCTCAAACTCTTCGCCGGTTTGCACCCGGCGGAAGACGCCTATGATCTTGTTTGAGAGCGCGGCTTCATCAACCAGCCGCACCCAGGCGTCGCCGCTGACAACCAACGGCAAAAACATGCCGGGGAAGAGCACAGCATTGTTGATCGGCAACACCGGCAACACTTCGGGAATCTCCGATGTTGTTGGACGCTGAACAGTGGTAGCTTCACTCACAGTCATTCTCCCTCTGACACCGGAATGATCACCTGCCGCAATGCGCGCCTGGCAAAAGGTAACCGGATCTCAAGCAAGCCGTGCAGCGCGCGCGCGCTGGTTTGATCGGGATCGATCGGACGCTCAAATGGCACCTCGATCTGAAACACGCCGGCGGCGATCTCCATTCGGTGCAGGCGACGCAAACCCGGCGGCAGCGACAATTGACGCGCGCCGGCAATTCTGACGAACTCAGGAAAGGCTTCGATCTGCAACGTCGCCGGGTCAACCCCGGCCAGTTCGAGCACCACCACCATCTCGCGATCGGTCTCGAACACATTTAGCGGTGGTGACCATGGCCGGGTGTCAAACTGGGCGTAGGGCAACCGGCTGCGGAGAATGCGAATATACTGAGAGTCACTCATTGTTTGGTTCCTTGTTGTGCTTACGGCTCAATCAGAAACGCGCGTTTGAAGAGTTCGTAGCGACGTTTGACCTGTCGCACACGCCAACCAAGCACCAGTAGCACGATCCCGATGGCGATGAAGAAGGCTGCAGCCAGAAAAGCGAGCAACTCCGGCCAGATGATCACCGCGATTCCGAGCGCAATTAGCGCGACACCTTGCGAAAGGTAAAACCACCAGAGCGCCGAGAGTTCAGCGGTCAGATAGTCAAAGGGCCGAAAATCAATCGAGTATACCGTCATTGGTAACCTCCTTTCTATGATAGACTTGTTTTTTCGCATTCGCGACTGCGCGTCGCAAGCCGGTAGCGATCTGGGTCACGACGCAAGCCGGCAGATGATTCCCGGCAGAATTTACTCATACCATTCCGCATCGACCCAGGACGTTACGCGGTCAAACGCGCGCCGGTATGCCAGTTCAGCCCGCAACCGATTGATTTCCCGCTGCATCGCCAGCATGCGCCGACGCATATGCAACACCAGATCAATGGCATCGAAAGGCACGCCCAGATCGTCGATCAGGCGACGGATCCGGCGCAATTCATCAAACTCAACCGCCGGCAATTGAGGAATGGGGTGAATGTACCCCAGGTCGGCCAGATATTGCAAGATAGATACCGGCAGACCAACATCCATTGCCAGATCTTCCAGACTCGCGCGTCGCACCAGCATAGTCAGCATCTCCACGTTTCAAATCCGGCAAGAGTTGCAGCCTAAAAGCGCAACTCGGCCAGGGTGACCGGTAAAGTCAACTCACGACCATCACGGATCACCGTGACCTGCACGGTTTCACCAACCTGCGTTTCAGTTTCCAGATAGACCAGCAGCTCCTGAGAGGTGGCAATTACCTGCCCATTGATTGCCACAATCACATCGCCGCCAATCGGCAGATTCAAGTTCCCTACCCGCGCCAGTCGATCAGGGCCACGCAACCCGGCCTGTTCTGCCGGCCCACCGGCAATCAGATCGGCGATCAGCAAGCCTTGCGTCACAGGCAACCGCATCCCGGCCTGCTCAAACAATGCGGCTCGCTGTGGCGTCAATTCGATGACCCGCACACCAAGCGAAGGATGGGGATAACGCCCCTCGCGGATTAAGACCGGCACCACCCGTTGTACTGTGCGCGCTGAGATGGCAAAGCTGATCCCGGCGTTGGCCCCACTTGGGCTGAGGATAGCCGAATTGACACCGATCACCCGGCCCGTCAAGTCGAGCAGCGGTCCACCCGAATTACCGGGATTAACAGCCACATCCGACTGAATCACCTCGCCGATGAAACGCTGGTTAGGACTCTCGATCACACGGCCCAGCGCGCTGATAATCCCAAAGGTGAGCGTTCGTTCCAGGCCGAATGGATTCCCAATGGCGAGCACAAATTGGCCGACATAAACGCTCGTCGAGTCGCCGATTGGAAGAGGCCGGATCTCGTTTGCCGGTAGATCCACCTTGATCACTGCCAGATCGTTCGATGGATCGACACCGACAATTTGGGCCGGCAAAGCTCGCCCATCGGCGAGCGTCACCTGCAATTCATCGGCGTCGGCTATAACGTGATAGTTCGTAATGATATGGCCTAGCGTATCGTAGAAAAAGCCTGATCCACTCCCCTGGCGCGGCACCGGATTGAAGAAGAAGTCGTAGCTAATCGAACGGCTGACAATGTTAACCACGCTTGGCCCGGCCTCGCGATACACAGCGGCAATCTGCGCTTCCAGATCGGTCGCCGTAACCGGAACAACAGTTGGCGCAATGATCAGGGCTGGTGTTGGCGAAGGGCTAACAGCCGCAGCCGGCTGGCGATTCCCCGTAAAGGCAGCCCAGACGAAAGCGCCGGCAATCACTGCCAGCAGCGCCAGTTCGATGAACAATACCAGCCACCGGCCACGACCCCTTTGGCGTTCCATACGCTCACCTCATCGGTTCAAAGCATATTATCCCTACCACCACTTTCCCGTTCCTCACTCCTGCATCATTGCGCCACTGCACTACGCGGCTAAAGAGATTAGCCGGCAGGCGGCGCTACCGTCTACGGTTACGCACCAGCTCGCGCAACGTTTGCAACTCGGCGTCGGTTAACGGCTCAGGCAATACCAGCTTCACCCGCGCAAAGAGATCGCCTCGCTCAGCCGGGTTTTCCAGGCGTGGCATCCCCTTCCCGCGCAGGCGAAAGACCTTATCAGCCTGAGTGCGTGGCGGTATCTTGAGCGTCACCGTTCCGTCAATGGTAGGAACACGCACCTCGCCACCCACTGCCGCGGTAAAAGCATCAACGTCGATAGTGGTCGTCAAGTCATCGCCATCGCGCTCGTACTGCGGATGCGGTTCGACTTCAACAACCAGATAGAGATCGCCAGCCGGGCCACCGCCAATACCGGGAGCGCCCTGCCCACTCAGGCGGATGCGAGTGCCGGTACGCACACCGCGAGGAATGCGCGCCTCGATGCGGCGATCGCCAACCTGCAACGATCGGGTCGCGCCTGAGAAGGCTTCCTCAAGCGAGACAGTCACCGGCACTTCCAGATCGCGCCCGCGCGCCGGTCGGCTTGAGCGACGGAACTGCGGCTGCCCGAAGATCGAGCTAAAGAAGTCGGAGAAGGGGCTATCGGCCCCGAACAGGTCTTCCAGGTCTTCGGGCGAGACGTTGTACGTATAGACTTGTTGACCCGGCGCCGCCTGCCACTGGCTCCAGTTGAAATCGCCGCGGCCACCACTCCGTTGCCAGCGCTGGTAATACGAGCGCAACTCATCATACTTGCGTCGCCGCTCAGGATCACTGAGGGCCTGATAAGCCTCATTGATCTCTTTGAAGCGCTCTTCGGCTTTTTTGTCACCCGGATTGACATCAGGGTGATACTGCCGCGCCAGCTTGCGGTAGGCCTGCTTGATAGCCTGATCATCAGCATCCGGGCTTACCCCTAAGATGGCATAGTAATCTTTGAATTCCATAGTCTTTCCGACAGGTTATGTTTTGTTATTCCACCGCGCAAACCGCCTTGTGCCCGGCATTGGGGCAACAGTCTACCAGCGGAGCAGACCGGCCAGCCCACTGAAATCGCGCAGTAGCCGATCTTCTGCCGGGCCAGCGACAAACTCCAGGCGGGTTGCAAAGGCCGCACAGAGATCGACAATCACATCACGCAACGCCACCGGCTGCGGTTCACTGTCAGGCGCCAGCAGCGCTGCCTGCTCGCGACTGGCGGCCAGCAGACCGGCTCCAGACATCCAGACCTGAGCGTCGAGTCGCCAGGGCGCTACCAGCACACTAAGGCGACCCTCCTGGAGAGCCGTTAGGGTTGGATCGATCCCCCATATGCCGGGTTGGCGCGCAATCTGCTCAAGCAAACGCTGTTCATGGTCTTGCTCGGCCTGCGCAAGCGCCGGCAAGACCTTTGCCAGCACGTGGGCAGGCGACGCCTCAGGATGGGGGAGATCGGCTACGTGAGCCACGATCATCGCCTGCACGGTACGCGGCAAAAGGTCGGCAAACTGCTTCGTTGCCTCTTCTCGACCCAGCAATATCAGGCGGCGGATACCAAAATGCGAGAGCGCGCGCTCGGTCAGACCGGCCAGCCGTTGCAAATAGCGCGTGGCGATATTCTCCATACGGCGCGCGAAACGGTCGCGGTTGCCCATCGCCTGCGCGCGCAACTGCTCGCGCAACCGGTTTGGATCGAACTGGGCTACCTCACGCCACAGATCGGCCTCAACGCTGCGGAAGACATCAGTGTGTTCGACAATCTCACCAAGAAAGACTTCGAAGAAGCGCCAGCCCTCGCCACGCAGCCAGACCACGGCAGTGCGCTCGTATTGATCGAGCGCATAAATGAGGGGTGCGATATACGGATCGCCCCAGCGCGCCTCAACCCGGCCATTGGTCAAATCCAGCAACGGCAACGAAATGTGCAGCGGCAACCTGGTTATCGCCACAGTTGCGCTCTTGCGTTCGGCAACCGGCGAAGCGGCAAAGAGCGCCAGTGTGCGCGCTTCCGGCGCAATTTCAGCCTCGAGCGCAGCCAGCACTGCCTCTTCAATCTCTGTCGGCGCGCCCAGAGCTTTGACTGCATTGCGTGCCCGCAATTCCCAGGCCCGCCGCTCGTTCTCTGGCTGAGCCGGATTAACTTCAACGTACAGCGACAACACCGGCGGCTGCAATTCACCCAACTCGGTGCGGAGCTGATGCACCATCTCGCGATCAATCATACGTCCATTCCTTTCCGACCGTTATCGCCACCAGCGCGCAATCAGGTTAGCGATGACGGTCAATACCAGACTCACTACCAGCATCGTACCCAGCGGAATGAAGATCGTCAGATTATCGCGCTCGATCAGAATATCTCCAGGCAAACGGCCCAGCCAGGGCAGCCGACCGGCGGCCAGGATCACCACTCCGACAATGATCAGCAAGAGACCGACGCCAATCAACCATCGTCCTAGCTCGGTCATAGCCGCACCTCCCCTCATGATCTTCTGCTAAGCGGTATTATGATGAACCGGTATTAATTGGCGGTCAACAGGTTGCTAATAATGTGTTAGAGCGGAAGCTGTAGCCGCTCAGGGTTCTGAATCAGTATACTGTTTCTCACCTGGACAACGCCAGAGGTGAGCATTACCCGCCTGATCCAGCAAACGACTGTGGGTGAGTTAGTACCAGACTTAACAAATATCGTTTTTCTACTTTACAATGTGTGCGCTGACTGTGAAACGACAACGAATCAGTGATGAATCTAACCGGAATACAGGACGTTTCCGGAGCCTTGGGCTTGTTACCGACATCCGACGAGTAACAACTGGCCAGCGGCCAACCCGTTCAGCGTGACCGAGGTAGGGGCAGGTTTGAAACCTGCCCCTACCTTCCGCCTTGATGCCTCCGCCGCCAGTCGCACCGCCACCGGCGGTCTGGGGCCGGGTTGCAACCTGCCCCTACTTCCCGCCCCCGACTGGCTGGGGCCGGGTTGCAGCCTGCTCCTACCTCCCGCCCTGACGCTGACGTGATGTCACCGTCTAGACGATAGTCGTGTGAGCCAGCTTCAAACCTGCCCCAGCTCGTCCACCTTTACCATATCCAACCACACCTTGCAGGGAGAAGTGTCGGTACTATCAAAAACCAGGAAACCAGCATTATAGAGAGTGAAGCATATCTAAATGCGATCAGAGACCATCACTATGATTGGAACACAGTATTAAAATCCATCTTGCGTGAATCACATCGTATTGGTCAATCATCTCGACGCACAGCAATCAAGCCTTGTAACCGACGACGCAGAGGTTGCTTCAACCGTTAAGCACGGGATAAATCCCCCATCATTCCATCTTTCAGATCAAGTATACTGATCTTGATGGGATAAAGCTTTAAGATTGGCGCATTGCCTGTCATCGCTTTTCAGACTAGTTAGAAAGAGATATCGCTATGAACCAGAGTCGTCAAACATTTCCCACTCCTGCAATGCCAGGATGGTCGATGTCATTCCTGGTTGGAATTATCCTGATCGCTATGGTAGGAATTTTTGGCGTGAGCAATTCGGTGACCACCATCGAAGCCGGCACTCGCGGAGTGTTGAAAACCTTCGGCGAGATTACCGGCATCCTTGATGAAGGGTTGCACTTTCGCGTGCCATTTATCACGTCGGTGACGGTAGTTGAAGTGCGCACGCAGCGCTATGAGTCGAATTCGAGTGCCGCTTCGCGTGACCTGCAAACGGTTACAACTCAGGTCGTGATTAACTACCGGCCTGATGCAACTCAGGTTGACCGCCTGGTGCGTGAGATCGGGGTTGATTACGAGCGACGGGTTGTCGATCCGGCCATTCAAGAGGCTATCAAAGCAGCCACTGCTCGCTTCACTGCCGAAGAGTTGATCACTCGCCGGCCCGAAGTTTCAGATCTGATTCTGAGCGTCTTGAGCGAACGTCTGACTCCGCGTGGGGTGATTGTGGAAAGTGTCTCGATCACCGACTTCAATTTCAGCGCCGAATTCGCGCGCGCGATTGAGGCCAAGCAGGTAGCCGAACAAGATGCGCTGCGCGCGGCGCGCGAGCTTGAGCGAGCGCGGATTGAGGCTCAGCAACAAGTGGCGCGCGCTGAAGCTGAAGCCAAGGCCCGACTGGAAATTGCGCGCGCCGAAGCTGAGTCGTTGCGTCTGCTCGGCGAGGTTGTCTCGCCGCAGTTGCTGCAATTGCGCTTCATCGAGCGCTGGGATGGAATCTTGCCTCGCTTCGTCGGCGGTGATAATGGCCTGTTAACCATGCTCAGCATTCCTACCGAAGACATTTTGACTGAGCCGGCAGCTACTCGCGCCACGCCCGGCCAAAATGCCGCGCCATCTTTGGAAACAACGCCATAAGGTGGTAGTGATGCAAAGAGTGACGGACGTGTAGCTTGACACGGTTTTCAACTTCTGCTATAGTCGTACCGCTATGAGAAACGAAACTTCTTTCACCAAGCAGAGCAAGCGCGCGAAGAAGCCGGACGAAAGGTCTGGTTAGCTCACCTTGTCTGCTGTGTGGAAGAGACAAGACCCGGCTCGCCAGACCAACGGTGCGCCGGGTCGATTGTTTGTGAATGGAGGAAGCGATGAAACGCATACGCACTGTCAGCCCGATTGCTTACACGCCACGCTACTGCCGGCCTGAGCTGTTTGGTTCCTGTCAAGTGAGAGAGGTACTACTGTATGTCGCTGCCTGAGCGCCTGTTCTTTGTCGATACGACCCTGCGCGAAGGCGAACAATTCGCCAGCGCCCGCTTTACAACCGCTCAACGGATCGCTATCGCTGAGATGCTCGACGCCTTCGGCGTAGAGTATATTGAACTCACCTCTCCTGCCGCCTCACCGCAGAGTGCGCGTGATCTCGCTACTATCGCTCGTCACGGGTTGCGCGCCCGTATCCTCACCCATATTCGCTGTCACATGGCCGATGCACGCCTCGCCGTCGAACACGGCGCTCAAGGCGCGAACCTGCTCTTCGCCACGTCAGAACCACTGCGCGCGGTTAGTCACGGTCGCAGCTTGAGCGAGATTCTGGCCGAAGCTGAGCAGGTGATTACCTATCTGCGCGACCACGATGTTGAAGTGCGCTTTTCGTGCGAAGACAGTTTTCGCACCGATCTGGCCGACCTCATTCGGATTTACCGCGCCGTCGAAGCGATGGGAGTGCAGCGTATCGGCCTGGCCGATACGGTCGGTATCGCAACGCCACGGCAAGTCTATGACATTGTGAGTGCAGTGCGCGCTGAAGTGCGCTGCGATATTGAGTTTCACGGCCATAATGACAGCGGTTGCGCTATCGCCAACACGTTCTGCGCCGCTGAAGCCGGCGCTACCCATCTCGATGTCACAGTGCTCGGCATTGGTGAACGCAACGGTATCGCCAGCCTGAGCGGGATGATTGCCCGTATTGCCAGTGTTGACCCCTCGCGTGTGCAGCGTTACCGCCTCGATCTGCTCCCCAAGATTGATGAGACAGTTGCGACAATGCTCGGTATCGAGATACCTTTCAATCAGTGCATCACCAGCCCGACAGCTTTTCATCACAAGGCCGGGATGCACACCAAAGCTGTGCTGGCCGATCCGCGCAGCTACGAAGTCCTCGATCCCAGCCTGTTTGGTCGCCAGCGCACGATTGCCGTTGCCCATCGCCTGGTTGGCTGGCATGCGGTTGCCGAACGGGCCCGCGAGCTGGGCATTACTCTGAGTGAAGCGCAGGCCCGCGCTGCCGCTGCCCGTATCAAAGCGCTCGGTGATGAGCACGATCTCGATGGGGCGATGATCGACGAGATTCTGTATAGCTATGCCGAGTAATCCGATTGTCAGACCGGTCAACTGACGCCGGGGGAAAGTTGCAGTCTGCTCTCCGCGCTCACACAATGAGAGCTACGGCTGCAATCAGCGACGCCGCGTCAACCTGGAGAGCAAGGTGATAGTAACGGAGAGGGTACGACAATGCCAACCATGAGCGAACAGATTTTGAGCCGTGTCGCCGGTCGCCCGGTGCGTGCCGGTGAGGTGGTAACAGCCAATGTCGATCTGGTAATGGTTCACGACAGTCTGGCTCCCGGTATTATTCGCATTCTGCACAACGAGCTAGGCGCCGAACGGGTCTGGGATCCCCGGCGGGTTGCAGTGGTGATCGATCACGTTGCGCCTGCCGCCAGCGTGCAGACGGCGGAAAAGCAGCAGGAAGTGCGCCGATGGGTGCGCGCGCAGGGTATTCCCAACCTGTTTGATGTGGGGCGCGGTATCTCGCACCCGGTGCTGGTCGAAGAGGGTCTGGCGCAGCCGGGGATGTTGATTTTGGGTAGCGATAGCCACAGTACGGCTTATGGGTGTGTGGGGGCATTTGGTACCGGTATGGGCAGCACCGACATCGCGCTGGCGCTGGCTACCGGTAAGACCTGGCTGCGCGTGCCAGAGACGATTGTCGCGCGCGCCCGTGGTTCTTTCGGGTTTGGCGTTGGTCCGAAGGATCTCGCCCTCCGCGCTGCCCGTCTCCTCCGCGCCGACGGCGCAACTTACGCCACTATCGAATGGCATGGCGTAGAACAACTCAGCGTGATGGAGCGGATGACCCTGGCAACACTGTCGATTGAAATGGGCGCAAAGGCCGGTCTTATCCCGCCAGCAGGTCTCGATCTCACCGGCCCGCTCGTCCCTACCGTCGATGCCGATGCGCAGTACCTGCAGGTCGTTGAGATTGATCTCAGTCAGCTCGAGCCACAGATCTCCGCTCCGCATTATGTCGATAATGTTGCCGACCTGAGCGAACTGGGCCGGGTAGCCGTCGATGTGGTATACCTCGGCACCTGTACCAACGGCCACTATGAAGATATGGCAGTCGCGGCCCAAATCCTGGCCGGTCGTCGCATCGCCCCTGGCGTGCGTATGATCGTCGTGCCGGCCAGCGCCCAGGCTCTGCACCGCGCTGCCGCCGACGGCACGCTTGCCACTCTCCTGGCCGCCGGCGCAACAATCGGCACGCCGGGATGCGGTGCCTGTATCGGTCGCCATATGGGAGTGCTGGCTCCCGGTGAAGTCTGTCTGTTCACCGGTAACCGTAACTTCCGTGGGCGCATGGGCAGTCCTGAAGCGCAGATCTATCTGGCTTCACCGGCAGTGGCAGCAGCAACTGCGCTGACCGGTTATCTGACCGATCCGCGCTCGGTCGTAGAAGGGCTGCCGGTAACAACCGGCAATGGAACGGTTCAGGCTGGGTAAGCTACGCCGGGTAGTGCGTGCATTACCGACACACACCAGCACATCTGGCTGCATACATCAGAAAGAGAGGCATATTTATGGCTCGCGTCTGGCTGTTTGGCCCCGATATTAATACTGATCAGATCGTTCCTGGCCGTTATGCGCCGTACATGCTGAAAGACGAGAGTGAATTGCGGCGCTATCCTTTTATTGAGCATCGCCCTGACTTTGCTGCCAGTGTCCGTCCAGGAGACATCATTGTTGCTGGCAAGAATTTTGGCTGCGGTAGCTCGCGTGAATACGCTCCGCTGGCGCTTCGTATGGTCGGTATTGGGGCAATCATTGCCCCGCTGTTCGCCCGGATCTTCTTCCGCAATGCGCTCAACCTCGGCATTCCCTGCTTTACCGCCGATCTGACCAGTGAGCTGACCGATGGCGATGAGGTAGAGCTTGATCTGGAGAATGGCATCATTACGACCGGTAATGGCCGCTCTATCCATCTGCCGCCGCCGCCACTATTCCTGCGTGAAGTATGGGCTGCCGGCGGGATCGTTCCCTTTTACCGGCAGTATGGTCGCTTCCCCGGTGAGGTGGCATGATGCAGATCTGTGTCATTCCCGGTGATGGGATCGGACCCGAAGTCATGGCAGTGGCGACGGCAGCGTTGCGCGCGCTGGCGCCTGACATGACCCTCACCGAAGCGGAAGCGGGGTGGGGGGTCTTCCAGCGCACCGGCGTCGCCCTCCCTGCTGAAACCCTCGCAGCAGCTCGCTCGGCGACCGCCATCCTGTTTGGCGCCGTCGCGTCACCGAGTCATCCGGTACCCGGCTACCGCAGTCCGATTGTCGAATTACGCCGCGCGCTCGATCTCTACGCCAACATTCGACCCACAACCGGGCCGGGTGTTGACCTTGTTGTAGTGCGTGAAAACACCGAAGACCTGTACAGCGGACGCGAGCGGCTGGAAGATGACGGCAACACCGCGATCGCTGAGCGAGTTATCACGCGGACTGCCTCAGCTCGTATCGCGCGCACTGCCTGTGAACTGGCTCGCTCGCGTCAGGCTGCCGGCCATCCTGGCAAAGTCACCATCGTGCATAAGGCCAACGTATTGCGCCTCAGCGATGGTCTCTTCCGCGCGGTAGCCTTCGAAGTTGCCGCTGACTATCCCGACCTTACGTTTGAAGAGCGGCTGGTTGATGTGGCAGCGATGCAACTGGCCGCGCAACCGCAACGGTTCGATGTGATTGTCACGACCAACCTCTTTGGAGACATCCTCTCTGATATTGCCTGTATTCACGGCGGTGGTTTGGGAGTCGCAGCCAGCAGCAATCTCGGCCACGGTCAGGCGTTGTTCGAGCCGGTGCATGGCGCTGCTCCCGACATTGCCGGTCGCGGGATTGCCAATCCAACCGCAGCGCTCAACTGCGTGGTGATGCTGCTGGAATGGCTTGGACGCCTGCCTGCCGCCGAACGACTGCGCCAGGCGATGGCGGAAGTTGCCGCTGACGACATCGCTACACCTGACGTTGGCGGTAACGCAACTACTCGTGAAGTTGCTGATGCTCTGCTTGAACGATTGACAACTGCTCAGGTTTGAAAGGAGAACTATACGATGCTCGCCGAGTGCCCTGAATGCGCCGCTGAGATCACGCTCCCGGCCAATACGCTGGAAAACGAGATCATCGCCTGCCCCGACTGCGGCGCCGAACTGGAAGTCATTAGCCTGAACCCGCCCACTCTCGCCCTCGCCCCTGAGGTCGAAGAGGATTGGGGTGAGTAGTTGACCGAAAGGAGTGATGCTCATGCATGCCGAGTGCCCTGAATGCGTTGCTGAAATCACGCTCCCGGCCAGTACGCTGGAAAGCGAGATCATTGCCTGCCCCGACTGCGGCACCGAACTGGAAGTCATTAGCCTGAACCCGCCCACTCTCGCCCTCGCCCCTGAGGTCGAAGAGGATTGGGGTGAGTAGTTGACCGAAAGGAGTGATGCTCATGCATGCCGAGTGCCCTGAATGCGTTGCTGAAATCACGCTCCCGGCCAGTACGCTGGAAAGCGAGATCATTGCCTGCCCCGACTGCGGCGCCGAACTGGAAGTCATTAGCCTGAACCCGCCCACTCTCGCCCTCGCCCCTGAGGTTGAAGAGGATTGGGGTGAATAGGAGAAATCGCTATGCGCATCGCCGTCCTCTGTTCGCGCATCCGCGCCGAAGAGAAGCTGCTCTTTCAGGAGCTGGAACGCCGCGGTCTTGATTATGTCAAAGTTGATGACCGCGAGCAGATCTTTGACCTGCATCAGACCAGCTATCCGTTTGACGTTGTGCTCGAACGCTGCATCCAGCACAGCCGGGCATTGTACATGCTGAAAATTCTTAATGATGCCGGCGTGCCAACCGTCAATACCTACCACGTTGCTCTCACATGTGGCGATAAATTCCTCACCACTCAGGCATTGATCCACGCTGGCGTGCCAACACCACGTTGTTTGCTAGCCTTCACGCCAGAAAGCGCGCTGGAAGCGATCGAGCAGCTTGGCTATCCGGTTGTGCTCAAACCGGTGATCGGCTCGTGGGGCCGCATGGTTAGTAAGATCAATGACCGTGATGCTGCCGAAGCAATCCTCGAACATCGTGATGTGCTGGGGAACTATCAACATTCGATCTTTTACATTCAGCAATACATCGACAAGCCGGGTCGGGATATTCGCAGCTTCGTGATCGGTGATGAGTGCATCGGCGCGATCTATCGTACCAGTCCGCACTGGATCACCAACACCGCTCGCGGCGGCGTGGCGACCAATTGCCCGGTGACGCCAGAGCTTGCCGATCTCAGTATCCGGGCCGCGCATGCAGTTGGTGGCGGTGTGGTCGCCATCGATCTGCTGGAAACTCCAGAAGGTGAACTCCTGGTCAATGAGGTCAATTACACGATGGAGTTCCGCAATAGCATCGATACAACTGGTGTCGATATTCCGGCCCGGATCATTGATTACGTGCTGGAAGTGGGGCGGGGGCGCGGATAATGACACGCATCACGTTAGTCGGTGGGCGCGTCAGGATGAATAAAGAATTGAGCTGAATGCAGCGCCGGCCAGCCATCGCTTGCTCGCCAATGGAAGCGGAGGCTGGCCGGCCACAGCGAATGGCAGATGCATGAAATGGCTCATACCCGATAATGAGTCTCAGACAAGAACAACTTATGGCTCCACCGGCTACATCGACTGGGTAGACATTGTGTGAGGAAAGCAATGACTCTACGAGTGAGTATTGTGGGCGCGAGCGGTTATGTCGGCGGCGAATTGCTGCGGCTCCTGCTCGATCACCCGCATGTCACGATTGCGCAGGCGACCAGCGCGCGCAATGCGGGCAAGTACCTCTACCAGATCCATCCAAACTTGCGCGGACGCACCAGCCTGCAATTCATTCATCCCGACACGTTACAGCCGTGCGATCTCCTCTTTCTGGCTCTTCCACACGGTGAAGCGGCGCAGGCTATCGAGCGCTACGCCACTCTGGCGGAGCGGATCATTGATTGTTCAGCCGATTTTCGCCTGCGCGATCCAGCGGTCTACCAGCGCTGGTACGGAGGACAACATCCGGCGCCAGCCTGGCTCGAACGGTTTGTGTACGGACTACCCGAAGTCAATCGCACTGCCTTGACCGGCGCGCGCTACGCCAGCGGCGTCGGCTGTAACGCTACAGCCACGAATCTGGCACTGCTGCCACTGGTGCAGGCCGACCTCATCGACCGTAACCGTCCGATTATCGCCGATGTCAAGGTTGGTTCATCAGAGGGTGGCGCGACCGTGAGTGAGGCCAGCCATCACCCGGAACGATCCGGCGCAGTGCGCTCATTTGCTCCGGTCGGACATCGCCATCTCGCCGAAGTTGAACAGGTCACCGGCCTGCGCAACGTCCACATGTCAATCACTGCAATCGAGCTTGTCCGCGGCGCACTGGCAACCGTCCACGCATTTGCCGCGCGCGAGCTAAGTGAAAAAGAGTTGTGGTCGGCGTACCGGGGGTTTGCCCGTGAACAGCCTTTTGTGCGCATCGTCAAAGAGCGTCAGGGAATCTATCGCTATCCCGAACCAAAAATACTGGCAGGAACAAACTATGCCGACATTGGCTTTGCCTATGAACCGGATTCGGGACGAATTGTCAGTATCTGCGCGATTGACAATTTAATGAAGGGGGCGGCTGGCAGTGCGGTACAGTGTATGAATTTGATGTGCGGTTTCAACGAGACGACCGCTTTGACGTTTAGCGGCCTGCATCCGTAAGGTAGCAACTGTAGGGGCAACACGACAGCAGCCCCTACAGTATGCTCCTACTCACGTCCGGTCAATTGCTGATCGACTAGTTCAGCTTGCAGCGCGCTGATCGCCACCAGCAAATGGCGCTCACGCTCGGCCAGAGTCGCCGCCATAGCGCGGGCCGCCGATAATCTAGCTGCGCGGGCCAGCGCTGCGGCGCCAGCAGGAACGGCTTCACTCTCAAGCTGAGCCACCGAGCGCTGCGCTCGCTCAATGCCTGGACGCAGACTTTCAAGACGAGCAGTCAATTCCTCGATACGCCGGCGAAAATAATCTTGCATGTCATTGACCTCCACACACATTCGCCGGACGCACTTCACGCGCCGCGGCGACAATGTCCTGAGCGGCACCGTCGCCGCGACTACTCCCAAAGATAAAGTATACCGGCATTGCACAATTTTTGCAACAATCGTGCAGAAGTGTTGCAATTCAAAAATAAATCACAAATGTGATCTTTTTCAAAAAATGCTACACTCGTGACACTTACCTGGACGAGGTAAGCCTGCTGCCCAAGACAGAATCCTGCTCGTCAGATCGGGCAACCTCCATATCCTCAACTGAAGCAATGCGCGCCGATTGACCTCTGAATCACCAGCCTATAACGCGGCGCTAACACTTCGTTACCGTCCTGCTAACGGCGATAAGGTAGAGTGTAAGCAGAAATAGCCGCTCCTGTGCCGGAAGGCATTGCCACAGCGACCGGCAAGAGGCTGCTACAGGCTGAGAGCACTTATGCACTACAACCACCATGAGGAACAACTATGGTCTTCGCGACACCGATACGCACCAGTGAACAGAGTGTCGAGCGGGTATTGCGCGCGGGGTTGCCGGTACTGCTGGTCTTTGACCGTCGGGGATGCCCCACCTGCCAGCAGCTCGAACCAACCCTTGAACGGTTAGCGCAACGGTTTGCCGGTAAGGCATTGATTGCCCGGATTGATGCCGATGATAACCCGGCGCTCGCGCGCAAATACAATATCACCGATCTGCCAGGGATCGTCTTCTCAAGAGGTGGCGCGATCTTAGGACGCACCGCAGGCGTTGTTACCGAGTCTTCCCTGGAGGCGTGGCTGCAATATATGTGTGGTGAAGGCTCACAACCACCACTACCAGCCGGGCCAAGCGTCCCATTCCATCGCGCCGCACCGACCGGACAAGGTTCAACAACCGGTTCTTCGCCGCAGCGCCCGTCTACCAATGGGCAGCACGGGGCGAGCGGGCCGGTCACTCTGCGCGACAGTACGTTTGATCAGATAATCGGACAGAGTCGACAACCGGTACTGGTCGATTTTTGGGCGCCATGGTGCGGGCCGTGCCGGGCCGTTGCCCCTGTCATTGAACGACTGGCGCAAGAGTTTGCCGGCAAAGCAGTGGTAGCCAAGCTCAACGTCGATGAAAATCCTTACACGGCGCAGCGCTTTGGCATCACCGGAATACCGGCGCTCTACATCTTTAAAGACGGGCGCGTGGTCGATCGGCTGGTTGGCGCGCAGCCATATCAAGTCGTGCAACAGGCATTGGCGCGCCATGTGAGATAAGGTAAGGAGAGTGGGCACGGCGGTGATGTGCCCCTCCACAACCGGTTGTACCCGTGTTTGCAGGGGGAGTGCGGCGCAGCACTGGCACCAGACTAACGCATCTGCATACGCGCCGGCACAATGACCGCATCCTTTAGCAGTCCGCAGGGGCACGGCAGCGCCGTACCCCTGCGCAATATTCCCGCATTCGTGAAAGTTGCACTGGTGGCGCACCCACACTACGACTTCACCACATGGGCGGGTATTCAACGAGCGTTGATGTCCACTGAAACCGCCGGTTACGGACTCACTGCCCCCTCACCAGGCGCCGATGGAGTCGTTTGCCGACTGTTGCCGGGCTGCGGAATCACTAACGCCTGACCTTCAGCAGTCTGATTGTTAAGCAGGATGGTCAGATTAGTATTCGGATCAACAAACCAGACATTGCCGTTTGCCATCATCTGCACAAGCAATTCACGTTTCCGCAGCTCGAACAGCTCAGGATTTTCACGCCAATAACGACCCTCAATTGCGCGCACCTGAGCTTCGCGGTTTGCCGCTTCAAGGGCGGCAGCGGTAATACCCCTCTCGCGGGTCAGGGCAACCAGCGCTTCCTGTTCGGCCTGGAAAAGATTATTCGCCTGCTGCGCCTCAATCTGCTGGCGGCGCTTCTGCTCAGTCTCGATTTGAACTTCGAGATTCGCCTTCTCGGCCAGCAATTGAGCGTATGTCTCACCAACCTTGATGTCCAGCACTTTTACCGCTTCGATGGTGATATAAAGCTGATCAACTGGCGCGCGTTGACCATCGCCGGGAGGGGTGGTGAGAAAACGGCGAATGCGCTCAGCAAAAGCGCCACGATCCGAGAGTGCTTCATCGAGGGTAAACTGTGTGCTGGCACTCTTGAGCGCATCGTTGATAAAACCATCGAGAAAGTCGTTGAGCTGAATATCACTTACCCCGATTTCAGAATAGGCTGCCCTGAGTGCTGCTTCATTCGGCAAGCGACGAAAATCGACCTGAATGTCAATATCGTACAGTTGTTTGTCACTGCTCGCGACGTTTTGCGAGATCTGACGCGATTGGCGTCGGATATTGACCAGCTCGATTTCGGTAAAGGGCGCAAATGGACGGAAGATCGGCCCCGGCCCATGAACTGCAACGATCCGTCCCTGTACCAGCTCGATGGCAGCCTGTCCTTCATCGACCTGTACATACTTCATCGTGCTCAAGCCGATACCGACAATGATCAACAGCAAAATAAACCCACTTACCAGCGATAATCGAGTGTTCATTGTCCCTCCTCCGCCTGAGCGTGATACACGATGGCTCATTGCCATATCCCCTCTACGTCGGTAACGACGTATGTTCCTGTTGAGTAGTAGTACGTGTATCAACGGGTGAAGTTGCAGCCGAATCGGCAATACCAAGCGTTTCGGCAACGATGTAAAGAGGCCGACCCTTCACTTCATCATAGATGCGACCAACGTATTCGCCGATGATACCGAGCGAAATCAGTTGTACGGCGCCGAGGAAGAGGACACTCGCCAGCGTGCTGGCCTGGCCGTAGAAGGCTGGTTCCGCCGCGCTCGGATTGGCCAGACGCATCACAAACACGATGAGGAGAAAGATCATACTAATCGCGGCCACAACAAAGCCGAGGTAGGTTGCCAGTTGCAACGGTAAATACGAAAAACTGGTAATGCCATCAAGCGCGAAGCGTAACATCTTGCGCAGTGGGTATTTGGTGGCGCCAGCCGCGCGAGCGCGACGACGGTATGGGACGCCGGTCTGACGAAACCCTACCCAGGCCGACAGACCGCGCATAAAACGGTGGTGTTCACGCATCTTCTTGAGCGCATCAACCACCTTGCGATCCATCAGGCGAAAATCGCCGGTGTCAACCGGAATATTCACATTGGTAATCCGCACAATTAACCGGTAGAAAATAGCTGCCGTCGTTTTCTTAAACCACGTTTCACCCTCGCGCTCTTCGCGCACACCGTATACCACCTGATACCCTTCGCGCCAGCGAGCGATCAGATCAGGAATCACCTCAGGCGGATCTTGCAAATCGGAATCGATCACGATAATCGCCTTGCCGGAAGCGTAATCAGTGCCGGCAGTAATCGCAATCTGATGCCCAAAATTGCGCGAAAAGTTGATCACCTTGATCCGCGGATCGCGCTCGTGCAATTCGCGCATAATTTCGGGCGAGCGATCACGACAACCATCATTGACCAGAACAATCTCAAATGGCTCGCCCAAAGGTTCAAGCGCGGCAATGACCCGCCGGCAAAATTCGGCAATCAGTTGTTCTTCGTTGTAGACTGGTGCAACCACTGAAAATGTAGGTTGCAGATGCGATAGTGACATATGACCTCCCCGTCTGGACAGACGGTAGCAGCAGGCTTAAGGCCACGGAATTGCTGCTGAACAACACAAGCCGGATCACAATTCACCCAAGCTGTGCCAGACCTTTTGCGTTGAGATCGGCAATGCTTTAGCCAGTAAATGGTGCCATCTCTTCCCAGTTAGGGCCAGTTTCCAGATTCACGCCCAGCGGCACTTTGAGATCGTAGACGCTGCTCATCACCTCGCGCAGCAAGTGGGCGACGGTAGGAACTTCGTCAACAGGAGCTTCGGCGATCAGTTCGTCGTGGACTTGCAAAAGCAGGCGTGTTTGCAGGTTGCGTTCACGCAACGCTCGTCGCACATTGACCATCGCCATCTTCATCAGGTCGGCAGCCGTACCCTGAATCGGCGCATTGATTGCTTCGCGTTCCGC
>NZ_CAKZNK010000140.1 GCF_937129525.1 uncultured Chloroflexus sp. | reverse complement strand
CAGAGGTCGCAGAGAACGCAGAGGGATGCTTGCCTCTCGCCTCTCGGCTATTGAACCGCAGAGGTCGCAGAGAACGCAGAGGGATGTTTGCCTCTCGCCTCTCGGCTATTGAACCGCAGAGGTCGCAGAGAGAGGGTAGAGACGTTGCAATGCAACGTCTCTACCATTTCGAGCAAATCGCCTATCGCCTATCGCCTATCAGCTATCGCCTATCGCCTATCGAAGTCTCACCCATCGCAGCCAGCAGTTGCTCATCACGGCAATCGCTGCCGACACTGAGCAAGGCCAACCATCCCACCCCGGCAACAACCAGCGCGAGTGGCAGCCAGCCCGATCCGAGCAGCGGCCACACCGCGCTCAGCGCAGCCACTGCCCCTTGACCTTGCCAGTGATACCACTGTACACCCAGCGCCATCAGGCCAAAGGCGCTGATTTGCAGCGGACGCAGGCGCGGCCCATCGATGCGGCACAATAGAGTCGTTCGCCGTCGCCAATGCGCAACGATCCCGCCGCCAACCAGACTCAACGCCACACCCATCCCGCCACCGCCAGCGCCAAGCGACAATTCCAGGCCTGCCGCCAGCAGCAAACCTGCGATGATCGCCACTATCCAACCCAACCAGCGCTTTGTCACAGCGTGCATACGCGATCACTCCAGTTTCACGGTACCCAGCTCAGACTCGAGCAGATCGACAGCGGTGCGCAACACTTTGATGCGGGCATACTTCTTGTCTTCCGCCTCGACAATCGTCCACGGCGCAACTGGCGTACTGGTGCGCAGTAACATCTCGTTAGCCGCTTCAAGATACGCCGGCCACTTCTCGCGGTTGCGCCAGTCTTCATCTGTCAGCTTCCACGCCTTGTACGGCACATTCTGCCGCTCTTCAAAGCGGCGCAGTTGCTCTTCAGGGCTGATGTGCAGCCAGAACTTGGCAATAATCGCGCCAAAATCGACCAGTTGCCGCTCAAACTGATTAATCTCTGCGTAAGCGCGCCGCCATTCATCAGGTCGGGCAAAGCCTTCCACGCGCTCAACCAGAATGCGACCGTACCACGAACGATCAAAGATAGCAAACTGGCCGCGCGGCGGCAGCCGGCGCCAAAACCGATAGAGGTAGTGGCGAGCTTTGTCATCGCCGGCAGGAGCCGCAATCGCATGCACAGTGTAGGCGCGAGGATCGAGTTCGGCAGTCAGGCGCTGGATCGCTCCGCCTTTGCCGGCGGCATCCCAACCTTCAAAAACGAACACCACCGGGCGCTTTTGATGATAGACCTGCAGGCCGAGCAGATAGAGTTTGGCCTGCAAACGCTTCAAGTCGCGATGGTACTCATCGTCATCGAGACGCAAACTCAGATCGACTCGCTGCAACGGCCCTGCCTCGCGCAAGAGCGGCGCAGCCGAATGCGCCACAACCGGTGTCAGTTCGGCGGCATGATTGGCGACCGCCGTATAGGCAACGGGCAGCGGCGCCGGTCTGATCATCGATGCGTCTGATGTCGGCGCGCGAATAGCAAGATTATAACGACGCAACGCCAGGCCGCTATCGTCAATGCTGGCGCCGCGATCGGTAGCAGTGACACCTAGACGGCTTTCCAATGCGCTCACGATAATCTGCAGGATGCTCAGGCGCGCATAATACTTATCGGCAGCCGGCACAATATGCCACGGCGCAAACGACGTATCGGTGCGTGAAAGCATCTCTTCAACGGCGCGGTAGACCTTTTTGTAGTGTCGGTTCTGCCAGCGATCTTCCGGAGTCACCCGCCAGGCCTGAATTGGGTCAGCCAGCAGTTTGGCAAACCGGCGCGCTTGCTGCTTCCTGGTGATATGCAACCAGAATTTCAAGATAAGCGCGCCATCGTCGGCCAGTTGACGCTCGAAGATAACTGCATCTTCGCAGCGTGTGCGCCATTGATCACGATCGCCGTTAGCCGTGTAAGCTGCCAGCAACTCGCGGTACCACGAACGATCAAAGAAACTCATCTGCCCATAGCTGGGAATCTTGAGCCAGAAACGGTAGAGCCACGGATACTGCTGCTCATACGTGCGCGGCGGCGTGATGGAATGCACCCGAAAGCCACGTGGGTCGAGACGACGGGTTAAAGTGGCAATTGCGCGCGCCTTGGCTGTGCCGGCCCAGCCCTCAAAGACAAAGATCGTCGGAATGCGCGCTTCAAGGAGCATCTGCTCTAGGTCAAACAGGCGCGCTTGCAATTCTGGCGCCAACCGCCGATATTCCTCTTTGCTGAGCGTCACGTCAGTGAGACAGCGATCAAGCATTGTTCACTCCTTCCTGCGCCGACGGCGCAGCGCCGACCATCTCTTCGGCAAGTACCTCTACAAATACAGCCACAACACGCGGATCAAAATGCCGTCCTGCCTGATCGCGAATGTAGGCTAACGCCTGCTCAGATGTCCAGGCCGGTCGATACGGGCGATCGCTGGTCAGCGCATCGTAGACATCGACAACGGCAAAAATCCGCGCAGCCAGCGGAATCTCCTCTCCCCGCAAACCGCGCGGGTAACCGGTACCATCCCATTTCTCGTGATGACACCATGGAATATCGATCGCCGGCGCCAGAAACGTGATAGGCTGGAGTAGCTCATAGGCCAGAGTCGGATGCAAACGCATGATAGCCCATTCTTCATCATTAAGCGGACCTGGTTTGTTGAGGATGGCATCAGGCACGCCTATCTTTCCAATGTCGTGCAGCAACGCGCCGCGCCGGATATGAACCAGTTCCTCGCCGCTCAGCCCCATCCGCTCGGCAATGCGCACAGTCAACCTGGTAACCCGCCGTGAATGGCCTTCCGTCTCATGGTCACGCAGATCGAGCGCGCGCGCCCAACCCTCAATCGTGGCGTCGTAGGCGGCGCGCAATTCGGCATTGGTTCGCTGTATCTGCTCAAACAACTCAGTTCGATGTAGCGCATTAGAGATCCGGTCAGCAATCGCCATCAGCAGATTAAACGTAGACTGAGGAAGCGCTTCGGCGCAAATCAGGACAATCGCGCCACTTGTGTGCCGACGGTCGCAATCAACGCAACGGGCAGGCACAACGATCAATTCGCGCTGGCCATCATCGTTCATCGGCTCGCGCCACAACGACAGGCTGGCAATGGTTGGGAGCAGCGCCGACACACGGCTGGACAACCCATCCAGCCATCGTATCTCGCCACAGGCTTGCTCAACCTGCCAGCCATTGGCTGTTTCACGCCACAACGTCAAAAGCTGCGCCGGCACGACCGCAGTGAGCTGGCGAATGATCACCTGCGTCAGCTCAGCGCGATTGCGCGCCGCGCGCATCGCTTCTGACAACTGGTTCAGGAAGTTCTGTTGCTGTTCACGCTGCACCCGCTCGGTGACATCGTGCTTAATGGCAATGAAACGACTGATTTCACCCGAATTGAGGCGGACAGGCGTAATCGTCATCTCTTCAACGTACAACGAACCATCTTTGCGGCGATTCACCAGTTCACCGCGCCAGGTCTGCCCGCTCAAAATTTGATTCCAGAGCGCGGCATAAAATGCTTTGTCTTGCCTGCCCGAACGGAGGATACGAGTCGATTGACCGACCGCCTCAGCCGCGGTATAACCGGTTAGCGTGGTAAAGGCGGGATTCACCCATTCAATCACCCCATTCAGATCGGTAATCACTATTGCCTGCGCCGTTGCATTCAAGGCCACCCGCAGTTGTTCGATCTCAGCCTGGGCCTGACGACGTTCGGAAATATCGCGGATCACACTCAACAACACCCGCTCACCTTCGATGTCGGCGCCGGTAGAGCTGACCTCGACCGGAAACTTGCTCCCATCGCGACGCAGATGCCAGGTTTCAAACAGAATTCCCTGAGTGTTGGCCTGCGCCATTTGCTCATAAACGTTGGCTCTCGTTTCAGGAGCGCGTAGATCGTGGATCGCGCGCGCGCAGAGTTCAGCCCGACTATAGCCGTAAGCAATCTCTGCCGCGCGATTAGCTTCAAGAATTTTGCCATCGCTGGCCCGCACGAACAGAACAATATCGCGCGCATGCTGACTTAACAATTCGTAACGCGCCAGATGAGCGGCAGACTCCACCTGCGCCGTCACGTCGCGGGCAATACCTTCAATCACCCCATCAACGACTGTGAAATGCACATCAAGCCAGACAGAGTGGCCGTCGCAGTGACGGGCCTGAAGCAATTGCCGACCGCGCCCCTGAGCCAGCAAGCGTTCGAAGCTGGCATACTGTTCGGCGCCAATGATCGCCTCGATCGGCGTGTGGCGCAACAACGTATCCGGATCGTAGCCAAGGATCTCCCTTACTGCCGGGTTGACAAAATCGAGCCGTGATTGCGGGGCTAGCACGTAGCGAAAGATAATATCTGGCGCCTGCTCGGCCAGTCGCCGAAAGCGACCTTCGCTCTGCGCGAGTAACGCTCGCGTCTGATCGCGCTCCATTGCGCGGCGTCGCGATTCAATTGCGCGCGCAATCATTCCGGCCAGCATCATTCCATCATCGATGAGAGCGGCAGTAAAAACGTGCTTCTGCCCTGCGTAGAGATTGAGCGTGCCGATCAGCCGACCATCAATTTGCAACGGTAGCGCCGCTGATGCGCGCAAACCATGGGCCATGGCGGCGGAACGCCACGGCAACATCACCGGATCGGTGGCAATGTCATTGGCCACGCGAGGCTTGCCTGAACGCAAGGTGGTACCGGTAGGACCGCGACCGAGCTGAGGATCGTTGAGCCGGATGCGAATCTGGGAGAGATAGTCACTGGCCGGCCCCCACCAGGCTACCGGCTGCACATCGGTTGTCTCAAGGTCAATCAGGCCAATCCACACCAGCCGCAAACCGAGCGATTGACCGATGAAGCGACAAACTTCTTGCTCAAATTGCGGCGACGCCACATCACTCCCCGCCAGTTGATTCAACTGGTGAATCAGATAATTCGTCTGCCGATGAAATTGCACCTGTTGCAAGGATTGCCTGACGAGGATGGCACTGAAAGCAAGATTGAGGATGACAAACAGCAGATTGAGCCAAAACTGCAACCAGATCGACACAATCAGCGCAAGCCAAAACCAGAGAACAATGACAACTAGCCAGACCAGCGCCAGCCAGAGCGTTTCTGCGGACAATGGGATTGAGTTGAAAAACAATCGATTATTATTCATAGCATCCTCAACGCAAGGTGGGCGCTTGCGTTAGGGCTATTGTAGCAAATCGGCCTTGCAATAGCGCTACGAGATGATAGTTATTCTCGCAACAAAAAAGATGTTCTACTTCATTCGGCGTAACAATTTCGCAACCACTCTCTCCTCGTTAGCATTATGCAATGCTATGGAAAGAGATGCGGCGTATAATGTAGACAGTAAATAAATGATAACCACACCCCTGCGCAGGAAGGATGTGCCCTATGACAGCACCTATCGAGCAATCTGTAGATGAAATCGAACGACTGGTAGAGATTGCCGAACACCTGCGCGATGGCGACTTTGCGGTTGACATACCGGCGCCAAAAAGCGCCGACAAACGCATTCATAAGCTGGCTGCTTCGTTGCGTGAACTGGCTGCCAGCCTGGCCCGCTGGCAACGCGAAATTGAAACGCTTCACCGCATTACCACCCGCATCAATGCCGGCCTTATGCTCGATGAAATTCTCGAGGGCGTGTATAACGACTTTCGCGAGGTGATTCCATACGAGCGTATCGGTTTTGCGCTACTCGAAGACGGCGGCAAGGTATTGCGCGCGCGATGGGCGCGCACCAGCCTGCCTACCGTTCATCTCCAACGCGGTTATGCGGCGCCAATGGCCGGCAGCAGCCTCGAAACCATTTTGAAGACCGGTCAACCGCGCATCATCAACGATCTGGTACAATATCTGCGCCGTAAGCCCGAATCTGAATCAACGCGCCTGATTGTCAATGAAGGGATTCGCTCGTCATTGACCTGCCCGCTGATTGCCAACGGCGTCCCGGTTGGCTTTATCTTCTTTTCCAGCGCGAAAACCAATACCTACACCGATGAGCACGTTGAACGCTATATGCAAATTGCCGAGCAACTGTCAGTGATTGTTGAGAAGGGCAATCTGGTTTCCCAACTGGCGGCCCAGAAAGAGCTGCTCGAAAAACAGAATGCCGAGTTACGCCGCCTCTCAGCGTTGAAGAACAACCTGCTCGGCATGGTTGCGCATGATCTGCGCAACCCGGTAGCCATCATTCAGATGATGACAGCCATTCTGCGTAATCCACAATTGCAGCGTCCATCAGAAGAACGCCAGCGCATGCTTGATGACATTTACCGCCAGACCGAACACATTCTGGCAATGCTCAACGATCTGCTCGACCTGAGCCAGATCGAGAGCGGCACGGTCACTATCTCACCTGAACCGGTGGCCATCAAATCATTGCTGGAAGAGACGGTTTATCGCCACCAATTGCTGGCCAATCCCAAACAGACCCGGATCGAACTCAACATCCCAACCGATGGCGTTGTTTATGCCGACCCGCTCCGTCTGCGGCAAGTGCTCGACAATCTGATCTCAAACGCGATCAAGTTCTCGCCACCCGGTAGCACAATTACGATCAGTGTCGAGCGCGACGAGCAGTGGTGGAAATTTGCCGTAACTGATCAGGGGCCGGGCATCAGTCCTGCCGAGCGCAACCGGCTATTTGAAGCCTTCAGCCGCCTGTCAGCCAGACCAACCGGCGGCGAAAAGAGCACCGGGCTTGGCCTGGCCATTGCCCGCAAAGTGGTTCAAGCCCACGGTGGCATTATCGACGTTTCCTCAACACCAGGACAAGGGGCAACTTTCTGGTTCACGCTCCCGGCTCTGTCGCAAGAAGGAGCGTAGCGATGTCACGATCAAGCGCGACACCCATTCAACGGTTGACCCGCGCCTATGTAGGTGGCCTGATCTTGATCGCGGCGCTGGCAATTGGCAGTTATTCTTTGTTATCAATTAATACACATCGTCTATCGCAGTACGATGATCTCCTGAATACAACTCATCAACAGCAGATCCGTGTCCAGCAGGTTGCGCTGCTCGCCACTGAATTAACGCTCTTTGCCAATGCAGCCCAGGCTGCCTCGATCCGGGCCGAATTGCGCGCGCTGAGCGACGAGCTACGCCGAAACCACAATCACTTGCTCGCTGCCGATCACCTGCCAATCTTCAACCTGATGACCCCGGCACTGGATCGATTTCTCACGTATACGAATAACCTGATTGAAACGCCCCCTGATCAGCTCAGCCGCGATCAATACGATCTACGGGCCATTCAGACCAATCTGGCGGTATTGCAGAGCGATCTCAGCGCGGCCAGCAGCCTGCTGTTCGCCCAGAGTCAGATGTTGAGCGAGCAGATCGCCCTGATGCAGGCGGGTGTGCTGGCCATGATCCTGCTGCTGTTAACCGCTGGTGGGCTGCTCGTTGTGCGACCGTTTGCCCGTAGTGCCCGCCGCGAATCTGAGCAACTGCGCATGCTTTCATTGGTCGCGCGCTACACCGATAACGCTGTGATCATTACCAACCGCAATGGACAGATCGAATGGGTCAATGAAGGGTTCACACGCATTTCCGGCTATACCTTCGACGAAGTGCTGGGGCGCAAACCGGGCGAATTTCTTCAGGGGCCAGAGACCGATCCGGCGACAGTGGCGGCGATCCATACCGCCTTGCAGAATGGGGAACCGATTAAAACCGAGATTCTTAACTACACCAAACAGGGGCGACCCTACTGGTTGTCACTCGATATTGTGCCGGTCTACGACGATCATCATAACCTCATCCATTTTATCGCCATCGAGTCGGATATTTCCAACCAGAAGGAGATGGAGCGGATGTTGCGAGCCGCTCTGAAAGAGAGCCGCGATGTAATGAACGCGCTCGACCAATCGGCAATCATTTCAATTGCCGATCCTGAAGGACGTATTCTTGAAGTGAACGAGCGATTTTGCGCCATTACCGGCTATCGCGCTGATGAACTCATCGGCAAAGACCACCGCATCTTTAAGTCGGGAGTGCATCCGCCAGAGTTTTTTGCCGATTTGTGGGAAACGATCAAAGCCGGTCAGATCTGGCGCAATGAGATCTGTAACCGGGCCAAAGATGGGCGCTTCTTTTGGGTGGATACGACGATCGTGCCGTTTATCGGCGAAGACGGCAAGCCCGAACGCTATCTATCGGTGCGCTTCGACATTACTGACCGCAAGAAGAGCGAAGAGCAATTGCGCGCCAGCGAGACACGCTACCGCTCAGTCATCACTGCGATGAGCGAAGGGATCGTGGTGATGAACCGGGAAGGCCATATCGAGACGTGTAACGCCAGCGCCGAGCGCATTCTGGGGTTAAGCTACGACCAGTTGATTGGACGCACCAGCTTTGATCCGCGCTGGCATGCCATTCACGAAGACGGCAGTCCCTTCCCCGGCGAGGAACATCCGGCTATGGTCACGCTCAGAACGGGTCAACCGCAGCAGGATGTGATCATGGGGGTGCGCAAACCAACCGGTGAATTGACGTGGATCTCGATCAATTCACAGCCGCTGTGTGATGATCACGGCAACGTGTACGCCGTTGTCGCCAGTTTTCACGATATTACCGCCCGCCGTCAAGCCGAACAAGAGCTGCGCTTCCAGAAGACGTTGCTCGAATGCCAGACCGAAGCCTCGCCAGATGGAGTGCTGGTGGTATCACCAGACCGGCGCTGCCTCTACGCCAATCGTCGCTTCCGCGAAATGTGGAATTTGCTCGATCTTCCGGTTGAACAGGCAGTATGTGCGGCAAGCATGGAAGTGATGCTGTCTCAGGTTTGCGACCCTGAACGGGTGCGCAATGAAATCGAGGAATTGTACGCCAATCCGAAACTCACCGGTAAAGCCGAGATCGAATTGAAAGATGGTCGCACCTTTGAGCGATATAGCGCTCCAGTGATCAGCGTCGATGGGGAATATTACGGACGAGTCTGGTTCTTCCGTGATGTGACTGAACGGCGAGCAGTGGAGCGCATGAAGAATGAGTTCGTGGCGGTAGTTTCCCACGAACTGCGCACTCCGCTTACCTCTATCCGCGGCTCGCTCGGCTTGCTGGCCGGTGGTGTCGCTGGCGAGTTACCGTCGCGGGCAGCGTCAATGATCGATATTGCCTTGAAAAATAGCGAACGCCTGGTGCGCCTGATCAACGACATTCTCGATATCGAGAAGATCGAGTCGGGAAAGATGGTCTTCAAGATGCAACCGGTTGTGCTCGATGAGCTGGTGCGACAGACGATTGAAGCCAACCGGGGCTTTGGTCAGCAGTACAATGTCATGATTGAGCTGACCGCAACCCTGCCTAACGTTCAGGTCTATGTCGATCCCGACCGGATGACTCAGGTCTTTACAAACCTGATTTCAAACGCGATCAAGTTCTCTCCCGCTGGCGACAAGGTTGAAGTCGCTATCGGACGCGAACCGAACGGGCGGATACGAGTGACGGTTACCGACCATGGGCCGGGTATTCCGCCCGAGTTTCGCGACCGCATCTTCCAGAAATTTGCCCAGGCCGACTCGTCGAATACCCGTCAGCAGGGTGGCACCGGATTGGGGTTGAGCATCAGCCGGGCAATCGTCGAGCGGCATGGCGGTCAGATCGGCTTTGTCACCGCCACCAATCTCGGCACAACCTTTTATGTCGATCTGGTTGAATATCGTCCCAACACGACCAACCTGCCACCAATACCAACCTCCAGCAATGCGCCGCGCATTCTCATTTGTGAAGACGATCCGGACATTGCGGCATTGCTGGCCATGATGCTCCAGCAAGCCGGCTATGCCACCGATGTCGCCCATTCACTGGCCGAAGCCCGTCAGTTGCTCAACCAGCGCGACTATCGGGCAATGACGCTCGATCTGATGTGGCCGAATGAAGATGGCAGCGCCTTTATTCGCGAAGTGCGCAATCAAGCGCGCACTCGCACTCTACCGATTGTGGTTGTATCGGCGCGGGCCAGCGATGAACAGACGGCTAACGGCGCTGATGTTGACGTGGTAGACTGGTTGCCAAAACCGATCGATCAACAGCGTCTGCTCACCGCATTGCGGCGAGCAGCGCGCCGCGCGAGCGCCACTCGACCGCAAGTCTTGCATATCGAGGACGATAACGATGTCGTCACGGTTGTGCGATTACTGCTCGCTGAGATCGCCGATGTTCAGCAAGCCGCAACAGTTGCCGAGGCGCAAAAGCTCTTGCAAGAGCAGGCTTTTGATCTCGTCATTCTTGACCAAAACCTGCCCGATGGCAGCGGGATCGATCTGTTGCCCCTGATCGAAAGTCAAAAACCGCCGTTGCAGGTCATTCTCTTTTCGGTGCGCGATCTTGACCCGGATATTGCCAATCGAGTTGCGGTAACGCTGGTCAAATCACGCACCACGAACGCTGAATTGCTCACTGCCGTCAGCCGGCTCCTTGATCAGACTCACCTATTGCCAGCCGTGAAACCAACATCAACATCCTGAAGGAGGAACAGTTCGTGGCATCACTCCAGAAGATCCTCTTCGTTGAGGATGATCCTGATATTCAAATGGTAGCCCAACTGGCTTTGGAAGCGGTTGGCGGCTATACGGTTCAGATGTGCAGTTCGGGTGCCGAGGCGCTGGCTGTCGCCGAACAGTTTGCTCCCGATCTCATTCTGCTTGATGTGATGATGCCGGGGATGGATGGGCCGACCACGCTGGCCGAATTGCGCAAGAAACCGACGCTAGCCCACACACCGGTCGTCTTTATGACTGCCCGCGTTCAACGTCATGAAATTGAACAATATCTGGCTATCGGCGCCGCTGATGTAATCTCAAAACCATTTGATCCGATGAGTCTGTCAGCCCAGGTAGCTGCAATCTGGAAGAAAGCCTATGAAGCCCGATCCAGCGGAACAGTTTGAGGCGCTAAGGCGACGTTACGCAGCTCAGATCAGCGATCGTGTGGCAGCCATTATCGCTGCGTGGCAACAACTCGAACAGAGCGATTGGGAGAAGTCGGTTGGCATAGAAACCCGCCAACTGGCGCACAAGCTGGCCGGCTCGGCAGCGATGTTCGGCTTCGTCGATCTGGGTGCGGTTGCGCGTGAAATCGACATTGGGCTGAAAGAATGGCTTGAACTCGATCAGCCACTCAATGCGTATAAGCGACGCCACCTTGCGCAGCAAATCGCGCTGTTACAGCGACTGGCGACCGAGAGCAAGGTGACTGCGCTGTTGCCACCATTGACCACAACCCAGGAGCCGGTTGCCAATCCGCCTGAGCCGGCAACACTGCTCTCAACTCAAGAGCAGGTACCTGCTAATCTCCCACCATCTGCATCATCGCCGACGCAAGAGGCTCCTCTGCATCTGCCGTCACCTGAGCCAGCCGAGTCGTTGCGAAAAACGCCGGTCATCCCATTTGCTCCCCGCGAACAGAATGGTCGTCCACGCGCGATCATTGTGGTGGAAGACGATCAGGCATTCGCCACCAATCTGAGCGAACAACTACGGCTCTTTAATTACGACGTACACGTTATTCACGATCTAGAGGGATTGCCAACCCTGGTGCGCGCGATCAATCCGGCAGCAATCATCATGGATATCGTGTTTCCGAGTGGCGATCTGGCCGGCACTGAAGCTATTGCAGCCATTCAACGCGAACGCACCGAGCCGGTACCGGTCATCTACCTCTCGCAACGCGACGACTTTGCCGCCCGGCTGGCCGCCGTGCGCAGTGGTGGGCATGCTTACTTCGCGAAACCGGTTGATGCCGGTCGGTTGATTGAAGCGCTTGACCGACTCACTGGCGCCGAGGAATCAACCCCGCTGCGTGTCTTGATCGTTGATGATGAGCCTGAATTTGGTCAGCGCTGCGCGCAGAGTCTGGAAGCTGCCGGTATCTATGCCCGCGCAATTACCGATCCTCGCGAAACGCTCGAGCAATTGCAATCTTTCCAACCTGATTTGCTCATCCTCGATATGTATATGCCCATATGTAGCGGCATTGAGCTGGCCAGTATCATTCGTCAACAGGATCGCTACGTCGGCATGCCAATCGTGTTTCTCTCGGCAGAGACCAATCGGTCGCGACAACAATCGGCGCTCTCATTGGGGGCAGATGATTTTCTTGCCAAACCAATTCAGCTTGAAGACCTCGTGAGCGCAATTTCGGCCCGCGCAGTGCGCGCTCGCTACATTAAACGTTTCTTGATTCGCGATAGCCTGACCGGGTTGCTCAACCACCAGGCCGTTGAAGAGGAGCTGAGTCGCGAATTTGCCCGCGCTGAACGCCTCCATCAACCACTGGCCATCGCGATTATCGATCTTGATCATTTCAAACGGATTAACGACTCGTATGGGCACGTTGTCGGCGATCAGGTGTTGCGTAGCTTTGCGCGCCTGCTCCAACAGCGTCTGCGCAAGAGTGATTTGATCGGACGACACGGCGGCGAAGAGTTTTTGGTTGCGCTCCCCAATACATCATTGATCGAAGCGCGCACGTTGATCGATGCGATCCGCAACAGTTTCGCCGCGTTGCGCCATTATGGTCCGACAGGCCCGTTTGTCGTTACCTTTAGCGCCGGGATTGCCGGCTATCCACAGCATCGTAGCCAGATCGGAGCGATGCAGGCTGCCGATGCTGCGCTCTACCAGGCGAAACGAGCCGGTCGCAACCGGGTTGTGGTTGACACTGGCGGAAGTGAGCCAGCAACTGTACACGCAGCGACCACCCACCAGGATCAATCCATACCTGCCACCCCGGCGCCAAACTGGCGCGCGCTGATTATCAGCGCCAATGGCATTCAACGGCGATTGCTGCGCCAGGAACTGGCAGCGCATGGCCTGATGTATGATCTGATACCTGATGTTGAGCGCGCGCTCACCTATCAGGCGCCGATAACCCCTAACCTGATCTTTGTTGATATGACCCAGATCGAAGGAACGCGCATAGCAAACCTGATGCTCTTGCGTGAACATTTCGCTGCCGCGCGGATTGTCACCATTGCGCCAGCAGTAGCTGAACAACGCGCGGTGGCTTCGGTGACCTTCGGCGCTGATGATTACCTGCTTATTCCTCTGGCAACAGGAGCGCTGCCGGCGCTTCTGAATCGCCTGTCTGCGCACGAGAGGAGCAATCCATGAAACCGCCAACGTTACTCATTGTCGATGATGACGACTCGGTTGCCGAAATGCTAGAGATGATCCTGCGCAACGCCGGGTATGAGGTGCGGCGGTCGGCCAGCGGCGAAGAGGCATTGCAACAGATTTTTAAAGCTCCTCCCGATGCGCTGATCTGCGATGTGTTGCTGCCCGGCATCGATGGTTATACGCTCTGTAAGCGGGTGCGGCAACATCCACTCACCAAGACCTTGCCGATTTTGATGCTCACCGCGCAAGGCGATATTAGCGCCAAGATCGCCGGTTTTGAAGCCGGGGCCAATGACTATCTGGCCAAGCCATTTGAACCGCCTGAGCTGGTCTACCGGGTCAAGAACCTGCTCACCCGTATCGCCAGCGAAGCCCCCAGCGCGCCGCTGCCCCGCGGCAAGATTATCGCGGTATTTGGCGCCAAGGGTGGCGTGGGCAAAACGACGATTGCCGTCTCGCTGGCGCTGGCGCTACGCTTGCGCACGCGCCAGCGCGTGGTGATTGTCGATGCCGATCTGACTTTTGGCGACGTAGCTGTTCACCTGAACATTGCCCCTACCCGTAGCATCGTTGATATTGTGCGCAGCGGAGAAGAGATCGAGCGCGAGATGGTAAATCAGGTCTTACTCACACACCCGTCTGGCCTGCAAGCATTGCTCGCGCCGCCGCGCCCCGAAGAGGCCGAACTGGTCAGCCCTGATCACATGCTGCGCATCCTTGACCTGCTGGCAGTCAGTGCCGATTACGTGGTTGTTGATTGCCAGACCAGCTACGATGATCGCACTCTTTCAGTCTTCGACCGCGCCGATCACGTCTTGTTAGTGATTACACCGGAAATCGGCCCGCTCAAAAACACCAGTCTCTTTCTCGGTCTGGCCAGTCAGTTGGGAGTCAACCCCCAGGCGATCAGTATTGTATTGAATCGAGCTAACTCGGGGGTAGGGATCGGGGTTAGTGACATTGAACGAGTGTTACGCCGCAAGATCAATTTCCCGGTGGTGAGTGGTGGTCAACCGGTGGTTACGGCGGTTAACCGGGGCACACCGTTGATTCTTGAACAACCAAAGCACCCCTTTGTGCAGCAGATCCTGTATCTTAGCGATCAATTGATCAAGCAGTTGGGTGGTAAAACGCCAGCCCAACCGGCAGCGCCGGCAACGGGGTAAGGCATAATCCCAAACCCACGCTAACGGTAAGCCATCGTTTTTAGGGTGTCGCTGTGCGCTGTGGTTCAGGCGTTGGTGACGCCTCGGTAATCACTTCCAGCGTCGGTTCGACCACCGGCGCTTCTGGCGTCGGTTCCAGCGTCGGTTCGACCACCGGCGCTTCTGGCGTCGATTCCAGCGTCGGTTCGGCCACCGGCGCTTCTGGCGTCGGCTCCAGCGTCGGTTCGACCACCGGCGCTTCTGGCGTCGGCTCCAGCGTCGGTTCGACCACCGGCGTATCGGTCGGTACCGCCGCAGGTGGCTGAAACACTGGCGGCGGTGGAATGAAGATCGGCGTTGTCGGCGTATTGGTGACCGGCACCAGCTCGTATGGCGTCGCCGTTGGCGTTGGTGTCAACGTTGGGGTGGGCGTAGGGGTTGCCGTCGCCGTTGCGGTAGCCGCAGGCGTTGTTGGCGAAACTGTTTCCGAAACGACAGGCGAAAGCATAACGTCCGTTGCGCGCGGAAACTGATCAGGCGACGTTGGCGCTGGCTCCGACCCGGTGGTTTGATTGAGAATTGCGCCCACAAACGCCACTCCTCCAAACGCATATCCGATCAGGGCAAGCAACAACGCAACCAGCAATGCACTGTAGATGAAACGATCGCGCGGCGGCAGATCGGCAAACCAGGTGCGCAGGCCAGCCGCCGATGCCGATGAAGGAGAAGCCAAAGTCACCGGTGGCGCGCCAACCGGCGCCGGCATTGGCGTTGACGGCGTTGACGTTGTAGGTAACGGCATCCCCATGTATAATGGGCAGCGTACATGAGAAGCCGATAAACAATATCGGATTTGGTAATCAGGTTCGACTTGCGGGATCTCTTGCGCCTGCCCGGCTGCGTAGCAGCGATGCTCTGGTGTCGGTGACGCAAAGCGGATCGCCTGATTTTGTTTCAAGCCAAGGTATGGGCAGTGTCCTGACGGTTCAACCATAGCGGCGACGCTCCTCATAACCGGGTCGCTGCCAATTATACGATCTGGCTGCGAGCATCGTCAAAACGCGGGAAAATATGCGGATTGTAATCCTCTCTGATATACACTCTAATATCGTCGCTCTTGAAACGGTTTTAACCGATGCTGGTTCATTCGACGCTCTATGGTGTCTCGGCGATACAATCGGCTACGGCCCCGCCCCAAATGAGTGTATCGAACTGATGCGACAACATGCCACGGTGGCGCTCACCGGCAATCACGATCTGGCCTGTCTGGGCAAGATTAGTCTCAATGACTTTAACCCTGATGCGCGGCGCGCCAATTTGTGGAACGGCGCCCAACTCACGCCGGCAAACCGCGAATGGATGCTGCCACTTCAGCCGGCGCAAACGGTTGACCAACACTACCACCTTGCCCACGGCAGTCCGCGCGAACCGATCTGGGAATATCTGCTCATGCCATCACAGGCACTGGCTAACCTCGACTGGTTTAGCGAACCGATCTGCTTCATCGGTCATTCCCACGTCCAGTTTGCTTTCCGCTGCTCAGAAGAGCGGTGCGAACGAATTATGCCTGAACCAGATACCCGGCTTGCGCTGAGCGACGGTGCGCGCTATTTCATCAACCCGGGCAGTGTTGGTCAACCACGCGATCACGATCCTCGCGCTGCATACGCCATTCTCGATACCGACACCCAGACCCTGACCTTTAAACGAGTGACCTACGACGTGAAACGAACCCAGGAACAGATGCGCAGTTTTGGTTTGCCGTCAGCCCTGATCTACCGTCTCAGTGTAGGGATGTAAGATTATGTCGCTCGAACAACTCTACCGCCGGCGTTTTGCCGGTTCCGCCCTGCTGGCAGAACAGGCTTTGCAGCGTTTTCCCGGCGGCGCGACCCACGATGGCCGTTATGCCGATCCATTCCCCTTATTCATGGAACGTGCCAGCGGGCCGTATAAGTGGGATGTGGATGACAATCGGATGATCGATTACTGGTGTGGGCACGGCGCGCTCTTGCTCGGTCATGGGCATCCGGCAATTGTTGAGGCTATCACGCGGCAAGCGCCGGTGGCAACCCATCTTGGCGCCAGCCATCGGCTCGAACTCGAGTGGGCCGATCTGATTATGAGCCTGATCCCCGGCGCTGAGCGGGTGCGATTTACCGCATCAGGCAGCGAAGCTACCACGCTTGCCCTCCGTGTTGCCCGCGCCGCTACCGGCAAGACGACTCTCATCCGTTTCGCTGGCCATTTCCACGGCTGGCACGACGCCCTGGCTCCGGGCGCCGATCCAGACGATCCCAATCGCGGCGTATTGCCCGAAACGCTTGCCAGTCTGATCATCCTGCCCCCCGATCTTGATCAGGTGGCCACAACACTTGCGCGGCGCAATGATGTGGCGGCAGTTATTTTCGAGCCAACTGGCGCGTCTTATGGATCAATCCCGTTACCAGACGGTTTTGTGACCGGCTTGCGCGCCATCACCCGGCATTACGGCGTGTTGCTGATCGCCGATGAGGTTGTCACCGGTTTTCGCATTGCGCCGGGTGGCGCATGCGCGCGGGCCGGGGTTCAGCCTGATCTGATATGTCTGGCCAAGATTGTCGCCGGCGGTCTGCCCGGAGGCGCGCTAGCCGGACGCGCCGATCTGCTCGATCTGCTGGCTCACGATGAACAGGGGCCACGCGGACGAATCCGGCAACAGGGAACCTTTAACGCTAATCCGCTCTCAGCCGCCGCCGGGATCGCCATGTTACGCACTGTCGCTACCGGTGAACCGGGCGCAATCGCTGCCCGGCGAGGAGAGGCGTTGGTGCGCATGCTCAACGAGGTCTTCTCGGCTCATCGCCTGCGTGGATGGACAGCGTTCGGCGATGGCTCGATCTTCCATATCTTCGTCGATCCGTCAACCGACGTGATGCCCGGTGAACTCCCCCGTTCACCCTCGCTCGCAACGCTCAAACGTGGCGGTGATGCGCGGCTGCTGCGGCTGCTCCGAATGGCCCTGCATTTGAACGGTATCGATCTGATGCGCGGTCGCAGTGGCTTTGTCTCGGCTGTCCACAGCGAAGCCGATCTCCAGGCTACCGTGGCGGCATTCGATGCCGCGATTGAGCTGGCGCTGAGCGAAGAAGGGTAGAGGCATTGCCCTGCAACGTCTCTACTCCGATACATACATGCACAATTGCTGCCACACTCAACAGTGATCTGAACAGGAGACCATCTCATCAATGCAAACACAATCGCTCGTGGTGCCGCGTTCCGGTTTGTTTATTGGATTCGCCGTGCTTTTGGCCTTTTCCCTCTTGCTCGCCGTTCCCGCTAACGCCGATTGGTGGCAGATTGTGATTCTGGGTGTCGTACAGGGGATTACTGAATGGCTACCAATTTCATCTACGGCCCATCTTCTCTTGACCAGTCGCGCGCTTGATTATCAGGGCAGCATCGGCGGCACCTTCGAAATCGCCATTCAGTTTGGCACTGTCTGCTCGGTATTGTTGTTCTACTGGCGCGATCTGATCACTCAGGCAGCCGCTCTGGTCGGGCGTGGACAGCCAGAAACGGTAACGACAGCTCGCAAGCTCTGGCTCGGCGTGATTATAGCTTTTGTGCCAGCAGCAGTGGTTGGCCTCATTGCGCGTGATTTTATCAAGGCAGTGCTCTTCGAGTCGCCACTAGTCATGGCAATCGCGCTTATTGGCGGCGGGATCATTTTTCTCTGGATCGAGCGGCGCGGCACTTTCCGCCCGCAGGCCACCAGCGCCGATTTCAGCACCGTCTCTAACCAGCGCGCATTGACCGTCGGTCTGGCGCAAATTCTCGCTCTCATCCCCGGCGTCTCACGCTCAGGCGCTTCAATTGTCGGTGGCTTGCTGGCCGGTTTTGATCGCCCAACCGCAACCGCCTTTTCCTTCTATCTGGCTATTCCCACGCTGGGGCTGGCCACGCTGGTCGATTTAATTGGCAGTCTCGATCAGATTCAGCCAGGTGATTGGAGCCGACTCTTGCTCGGCGCCACGGTGGCGATGATTGTCGGCTATGGCTGCATCGGCTGGCTATTACGGTACGTGGCCACCAACAACTTTACGTTGTTCGGCTACTACCGGATCGCAGCCGGGGTCATCATTATCGGCGCAGTGGCATTTGGAGCGCTGTAAACTGATGACACAACAGCGGCGGATCGAGTTGCAGCTCAGAATGATAAGCGGTACACTACAAACACGCAGTTCCTGTTGTATTGAGCTGTTGTAGCGCCACACGATGAACGAACTGGCCGAACAACTCCTGACTCCCGATACACCCATTGCGGATGCCGGCGCGATCTGGCTGGCGCGCCTGGCCAGCGCCGGCCTTGATAGCGACGACGCGGAAGATGACCTTGACGAACGCGCGCGCGAGAGTCAGCGCCACCATGCCCGCCAGACCATCGCGAGTTATGAGACGGCGCTGCGCATCTTTGTGCGTTGGGCTGAGCGCAATGGGCGACAACGGTTAGGCGATTTGAGTATCGGCGATCTCGTTGCGTATGCTCGCTCGCTCCGCAAGCGCAGCTACGACCTCTCGCAACGGGCAGCGGCAGCGCGCGCAAACGGTCAGGGCGAACGGCTGGCCGAGCGCACGATCCACGCATATGTGCGCCCCTTGTTCGGCTTTCTGGCCCTGGCCGACTCGCAGGGCGCCATTCCCTTCCGGGTTGCCGCAGCGCGTCCCGAGGTGAGTCGCATTCTCCCTCGGTTGCCCGACCCGGTAGCGCCAACTCCGCCCGATCTGCGTCGACTGGTGCGGTTTTACGACAAACCCACCGGTGAAGAGCGCGAACGACAAACGCTCATCCGGTTGCGCAATGCCGCTCTCTTGCATCTGCTCTTTTCAAGCGGCGCTCGCATCTCAGAAGCATTGAGCCTTGATGTCGGCGATGTGGCGCGCGACCGTCGTGTGCTGGGGCGGGTGGTGGTGCGCGGGAAAGGTCGGCGCGAAGGAACACTCTTCATCCGCCGTCATGCCGAACAGGCCTTGCAGCGTTATCTCACGGCGCGCCAGTGGCCGGCAGCGCGCGAACCGTTCTTCGTCGCGTTCGATCCGCGCGCCGGCGGTGGCCGACTCTCGCGCATCAGTGGCTGGCGAATTGTCACAACGGCTGCCAATGCCCTGGCCGATCGCCTGGTCTGGGAGGGGAAAGTCGATGAGGCCGAGCTGCTGCGGCGAGTCACGCCCCATACCTTTCGCCATTTTGTTGGCTATCACCTGTTGAATGAGGGTGTCGCGCTGGCGGAAGTGTCGCAAATTCTGCGCCACCGGAGCGTGGAAGTGACGCGCAGCTATTACGCCAGCTATGCCGATGTGCAACTGCAAGAGGTACACGATCAGTTTAGCGCCGATCCGTGGCCGGACGAATAACATTCAGGGCAGATCCCGCTACTGCAACTGCCGATTGCGCTCAAGATAAACTGCTCTTTGCAGGACTGGAATCGCAACGCGCGCAACCTTCACGATTCAACCCAACCGCTGCCCGCTTTGCCATTATGCAAGAAAAGTGTTGTATAATAGCAATTGTTCGCTTCCCCATCCAACATCCCGACATACAGCAGCAGAGCTGTGAGCGGGCAGAGGAGTTTGTATGGCCGAGATCATTCCCCTGACGCCAGGCGAGACCAGTTCACCCACCGAACCGTTTCGCGGTGGCGCATGCAAGTTGCACCCTCAAACGATGTGCCCGGCGTTTGGCGCCTTGCGGGTACTGACGCGAATCGAGGGCGCGCAACCGGCGATGGTGACCGATACCGGCTGTTTGTACGGCCTGACCTTCGTGACTCACTTCTACGCAGCGCGCAAGAGCATCGTTGCGCCTGCGCTGGGGACAGCCGAATTATCGAGCGGGAAGGTGCAGGAAGCAGCGAACGCAGCGATCGCTGAAGCTGCTTCTGAGCCAAATGTGTCATTCATTCCGGTGATTTCGCTCTGCGTGGCAGAGACAGCCGGCCTGGCCGAAGAGCTGCTGCCAAAAGAGATCGACGGCAAGCCCGTGATCCTGGTACGAGTGCCGGCGTATGCCATCCATTCACACCCCGAAGCTAAAGACGTTGCGCTTGCCGCCGTGATGCGACGGTTTGTTGATACAACCGGCGATCACGAACCGAGAACACTGGCCTTGATCGGCGAGGTCTTCCCGGCTGATCCGTTGTTGATCGATGGGGTCGTGCGCAAGATGGGAGGCCGGGTGGTGACAACGATCCCTGGCCGTCACATTGACGAGATCAGGCAGGCGGGCCGGGCAGCCGCCGTTGCCGCGTTGCACCCGTTTTATCGCGAGACGATTGGCGTCTTGCGAGAACGTGGCGTGGCAGTGGTGAGTGGCGCGCCAATCGGCGCCGAAGGAAGCGCAGCCTGGCTACGCGCAATCGGCGCGGCGCTTGAGCTTGATGAAGATACAGTTGAGCGTGTAGCCGCCGAAGAAGAAGCGACCGCGCGCGGTTTTCTGGCCAGCAAACCTTTGCAGGGTGCCACTATTCTGGTTTCAGGCTATGAAGGGAATGAGATGCTTTATGCCCGCCTGCTGATCGAGGGTGGCGCGCGCGTACCCTATGTGAGCACGAGTATCGGGCCAAGTGCGCTTACGGCGGCTGATGAAGCGTGGCTCAAAGCTCACGGCACTGAAGCGGTGATCTATCGCAAGACGATTGAAGACGATAAGGCAGCGATGGAACGCTGGTCATTTGATCTGATTATCGGCACCACCACGCTGGCTGCCTACGCCAAAGAGAGAGGCATTCCGGCAGTTTACTACACCAACATCCTCAGTGTGCGCCCACTCTTCCTTGCGGGTGGCATGATCGCCTCGCTGAACTTTGTCCGTGATCTGATCAATCGCAAGCCGATCTATGACCGTATGCTGGCCTTCTTCGAGGGCAATGAACGCCAGGAGGGCGCTCGATGAGCATTACGCTGATTCGCGATATTTCCGACACCAGCAGCTATTGGGGCGCATCATGGGTGTTCGGCTGTTTCCCCGACGTGCATATCGTCTGCGATGCGCCAATCGGTTGCTACAATCTGTTAGGTATGGCCGTCACCGACTATACCGACGCGCTGCCGCATATGGCCAACCTGACCCCGACTTCGATTCGGGAAGAAGATGTAATCAACGGCACAGCAAAGGCGCTCATCCGCACCATCGATGATCTGCGGTCAATGGGGATGTTAGAGGGCAAACGGTTGATCGTCGTCTCCACTGCCGAGAGTGAGATGATCAGCGCCGACCACGCGCAACTGGTGCGCCAGATCGATCCGGAAGCGCGCTTCTTCTGGAGCCAGTCGCTTGAACAGGACGAGTGGATTGGTCGCGAACGAGCGCTGCGGTTTGCCTGGGAACAGTACGGCAAGCCATTCGTACCACCAGATGTCAAGCCAAGGCCCCGCACTGTTAATATCATCGGCCCATCGTTAGGGTGTTTCAACGCGCCAAGTGATCTGCACGAACTCAAGCGACTGATCACCGGCATTGGCGCCGAGATCAATCTCGTGTACCCCTATGAAGGCAGCATTGCTACCACTCCGAAACTGGCGGAAGCGGCGGTCAATGTGGTGATGTATCAGGAATTTGGGCGCGGCCTGGCCGAGGATTTGGGACGACCCTACCTCTTTGCGCCCTTTGGCGTCTTTGGCACTACTGCATTTTTGCGTGAATTAGGGCAATTGCTCGGCATTGACGCAGCTCAAGTCGAAGCCTTTATCGAGCGAGAGAAGCGCGCGACGTTGCAACCGGTCTGGGATCTGTGGCGCGGGCCGCAGAGCGACTGGTTTGCAACGGTCGATTGCGCCATCGTCGCCGCGCGTAGTTATGCCGACGGCCTGCGCAGTTTTCTCGGCGATGAACTGGGGATGAAGATTGCCTGGGTTTCGGGACGCCCACGGCGCGAAGATGAGCCGGACAATATCGAAATTCGCAAGCGATTGCACGCAAAAGCGCCGGCGTTCGTCTTTGGCAGCATCAACGAGAAGATCTATCTGGCCGAGGCCAATGCGCGCGGCACGCACTACATTCCGGCAACCTTCCCCGGCCCGGTCGTGCGCCGAACGACCGGCACGCCGTTTATGGGGTATGCAGGCGCGGCGAACATTATGCAAGAGCTGGTTAATCGTTTCTATGAAACGGTGATCAACTTCTTGCCGGTTGAGCCGGCAGCGCCGGCTGCCGGCGGCCCTCCCAAACCGGGCAGCGCCGAAACTATGCCGTGGACGAAAGAGGCGACCGACCGGTTGAATGCCGCGCTTGAGGCAGTGCCGTATTTGGCCCGGATCAGCGCCAGTCGCTCGCTTCGTTCCGCTGCCGAACAGGCTGCGCGCGCGCGTGGCCTTCACGAGGTCACCCTTGAAATTGTTGAAGCAGCCATTGCTCAGAGTGCGCGGGCATGATATGCTGACAGCGAAGCGCTGCCAAAGTACAGCGCTTCACTTCCTGTCAGTGTAATCCAGGCCTTGCGGAGCGGAACTGCATGCATATTTTAGTGACGAACGACGATGGAATTGACAGCCCCGGCCTTTGGGCATTGGCCGGGGCTATGCGTGATTGTGGCGCTGAGGTTAGCGTGGTTGCGCCGGCTGAAGAACAAAGCGCGATGAGTATGGCGCTACCGCCACAGCGCGAACGCGAGCTACGCGCCATCATTCCACCGGCAGAACTCGATGGGATCAGGGCTTTTACACATAATGGCTCTCCGGTTGCCTGTGTCACCATTGCCATGCTGAGCGGCGTCTTGCCGCCAATTGATGCGGTGGTCTCCGGGATCAATCGCGGCGTCAACAGCGGGACGAACGTGTTGCTCAGTGGCACCGTTGGCGCGGCCATGATCGGCGCTATGTGGGGATTGCCGGCAATGGCGGTCTCGCTCAAATATCACGGGCCGGGACCGCTGCCGTGGGGCACGGCTGCCTACGCTGCCCGGCGCCTCTTTCCACTGCTCGAGCTGACTCGCCCCCACGCGCCCATCGTTATCAACGTTAACGTGCCCCACGTGGCCGATCCCGGTGAGTTGCGCGGTTTCCGCCAGACCCGATTGTCAGAGTTTTTCTTTGGTCACTACCTCGATCTGGAACTCAACCCAAACGGGCCGGCGGAACGACAGCAGATTACCTTCCGATTTGCTCGCGAACGGGTGCCCGAATTTGCGGTCGATACCGATGATGGCGCTGTCAATGCTGGCTACGTATCGGTCACACTGTTGCGACCACTCATCGATGGCGTCCCGCTTGAAATCCCATTGCCGGACATCAACCGGTAATAGGGTGAGGTGAGTCGTTCCTTTTAACCCTTGCCCTCCTTTGCGCTCTGTCGTAGAATGAGAAAAGTAACTGCTAACACTTGTAAGGACAACAACATTGTATGGCTATTCGACGCATTCTACGGATTGACGACGCCGAGGATCGCAAGATCTTGAAAATGCAGTGTCGTCCGGTCAAACTCCCTGATCGCAATCTCAAACAGCTCGTTGCTGATATGTTTGAGACGATGCACGCCGCCAACGGAGTCGGTCTGGCTGCTCCGCAGATCGGCATTCCGATCCAGCTCTGCATTATCGAACTGCCTCCCGAATACGAAGAACGGCCTGACGGGAGCGTGGTTGAGGTAGCGCCAGCCGAACCGTATGTGCTGATCAATCCGCGCATCGTCAAGCAGAGCGGTGAAGAGGTGATGCGCGATGAGGGATGTCTCAGTCTACCCGGCTGGTACGGGATGGTTCCTCGTCAGACGTGGGTGACCGTCGAGTTTCAGGACTTGAGCGGTAAACATCACCGATTGCGCCGCGCTGACGGGTTGCTGGGCTGGGCAATTCAACACGAAGTCGATCACCTGAACGGGATACTCTTCACCGAGCGCATCCGCGATCTGAGCACATTGCGCGACATCACCAAAGAGCGCGAACCGCAACCGGCGTAGGTGATAGGCGATAGGCGATAGCTGATAGCCGATAGGCGGTAGGGGCGCAGCGATGCTGCGCCCATATGTTGTTGCCGCGATAG
>NZ_CAKZNK010000139.1 GCF_937129525.1 uncultured Chloroflexus sp. | reverse complement strand
GATGCAAGCGCATTGAGCCAATTATCTGACCATGAGCGAGGAGCATTCGATGAATCAGTCTGCCGAATTTCCACGTTTGCGCATTGTTTCGTTGGGTGGCGGTGGTGGCAGTGCGCAAACGTTGCTTGCGGCGCGACCCTTTTTCGCCGAGCGCACCGCGATCATCGCTGTCACCGACTCAGGCCGCAGTACTGGTACCGCCCGCATGATCGCCGGCATCCCTGCTCCCGGTGATCTGCGCAATGTCCTGGCAACGCTGGCCGCCGAACCCAATGGGCCGCTGGCCCGGCTGATGCAATACCGGTTACGCAGTCAGGCGCTGCCATTGCTCGATGGAATGGCTCTGGGCAATCTGCTGTTGGGAGGTCTGGCGCAAATGGAAGGTGATCTGGCCGCGGCAGTGGCGGCGGCACGCCAGGTGTTGGGTTGCCCGGAGCAGATTTTGCCGGTCTCAACTGCAAATACTAATCTGTGCGCCGAGCTAGATGATGGCCGGTTAGTGGTGGAAGAAGCAGCGGTGCGCGCCCTCGGCAAACCCCCCATCCGCCGGCTGTTCCTCGACCCGCCGGCGACGGCTTATCCGCTGGCGCTGGCTGCCATTGCCGAAGCCGATCTGGTTGTGATCGGGCCGGGCAGTTTCTACACCTCGCTTATGGCAACGCTTTGCTTTGAGGGCATTGTGGAAGCGTTACGCTCGACTCCGGCGACCGTTGTCTTTGTGGTCAATACGACGACTCAGCCCGGTCAGACTGATGGAATGAGCATCGCCGATCATGTTGCGCGTCTGGTTGAAGCGCTTGGTTCTGGCGTGCTCGATGTGGCTCTGATCAACGATGCCGGCGCGTTGCATCCGGCTACAGTTGCGCGGTATGCCGCTGCCGGTCTCCACCCGCTCAACCCAACCGAAGCCGATGTCATGGCTATTCGCGCGTTGGGCGTTGAGCCACTGATACGCGATCTGGCCGAATCCGATCCCGGCCCGCGCGAGCTATGGCAGAAAGCGGATACTATTCGGCACGATCCGCAAACACTCGGCCTGGCGCTGTGGAAGATAGCGCTTGATCGCGCTCGGGCCGGGTAGCCAGATACCGAGGCCTGTCCGTTCACAAGAAGATCGGTCTAACAGGTGAGCACCTGTGCGATTATCAGATCGCACTGAGGCGATAGGGGGCGATCGATGCTCTGCGCAATGGTAAAACTGCTAGCCGGCGCGCAGTGACTTGCGCACCCGTTCGGCCAGAATTCCGCCTAACGCGCCGCAAACACACCCTAACGCCTGCCCTGCCAGCAACGGCGGCGGCACGGTTATCCCGACGTTGGCCAGAGCCGCAACCAGAATCCCGACCACGCCAACCAGCAGGCCGTGCATTGCAAACGAATTGTCAGCCAGCCATCCCGCCACAAAGCCGCCAATGCCGGTCAGGCAAGCGCCAATGATAATCAACAGCGCATGGATCGGATTTTGTAGTGATGGCGCTGTGAACACTGCACTCTGGCCTGCTGCCAGAATCGCCACCTGGAGCAGAATGGTGAGCGCAAAATCGGCCATAAACCCCGAAATGACTGCCGTCCAGCGAATATTCACAGCGTCTCCTTCGATCTGATGGGCGCAGCAATCTGTGTAGCCGATGTATCATACCCGATCACAGCGCATCATGCGACAAACAACGCTCGGTGCATATCAGCCGGCCATTCGCCAGACGAAAAGAAACACAAGCAGTGAAATTTGCAGCGCGTGAGCAACATCATAGCGCGCAGCGCCCCAGAATTCTTCCTGGCCGAGCCACCACCAGATTCGGTTCAGGCCGGATCGTACCCGAATGTCGCTGTCCCAGCGTTGGAGATGCGAGACACGAGCCAAACGAAGCAAACGACGAAAACTGTTCACGAGCGTAAAAGTCCACGCTCCCGCAACCAGTAGTTGCAGTAGCACCTCCATGTAGCGCACTCCTTTGGTGTGGTGATGTGGTTTGGGTTTACGGGCGCCGGCGCTGGCGCAGAGCGATGCCGTGATCACTCTTTGTACATAGTATGCACTGATTTTGCTTGAAAGCGCAAGGGGAAAATACGAAGAATTTCCCAACAAAAGCGGGAAACGTATCCCTGTTTAGCATACAGTTAGCGCTCAGTCAATCGACGGTTGTTACCGGTCGTCGTCATCGCCTGCAATGCGACGGATGCGGGTCACGATGGCCGCAGCTCCCAACAGCGCCAGGCTCGAACTGCATATCACCAGCATCAGCCACACGGCATAGCGACCGAGCAGAGCCTCAATCAGCGAATCTTCCGGGGCAGGTTGCGCGGCGCTGACGCTATCCGTTAATGTTGACGGGAATGCGTTTGATAAAGTAGCGCTAACCGGCGCTGCTGGGATCGCAATGATGGCCAGCAGAATGATGGTAGAGATGACGAGCAGGACGTGGCTCGGTGAACATTGCTTAGACATACCGGTGTCTCCGTGGCAACGATTCAAACTTCCCTATGATAGCAAATCGATTGCCGGTTGTCGCAACGTAGTTAACTCTTCCATACCGTCGGACGATGCGTGATCTGATGTGCATCCTGATAGACGAACAGGATCGGGCGCTATGCCGGGGAAACACTTGCCGGATCAAACAGAAACCAGGAGCGACCGGTGCGATCGCTCCTGGTCAGAAGCAGATGAAGAATTGCGTGAACACAACTCTAACCTGCGCTGCCGGTGGTGGGTAATGGCAGGATACCGTTACCCAACCGTCTCTTTCAGCTCTTTCTGCCAGGCAATGGTGCGATGTTTAACCGGTTGGTCATCGGCGATCAGGCCATCGCGCATACTGATAATGCGCTCGGCGTGTTGCGCCACATCGTGTTCGTGGGTGACAAGAATCACGGTAATCCCCTGTTCGGCATTCAGCCGCTGGAAGATGCCCATGATCTCAGCTCCCGTGCGGGTGTCGAGCGCGCCGGTTGGCTCATCGGCCATGATGATCCGTGGTTCGTTAACGAGGGCGCGGGCAATCGCCACGCGCTGTTGTTGACCACCAGATAGCTCATTCGGGCGGTGATGCAGCCGGTCACCCATCCCCACCGCCTCGAGCGCCATCCGCGCGCGCGCTTGTCGGTCAGGCCGGCCTCGCCCGTACAGCATTGGCAATTCCACGTTGCGCAATGCGGTAGTGCGCTGAAGCAGCATATACTGCTGAAACACGAAGCCGATCTTCTCGTTGCGGATGATAGCGAGTTCGTCATCGCTCAGCTCGCCCACATTCATGCCTTCGAGCAGATATTCCCCGGATGTCGGTCGATCAAGACACCCGATAATGTTCATCAGGGTACTCTTGCCACTACCCGATGGCCCCATAATGGCGACCATCTCGCCCTGCTGAATCGTGAGCGAAATGCCGCGCAGCGCATGCACTTCCGTCTCACCCATAAGGTAAACTTTGGTAATATTGTTAAGCTGGATCAACGGAGTCATAGTGGATCATTCCTGTATCGTTTCAAAGAGGGCCTTCGTCGTCAGGTGGCTGCTGAGTGTGCTCATGATGCAGTAGCACACTATCATTGTACTCTGAAATCAAGTAGTTTCCTTGCTTCCGATCTTGACACAGCCGCGCCGTCAAGACTGATAAAGACTGGTATAATGATACCTATATGACGTTATTTGTTTGCACTTTGTTGAGGCATGTATGACCGATCAGACTGCCGCACGCCCGCTAGAGATGGACAAAGCATACGATCATCGCCTTGTCGAGCAGCGGCTCTACGATTGGTGGGAGCGAAACGGACTCTTTGCGCCACGCGATGATGCGCCGCGTCCCCCGTTTGTCATTTCCATTCCGCCACCGAATGTGACTGGTGAGTTACACCTTGGCCACGCCATGTTCGTCGCTATTGAGGATTTGCTCATTCGCTGGCGGCGGATGCAAGGCTACCAGACATTGTGGGTGCCCGGCACCGATCACGCCGGTATTGCAACCCAGATGCAGGTGGAAAAGCAGCTCGAACGCGAAGGAACGTCGCGGTGGGCAGTGGGTCGCGAAGAGTTTCTGTGCCGTACCTGGGAATGGAAAGAGAAGTACGGCGGCGAGATTACGCGCCAGTTGCGCCGCCTTGGCGCTTCATGCGACTGGTCGCGCGAACGCTTTACGCTTGACCCCGGCCTGTCACGCGCTGTGCATACCGCCTTCAAGCGGCTCTACGATGATGGCCTGATCTATCGCGGCACGTACCTCGTCAACTGGTCGCCCAAATTGCAGACGGCAGTGAGCGATCTCGAAGTCGAATACGAAGAGCGTAACGTGTCGATCTGGTACGTGCGCTACCCCATCCGCACTGCCGATTGGGCCGGCCCCACCGCGCCGTGGGGGTCAGGTCGGTGGGCAGAGGGCGCTATCGAGTTTATCACCGTCGCTACCACGCGCCCTGAAACGATCCTGGGTGATACTGCCGTGGCAGTGGCGCCCGGTGATGCGCGGTATGCCCATCTGGTGGGGAAAGAAGCCATCTTACCGGCGCTGGCCCGTCCCATCCCGATTATCACCGACGAGTACGTTGATCCGGAATTTGGTTCGGGCGCAGTCAAGATTACTCCCGGTCATGACAAGAATGACTACGAAGTTGGCAAGCGCCACCACCTGCCGATGATCAACATTATGAATCCCGACGCGACTATCAATGCGGAGGGTGGCCCTTACGCCGGACTGGATCGTTTCGAATGCCGCAAGGCAATTCTGGCCGATCTCGAACGGGAAGGCTTGCTGGTCAAGACCGAGCCGCACAAGATGAATGTCGGTATCAGCCAGCGCGGTGGTGAAATTATCGAACCGTTGCTCTCTGAACAGTGGTTTGTGCGTACCAAACCACTGGCTGAGCTGGCCATTGCTGCTGTGCGTGATGGCCGCGTGCGGATCGTGCCCGAACGGTTTGAGAAAGTCTATTTCCACTGGCTAGAAAATATCGAAGACTGGTGTATTTCGCGTCAGCTCTGGTGGGGACACCGCATTCCGGTCTGGTATCTGCCCGATGGCTCAATTGTGGTGCCCGATCCCGATGAGCCGCCACCGGCAGAGGGCGTTCAGGATCCCGATGTGCTCGATACCTGGTTCAGTTCTGGTCTCTGGCCCTTCAGCACGCTGGGTTGGCCCGATGATACTGAGGATTACCGCCGTTTCTATCCCACCAGTGTTATGGAAACGGGGTACGACATCCTCTTCTTCTGGGTCGCGCGCATGATGATGATGGGCTGCTATTTCACCGGGCAGCCGCCGTTCCATACCATCTATCTGCACGGTTTGGTGCGTGACGAGCATGGCCGCAAGATGTCGAAAACGTTTGGCAATGTGGTCAATCCGCTCGACATCATTCAGCAACAAGGCGCTGATGCGTTGCGCTATACGCTGGTAACTAGCGGCACACCCGGTCAGGATGTCAATCTCAATCCGCAGCGGATCGAGTCGGCTCGCAATTTTGCGAACAAGATCTGGAATATTACGCGCTTCGTGATCGGTAAGTTGGGTGATCTGCCGCGTGCCGAAAGTGTCAAGGTGACGGCGGAATCATTGCAGCAAGAAGACTATACGCTGGCCGATCGCTGGATCCTCTCGCGTTATGCGCATCTGGTGGCCGAGGTGGATCGGCTGATGGAAGGGTATAACTTTGGTGAAGCTGGTCGTCAGATCCACGATTTTCTCTGGGGTGAATTTGCTGACTGGTATGTTGAGATCGCCAAAGTGCAGTTTGAGAGTGATAGTCAGCGTGCCTATCTCACCCGGCGCGTGCTCTACACCGTGCTCGACGGCAGCTTGCGCTTGCTCCACCCCCTTATGCCCTTTGTCACCGAAGAGGTCTGGCAGTATCTGAATGATGCTCATCAGTATCCCGATCCCGGCCCCGACACACCGTACAGCAGGCTGGGATTGCGCACCATCAGCTATGCTCCTTACCCGACACCGATTGCAGGGATGCGTGATGAGTCAGTGGAAGCGGATTGGGCGCTGGTGCAAGAGTTAATTGTTGCCATCCGCAACGCGCGTAGCGAGTACAAGGTTGAGCCGGCGAAATGGATTGCTGCAACGGTTGTGGCCGGTGATCGGGCTGATCTGGTGCGCGCTCAGACACCGCTGATCAGCCGACTGGCTCGCGTGGCCGCCGATGATCTGTCAGTTGTGACCGAACTGGTTGAGCGTCCGCGGCAGGCAGTTTCTATCATTATCGGCACGCTTGAATGCTTCTTGCCCCTGGCTGGCCTGATCGATCTGGCTGCCGAACGCGCCCGTCTCCAGAAGGAGCTGGCCCAGGCCGAGGCTGACGTGGCGCGGCGCGCCGCCCGACTCAACAACGATGGCTTTGTGGCCAAAGCGCCAGCGCGCGTGGTTCAGCGCGAACGAGAGGCGCTCGAAGCGGCGCAGGCTGCGTTAACCCGTCTCCGCGAGCGTATTGCCGAGCTGGAATGATGTGGGAGTGCCTGACCCGGTTTTACGGGTGTCATTGCGGGTGATGGATCGTTTGAAGCGAAAGGGGCGATACATACGTCGCCCCTTTCGCGCGCCCCGGGTATTGCAGGTGAATAAGAGCAAGATCTGGTAGGGAAAGAGACCTGTACCCCGACTATCATATACGTTGTGCGTTGGTGTAGCCGCTGACGTAAACCGCACTCTTATCACCCACTTCTCAGTCCGAACACAACAAAGGCGCAGCAGCGCTGCGCCTCTCTGGCATGCCGCTGCATAGCGCCTTTCTATAAATACTCACGCTGATTGACTCTCCGCCGCCACTCCTCTTTAATCTCGATAGCCGTGCCCTGCGAGACCATAAAGTCCAGCAGAATGCGGCCAAATGTGTTGGCTTGCTCAAGGAAGGGGAAATGGCTGGCCTTCGGAAGCACCAGCAACTGAATCGGTCGCTCGGCCAATTCGTTGAGAAATGCCGCATGAGCCGGGTTGACGATTGGATCCTTGCCGCCGTACACAGCCAGCAGCGGCGTTTGCAATGAAATGATCTGTGGTCGCAAGTCTGTTGCCAGCAGTGACTCGTGAACTTGATGAAGCACTTGTTCGCTCAGACTGGCAGTATCTTCTTCGATCTCGTTTTGAATATCGGCGTCAGCCACCTGCAACGAACGCACCATCCGCGCCCAGCCGTTCTGAGTTGAATTCATACCAAGCAGGCGCGACAACGTGCCCGGCTTAATATGTTGCGCCAATACCTGCCCGTGCAGCGGTGTCGCGACGGTCAACAGCCGATTAAATCGCTCTGGATACTGGTGCGCGGCGAGAATTGCAACCATGCCACCCATTCCATGGCCTACCAGCGTCGCGCGAGCAATCCCCAGCCGGTTCATGAATTGGATGAGCATCTCAACGTATTGCGGTACAGTGAATTGATCGCCGCGACGATCACTCTCGCCGAAGCCCCAGAAATCGAAGGCGTAGGCGCGATGCCGTTCAGAGGCAATATCCATAATCGGCACCCAATAGCGCCACGAGCCGATCCAGCTATGCAGGAAGATGATCGGTTGACCGCGGCCGAAAACCTCGTAATGAGCCAGCCGGTTGTCGAGGTGGATGATACTCATACTTCCACCTCCTCATCATTGGCGCCATTAGTGGCCTGTTGCAGGGGAATAGCGAACGAGAAGGTACTGCCCTTACCCAGTTCGCTCGTTACCCAGATTTCACCGCCGTGCATCTCCACCAGTTGCTTGGCGATACTCAAACCAAGCCCGGTGCCGCCAGCGACATCACGCAACGGATTATCAGCGCGATAGAAGGGACGGAACAGCTTCTTCAACTGTTCGGGTGACATGCCGACACCCGTATCCTCAACTTCGATTTGCATCATATTTGCCCGATTAACGAACGCGCGAATTGTTATCGAGCCGCCTTCATACGTGTATTTCACAGCGTTCGAGAAGAGGTTGAAGATAATCTGTCCTACCCGTTTCTGGTCAGCAACGACCGGTGGCAGTGCCGGTGAAGCATCGATCCGCACCGTCATCCCTTTGCGCTCATATTCGAGGCGCAGCGACTGCACCACCTCATCGATCACTGCCGGAATATCGACCTGAGTAAAGGTCAGTTTCCGCTTCGAGTCGGGTCGTGAGAATTCGAGAATATCTTCAATCAGGGCGCGCAGTCGATTGGTATTGTTCTTAATAATCGTCAGGTAATTAAGCTGATCCGGAGTCAAATTAAGGCTGGCGGTGAGCAACAGCACGTCAACATACCCTTTAATCGCCGTCAACGGTGTGCGCAACTCGTGGCTAACGTCTGAAATGAACTGGCGCTTCTCTTTATCGGCTTCAATTTCACGGGTAATATCACGCAACACTGCCACTTCGCCGTAATGCTGGCCATCGGGGCTGCGCACCGGCGCGATGTTAACTGCGATGACCTGAGTTGGATCGGTGAGGTCAATCGAGGTACTATAAATACCCTGCGTTTCACGCATCCGGCGCAGGCCTTGCAAAATGCCGTTGTAGATCGTCTGATTGCGGCGGCGACTCACGTCGTCGTCGCCGATCTCAGCCAGCCGTTGCAATGGCTGATTGAGGATCTGGTCGGCAGCGATCTCGAGTACCTGCTCGGCAGCAGGATTGAAGAGGGTAATTCGTTGTTGCGGATCGAGCACGATGACGCCTTCTGTCATCGAGCGGAAGATGGCGATACTCTTCGATGATTCGGCGCGTTGCTCTTCGAGCAACACCGCATTCCGCAGTGCCAGATCATTGATAAAGCTGTAAAGCTGGGCATTGTTTACAGCGGCGGCCACCACGCTGGCGATGGTGCCCAGCAGATTCATCTGTGAGTCGCCGAAGTAGTTGCGCTGTGGGCTTGACAGAATCAGCACGCCGATAGCAGTATCACTGGTCTGCAACGGCACGCCGGCCACGGATCGCACTTCTTCGGCGCGACCCGGCTCTTTCAGCCAGCGTGGATCGCGATCGACATCGGGGATGTTCACCGATTCGAGGTGGCGCATGATCCAGCCCGCCAGCCCTTCAGTGCCATCGGCGAAGCGCAGCGGGACATTTGCTGCTTCTGCGCGCCCGCGTCCGTGCAGAGTCGCCCGGCATATCAGCGCATCGGTAGCCGGATCGCGCAACATCAACGAGCCGCGCTCAACTTCCAGGCTCTCTGAGATCAACTCAAGCGCGCGCTGGATAATGAGATTCAAATCGAGCTGCGTTGTCAATTCCAGCGTGATCCGGTTGACCGCTTCGAGACGTTCTTTTTCTTCTGAGACCAGGCGAGTTGCCTGTTCAAGCTCAGCCGTGCGTTCTCGCACGCGCGCGTCGAGGTCGGCAGCCAGATTGCTGATCTGGTCAAACAACCGCGCATTCTGGATCGCCTGACTGGCCTGACTGGCGATAGTGAAGGCAACCGCCAGCGCTTCTTCATCGTAGGTGTCTGGTTCATCGGCGCTGATCGTCAAAACGCCAACCAGTTCATTGTCAACGAGCAGCGGCGCGCCGATCCACGAACCATCGCGCCATCCGAGCCGACGCAATTCGTTGAAACGCGGATCGCGCTGCGTATCGGCGATCAGAATGGGCTGATGCTCAATCGCCATGATCTGGAAGAGGTTACTATCCTCCAGCGAAATACTGTTGTTAGTGAATGAGGCGGGGGCAAAGCCCTGCGCTTCAACGAGCCGTAGATCGCCGTAACCTTCGTCGCGCAACAGCATTACTGCGCTATCGTAATGCACGATCCGTTGCAACTGGTTAAGCACCAGGGTCTGGATCTCACGCAGCGCAAGAGTTGAGGTAAACGACTGCGCGACCTCGCGAAGCATATCAGCCTGTCGGCGGCGTTTCTGCTCGAGCGCAAACAGTTGTGCGCTCTTAAGCGCTTGCGCTGCCTGATTGGCCAGAATTGACAAGAGTGAAATTTGATGCGGTGTCCATTCGTAGGGGTTGCGCATGCCGACCCAGATCACCGCGAGCCGTTCCTCAATCGGGCCAACGGCAATGCCGATGGCGCTGCGCACGCCTAACTTAAGCGCGTGGTGATATTGGTCAAACTCGGCCAGATCGCTGATCGCAATCGGCTGATCGCGGCGGAGCAGCGCCGCAGTAAGCCCATCGCGACGGAAATCGACCTGAATGTCGTCGCGGAATTCAAAACCTTCGATTAATATGTGCCGCTCGATATTGCCGCGTCGATCAAGCAACAATACGGCGCCAAGCTCGGCGCGCATCAGCCGCACTGCTGCATCGGCGATCAACATCTGAATCGCCTCCGGTTCGAGCGTGCCTGATAGATTCTGCGACACCTCGAACAGCGTGCTCATCTCGCTTGCGTGCTGGCGGGTCTCAGCAAAGAGACGCGCATTGTTTAGCGCAACTGCGGCCTGATTGGTAACGGTGGTGACAAAACGTAAATCGTTTTCGTCAAAGGCGTGCTGGTTATAGCTCTGGATATTGATCACACCGAGTACCTGATCGCCGTAGATGATCGGCACTACCAGGTACGACTCTTCGATTGCCATCTCATCGCCAATTCGGCCCTGATCGATAGCCAACCCCATTGCGCGCGCCGCCGCCGCAGTGCCGAGCAACAGAGGGCGCCGGTTGCGGATGACCCAGCTATTGGTACCCTCGCCAAGCGGTCGTGGTTCGAGATAGAGGCGTTCGCCGCGATCATAGGCAATCGGGTAGCTCAGAGTATTGCTGGTTTCATCGTACAGTGCAATCAGCGAGGTGCTCGTATCGATAATCTCACTGATCCCGGCATGCAATCGCTCGATCAGCTCATTGGTATCGAGCGAGGCATTCACTGCGGCGCTGATGCGATTGATGATGGTCAGTTCCGAAATGCGCTGCTCGCGTTCTTCAAACAGGCGCGCATTTTCCAGAGCTGTTGCCGCCTGATCGGCCAGGCCGGCCAGCAGCAGCATCTCATCGTTGGTGAACTGACGCCGGTAGTTGGTCATCACGCTGAGCACACCGATGATCTGCTCGCGGTAGATGACCGGCACACCCATAAACGAGATCAGGTTATTGCGCTGCTGATAATTGGGGTAGAGCGAGCCACCTTGCTCGTTAACATCCTCAATAATCAGCGGCTGACCGGTTTGAGCGACGCGCCCGGTGAAGCCCTGTCCGATTGGCACCCGCATCGAGCGCCCCTGCTCGACGGGGATGCCATCAAGCGCCGCTGGCGTCAGCACATTGCCTTCGCTGATCGTCCACAGCGCCACTGTGGTGACGTTCAACTGCCGGCTAACCAGCTCCATCAGCTTGTTGAGCACCTCTTGCGGGCGCAAAAGTGACGACAAAATCCGCGCTGCATCGAGCAGCGTTGACAGCTCGCTCACTTTCTGCCGGGTCGCTTCTGCGCTCCGTTGCGCTTCCGCAGTGGCAAGCGCACGGGCAATGGCGGTGCTGGTCTGGTTGGCAATCGTCTGACAGAGTTCGAGCACCTGTGGCGAGAAAGAGCCGTGCCGTCCAACGAAATCCAGGCCGACTGCCCCAATCACTTCATCGTTGAGGATGATCGGAATAATTCCGATGGAGCGAATATCCAGTTCGCGGAAGATCTGGTGTGACGGGCTGAAGAGCGGATCATTCTGCGCATCCTCCGAGACCAGCGGCCTTTTTTCACGATCAAGCCAATCGACAGACGGGTTATCGAAGAGTTGAATCCGAATCTGGTCAAGGATGCCACTCGGAACATATTCGGCGACAGCGGGGGCATACCCGCTGTCACGGTCGTACATGACCATGCGCGCTTGATCCACGCCGGTCGCTGCCGCCATTGCATTGACAATTTCCTGATAAATCGCGCGCAGATCGGTGAGTGCGTTGGTGCTTGCCGCTACCCGGTTCAGAATCGCCAGTTGCTCGACTTGAGCCTGCGCTCGTTCAAGCAAGCGAGCATTTTGCACACCGAGCGCCAGTTGGTTTGCGATTGTCGTCAGGAACGATCGTTCGCGTTCGCGGTAAATACCCGGAGTGTAACTCATAACCGCCAGCACGCCAACGACCGTTTGATCGCCGATCAGCAGCGGAACACCGAGCCAGGCTGCCGATCTGCGATCGGAGCCAAACTGCTCTGGTCGTAACTCTGCCCGTGCTGCCTCCTGTCGCAGATCGACAAATTGAAGGGGCTGGCGGGTGCGAATGATGTACTCGGTCAGACTGCCTGGCGTTGGCGGCTGTCGCCGCTCGGTAAACATCTCCACCCCTTCATCAACCTCGAAGCACAGGGTCATCTCATCGCTTTCCGGATCGTAGAGAAAAGCAACGAAGGAATCGAGGCTGAGGAAGGTACTTACCTGAGTGTAGACGGCGCGAAGCATCTGCCGCTGATCGAGCGTTGACGCAATCGTCTCACCGATCCGGTTGATGATGTTCAGTTCGTTAATCCGTTGTTCGCGCTCGGCAAACAGGTTGGCATTTTCCAGCGCGATTGCGAGCTGGTTGGCTAGCGCTGCCAGGAAGCGCAAGGCGCGATCAGTAAAGGCTCCAGCAGTTTCGCTCTGCGCCGAGAGCACGCCGATGACTGCGCCCTGGCTGATCAGCGGTACCCCAATCCACGAACGGATCGAACGCCCTTCGTCTGACAGGAATTGCGCCTGTTCGCGCAGGTCATTGGTTTGGGTCAGATCATCGATACGTAACGGATTGCCCGTGTCAATGATCTTTGCCGTCAAGCCAACCTTTGGGGTAACACGCTTATGGTACGCCGCGACCGTCTCACCGCGTCGTTTAAACAGCTCAAATCGCACTGTTGCTTGTTCGGCATTGTAGCTGGCGATGTAGAAGAAATCCGGCGTGCCCAGGAAGGCAACAATCTCCTGATACACTCGTTCTAGCAGTGTATCGAGATCGGTCGTTGAGGTGGCCGCTGCGCCGACATGGAAAAGCGCAGCCATCTCCTCGGCCCGATCATGCGCTTCCCGCAACAGGAGATGGTTCTCGATCGCGATTGCTGCCTGATCGGCGAAAATCTCGAGTGGTTCAACAAGTCGTGTGGTCGGTCGCTGACGATCCTCGGTGTCGCTGGCAAAGATCATGCCTAGCAACATCCCTTCGGTCGAATAGAGTGGCACGCAGAGGCGATCATCGAGTTGCCACTCGTGACTGTTCCGATGATCTTCGAATGGGTGGTAATCGAAGATGCCGGTATCGAACCCCGCTTCCAGTTGACGCGCTTCATTAGCCGGAACAAAGTAGGTGCGCCCCATCCGGAAGCGTGGGTCGAGATAGCGAGTGGCCAGCGCCAGCGCCAGGGGGTGACGAGCAAGTCGTTCCTGTTCGGTAAGGGGAATACCAGCCGCTGCTTCCAGATAGAGATGATTGGGATCGTCGATCCGGGTCAGGCAGAAGAGCACTGTCCGCAAGCCAACTGCCTCGATGATACTATACCCGATCTGCTCCAGCAGACTCGTCAGCGACTGATCGGCGCGGAGCGCCTGCCCAATCTCGAGCACGTCGTTGAGAATATCAGCCCGGCGCTGAAGCATTTTAGCCATATGCTCAAGCTCAAGATAGTGTTGAGCATTGCCGATGCCGATTGCCGCCTGATGCGTCAACGCGCGCAAAAATTCAATCGCTTCGTGATCGAAGTAGCGCGGTTGTTCGGCGAGTAACAGCACGAGGCCATAGACGCTACCCTGATAGAAGATCGGAGCGGCCAGCGCCGAATTGGCATTGGGACACAGCAATGCCTGACGCTCACCTTCGCTGAGATAATCACTCAGAGCAATTTCACGTTTGGTAAATGCCTCCTGAGCCGTGAGCGCAGTCTGGCTAAGCTGGCTGCCGATCATCTGGCTGCGCAGCGGTGGCGCAAATCCGATGACCTCAACAACGAGAAATACACCAGCCTCCACCTCTGCATCGACTGCTATCGATTGGCTCAACAGCTCGGTCATCGTTCGATGGCCGTTGTTGACCTCAGCCGGATCAACGCGCAAGGCAATCAAACCGTGGCTGGCGCCGGTAGCGCGGAGCGCCTGCTCAAGCACAAAGGCCAGGATCTCGTTCTGATTCAGCGTGATTGCAAGCTGGCTACCGATCCGTTGGAGCGCGCGCAATTGCTCGATGCGGCGCCGCAGACTGCTATCGACTTGTTCAAACCGGCTGGCATTGGCGATAGCGCGAGCTGATTGACCGGCCAGAATGCTCAACAATCGCTCATCTTCCGCGTTGAAACTTCCCGGTTGCGCCGCGAATAGCTCTACGGTTCCAAGGAGGGTGTTTCCACTCCGGAGCGGCATTCCCAGGTAGCTACGCGCCGGCTGATTGTTCGCCAGGAGTACATTACTCCCATCAGTGAAAACACCCAACCATTCCGGTGGTCGATTCAGATCGTCGAGCCGTAATACCCGCTGATGTCGGGCCAGCCACCAGCTCAGCGTATCGCCTTCATCGTGTACCTGAGAATAGAGACCTTGCTGGCAGGCTACCCGCAGGCTCTGACTGCGCTCATCGAAGAGTGTGATGCGACCGCCATCGAATCGCACCAATCTGGCTGCGCCAGCCATGGTTGATTCGAGCGTTTCATCAAGCGAGAGATCGGCTGCGAGTAACTCGCTAATCTGTTGCAATTGCGCCAGCTCGCTGGCCCGCTGTTGAGCGGCATCGTAGAGGCGACGATGCTGCACTGTTGTGGCAATCTGCGCGCTCAGAACCTGCAACAGATTGCGTTCGATCTGATCGAGCATGCGTCCGGAACTGGCATATCCTATCGCCAGTAACCCAACCACCTGCTCTTTGCCGCGCAATGCTGTGAGCCAGATACTGCGGCAGCCAAACCTGGCGGCGTGGGCAGCAATAGGGTTTTGCGCTGCTGCCAGAGTGGTCTCGGCAATCAACACCGGTTCGGCCCGTTCACTTAGCGACTGGAGGGTAGGGGTGAGCGTAATGGTATCGAATCCGGTCACGCCACCGATCTGCTCGCTGTAGACTGCGATTGTTGTAGCCTGTTGAGGTTGATCTGGATCGATAAGATATACTGCGCCAAAATCAGCGTCGAGTGCCAGGCTCAAATTTTCCGTAGCGCGGGCGATTGTCTCTTCGATCAACAACCCTGAGCCTATCTCAAGGCTATTTTCGTAAAGCACAAATAGCTCGCGCGCATGGCGACTCTCGTGTTGTTGCAGACTTGTAGCGTGAAGTAGCAAGGCGAGCGGTCGCGAAAGAGAGTGAATAGTATCAGGCACTTCCGGACCGGGATCGACTACTAGCAAGAGGCCGACCAGTTCAACCCCAACCGTAAGCGGTTCAACCAGTAACGGCCACTCAGCCGGCGCGCCACGTCGCCGGTTCGGCGCCCGCCATACCCCTTGTTGGGTCGTCTGAAAAGTAATGGTATGGGTGATGGCTTCGTTGTCACTGATTGCCAGTTGCGTAGGGAATATAGTGTCGCCAGCGCTGCTTACTGCTCGCGTCAAGATTTGCTCGTGAAAACTGATCCAGTAGAGCGCGATAGCTTTGGCCGGCAAGAGTGCGCATGCCCGCTGGCATAATCGTTCGAGGGTCACTGCCAGATCGCCGATACCGGTACTTTCAAGCGCTTCATACCCTAATGCGCGCAACTGTTCTGTTCGCTCATTAAGGCGCGCTCGCTGCCAGACGCTCAGCAGTGTGGTAAGCTGCGAAACCAGCGCCGTGGTAAAGGCTGGCTCGAACGTGGCATTCAGCGTTAGTCGACCGTAGAGGTACTTCGCATCACGCAATTCAAGCGCGACACCATTCATCGGCGCATCGCCCCAGGTAATGCTAGCCAGTTCACGCTCATTAGCTAACAATGCCAGGCGACCGCCAACCCCAAGGTGGCGCTCAAGTGCTTCGCCGATCTGGTTACACAACTCAACAGGCTCAATATAGCCAGCCTGCTGCTGGCTATATTGCGCTAACTGAGCGAGTAGTTCCCAACCCTGTGCCGGCGCTCCGGTGATCGTCGTGTTCATGACGCTGCTATCGCTCCCACTGGAGGTATGTCGTGCCTGCTGTACTGGCTACGTATGCATAAACGAAACGCAGTCTGACATTTAGCAGCCGGCTGTCAGGATGATCAAAAACGGCCATAGACGGCAAAACTGCGTTTACCCTGCTCTCTTGCCTGCACCAGCGCCCGCTGCCGCACCTCTTCAATCACTTCACTCAATTCACGAATGTCGGCAAATGGCCCGTCGTCTTGGGTCAAAACACCGATCGAGAGCGACATCAACGGCGCTTGTCGCGTCTCGCCGGTGTCGTCAACGAACTCGATATAACCTTGCTTACGGTGGCGGTAATTGTAATGAAGGCCAATCTCTTCATCAAAGCGGGCTATAATCCGCTCGCAAATCGATTGTGCACGTTCGGGCAGAGTCGTGATCAGGAACGATTGACCAACTGACTGTTGGCCGATAAATTCTTCATTGCCACCAAGTTCACTCACCACTTCGTTGAGCATCATTGCCACGAAACGCAGCACATCTTCGCCAACTACTGCGCCGTAGACACTGGTAAAGGTCTCAAAGCCGTTGATATGCACGTTGATGAGACTCCAGTGTGAAGCGGTGAGCAACTGGCGGAGCTGGTCGTTAAGCAACTCGGCGGTCGGTAGATTAGTGACCGGATGAAGCTGGTTGCGACGCCTTGCTTCCTCGAGTTGATTCTTGACGATCGTATGCACTTCTTCGATATCGAAAGGCTTAACGATATAGTATTGCGCCTGTACCTCCCCTAACCCGATCAATCGATCGCGTCGTTCGCCGCGCGCGGTCAGAAAGATGATCGGGATATGCCGGGTGCGTGGGCTGGCGCGCAAGGCGCGACCAACGTCATAGCCCTCCATATCTGGCAAATTAACATCGAGTAGCGCCAGATTTGGTGGGGTTTTGCTACAAATCTCTAGCGCCTGCTGGCCGCGCAACGCCGTGTAGACCTCGTACCCCTGGGCTGTGAAGTAGATCTTGAGCAGGCTTGAGATGTCTGGCTGGTCCTCAACGACGAGGATACGTTCTTTGCTCACGGTGAATTCTCCTCGCGATGCGGCGGCTACGACCGCTGGCTCGCACTGATGTGCTCGGATAGGCGACCATTTCCGGCAGACTGATGAGAGCGAAATGCGTTCAGATGCGCTGGCGGCTCACTGTCAGTTGTCGAACCGGCCTCCGGTCGCGCCGGATCATAGTAGACGTTTGGCCAGTGATAGATGATCCGACGCGGTTCGCCAGTTGTTTCATCAATATCGTTCAAGTCGTGACCAGTCACCGTCTTGCGAATCAGATTCTGCTCGTTGTCAAAGATTATAACAGCATTTGATTCTATCATGCGACCAGGATAGATCACAAATCCACTGCCAAGCTTCACGTTGTGACCCACTGCCGAGCCGAGCACCGGCATGTTCACCTCTACCGGCACGCCTTCGTGAATGACTTTGATCGGCTCACCTTGCAGGTTGAAGTCGGTGAAGACGTTATTGGCGCCAATGAAGGTGTTGCGCCCGACGACGCATAGTTGCAGCGTGCTGTTTTGCGCCACCATGCTGTTTTCCATCAGCGTCGTCATAAATAGACCGGCATTGAACGGCAAGAAACAACGATCGCTGACCACGCTGAGCATGATCTGTGACCCCTGCATGATGTTGACGTTGTTGCCAATGTAGCTGTTGGCAATCACCACTCCAGGCCCAATGTAGACATCATCGCCGATCACCGTTGGCCCGTGAATGATAGCCGTTGGATCGATCGAACAGCGTTTGCCAACCTTGACCAGTGCTCGCGAAGCGAGAAAGTGATTGCGCCACTGCTCCTCAAGCGGGTTGATCTTCTCCCAGAAGGCTTTGAGCGCAAAGGCAATTTTACCAGGGAAAAGCTGCCAGTCTTCCGCCTTCCACCGCATGATATTGCGCAGACGGGCTTTGCTCATCCGCGCGTCAAGCGCGGCTGCCCACGAAAAGACTCCCATCAGCACATTGGCCATCAAGACATGCAGCCAGCTTTCGATGGAGACAAACGCGCGAATCGGTATCTGGTATGTAAGATCACCCTTGTGCGCCATGTAGCTGGGAATGCGATAATAGCCCATCTCGTGGCTTAAGGTGTCGATGACCAGCGGCTGCGCGCGCGCCAGATCGTGTTCTCCCGCCGGCAGATAGTAGAGGTCGGCGAGATAATAGTCACCAACCCGGCGGATATGCCGCGAGAGCTGGGTAGCGTGCCGCTCGATGCTCGGATCGCCCTTTTGTCCACTGGCCGGATTGCTGGCCTTAAAGGCAATTTGCGCCGGCGTGCCACGCGCGCGCGCTTCTTTGATAAAGGTGTCAATCAAATCGGCATTGAAAAACAGGTTGTCGCGGTAGATCAATCGCTCTTCGGTCGCGGGTATTTCCGCGATCTCTTCCAGGTGATCGATTTCAATCGTGCGCTTGCCGTAGGCTTTCAACAAATCACGTTGCAAGAGCCATAACGGCTTATTGAGAATGCGCAACTCACGGGCAGGCTCTGCGAAGGGCGGGATAAGGGTTGGTTCACGGAGAATGATCCGCTCCATCGGACGAGTCCTTTCTGCCGTTGGGTCGGCGCGGAATGTGTCTGTCACCTCGTATTACTGCTGTTACTATAGGCTGTAGCTCCTGGTGAAACAAGGCTTACAGATTACAGTCGGATTAATGCATTTACCGCATCAGGACGCCGGTTTGTTCGTTGATAGACGCTCGAGCCGATTGCGCAGATACCTTCCTGTTGGCGATTCGGGTAGCGCTGCAATCACCTCAGGAGGGCCGGCGCCGATAAGGTATCCGCCGCGCTCGCCACCATCTGGCCCCAATTCGATCACCCAATCAGCGGCAGCAATCATATCGAGTTGATGTTCCACCACCAGCACCGTATTCCCGCTGGCGACAAGCCGTTGTAATACGGTCAGTAGACGCTCGATGTCGGTGAAGTGCAGACCAGTGGTCGGTTCATCGAGGATATAGATCGTGTGACCTCCGTTGCGGCGGCTAAGTTCGGCAGCCAGCTTGATCCGCTGCGCTTCGCCGCCGCTCAGGGTTGGCGCCGGCTGGCCTAGTTTGAGATAGTCAAGTCCGACATCGCTCAATGCCTGGAGGCGTTCGGCAATTGCTGGCGCGCGCGCGAAAAAGTTGAGCGCTTCGGCAACAGTCAGATCAAGCACCTCTGCAATATTGAGTCCGCGATAACGAATGTCCAGTGTTTCTCGATTATACCGCGTTCCGCCACATACGTCACACGTAACGAAGAGATTGGGTAAAAATTGCATCTCTACCTGGATCAGACCCTCGCCAGCGCAGTGTTCACAGCGTCCACCCTTGACGTTGAAGCTAAAGCGGGATGCGTCATAGCCACGCGCTTTGGCTTCGTTTGTCGCGGCGAACAAATTGCGAATCGGGTCGAAGATGCGGCTATAGGTGGCCGGATTAGAGCGGGGAGTCCGCCCGATAGGGTTTTGATCGACGACGATAACGCGGTCGAGATGTTCCACTCCGAGCAACGCATCATGCTCGCCGGCGCGGGTTTTGCTGCCGTGCAACAGTTGGCTCAGGCGAGGGGCCAGAGTGTCGCCGATCAAACTACTCTTGCCACTGCCGCTTACCCCACTTACTGCAACCAGACAACCCAACGGGATGCGAACATCGATATTTTTCAAGTTGTTAGTGCGACAACCACGTAGTTCAAGCCACGGGCCACTGGCAGGACGCCGCCGGGTCGGAAGCGGAATGCTCCGTTGGCCACTGAGGTATTGACCGGTCAGTGAACGGGGGCTGACCATCACCTCGGCGAGGGTTCCGCTGACCAGCACTTCACCGCCTTGTGGACCCGCTCCCGGCCCAATATCGACAATCCAGTCGGCAGCGCGAATGGTCGCTTCATCGTGTTCAACAACCAGGACACTGTTGCCAAGGTCGCGCAAGCGAATCAGCGTTGCCAGCAAACGATCGTGATCGCGTGGGTGCAACCCACTGCTCGGCTCATCGAGCACGTAGAGCACTCCCGAAAGGCCAGCGCCAACCTGCGTTGCCAATCGCACTCGCTGCATCTCGCCACCGCTCAGCGTCATCGTGGTGCGATCGAGGGTCAGGTAGGTTAAGCCAACTTCACATAAAAATTGCAATCGTTGCGTGATCTCGCGCGCGATAGGGCGAACAATCGCCTGTTCACGGGCGCTCCAGGGTTGATCGAGCAGAGCATTAGCCCATTCTAACGCGGTAGCGATGGTCATGCGATGCGCGTCGGCGATCGAAATGCCAGCGACGGTCACGGCGCGCGCTTCCGGGCGCAAACGCGCGCCGGCGCATGCCGGGCAAGAACGTGGCGTTGTGTATTGCTCGAGCGGTGAGAGATCGCTACCCGCGCGTTGTTCGCTCAGGCGACGGCGTAAATTGGGGATGACGCCTTCAAATTCGCTTTCGACACTGCGCAGCTTGCCATTGATGCGATAGCGCAGCGTGATCGGCTCGCCGCCAGTGCCGTAGAGCAAAGCGCTCATCAGCTCAGGCGTGAGCGAATGCGCCGGCGCATGTGGATCGATACCGAAATGAGTGGCAAACGAGATTAACACGTCGCGATAATACTGCTGACTACCGGCATCGCCGTCGCGCCAGGGCGCAATCGCTTCAATCAGTGGCAGGCTCCGATCTGGGATGACTAGTGCCGGATCGACTTCCGGTACGACACCCAGGCCGGCGCAGGTGGGGCAGGCGCCTTGCGGATTGTTAAACGAGAAGTCTCGTGGCTCCAATTGTCCCAACTCGATCGGGCCATGTTGCGGGCAGGCGTAGCGTTCGTTCAGCTCCAGCTCTTCGCCGTCGAGCACCTGGACAATCAATCGGCCACCGCTCAACTTGAGCGCCGTTTCCACCGAATCGGCAACCCGTACCCGGTCGAGCGCCGATCTGCCATCGGCAGTTTGTCGGATGATTAACCGGTCAACGACCGCTTCAATCGTGTGAGAGCGGTACTTTTCAAGCCGGATCGGCTCGTCGAGATCGCGTACCACGCCATCAATGCGGGCGCGCACAAATCCTCGTCGGCGAATTTCGGCCAGCACTGTTTCGGGATCGCCGCTAAGCGGAGCCAGCAACTGCACCCGCTGATTGGCCGGCAACTCAACGATCAGGTCAACCATTTGCTGGGGAGTGTAGCGACGCAGTGGCGCAGCGCATTGCGGGCAATGGGGTTGACCAATCCGGGCAAAGAGCAGGCGCAGAAAGTCGTAGATTTCAGTAACTGTACCGACAGTGGAACGCGGATTGCGCGCGCTCCCTTTCTGGTCAATCGCAATCGCCGGTGACAACCCTTCGATCAGGTCAACATCAGGTTTCTCGAGTTGACCAAGCAACTGACGGGCGTATACCGATAGACTTTCGACATATCGGCGCTGGCCCTCAGCAAAAATTGTGTCAAAGGCGAGCGAACTTTTGCCTGAACCAGACACGCCTGTGAAGACCACGAGTTTGCCGCGCGGGATGTCAAGATCGATCTGTTTCAGGTTATGCACACGCGCGCCGCGAATACGTATCCAGTCCATCATCTCGACTACATGATTGCAAGGGGGCGAACACCCACAGATCGTTGTTTGTGATATACCTGCTCTATACATGTCGTAATCGTACTGCCGACGCTGCAGCGGTTCACGATCACCCGGTTCTAATCGAGAGGGAAAGCGACCGATTGTGTGAAACGAAAAG
>NZ_CAKZNK010000138.1 GCF_937129525.1 uncultured Chloroflexus sp. | reverse complement strand
CCGGTGGGCCGTCCTCCGGGTCAATCGCGGTGCGATTGACGCTAGGGAGTATAGCAGGCAGGGCCGATTTTGTCAAGGCGATCAAGAAAGAAGCTATTTAGGGCATTATGACGAGCTATTTTCGTTGTAAATACCGACAATCAATCGCTCGCGCGCTGACAAATTTGCGTGTACACTATCTATGACATTGCTCTGCAAGGCCTTTGTGCGCCAGAAAGGAACTATCGTGCCAGCCCTTATCGAACATATGGCCTCACGCATCAGTCAGTGGGAGAGGGAAGGCGACCGACGAACAATCTTTCTGGCATGTTACCAGCGTATGACCGAACACATGCTCGCTTCAGTAGCGCGGAATGAGTTTCATGATTCGGTTTGGGTTGAGCGATTGATCGGCGATTTCGCCGATTATTATTTTGTTGCTTTATCCAGGTGGGAGGAAGAACGCGCCGGGCCAGCAGTCTGGCAGCATACGTTCAGCGGCGCCATGCGGCCAGATGTTACAGTTGTGCAACACTTGTTGCTAGGCATAAATGCCCATATCAACTACGATCTGGTGTTGGTACTGGATGATCTGCTACGGCCAGAATGGTCAAACCTGTCTGATCGAGAACGCAGCGAGCGATGCGCTGACTACGATGCCGTTAATCGTGTCATTGCGCAGACAATTGATCGAGTGCAAGATGAAGTCGTAGCGCCCTATGCGCGAGCTATGCGAATGCTCGATGTCGTCTGTGGGCCACTCGATGAATGGTGTACCGCGCACCTCATTCGCAACTGGCGCAGTGATGTCTGGCAACTCGCTATACAGCTCATTGCTGTTGCTGATGGAAAGGAGCGAGCTGATTCGCGCCAACGTGTCGATCAACTTGCCTTAGCCCGCGCGCGTCTCCTCAGTGGTGACGCTCTGGGCGCAAGAGTTTTTGGCTATCCGTTGCGCTGGCTCAACCGTTTACGGTTGCTATAATTGCGCGGCAAGATAGAGATACAGCGATGGAGTTAAACACTTCGACCAACATCTATACCCGGTCAGATATCAATTGCAAAGAGGGAGTATGTCAATCGAAACGCAGCCACCGCTCTGGCGGTTATGGTTATGGCCGGTAATCGTGGGTGTTTCCATTGCCGTCGCCAATATCCTCGTCTTTATCCTGTTACCACCAGACCTGGTAGAACGATTAGGCGCCCTGGGCTATCTGGGCGCCTTTCTGTCGGCTGGAATCGCCAACGCTTCAATCGTTGTGCCGGTGCCTTATTATCCCCTGTTGATCCGGTTGGGACAGGCGTTCAATCCATATGGCGTTGCAATTGCCGCCGCTGCCGGCTCGGTTTTGGGCGAATTGGTCGCCTTTTATGCAGGTCGAAGCGGGCGGAAAGCAATGGAGCGCACGGCCTTTTACGAATGGGTACATCGCCAGATGCAACATCCCTGGCGCGCGCCGGTAGTGCTGTTTGTGCTCTCTGCTCCGCCTAATCCTTTCTTCGATGTTGCCGGTATTATTGCCGGCGCGGTTGGCGTACCGGTGTGGGTGTTTGCGATTACCGTGTTTTTCGCCCGCATTGTGCGTATGGGACTGGTGGTCGTATTGGGGTATACTCTGTTTGGTGGATGGTGACAACACTCGAAGCAGGCTTATTCCTTTTGCGCGCAGCTATGCTACAATTCAGGGTAATTGACGGCGCGCGGCTGGCGCGCCACCGATATGTGATCGCCAGCAAGAGAGCGGAGGTGCGCGATGGAGCGTAACCTTGGAATGGATCTTGTGCGAGCAACCGAAGCAGCGGCGCTGCGTTCGGGGCGATGGATGGGGCGCGGCGATAAAAATGCCGCAGATCAGGCAGCAGTTGACGCTATGCGGATGGCACTAAACAGCGTGCCAATGAATGGGATTGTCGTGATCGGTGAGGGCGAAAAAGACGAAGCGCCGATGCTGTATATCGGCGAACGGATCGGCACTGGAGAAGGCGATGAGATCGACGTGGCAGTCGATCCAGTCGAGGGTACTACACTGCTGGCAGAAGGTATGCCCGGCGCTATTGCCATTGTCGCAGTTGCCGAACGTCACTCCTTCTACAACTGGCGCGGTATCCCCTATATGGATAAGCTTGCAGTTGGGGAACGAGCCAAAGGCGTGATCGATATCAATGCGCCAGTAGCTTACAACATTCGCGCCGTTGCCCGCACTCTCAACAAACAAGTGGAAGATATAACAGTAGTGGTGCTCGACCGACCGCGCCACAAGGATCTTATTCGCCAGATTCGCGAGATCGGCGCCCGGATCAAGCTCATTCCTCACGGTGACGTTAGTGCCGGTATCATGACCAGTATCGAAAATCCGCCTGCCGATATTCTGATGGGGATCGGCGGCGCGCCTGAAGCAGTATTGACCGCCGCTGCCCTGAAGTGTCTGGGAGGCGAGATACAGTGCAAGGTCTGGCCGCGCAACGACGACGAGCGCGCCCGGCTGGCCGATTTGGGTTTGGATCCGCGGCAAGTGCTCACCACACGTGATCTGGTACGCGGTGAAAACGTAGTCGTAGCCGCTACCGGGATTACCTCAGGTGAATTTCTGCGCGGAGTCGAATACTTTGGCGGCGGCGCTCGCACGCACAGCGTGGTTATGCGCTCACGATCAGGCACGGTTCGCTATATCGAGGCAACCCACCGCTGGGATAAGCTGATGCGCATCTCTGATATGCCTTATGTCCGTTAATGTTGCCACTCAATCGCCCACGCTCCGCGAACGCCTGGCGCAATCACCCGTCGCCATTGCCGGTCTCGCTCTGGTTGCCGGCGGCCTGATCGGCGGAATCACCGCCATTGGGCCGCTTTACGCTGCTGCCGGACTGATCGCCCTCGCTATCGTTACGGCACTGTTGGTCAGTGTTAAGGCTGGTCTGATCGCTGCGCTGGCCGTGGTAACAATCATCCCGTTTGGGACATTGCCGTTCAAGGCGATCATTACGCCAAATTTTCTCACCCTTGTGCTGGTTACGCTCAATACCGTCTGGTTTTTGCGCGCGCTGGCCCGGTCAGATACGTATGATGTGCGTTTCGGTTCGCTTGGGCTGCCACTGATAGGTTTTCTCGGCCTGACCCTCTTCTCGCTGGTATTGGGGGCACGCGGCTTGCCCGATCCGCAAACACTGCACAATTATGCCAAGTTTGTGCTGGGCGTGTTCTGTTACCTCACGGTCGTCAATTGTGTGCGTGACCGCGAGACGGCCCGTCTCATTATGCGCGCACTCATTATCGTTGGTGGCCTTTCGGCGATGATCGGTCTCATCCTGTGGGCCTTACCTGACCAGATCGCGCTGCAACTGCTGGTGTCACTGGGACGGATTGGCTACCCAACCAGTGGGCGTGTGTTACGTTATGTCGAAGACGATCCCAACGGGCTGGAACGAGCTATTGGCCTGGGCGTCGATCCGAATAGCTTCGGCGGGATGCTAGCACTGGTAGCAGTGCTCACCCTCACCCAACTGGCCGCTCCTCGTCCGATTCTGCCGCGCTGGCTACTGGCTACGCTGGGTGGCATCCAGGTGTTGACTCTCTTACTCACCTTTTCGCGCGCCGCCCTCTTTGGGCTGATCATCGCTGCCGCTTTTCTTGCAACCGCGCGCTACCGCCGGCTCTGGCGCCACATGATCGCAGTCAGCATCCTGGGAGCAATTCTACTCTTCGGCCTCGGTTACGCCGATGAATTCGTCAACCGGGTGCTCTCCGGCATGCAATTCCGCGACCAGGCTCAACAGATGCGACTCGATGAATACGCCAATGCCATCGCTATCATTCAACGCTATCCCGTCTTTGGCATCGGTTTTGGCCAGGCGCCCGATCTCGACCTATCGGCAGGAGTCAGTAGCATCTATCTGGCAATCGGGCAACGCATGGGGCTGGTCGGGCTGGCCGTCTTTCTTGGCCTCGTTGGCATGTGGTTTAGCAATAGCCTGCGTCTCCTGCCCCGGCTCGACGACGAAGCAACGAGCTGGTTGCTCGGGTGCCAGGGTGCTATCGTAGCGGCGCTGGCAGTCGGACTGGCCGACCACTACTTTTTCAACATTGAATTTAGCCATATGGCGACGTTATTCTGGGCTACTATCGGGCTGGGAAGCGCGATTGAGTGGCTCATGAACCAATCACCGCACGAACAATAACAATGGCAACAAAAAATACTCCCCCGCGCGTGGTCGCCGACAATCGCAAGGCGCGCCACGATTACGACATTGAAGAGACTATTGAAGCCGGAATTGCGCTCTCTGGCAGCGAGATTAAATCGGTGCGCGCCGGTCGCGTCAATCTGCGCGGTAGTTTTGCCCGTGTGATTGACGATGAAGTGTTTCTCTACGATGCGCATATCGCACCGTATGAGCAGTCCGGGAAATACTTTAATCACGATCCGATGCGCCCCCGCAAGCTCTTGCTCCATCGGCGCGAGATTAACCGCCTGAATGGGTTGGTGCGCATGAAAGGGATGACCCTGGTGCCGTTGAAGATCTATTTCAAGGGGCCGCGCGCCAAACTGGAACTAGGCGTTGCGCGTGGAAAAAAGATTTATGACAAGCGCGAAGATATTGCCCGCCGCGATGCAGCGCGCGATATTGAACGAGCGCTCAAACGTTCACGCCAGGAACGATGATGCCGGAGTATCGGATAGGCGCAGACCTTCTGCCACGACACATTGAGATACGCTGTTCCAAACCCATCGAGATATTGCCCTGCCTCTCCGCCGGGTAAGAAGGCAACCTGCAGATCAGTTTGGTCAAAGTACCGCCTTGTCATGAGTAGCAGAGATTCTCTCGTTCTGACCATACCAGAAAATGGCCCATCCGGGCGCGCTGACAAGAGGCTCTTGCTTATCAGATTATCTTCATCACATTATTGTGTCTGCTAGATTGGGAATAAACTATGTCCGATCGTTTTCACCGGATGCGGGATCGATACCTGAGCGGCGAAATTCCCTGGGATCACCCTGAACCACCGCCTGAGATCATTGCTCTGAGTCAGGAATTGCCACCGGGTCGCGCGCTCGATCTCGGCTGTGGCACCGGCAGAGCTTGTATCTGGCTGGCCCGCGCCGGCTGGCAGGTGGATGGGGTTGATTTTGTGCCGGAAGCGATTGCAATTGCTTCCGAACGGGTTCAGACCGCCGGCGTTGCCGACCGGGTGCGCCTGTTTGTCGCCGATGCCACCAATCTGGCGTTTCTAACCGGGCCATACGATCTGGCAATCGATGTCGGCTGCGGGCACGGGTTCGGCGAGGCTGAATTGCATGCGTATCTTTCGGAAGTGCATCGGTTGCTCCGCAGTGGAGGATTGTTCGCTTTCTTTGTCCACCTGCGTCACCGCGATCAACCTGAGGCAGAGACACTTAAAGTCAGTATCGAACAATCATTCCTGATGGAGGCATTGCGCCGGTATTTCACCATCGAGCAATTCGTGCCCGGTGAGACCATTGTGATGGGTAATCGCGGCCCGTCAGCCTGGATCTATCTACGCCGGGATTAATCGAAGATTGTGTTACCCTCAAAATACACGTATCTGTTGTTGCAACGGAGCTGGTATGAATGCCATTCAAGACACCTACCCTCCCGAACTGAGTCACTGTTACGGTTGTGGTCGGCTGAACCCGGAAGGCTTACAGATCAAGAGTGTTTGGGATGGAAAGCAAGCGATTGCCCGCTTTACACCACGACCGTACCATACCGCAGTCCCCGGCTATGTTTATGGAGGGTTGCTCGCCTCGCTGATCGATTGCCACGGCACCGGCACCGCTGCCGCTGCCGCATACGCTGCGGCTGGTCGCGAACCAGGAACTGCCCCGTATCTCCGTTACCTCACTGCGTCATTGCGAGTCAATTTCCTTCGCCCCACTCCACTCGGCCCCGAACTGGTGATTTATGGACGGGTCAAGGAGATGGCCGGTCGTAAAATTGTCATTGAGGCCTGGATCGAAGCCGATGGCGAAACGACCGTTCAAGGCGAAGTAGTGGCTGTGCAGGCCCCCGATCACATGCTCGAAGCGCTCTTGAATCGTTCCTGATCGGCAGAGTTGCTAAGGCGGTACTCGCTTTCTACCTTTTCTGCACATGTTCGAGGGGTAGCGCACTACCCCTCTTTCCCTGCTCTACAACCATTTCACCTGGACAGGAACAACGACTTCAAGCAGCAACTCGGAACCGCACTGACGCTTCCCGCATCAGGCACTGGCCCCGCTGTAGCGGCTCAGCCCCCAGCGCCAGCAGAGCCGGGCAATGACAAACAGGCCAACACTGACACCCACTGCCAGCACAAGAGTGGCTCCGGTCAGGCGAGCAGTTAACGCTTCGGCAGGAACGGTTACTGCAAACGCAACCGGGACGACGAACGTGAGCAGGACGCGCAACCATCCCGGATAGATGCTTACCGGCCAGCGTCCAGCCGCGAAGAGACCTTCGAACAGATTGATCAGATTTTCGATCTGAACAATAATGAAACTGGTGCTGGTCAGGATCAGCCAGAACGAGTACAGTGCCAGGATGCCGCACAGCAGCATACCAACAAAGAGGAGCGCCTGCCAGACATCAAAACCAATCTGCCCCCAGATCATCCCCACGCCAGCAACCAGCAATCCCAGGCCGACATTGGTGAAACGCCAGACCTGCCATTCGCGAATACTGATCAGAAGCTGGGCATCAACCGGTTTGGTCAGGATGTAATCAAGCCTGCCATCAAAGACATCTCGCGCCAGTCGCACCATGTTTGGCTGAATGACTGCCTGCACAATGCCACTCATCAGCCCGTAAATGCCCATCACCACGAGCAATTCAGCCGGCTGCCAGCCAGCCAGCATCGTCGTGTGGCGAAAGACCAGCGCCAGACTGATCAAAGCGGTCAACAGAGCGATTGCCGACTCAAGAATCTGAAAGAAGAAGTTCACTCGATACTGCAACTCGTTTAAGATGCCGACGCGGGCAAAAACAACAACCAGACGCGCCAGTTCCATTGTCTTCTCAATTCCCGACAGCGGTGTAGCGCCGGAGCGCCCGCTGCCAGACTATCATGACCAGCCCTAGACCGACCAGAATCCAGCATGCCTGAATGGCCAGGCCGGTAATGAGCGCCATTGGCGACAACTGACCAATCAGGGCCTCAATCGGAAACCCAAATGTCCAGCGGAAGGGAAACCAGTCGGCCAACGCTTGCACCCAATCGGGAAATAGCGCGAGCGGCGCGATCCGACCAGACAGGAAGAGTTCAACAGAAAAAAAGAGTTCGTAAATCGCGGCTACCCGTGTCGTCCAGAATGAGATCAGGCCGAGCAGCCAGAGAAACATCATGCGGATCAGAAACGCGCCCCAGATCGCAACAGCGAAGACAGCGACCTCCAGCCAGGTGGGTGCCAGCACCGGTTGAAACAACCAGGCCAGAATGGCCGCTATCGGCAGCCATAAGACAATAACCACCACCTTCCAGCCGGCGAAAAAAGCAATGTCGTAGTGAAGTGGATGGAGGGGCCGCAACAGCAGACCGGATAGCTCGCCTGACCGAATGCGTTCTTCCCAGCCGTATGGCGTGAAGACAATGTTCATATTGCGCACGAGTGTCCAGACAATGTAGTAAGCAGCGAAAGCGCCGGCATCATACCCTGCCACAGTGCCCCCCTGCGCGGTCGCTACAACGCTCCAGACAGAAAGGTAGATGATCGGTTCGGCGATCATGCCGATCATGTAGAAATAGTTTGCTGCGCGATACTGAAATTGCGTCAGCATGGATTGTTTCATTGCGGAACGGTAGAAATCGAGCAGCCCCCACATAAGAGATTATCTTTCCAGATAGACAAATGTTTGATCACACGCAATCAGTAAACTTACGCCGCTTCGACCGCAAAGACCTGTTCGATCACATCATCGATCGGTGGTTCTTCGACCACCAGATCGACCACCGGCGCTTCAGCCAGCAGGCGCGCAGTGATGAGTGGCGCAGCAGCTTTGGGGATGCGCAAGGTATACCGCAAACCATCGCGAGCAATCACTTCGCCAAACGCCGCCAGGTCAATGCCGTGTTCGGCTAACGTTACAACTAAGGTGCGATAAGCGGCGAATTGCTCAACCAGGCCACTAAGCTGACCGTCAAACAAAACGCGACCATGATGAATGACGATGACACGTCGGCAGAGTGCCTCAACGTCGGCCATATAATGGCTGGTTAACATGACCGTTGCGCCGGTACGTCGATTGTACTCCGCGATAAATGCGCGAATGCGACGCTGCATGGTCACATCGAGGCCAAGGGTTGGCTCATCAAGAAAGAGCACTTTTGGCCGATGAAGCAAGGCGCCGATAATCTCCATCTTCATGCGTTCGCCAAGCGACAGATTGCGCACCGGCTTTTTCACCAGGTCGCCGACCTCCAGCAATTCAATCAATTCATCGCGCGTTGAGCGAAACCCGGCTATCGGCAATCGATAGATCGCCCGAATGAGTTCAAACGAATCGAGCGCGGGAAGATCCCACTGCAACTGATTGCGATTACCCATAACCAGCGTGATCTGGCGCAAGAAGGCCGGTTCACGTCGAGCCGGAAGGTATCCCAGCACCCGGGCTTCGCCGCCGGTTGGATGGAGCAGACCGGTCAGCATTTTAAGGGTCGTCGTTTTGCCGGCGCCATTTGGCCCCAGGAAACCCACTATCTCGCCGGCCTGAATGGTAAAACTAACTCCTGCCACGGCATGTATCGAACGCACCCGACGATGCACCAGACTGCGCAAAGCGGCGAGCAATCCGGCATCGCGTTCAGGAACTTCATACGTTTTGGAGAGGTTATTGACAACAACAACCGGTTGATCGGTTTGCAGGGACATGACGGTTCTACCTCACAATCGCTTCAGACGGAAGTATCAATGACGTTCCGTTTCCACCAGCACCGTCCGTTTCGTAATCGACTGTGCTTGCATGTTGGCGAAACGAGCAATCGCTGCGCCGGCTGAGGGCCAGGCCGGATCAAGCATAATATCGTGCGGAGCGTCCGGCACGAGGAAGAGTTCGGCGTGATAAGCAGCAGCCAGTGCTTGCTGCGCCGCGAGATCGAAGATAGCATCGTTACCGGCAGCAATGACCAATACCGGCACGCGACAACGATCCGGACGTGGACGGATCAGCATGCTGCTCATCGTAACCAGGGGTGGCTCACTGACCAGACGTTGCCGGTGACGCTCAAGCTCGGCTGCCGGAATATCTGGTCGAAAGAGGGCAGCGCGCACCGCTGCCGGTTCCCGCCGCAAGAGCGCGCGAATATCAACCATCGGCGCCCCTTCTCGCCAGCGCCGAATGAAGTAGGCGGGGCTTGACACTGGTGAGCTACATAACAGCACTACTCCCACCAGCGGTGGCGGTGACTCACACCGACCAGTCATCAACAATTGCGCTACATAGCCGCCGGCACTGTGCCCAACCAGGATCGGCGGCACCGGCAACGTTGCCACCGCAGTTGCCACATCGCGCACATACGTGCAAATCGTTGTAAAGCGACCGGCTGGCGGGCTGGAACCATGCCCACGCAAACTGATCGCGTGTGTCGTCAAACCACGCGCTGCCAGATCGGGCAACGCCCGTTCACGCCAGCACCAGGCGCCATGCCAGGCGCCATGCACCAGTAAAATCGGCGGCGCCGATAGCGGTTGGTCGGGCAACGCTGTTACCCATTCCAGCGATTGGTTCATGCAGACGGATCCAACATCTTCTCTGCCGGTAAACCCAATTGCCGTCGGCGTTCTTCGGCCAGCCGACGCTTCTCGGCGATCATCTCGTCGGTCACATAAACCCCGAACGAACGCAAACGAGCCAGCTCGAGGCCGTGCTTTTTCCACAACCGATAGACTTCTTTCACCCGCTCGATCTCGATATTGCGACCCAGGGTGTAGTCTTCAAACTTGCCTTCCATCGCCAGCAATGCCGTCTCTGATAGACAGGCATAGGCAGTGCCGGGTGGCATATCAATGTCAAAGCCGAAATCCGGCTCACCGGGTAAGACGATCTCGCCACTTTCAATCACCAGCACGTCAGGTCGGCGGCGAGCATCTTCTTCTTTCACGTCCGGAGGCCGCGCCACATCGCAAACCACCGCTCCCGGCTTGAGTTTATCGATGTTAATCACCTTACCGGTCAGCGCACTGGTCGTCGTGATAATCAGATCGGCATCGCCGATATAAGCATCGGCGTAAGTGGCAGCCACTACCCGCGCGCCCGGCGTCTCAGCTTCGATCTGCTTCTTGAGCGCGATCAGACGCTCGGCGCGGGGCGCAACCAGAATTACGTCATGCACAGCCTGAGCCAGCAGGCGAGCACAGACCGCGCCAATCGAGCCGGTCGCGCCGATCACCACCGCCCGCACACGCTCAGGACGACCACCCTTCATCAACAACACAGCCTGCTTTGCCGCTTCAAGTGTCGCCGCCACCGTCAGCGAATTGCCTGACGTGATGCCAATATCAACCTTCTGTGCTACGGTGATACCGGCATCGCCTACTACCGACGTGAAAGCTCCTAAACCCATAATTTGCGCACCCATCCGCTCAGCCATCCGCGCCGCTTTGATCAGTCGGCGGTAAGTGAAACCCGGCGGACGGCGCATCATCTCACGCGGTGTAGCTCCCAGGGTAAGCAAAATCCCCTCGACCTCTTCACCCGTGGCCTTAGAGCGAATCCCGCGAATGCGCGACAGGTAGAGCGGTGGGAATTCGGCGGCCACCAGCTCGACCAGTCGCGGCGGGAGATAGCGCGTCCAGCGGAAGAGTCGATGATTGGCAATCAATTCGGTGCGAAGCGGATGGATCACGAAGGCGAACCGCGGCTTCGGGCGCGGATTGAGATCCTGGATGGTCGGCCCCCAGTTAGCGGCAGTGATAAAGTCAATGACTTCGGCATCACCGGGCTGGCGCGGACTTTCGGTAATAGCCGTGATCACCGCCTCAATGGCATCGGCAGCGATAAACGGTCGCTCGTCGCTGAGCGGCGGTGTCATCGTCACCAGAGTAGTCACACCGCGACGGCGCAAATCTTCGATCTCAGCCGGTGAGGGATCGTCAGTAATGATGACCTTTCGGGTAAGATCAGATGGAGCAAAGCGACGGATAAAGGCAAAATCGCCGGCAATGACATCAGCCCAACGGAAGAGATCGGCAGCGCGAGCATCGTACCCTTCCTGACCGAGCGCAACCGGATGCAGGAACCGGTACGGCAGCAACGCCAGGATCGGCAGCGCAGTTGCCGCATACAGTTCAAGCTGCTCGATTGAACGCGGTGGAGGCAGGAAAGGAATGCCGGCATGAATGATCGGATCGGCAAAGCGCAATTCCGGCTCATACTGACTGATAGCTGCAGCCAATTGATAGCGCTCTACCCCGCTGGTGATCAACACCCGCTTGTAACGCAGTAGATTGGGAATCTGGCGTGTGGCCTGCGCAATTGCCCAACGTTCGAGGGTGGCTTTGACGACACCGCCATCAACGACTGGCGTGCGTCGCGCCTGAGCTGCAATGTGAATCGCTTCCTGGTGCGGATAGCGAGCGCGTCCAATCCGGAAGACTGGCGTTAACCCTCCCAGACCAATCGCGTCAACCTTGCCGTCAAATTCGCGCACCAGCGCCATTGCCCGCGCTACATCGCCGTTGGTTCCAATCCGCCGTACCTCAACGCGCTGACCGAGCACCGTTACGGTGATCTGATAATCGCGTTGCGCCGAACCCAGGCTGACACTCACAACTTGCTTCATCGTCGCTTCCTCCTCACGCTGTTGGCGCAAGTATACCATACGGCTAGCAGCAGAGACTACAGACGCAGATCGCAAGCATCTGCTAGAGTCAGACATGGCGAAGACCAAAGATGTTGTAAGGCTGCATTGACTACGGCATGCTACCACTGATACGAGCCGGGATTGTCATACTGCGTGAGCCGCGCGAATCCCGTTTCTGTAATAACCGGTCAGCCCTGCCCCGGTAGGGAGCGTGGTATCATGGCTTACAGGTATGCTCGTCTGTTACCTCTGAGCGACCTGGATCATCATAGTATACGGATACGTACATTGCCGGCTTATGACAACAACTCTTTCTGCACCCCACCGCCTCTTGCGCGGATGGTGGATTGCCAAGCATCTGTTTGCGCTGGTGATCTTGACAACCTTGATCACGTTGGGCTTTTGGCAACTTGACCGACTCGAACAGCGCCGGGTAGCAAATGCCGCTCGTCTGGCAGCGTTAGCGCAGCCGGCAATCCCGTTGACATCTAACACCGATCCGGCATCCGTCATCGGTCGAAGAGTCATCGTGAGTGGCACATTTCGCAACGAAGAGAGTGTCGTCCTCCGTGGACGACGTTCAGATAGCGGTGTCGATGGCGTTCATCTGCTCACGCCGCTGCAACTGGAAGGTAGTGATTATGCTGTACTGATCGATCGGGGCTGGATCCCATCCGCGCAAGGGGCAACCACTGCGTTTGCCGTTACCCGTCCGGTCACCATTGAAGGAATTGCTCGCACGCCTCAGCTTCGCCCTGATAGCCTGCTGGCCGGACGCGATCTGCCATTGCCCGGTGAAACCCGCATTAACGCCTGGCTCCGGGTAGACGTACCGGCAATTCAGCAGCAAGTGGGGACAAAGCTTCTACCGCTCTTCATCGAACAACTCCCTGATGGCAGCGCCAGCCTGCCGCGCCCACCCGATCCATACCGGATCGATGAAGGCCCTCACCTGAGTTATGCGCTGCAATGGTTTACATTTGCCGCCATCGTCGGGATTGGCTACATCTTGCTCTTGCGCCAGGAATTGCAACGTGGGTAAATGTTGACATACTTCTTACGTTTTGTAGACGTTGACTCAACAGCTTTCTGGTACACTACAGGACAGTACAGAACAATATCGATGCAAGGAGAGAACTGGCATGGTCGCTGACACGAAAACGATGACTGCACAGACGGCGGTAATAGATGTCTCTGAAGCCACCTTTGAGCGTGAAGTTTTGCAGCGTTCGCAGACAACGCCGGTGGTGATCGATTTCTGGGCGCCGTGGTGCGGCCCATGCCGCGTGCTTGGCCCAACGCTCGAACGACTAGCGCGCGAAGCCAGTGGCGCGTGGGTGTTGGTGAAGATCAATGTTGACGAAAACCCGCGCCTGGCCCAAATGTTTCGGGTTCAGGGCATTCCAGCGGTGAAAGCGGTCTACCAGGGTAAGATAGTTGATGAATTTACCGGCGCGCTGCCCGAAAGTCAGGTGCGAGCGTGGTTGAAGCGGATCATTCCCGACCGCCACGCCGATCTGCTGGCCATGGCGCAAGCGCTCGAAGCGAGCAACCCAAACGAAGCGATTGCCCGTTATCGCCTGATTTTGGGGCAGGATCCTAACAACGAGACCGCGCTGTTCAATCTCGGTCGCTTGCTGGCGTTGCGCGGCGATCCCGAAGGGATTGTCACACTGAAACAGGTGCCCGCAGGCAGCCAATATGGTGGCCGCGCTATTGCCGGACTGGCAATTGCTGATCTGGTCAATGCGCCAACCGAACCTGCAGAGGGCAGCGAGGGACTATTCCGACAAGCTGCTGCCGCTACCCGGCGCGGTGACTACGCAACGGCAATTGAACATCTGCTGACGCTGGTCGGGCGTGATCGAGCATTTCGCGATGATGGCGCGCGCAAAGCGTTGCTGGCGCTCTTTGCCCTGCTCGGCGACGAGCATCCGCTGGTCGGCCCAGCCCGCCGCCGTCTGGCCAATCTGCTCTTTTAAAGCGTGACGTAAAGACGTGAGGGATTGCTACTCCCTCACGTCTTTGCGTTTCCTTGTTGGAACACAACCTCCATGCCTGTGAGAAAGGCGCCAACCAGACGTGTGTCATTGTGAGTGCAAACAGGAAACAAAGCTCAATTATCACAGAAAACCAGCTATGATAGTCGTTCTCTCTGGCGGCGTTGGCGCCGCTCGTTTTTTGGAAGGACTGGCCGCCGTCGTCGCCCCCGAGCGAATTACTGCTGTCGTCAACACCGGTGACGACTTTATCCTGCACGGATTACACATTGCGCCCGACCTCGATATTGTCACCTGTACGCTGGCCGGCGTCATTGACCGCGCGCAAGGTTGGGGTATTGCCGGAGATACCACCGAATGCCTGCAATGGCTCGGTCGGCTCGGCGCGCCCACATGGTTTACGCTCGGCGATCGCGACCTGGCTCTGCACATCTATCGCACTGCGCGCATGCGCGAAGGAGCGACCCTCTCAATGGTGGCCGACGAGATTCGACGGTCATTGGGGGTGGCAGTCAAGATTGTGCCGATGAGCGATGATCCGGCGCCAACCCACATTTTGACCGACCACGGCGAGCTGCATTTCGAAGAGTACTTCGTCCGTGAACGCTGTCAACCTGCGATCCGTGGCGTGCGACTCCATGCTGCCGGCCCCGTCCGTCCGGCACCCGATCTGCTTGCACTATTGACCAGCGCAGAGGCGATTATCATTGCGCCGAGCAACCCCGTAGTCAGCGTAGGGCCAATTCTGGCCATCCCTGGCGTTCGCGCAGCCATCGCCGCAACTGCTGCGCCGGTAGTCGCGATCAGTCCGATTGTTGGCGGCGCAGCAATTAAAGGGCCGGCAGTGCCGATGATGACAGCAGCCGGCATGACACCGACAGCATTGGGAGTGGCAGAAGCGTATGCCGACTTGATCGATGGCATCGTGATCGACACCATCGACGCAGAGCTGGCGCCGGCAATTGATGCGCTTGGCATCAAACCGCTCATCACCGATACCATTATGCGCGGCTTGCCGGAAAAGATGGCGTTGGCGCGAGCGACGCTCGAACTTACCGGCCTGGCCATCGCAACGACGTGAAGAGCGCACAGACGATCCCGGGGAATTGCTGCGCCTCGCTGATAATCGGCGCGCAATGATGTGGTGAGAGCGCGGCAGTCGCAGCAAACACTCCCTATCAAAGAGCGAAGCACGGCCCGCTGCGCCGCCAGTGTGACTCGCAATAAGGCAAGGGGTGGTGGCGCGCGGCATCCACATTGAAACCGGCGATAACCCATACTTGCGATCGGTTGCTCGCTGGCGAAAGCTATAATCGGCATACCACAATGTCAGCTCGCTTCAATGGCAAGACTACTCCGAGCAGATAAAGGACAAGTCCGGTGATCGGTATCGTGATACCGCTTAAACGCCTCGCGCTGGCCAAATCGCGCCTGGCCACTCTGCTAGATCCAGCAGCTCGCCAGCGTCTGGTAGCGACGCTGGCGACCCACGTCATTGCAACTGCGCAGCAAGTTGCTGCGCGACAACCGGTGCCGGTTCATGTCTGGTTAGTCAGCGCCGATCCGGTCATCGCAATGCTGGCCCGCGCAATGAATATCGGCTATCTACCCGACCAGCACGAAGAACTCAACGCTGCGCTTACCGCTGCGCAAATGCGATTACAGGCTGGCGGCGCGCAAGCCATTGTGATCATTGCCGGCGATCTGCCTTTCATTACCCCCACCGACATCACTATGCTGATCGATGCCCTCAACGAAGTCGATCTCGCGCTGGCGCCTGATCAAAACCAGACCGGCACCAACGCGCTTGCCCTTCGTTTGCCCACGACATTTCCCTTTACCTTTGGCCCTGACAGCGCCACTCGTCACCTGTCTAACGCAACCCGCCTTGGACTACGCACACGCCTGATCAATACGCCAACGCTGGCCTTTGATCTCGATGATGGCGAGCGGCTGCAACAGTATTATCAACGCGCTGGTTGTTGCGGCGTAAGCGCCTGATAACGACGCGCTGCCAGCAAACTATCGGCAGTGTAGACGGCAAGCGCGATCCAGATCGCGCTAAAGCCAAGTAATTGCGCAGTAGAAAATGGTTCACCGTAAACCAGCACGCCCAGTAAAAGCTGGAGCGTGGGTGCCAGATACTGCAAAATACCGATCGTCGTCAGCGGAATACGCCGGGTTGCCGACCCAAAAAAGAGCAACGGCGCCGCCGTTACCACGCCGGTACTGATAAGTAATCCCCACAATATCGGATCGTGATGAATGCCACCCCGCTCAACGGTGAGCCAGCTCAACCAGACAACAGCCAGCGGTAGCATCCACAGTGTTTCAACAGTCAACGCCTCAAATGAACCCAATGGGGTCTGCTTGCGCAGCAGGCCATACAGGCCGAACGAAAACGCCAGCGCCAGCGCGATCCACGGCAGCGTTCCGGCGATATAGGTTAGCCATGCCACACCGACAAAAGCGAGAGTAATCGCCAGCCACTGCGCCGGACGCAGCCGTTCACCCAGTACGACCACCCCAAGCGCAATACTGACCAGCGGATTAATAAAATAGCCGAGGCTGGCATCAACCACACGATTGATCTGTACCGACCAGACGTAAACGCCCCAGTTCATTGCCAGCAACAACGCACTGGCCAGGTAGATAACCCACAACCTGCGCTGCTGACGCAGCGTTTGCCACCAATCCCACTGCCGGCGCACTGCCAGCACAGCGAGCAAAAACAACAATGACCAGATCATCCGATGAGCCAGGATCTCGGTCGCATCTGCCCCGTTCAATGCTTTCCAGTAGACCGGTAGCAACCCCCAGAGTGTGTAAGCGGCGATAGCGGAAAGAACTCCCTCAACGACGGTTTTCGGTGCCATTGTCATCCTTGTTTCTTACAAAGATTAGTACTACAATAAGTAAAACAACTTCATCCCCTAACCCAAACATTACAAAATACTCATCTCAACTAATGAATATTTTGTAATAATGCCATCCTCCCTCCTGGCGCAACGCAGTCAACCACCGCGATAAATAGCCTTTCCAAGGCCACGAAGCTCTTCCCAATCCGACAACGAGCGGCGAAGCTGGAGTAATTTGTTCACAATTTTTTCACCTTTCTGCGCAACGCGGCGATTTCGGTAATACTTCGGTTCGCTCTTCGGTTAGGATTCGGTTAAAACGGCTGATTTCATCATACGTTGGAGACAGAGCCATGTTACGCCTGATGCAGCGAGCAACATTCGCGTTATTCTCAATGGTGACCTTGCTCGTCATCTGGTCGCTTGTTATCACCCCAGTCCTGGCAGCAAACAGCACATGGATCGCTAACAGTGGCAACTGGAACGATGCCGCGAACTGGAGCAACGGCGTGCCCCAGAGCCGGCATGACGTGGCGATTTTTCCAGATGCTCCTTATCCGCGCATGATAACGCTCGATAGCGGACAGGTGGAAATCGGAGAGGTTCGCTTTGATAGTGCGATGCCCTACCTGTTAACCGGCAACGGCAGCCTCTTCTTTCCTCCTGCCAGCGATGGCGTCATCAGAGTGCTGAAAGGTAATCATATCATCGAAGCAACGATCGATATCCAAAAAGCGGTCAACTTCGAGATTGCTACCAACAGCAGGTTAATGATCGCCAGCCCTAACAACCGACTGCGCGGAAGCGGCAACATTACCAAAACCGGCGAAGGCGAATTGTATCTGCTCACACCGAATGAGCATCGTGGCAAGACGATCATCTCCGGTGGTTCGGTTATTATCGCCGATGATCAGGCGTTTGGTGAGTCGAAACTTGAGCTGATCAGTGGCATGTTGTTGAACACGGCTGGGGATCGACTGATCGCCAATCAGATCACGGTGTTAAATAACAATTTCATATTGGCCAGCCAGAACAGCCGTCTCAGCTTCAGCACACCTTTCACCCTGCCCGGTAACCGGTCCATTATTGTCGAAGGGGATGTCACATTTGCCCAGGTGACCGACCCGGCCAGCAGTCGCAACCTGCGCAAAGGCGGAAGTGGTGATTTGACCATCAACCTGGCCGGAGCGAACAATATCGGCGCGTTCACACGTAACGAAGGTAGCGGTCGCCTAAATCTCTACGGCGCCGGCACTACGGGTGCCATTGTCTACAATCCGGCTTCAGGAGGCGGTGAGATCGGGATCGGCGATCGACGCGATCTCAACACCGGTGAGATCATCCGTGATCGGGGAACACTCACCATTGCCGGCAACGGTGACGGAGTCCGCCTGACCAGTCCAAATATCCGCCTGCACTTCGAGATTGGGCCGGGTGGTGACCTGCTCGTACTCGCAAACACCTCGAACAACAATTCACAAGCTGCGAGCATTATACTTGCCGGCGGGAGCAATCCTGATGGCGCTGAATTGCAGCTTGCGCTCGTTCCCGGCTATACACCAACGCCTGGCGATGAGTGGGTAATTATCGATCATCAAAGCACTGGGTCAGGCGGAATTTTCGGCACCTTCCGCGATCTGCCTGATGGCGCCGTTATTGACGTTGATGGTTATCCCTTCCAAATCTTCTACAGAATGAATAAGCAGGTTTTACTGCGCGCGCTGCCGCCGGTCATTATTGAGACCCATGGCGGCAACAATCAGAGCGCCCCGCTTGGTTCTGATTTTGCTCAACCGCTTCAGGTTTGGGTGGGTGATGAAAATGGCAATCCTCTGCAAGGTGTTTACGTTGTATTCACTGCGCCCAGCAGCGGCGCCAGCGCCACATTTCCAAATGGCAATGGCGGTCTGACTGACGCCAACGGTCTGGTAAGTCTGCCGGTGCGGGCAAATAACATCGCCGGGACGTACAACGTTATAGCCAGTGTTGGCGGCGCTAGCGTTGATTTTACGCTGACGAATGTTGATCCTGCTTCGACCGCTACGCCACTTCCAACGACTACACCTGAGCCAACCACCACGCCGGAGCCAACGACCACGACCACGGTAGTGCCCACCGGTACCACCACGGTAGTGCCCACCGGCACCACCACGGTAGTGCCCACCGGCACCACCACACCTGAGCCGAGCACCACAACCACAGCGGTACCCACCGGCACGACCACGGTAGTGCCCACCGGTACCACCACGGTAGTGCCCACCGGCACCACCACACCTGAGCCGAGCACCACAACCACAGCGGTACCCACCGGCACGACCACGGTAGTGCCCACCGGTACCAC
>NZ_CAKZNK010000137.1 GCF_937129525.1 uncultured Chloroflexus sp. | reverse complement strand
ATCTCATAGCGGATTTTGCGGTCAGGCGGGTTGATTGTGGATCGATGGCACACGAAGAAGCGGACAGCTTGCAACAGTACCCGCGATCAAATCGTCCAAACCTGTTACAATGATTGTCATGACAGCCATTTCTGTGTCACAGTGGCATCCTGCGCTGCGCGCCGCTTTCTGGATGGCAGGAGCGTTACTCTCATTCAGCGCTATGGCAGTTGGCGGACGCGAGCTTGCCGCCGAACTGACCACGTTTCAAATCCTTTTCTTTCGCAGTCTGATCGGCCTGTCGGTCATCGGCGCGTTGGCGCTACAACAAGGTGGCGTCAACCGTTTACAAACTCAACGCTTGCCGTTGCACGTGGCGCGGAATCTGGCCCATTTCGGCGGGCAGTACGGCTGGTTTTACGGATTGGCTTTCATCCCCCTGGCCGAAGTCTTTGCCATTGAGTTTACCGTTCCGTTGTGGACTGCGCTGCTCGCTGCGGCGCTGTTGCGCGAGCGGTTGACCCGCGTTCGCATGATGGCAGTAGCGCTCGGCGTAATGGGCACGCTGGTGATTCTGCGTCCTGGTGTTGGGATTGTCCATCCGGCGGCGCTGGCAGTGTTGCTGGCGGCATTTGGCTATGCCACCGCGCATACGTTGACCAAGAAGCTGGTGGCAACCGAGGCACCGCTGACAATTCTGTTCTACATGACGCTGATTCAGTTACCGCTGGGTCTCTTCCCGGCGCTGGCTGACTGGCGATTACCTTCTCCGGGTGGGTGGCCGTGGGTGATCGCAGTTGGCGTTTCGGCGCTCACTGCGCACTACTGTATGGCGCGCGCCTTGCGTCTGGCCGATGCTTCGGTGGTGGTGCCACTCGATTTTCTACGCCTGCCATTGATCGCACTCGTTGGTGCTCTGTTTTATGGCGAGACAGTGACGTGGTCGCTGGCGATTGGCTCATTGCTGATCCTGGCCGGCATCGTGATCAATCTCCGCGCCGAGCGGCAGTGAGCCGCATTACGGCTATGCTACAATACCGATGAAGACTCGTGAGGATAGCACTGTTCTATGGAAGAGCAATCTGCGGTTAGCGGCGGTCATATTCTTCACCACATTGTCAGTTTTGGCTATCTGTTACGCGAAATGGGGATTGCGGTCAGCCCTGGTCAGATCGTTGAGTTGATCGAGGCGATCGAGCACGTCGGCTTGCTACGGCGCGAGGATTTGCGCGCTACGATGCGGTGCATGCTGGTGCTGCGCAAAGAAGATCTGCCGCTGTTCGACACCGCATTCGAATTCTTCTGGAAGAAGGCGCTAGGGATCGATCTCGAACGTGAAATGATGCAGATGCTGCTGCCGCAGGTCAAGATTCCGCGTCGTCAGTTGCGGTTACCGCGGCGCCAGCCCGCCGTCGATGATGCCGACTCGACCGAGGGACAAGAGCGGGAAGAGATTGAGATTCAGCTTACCTTCAGTCGCGATGAAGCTCTGCGCACCAAAGATTTTGCCCAGTGTACGTGGGAAGAGGTGCAGGCTTGCAAAGAGTTAATTAAGCGCATGGAGTGGCAGATTAAGCCACGCCGCACTCGCCGTCGCCGTCCGTCGCGTGTGGGCCGCTTGCTCGATATGCGCCGCACATTGCGCCAGAGCTGGCGTTTCGGTGGTGAAGCAATTGAGCTGTCCTGGCGCGACATTCGCACCGAGCCGCGACCTATCGTCCTCATTTGCGATATTTCTGGCAGTATGGAGCGCTACTCGCGAATTTTGCTCCAGTTTGCCCACGCCATTTCAGCCGGCTTGGGTGATGTCGAGACGTTCGTTTTCGGCACCCGCCTTACCCGGATCACTCGTCAGTTGCGTTACAAAGACATCGATGACGCGATCGACGCGGTAAGCAAACATGTGGTGGATTGGAGTGGCGGCACTCGCATTGGTGAAGCGATCAAGGAATTTAACTACCGCTGGGGGCGGCGCGTGCTCGGGCGCAGCCCGGTGGTGCTGTTGATCAGCGATGGCTGGGATCGCGGTGACCCAGAGCTGCTGGCCCACGAGATGGATCGTCTGCAACGTTCGTGCCACCGCTTGATCTGGCTCAATCCGTTGCTTGGCACACCCGGCTATGAGCCGCTTACGGTGGGTATGCAGGCTGCGCTACCGTTTGTTGACGATTTTCTACCGGTGCATAATCTGGTCAGTCTCGAACAGCTTGGGGCAAAGCTGGCCTCGCTCAGTGAGCAACGACCGGCGCGCCGCCAGCGGGTTATTGCCGCGCGAGGTGTATGATGAGTCACCCGTTACAGTTAAAGGCCGAAGCTGATGCCCTGATTGCTCGGGGTAAGGCGCTGATTGCTACCGATCTACCGCAAGCGACTGATCTGCTTAATCAGGCGGTGAAGCTCTACTGGGCTGCCGGCGAATACTACAGCGCGGCGGCCCAAACCGGCAATTACGGCTGGGCGTTGCGACGAATGGGGCGGCCCGATCTGGCCCGTCCCTATCTGGCCCGCGCTGCCGAGATTTTCGCCGATCTCGGTCTGGCCGATTTTGCCGAACGGCACCGGGCTGCGGCTGAAGACGTGGCTGCCGATCTCACCCCTGAGTTTCTGGCCAGCCTGCCACTGGCGGTGCGACAGGCGATAGAGCAGGGTGATGGGGCGGCATTGCAGTTTGCGATCAATCGCCTGGCGCCTGACGTTCAACAGACGGTCATTGACCGATTAGCGGCAATCGGTCTGATCAGCCTGGCCGAGAGTGACGAGGATGCGGCGCAGGCTGTGCAGCAGTTTGAACCACTCTTGCAGGCCATTGCTACCATTGCGCGCGGTGACGAGAGCGAGCGGCCCGATGTTGAGCGGGCGCTGGACGATCTCGAGCGGAAGGGTTGGCGCATTCGAAAGGCGGTGCGTCAGATCTGGCAGGGTGAGCGTCGGCGGCAACGGTTGACGTATGGCCTCGATGCGGTCGATGCGGCGATCGTCAATCGTTTGCTCGATATTCTGGCGGCGTAGCCGGTTATCAGAATTGTTGTCGCGCAAGCGCTTCTCTGCCGATTGAGTCCATTGCCAGAGTATCCTTCCGAAGCTGATGCGTGTTAAATGCGTCTCCACATCGGCATATCTTCCGACAGGATGGCAGTATCACTTGCTACCGCAAGCCCCGTCATAGTAATAGTGCGTCTTTTCACGCTATCCTTAAATATCGCAGGCCGAATCATCGCGCAACCTCGACGATCCGTCAGTTGCGTCGATGTATGGCCTGGAATCATTATCCGTAGCGCTCTGTCAGGTTAGACGACCACTGCTTGGAGCGAAAAAACGCTGCAATGCGGCTAGTGTCTCGGCTGGCGCTTCTTCTGGAAGAAAATGACCACCCGGCACGCTGTGACCATGCACCTCTGTTGCATATTCGCGCCATACATTCAACACATCGTACTTGCGCCCGATAAAACCTTTCTCGCCCCAGAGCACCAGCAATGGACAGCGTATGTTGCGACCGGCACGCACATCTTCTTCGTCGTGAACCAGATCAATTGTCGCTGCCGCTCGATAATCGGCGCAACTGGCCGCAATGGTTGCCGGATTGCGAAAGCAACGCGTATACTCAGCGATTGCTTGTTCGGTGAAAGCGATAGGAGTTCGTCCCCAATGCGCTAATTTGCTACGCACCCAGAACTCGGGATCGGCTTCAATCAGTCGTTCAGGCAGTGGCGCAGGTTGAATGAGAAAGAACCAGTGATAGTACGCCGTAGCAAACTCTCGATCGGCGGTCTGATACATATAGCGAGTAGGGGCAATATCGAGCACTGCGGCGCGAGTCACCCGGTCGGGATAATCGAGGCACATGCGATGAGTGACGCGCGCTCCCCGGTCGTGGCCGACCACTGCAAAGTGGCGAAAGCCTAACTGCTCCATTAGCTCAACCATATCGGCGGCCATCGCGCGTTTGCTATACGTGGCATGCGTCGGATCGTCGGCAGGCTTATCGCTGTCGCCGTACCCGCGCAAATCTGCAGCTACAACCGTGAATGAGGCTGCCAGTTCCGGCGCAATCGCATGCCACATCGCATGTGTTTGTGGATACCCGTGGAGCAGTAACAGTGGCGATCCACTGCCGCCAATGGCGCCGGCGATTGTCACGCCGCGTACCTTTCTGGTGAAAGGGGTAAATCCGTTAAGAATTGTCACGCTACACTCCCTTCCTGGTTGAGAGATTTGTTCTTCATAGATTGTTTTCATAGGGTATAATCCATGGTATCCTGATTCAGCACAACCATTGACCACAAGTATAAGGAGGAAACGACGTGGTTTCTCGTATGCGAGTGATCGCCCTTGCGGTGTTAGCGTTGTTCGTGGCTGCTTGCGGGTCTGCGCCTGCCACTGCGCCCACGGTTGCTCCGGCTGGCGGATCGGCGCCGGCTCCAGCTCCTGCACAGACTCTTCGCTACGCTTTCGGTGGCGGGCCTGTAGGTGGTGTCTTCCAGGTCTACGCTGATACCCTTTCACTGATTATCAAAGAGAAGGTTCCTGGAGTAGACATCACTGCGGAAGGCACCGGTGGATCAGCCGAGAACCTGCGTTCAGTGCAGTCTGGCGATCGGCAGTTCGGCATCGTCTATTCGGGTGATGTTGCGTTAGGCGCTTTGGGACAGCTCCCCGATGATCCGCAAGTCTATGACAAAGTCATGCCGATCGCGCCGCTGTATGGTGGCGTTGCGCACCTGGTTGTCACCGAGCGGAGCGGAATCACTTCAGTGAGCGATCTGCCTGGAAAGCGGATTGCGCTGGGCAATGCCGGTTCGGGTGCGGCATTGAGCGCAGAACGATACTTCAAGGCATTAGGTCTGTTCGATCAAATTCAGATCGAATACCTGGGCTATTCACAGGCTGCTGCAGCGATGGCTGATGGTCAGCTCGATGGTTTCTGGGTATTGGCCGGTTTCCCCAACGCTTCCGTGCGCGAGGCGGCGGCGGCGACTAAGATTCGCCTGATTGACATTTACACTCCCGGCCTTGAGGGTGGCTTTTTTGAACAGTACCCCTTCTACTCGCCGCGCGCATTGACCGGTGGCGCTTATGACGGTATGCCAAATGATGTGATGAGTTTCCAGGATACTGCGTTGTGGGTTGCTAATGCTGATGTGCCCGAAGATATTGTCTATCAGGCGCTGAAGGCGGTCTATCTTGAAGGTGGTCTCGACCGATTGCGTGAGGCGCATCCTTCAGCGAGCGAAATGGGTTTGGAAGTAGGCATTACCGGTATCGCCAACAAATTGCACCCCGGCGCGGTTAAGTTCTGGACTGAACAGGGTGTGCAGATCCCTGATAACCTCAAGTAGTACAAATGACTGTTAGGTGGCAATGGTGGTGCTGAAACGGATCCGGAGGGGGCAATTGCTCCCTCCGCTGCGCTGCTTAAAAAGAGGAATGGTATGTCCAGCCAACAACCATCAAATCTTCCTGGTATGTCAACCGGCGACGAGGTCGATCAGGAAAAGGTGCGTCAGTATCTCGAGCAAGAGGAAAAACCGACTCGCACACTCAATCGCTTCTGGAGTGTGGTTGTGGCGCTGATCGCGCTTGGCATGGCGGGTTTCTATATCTATACCGCCGGAACGCTGCCGGCGCCGGTGCAGTGGCAGCGTGGCATTTACGTCATGCTGACGTTTATCCTCGTCCTCTTACTCTATCCGAGCTTTGACAAACGGAGTCGGCTCCAGCCGGCAATTGGCGGATTTGCTGACCGGTTACCGGGGCCGTTACGGGCAATTCTGATGCCGCGAGGCGGGCCAACGCTGTTCGATCTTTTCCTGATCGTTGTTGTAGTGATCGTCGTTGGCTATTTCATTCTCAACTATCCGGCATTACAACGGCGAGCCGGCGCTTACAATCCAACCGATTTTACCGTCAGCATCATTGGTCTGATCGTTTCGCTCGAGGTGGCGCGTCGGGTGTTAGGCTGGTCGATGACGTTGATCGGGATCTTCTTCATCCTCTATTTGCGTTTTGGTTTTGTGCTCTACGATCTGCCTATTCTCGACACCTTCGCTCATCGCGGGCAGCCCTGGCAACGGGTAGCGACGGTTCTCTTCCTTGATCAAGAAGGTGTGTTCGGCGTGATGGCCAATGTGCTGGTCAGCTACGTCATTCTCTTTATCTTCTTCGGCGCGTTTCTCAACAAAGCCGGTGCCAGTCGCTTCTTTATCGATTTGCCATTGGCGCTGGCCGGTCGCAGCACCGGTGGGCCGGCTAAAGTAGCCGTATTATCGTCGGCGCTGTTTGGCTCAATTTCAGGTAGCGCGATTGCCAATACGGTGAGCACTGGCACGTTTACCATCCCGCTGATGAAGCGGGCCGGCTTTCGCCCGCATGTGGCCGGCGCTATCGAACCATCAGCCTCGATTGGTGGCGCATTTATGCCGCCGGTTATGGGCGCCGGCGCGTTCTTGATGTCAGAATTGACGAATACCCCCTATTCGGTGATTGTCACCATCTCGATTGTGCCGGCGATCCTCTACTTTCTGTCGGTGCTCACGATGGTGCATTTTGAGGCCAAAAAATTTGGTCTCAGCGGCATAAAAACTGAACATACTGCATGGGAAATTATTCGCAAAGAGTGGTATCTTTCGCTACCTCTCATTGTGGTAATCTTCATGCTGGCGCGCGGTTTTTCGCCCGGTTATGCCGCGTTTTGGTCGATTCTATCGTGCATTCCCCTGATGTATTTGCTGCCGGAAAACCTGGCCGATTTCAAGAATCCAGCAGCGCAAGGCGGCACGATTGTGAATGCCTTTGTGCGCAGTACCGGACGGGTAATCCAAACGATTAATGAGGCAATCCAGAAAGGGGTGCGTGATACGCTGGTGATCGGCGCTACGGTTGGTGTGATCGGTATCATCGTCGGCACGATCTATGCGACCGGGGTTGGCCAGCGGTTTGCGAATATCATCGTGAGCCTCAGCGGCGGTAATATCCTGGCGGCAGTTCTGTTAATCGGCCTTGCTTCACTTATCCTTGGCATGGGTGTGCCAGTGACGGCAGCGTATCTGATCACGGCTGTGATTGCAGTGCCGGCGCTAAGCGATCTGGGTGTGGCTCTTCTGGCCGGTCATATGATTGTCTACTGGTTTAGCCAGGATAGCAATATCACGCCGCCGGTCTGTGTGGCAGCCTACGCCGGGGCTGCGATTGCCGGCGCCGATCCGTGGAAAACTGGATGGACATCGTTTAAGTTTGCCAAATTACTCTACGTTATGCCGATCCTGTTTGCCTTTACACCCGAGATTTTGATGATCGGCGCCACCGGTAAACCGCTGGTCGATGTAGAATGGGGTAAAGTTGCCATGTCGTGGTTCTCGGCGACGCTCGGCACAATTGCCTTCTCGACAGTGTCGATGTTCTATCTGGTGCGCAAGACGACCTGGTGGGAATGGATCATTGCCGCCATCGGCACGTTTCTCTGCTTCTGGCCGAACCTGATCACCGATCTGATCGGTGTGGTGATTGTCGGCGGTGTCTGGTTCTGGCAGTGGTACGATGTGCGTCGGCAGAAGCAGGCTAGGGTGCAGTCGAGTATGGCAGATTAGGCAGGGAAGGGATACAGGCATGCACGAAGTGATCGAGGCGATTGAGCGCTGGCTGGCGCGTGGTGAACAGGTTGCAGTAGCGACGGTTGTTCGCGCGATGGGTTCGTCGCCGCGTCAGGTCGGGGCCAAGATGGCCGTCTCTTCTGGTGGATCGATGATTGGCTCGGTGAGTGGTGGTTGTATTGAGGGCGCCGTCTTTGAAGCCTGTCAGGAAGCTATCGCAAGCGGGCAGTCGCGCTTGCTCCATTTCGGTGTCGCCGACGAAACGGCGTGGGAGGTGGGACTGGCCTGCGGTGGCTCGATTGATGTCTTCGTTGAACCCTTGCGCTAGACGAGGATGCCGATGACGACGTTTTATGAGTTGATGCGTGATGCAGTGCGCCAGGGTCGGCCTCTGGCGATAGTGACGGTGCTGGCCGGTGGTCCGGTGGGGGCGAAGCTGGCGCTAATGCAGGACGGTCAAACGTTTGGCGATCTCGGCGATGCCGGGCTGACTGCGCAGGCGGTGCAGGCGGCGCTTCCATTATTGTCTCAGGGCGAGACGCGAACCGTGAATCTGACGCCGGATGTTACCGTGTTCGTAGAGAGTTTTGTGCCGCCGCCAACACTGTTTATGGTTGGCGGTGTGCATATCAGTATCGCGCTGGCGGCAATGGCGAAGGTGGTCGGGTTTCACACGGTGGTCATTGATGCGCGCGAAGCTTTCGCCACTGGTGAGCGATTCGCTCACGTCGATGAGCTGATTATCGCCTGGCCTGACGAGGCGCTGGCCGGACGGCTCGATGCGCGCAGTAGTGTGGCGGTATTGACGCACGATCCCAAGCTTGACGATCCGGCGCTTCGGGTAGCTTTGCGTTCGCCGGCGCGTTATATCGGCGCACTGGGCAGTTCCAAGACCCATGCCCGTCGCCTTGAGCGGCTGGCTGCCGAAGGCTTTACTCCGGCGGAGTTGGCCCGCATTCACGGCCCGATCGGTTTACCGATTGGCGCGAAGACGCCTGAAGAGATTGCTCTGAGTATTCTGGCCGAGGTGGTGAAAGTTGCCCGGCTCGGTTCACGAGCAGAGGAAGGAGCATCATCGTATGCCACCACTTGATCGACGACAGGCCGAATTACTCTACGAAGGCGCGCAGGCGCTGGTGCGCGGCGACAAAGCGCGCGCGCGCGAGCTGTTGCTTGAGCTGGTCGAACTCAACGAGCAGATCCCGGAAGCGTGGCTCTGGTTGAGTGGCGCCGTTGACGATCCCGAAGACCAGCGTGTCGCGCTCGAGAATGTGCTGGCGCTTGACCCCGATAATCCCTACGCGAAGCAGGGTTTGGCGTATCTCAGCGGTCAGGCGTGACGCTGGTGGAAGTGCGATCTGAAGGGCAGGCACTCTGCGCTTTACAGGTTGTTGTCCTGTCAGATGCACTGCCCGGCCCTCGTAGTGTCTTCGGTGAAGACGGAATATGCTTCCCTCCAGGCTTGCAGGATCCCTTAACTTCTTCGTTGCTCCTCACTTCGCCGGCAGTGAAATGGGAATGCTTTATCTCTTGCGCGCAGTGGGGAGCAGAAAACCCGCAGTGGGCGTTTGAGACGAGCGAGTTCGCGTGTCCAGCTTCATCCTTTGCTCGCGGCGGGGCGCGGAAAACCTCCCGGTGTTGAGACACGACGCGGAGCAATAGCCGGTTCCCGAACAGTTTTTGTGTGGCGCAATCATCGTCCGCTGCAACGGAACTATGGACGCAGCGGAGGCCATCCGGCGTCTTCTGGCGTGCTGGAACGCGGCGGGGTAAGACACGACGCGGAGCAATGGCCGGTTCTCCGGCAGGTGTTGCGCGGCGCAATTATCGCCCGCTATAGTGGAGTTATGGACATAGCGGGTGGCATCCGGCGTCTTCTGGCGCGCTGGGATGCGGCGGGGCAACTACCCGTGTGAGGTATGACGCAATATCCTTGCCGTTGTCAGTGCATCTCCGTTGGTTCTCCCGTTGTCCTCCAATCCATCAGCAAACGCCGCGGCGCGGTGGCCGGTGGCGCGAGAGGGGCGCAGTCGTCGCGCGCTGGGGCGGTTGCCGTGGCGCGGAAGACCCCTGCGCTCAGAGTTGAGGCACGAGGCGGGGCAGGATCCTTCGGTTGGCCGCTCTCCTGTTGTTCTCCAATTGTTCAGCAAACGCCGCAGCGCGGTGGCCGGTGGCGTGAGAGGCGCGCAGTCGTCACACGCCGGGGCGGTTGCCGTGGCGCGGAAGACCCCTGCGCTCAGAGTTGAGGCACGAGGCGGGGCAGGATCCTTCGGTTGGCCGCTCTCCTGTTGTTCTCCAATTGTTCAGCAAACGCCGCAGCGCGGTGACGCGAGAGGGGCGCAGTCGTCGCGCGCCGGGGCGGTTGCCGTGGCGCGGAAGACCCCTGCGCTCAGTATTGAGGCACGAGGCGGGGCAGGATCCTTCGGTTGGCC
>NZ_CAKZNK010000136.1 GCF_937129525.1 uncultured Chloroflexus sp. | reverse complement strand
ATGTTGGAATAATCGTTGTCCAGAAGATCATGGTTGAACGCAATGCGTATACTGTTATCTTCTCGCCAGAGGGGCAAAGATTGCTTAACAGTGGTAGTTTAAAAATTATGAACGGTCAGTGGCCGGTGCTGGTTGGTCTTGACGGAAAAATTTATGAGATTGCGCGCATAGCGCCGGCGCTGTTTCCTAAACTGGCGGTCATTGTGCCAACTGTGGTTGCGATAGCGCATATCATTTCCAATATCGACCTGGTAAACCGGCTGGAGCAGCTTGATCGCAAGATTGATTGGCTGGTGAAGATGCGCGCAGTCGATCAGTGGGCCACGCTTGAACGTATCTTCTATGCGGCGCGTGAGTTGTGTTCGGCGCCGATTGGCGAGTGGCAGAAGCAGAAGTTGTGGAGTTTGCGCCAGGAGTTACGTCAGTTGCGGATAACATTGCGGCGCGAGTGGATGACAAATATTGAACAGTTCGAGCCTCGTGATTCGTGGTCGATCCCTGTGATTAGGGATTGGATGCGATCTCAGGAACGACGTCGCCTGCTTGATGCGCTGTCCGGCGATGCGCCGCGGGTGTTGATGATCGAGTTCGCGTTGCGTCTGGAGCTGGTGATGGCGATGGCAGACCGATCTGAGCAGGCGTTTTTTCGCTCTCTCGCCGATGAGCTGGCGCATATCGACCAGGTGTTCGAACTAATTGATCGCAAGGCGCAGAAGTTAGAATCGCCGCCTGATCCATTTAAATGGAGAGAGGAAGTTTTTCAGCAATACCGCTCGCTCGCCCAGGCCACAGCGCTGATTGAGCATCGATCTGGGCAATGAGCAATTCGCGCGCGGGCTTGCGCTTCTGGTTGGCGGTGTTTGTGTTTCGCTGTCGTGTTACGATGGCGCGCAGTGACGCGCGGACTGAGCAGAGTTGCGCAAGCGCCAGGATTGTGCTAAAGTAAAGGGGAAGCGGGCGTAGCTCAGCAGGTAGAGCATCTGCCTTCCAAGCAGAATGTCGCCGGTTCGAGTCCGGTCGCCCGCTCCAGTTTGCCAGTGCCTTGCCGGTCACTCCGGCAAGGTTTTTTGTCTTTACCGGAATGGGTGGGTTGCATGACCTGGTAGTTAGTGAATGCGCGTAGTGTGGCGTGAGAGGTTGCGGCAGTTGCAATCTGAAGGCCAGTTTGCGCTGGCGTTGGCCGCTCAGGTGTTGATTGTCTAACCTGTATCATTGTGTCAACGCGGCGTCAATCGCAGCGTGATAGGCGGCGAACGTGGCCAGATTGTTGTGTCCGCCACCTTCAATCCGGTGAAACCGGAGTGGCGCTGTGACCAGATTGGCCAGTTGTTCGCTGTGGGTGAAGGGCACAACTGTATCGTCGGTGCCGTGGATGATCACAATCGGACAGCGCACCTGCCCGATCCATTCGTGCGTGCGCAACGGATATTTGAGTAGAAACGAAGGTGCCCAGGGAAACTGGCGGCGGGCCAATGCTTCCAGGCTGTAAAACGGGCTTTCCAGAATGAGTAAGCCGGGATTGCGGGTTGCTGCCAGCCGGGTAGCGAAGCTGCTGCCCAGCGATCGACCGTAAAGTACGATCTGCGTTTCGGGGTAACGCGCAACCGCCCAATCGTAGACGGCAGTCATATCGGCATGAAGCTGATCCTCGCCGCTGATCTGCCCGGTGCTTCTGCCATACCCGCGATAATCAACCAGTAGCAGATCGTAGCCGCGCTCAACCAGATCAGGGGCAACGGCTACCCAGCTCCGAAGCGTGCCGCCATTGCCATGAAAGTAGAGGATAATGCCGCGTGGATCGGGGTACCGAAACCAGAGCGCATGCAGGGTTGCGTTTTCAACCGGCAGCCAGATGTCTTCGGCGGCAGATCGGGTATCGTAGGCCGCGCCGGGTGGATCGATATGCGGGACGAAGATCAGGCGTTCCTGCACTGCGTATATAAACAGGCAGAGCAAGGCATAACCAAAACCAACAACGGCCAGAATTTTTAGAATTGTTACGACTAAGGTATTCACATATCCTGCTGTTAGCTACGTTTAGCGTAGGGATTTGGAATTATTAACACGTTCAAAGGCTGATATAGGATTGACACATACCTGCTCATTCAACGCTATGAACGAGAAAGTGCTAAATGTTATTTGAAGGGTGATGGGAAAGAGCTATTTCCATCCAATTCTTGACAACCTTACTCCGCTTGCTGCTGATGAATGACGTTCCGCGCCATAGCGATAATCTCATCTTCGCTTTGCGCATTGGGTGGCAAACCAGCCGCCCATGGTCTTCCCGGATGAAGGGTATCCCACGCGGAACGTTTCTGGTTGTGTCGGCCTTTGCCAGGAGCGTGACTGCCAAATCCAATAATGGTTGTATTCCATACCGGCGCAAACATCTCGATGAGCATATTCTCAGCCAGAGCGATCCAGATATCGTCAACGACCAGGTATCGGCGCCAAAAGTCATCGAGACTGAGGTTGTCTACTTGTTGATATCGATGTTGCATGCTCACGGAGTCGATTATACAAAACTGGACCGGGAGAAGTATTCAGCCCAAAGCCACCAATTCTGGCGCCTGGCGGCATTGCTTTGCCGACATAGACAGGTTTCGCATTCTTATCGGAGAAGTCTTTGAGCGCTAGCGGCTGGTATAGATGGTATGGTTTGTTCTTGCTCGTATAATAATTGCGTATACTCCTGCACCTTCAAATCGAACTGGGGGCAAACGTTCAAGCGGCTGCTCTAATAACTGCTTTGCCACAATTGTTGCCAGGTTTTTCTTGTCTAAAGGATTAAACGGCTGCATACGAATTTCAGAACTGACTATGGTTTTCGCAAAACCACTGCCGTTTCGTATAGCGTGACTCCTGTTGTTTGTCCATTGCGCACTGACGAATTGATAATGCTGTTGCCAACCCGCTTCGCCCGCAAAACGTGAATGGCTTCTCGTTGTAACCCGCACAACTGTCCAATTTCAGCGAAAAATTGATCTGTTGGAATTTCAATTCCTTGCATAATTGAATTGCCAAGAACAAATACTGCGACAGCTTGAGGCTTAAGCACATACTGTAAATTTCTACCCATTTGATAGCAGTCATTAAAGTACGTTATCGCATAATTCGCCCAACCTCTCCCACCGTAAATGCCTTTTTCTGGATTCCTGGCAGCGATAGCGTCAATGACCTCTTCGAGCGCAGGCAATCGAAATGTAAGCTGCGCCGGTTGACTGTCGCGGACTGTCTGCCAATATTTCCCGAAGTTTGCCTGCTCTATTGTTCGTAGATCGGCTGAATCGCTCACGAGATTAAGCCAAAACAAGTGTGGCCTTGTGTTGCGGATATAGTGATAATTGTTCAGATATGGCGGCGAAGTGATAACAATATCTACGTGTTCGGCAGGAAGTATGTGCTGTACGTGAAGTGAGCTTCTGTTAAACACTTCCACAGTTGGGTATGGCGTAAATTTCTCCATCTCGCTTCGGTAGATGACAATATCATCATGCATTGCGCGAAGTTTTGCGGATACCATACCAACGACATCTGCGTTCAAAATATTTTCTTTGCCGGCGGCCATGCGCGAGGTAAGGCTAGGCTCGTAAGAATAGTTAGATACCTGCACGAGAATGGAGCCAATGGCCAGTAGCGCAATTTCTCGTATCTGAGTTTGAGGAATTTCACGCACAATATCAAGACAGTGCAGTATCTTTCGCTCAACCGTCGGACTGAAAAATGGCACTCGAGAGCGAAAGTTCATGGGTGGGCGTGACGTTGGTTCTGGAAGACAGTGCGCTGGATCGTCACCATGCGCAAAAGCCCGATCAAGAGCACTGGTGCGTTGCCTCGCTTCGTTTTCGAATACAGAGATGGTATTCCAAAATTCTTGGGGGTCAATCGTAAAGGCAGATGATTTGACGCGCGAAGCAAGAGCGGCAAAGGGATTCACTTCAAAACCAATGCTATGGTACCCTCTTCGAAGACTTTCTACCAGTGTTGTGCCAACACCTGCAAATGGATCGAGGACACGAACAGTGTGACTGGCGTTGGGGAGATAATAGTCTAATATATCGGCAACAAACCTGGCTGAAAAACCGGCAATCCAGGGGATCCAGCGATGAATGGCGTCTTGTTTGTTTTGTTCGAACGCCGAGTCACGAAAGATGACTGAAGGAGCAGATGTGGATGAAACGTTGGATGTCATCAATGGAGAGTCGGGCAATTCTAAATTGAGCGTAAGCTGAGATGCCAAAGCCGTACCTCCTTTGCCGGGCATTTATGTTTAGAGTGGAGTTCGCTGACTTGAGTATACAAACAAATGTGCGGGAAGTCAAACCTGCAGTTTTTGGCGTCCATTATCTCCAGACGACCTGAAGCAGCGATTCACCTGCGCTATAGGCGATAATGTGCGCCAGCATCAACCCACTCATCAACAGGCCTCCCGGCCAGGCCGATTCCGCGCGAGTGGCGCGCGCAGCGACAAAGATTCCGAGCGGTAAGGTGAGCAACGTTGCCCAGGCAACGGTTGGTGGAATCGCCATCGGCAAGATCCATGGCAACAGGTAGGCCAGCGCGATCCAGCCCCACCAGATCCATCGAACGCGCTGCCCCAGGATGACGGAGAGTGTGCGTTTGCCTACCAGGCCATCGGCGACTCGATCCGGCCAATGCACGCCGATGATGCAGGTCATTGCCGCAGCCACAATCGGCAGGAGCTGGAGATAGACTGTGAGCGGTGGTGTGCCCCGCGAGGAAGCATAGGCCATCAGCGGCATGAAGAGGCCGCCGAGCAGCGCATTGGTGATCTCACCCCAGCCTCGTCGCTCGAGCGCGAGCGGCGGCATTGAATAGGCCCATCCTCCCGCCAGACCGATCAGCAAAATGACACCGGCTGCCGGCGGTAACAGGCCACTGGCTACGGCCCACAGGCCGCCGACAACGGTTAATCCACTCACGACCAGCGCCGCCTGTAGGGCCAGTTGACGGCTGGCTAAACCGGCAGCGATGGCTCCGCTGCCGCCCGAAATACCGGTGTGACAGGCCAGCGCATCGGTGTCGGCATCGGCATACTCATCGGCGTAGTGCGCAGCCAGGTTGGCGAGCATCGTGAGGGTTAACCCGGCAGCCTGTTGTTCCCAGGCCAGCGGCGGCTGGTTGTGAGCGGCAATCGCAGTGCCCACGAAGTACGCCAGCGCGCCGCTGGGCAGGATCAACGGTCGACTCATCTGCCAGAGGCCGAGCAGTGTTCGATGCATACTGTGACCGACGGCGGAAATGTTGATGTGAATGTATCCACAGTGCCCTTCACTATTCGGCGATGCTATCCAAGACTGCTGCCAGCTCTGGCGGACGCGGCGGCGAGAAAATGACCGAGAGCGGCGCAACCCAGCTCCAGCGAATAATACCCTGTGTGTCGATCACGAACACGCCGGGTAGCGGTACACCCATGGCCGAACCGACTCCATAGCGATAGAATACTCCCCACTCTGGGTCGCTCAAGATTGGGTACGGCGCGCGCAGCACTTCGGCGACGAAGCTGGTCATCTCGAGGTCAGTGCTGCTGACTACCAGTAAATGGGCATTGCGCTGTGCGAATGCATCATATTGCTCCCGCAACGCATCCAGTTGCGGCGCGCAATGCGGTCAGAAGAAACGATCGCTCACGATCCGGGTAAGATTCAACACTACCGGTCGCCCCCGGAGGGAGCTAAGCGTGATTGTGCGCCCGTATTCCACCCGATCCTCGGGCGGGCCACTGAGAAATTGCGCATAGGGAAGCGTGAAGTCGGGGGCTTCGCTGCCAACCGGCGGCACATTGGATGGGCCGCGCGGTCGAATGAACTCCTGCCGCCATTTGTCGGTCAGGGGGATAATCGGTCGCGCCATAGCACCTCCTTGCGGATAACCCTCTTTAGATACAGTATACCGCATTCTTTGTCAACAACTTTTCCATCTTCTGCAAACCTTTGTTTACCCGGTTTTTACTCTGAGTGAACAACTTACAACCGGCGCTCGCGGTCAAAGATGTTACATTTAATGCATACGTTGACATTTCAAACAATGTTGTTGAAGCGTGCCATGCAAGATGTAGCGCAGGTTGCAGAAGTAGCTCGTATCGGGCCAAATTCGATCATCCAGACCGTGGCTGCCCTTCGTGAACAGTACGGCGCCGAGATGGTGGCGGCGTGGCTGCGTCGCACGGGGCGGGGTCATCTGCTCGAAACGATGCCCGACCATATGCTCGCCGAGAGCGAGTTTGGCGCGATGATCAACGATGTGCGTGAATGGTTGGGCATGGAGGCTGCAATGCGCGCACTCGACCGATCAGGCGAACTGACCGCAGCTTACGTCGCTACCAACCGGGTGCCGGCGCCGATAAGGCTCTTGTTGCCGCGTCTGCCGGTCGGATTGGCGCTACGTCTCTTTCTTCCTGCTATCGCAAAGCACGCCTGGACATTTGCCGGTAGTGGGCAGTTTGGGTACTCCCTGCGACCGCAATGGCAATTAACACTGGCTAACAGTGTCGAGGCGCGCGGCGTTCGCTCTGCTGAGCCGGTCTGTAGTTACTATCGGGCGGCGTTTGAGGGTTTGTTACGACGTGTGGTGAGCGATCGGATTCGGGTACGCGAAGTGACATGCCGGGCAACGGGTGCGCCACGCTGCACATTTGCCGTCACGTTAGCCGGTTGACCGAAGGTTTGTTCGTTCCTGTTTTGCGTTGTTGTAGTTCAGAGTTGGTCGTCAGAAAGGAAGAGAGGCCACGCATGCGGATCATGATGATCCAGCCGAACTACCATGCCGGTGGGGCTGAAATTGCTGGAAACTGGCCGCCGAGCTGGGTTGCCTATATCGGCGGCGCATTGCGCACCGCAGGGTTCAACAACCTGCGCTTCGTCGATGCGATGACGGAGGATCTGCCCAATGAGCAATTGCGGTTGATTCTGCGCCACAATCGGCCTGACGTAGTGATGGCCACGGCGATCACGCCGATGATCTACAAGGCGCAAGAGACATTACAGATCGCGCGCGAAGAATTGCCCAATGCGCGCCTGATCCTTGGCGGCATCCATCCGACCTTTATGTACGGTCAGGTCTTGACCGAAGCGCCCTGGATCGACTATATCGTGCGCGGCGAGGGCGAAGAGATTATTGTTGAGCTGATGCAGGCGATTGAAGCCGGCAGCGACCAGCGCGATCGAGCGAAGATTAAGGGTATTGCCTATCTTGAAGACGGCAAGGTTGTGGCAACCCCTGCCCGCGACCCAATCGCCGATCTCGATAAACTCACCCCGGATTGGAGTCTCTACGACTGGAAGCGGTATATCTACGTTCCGCTTAACGTTCGGGTGGCTGTGCCCAATTTTGCGCGTGGTTGTCCTTTTACCTGCCGCTTCTGCTCGCAGTGGAAGTTCTGGCGCCGCTACCGTGCCCGCAGCCCACAGAAGTTTGTCGATGAGATCGAGACGCTGGTGCGTGATTACAAGGTTGGCTTCTTTATTCTGGCCGACGAAGAGCCAACCATCAACCGCAAGAAGTTTACTGCTCTCTGCGAAGAGTTGATCCGGCGCAAGCTGCCGGTGTATTGGGGGATCAACACGCGCGTGACCGACATTCTGCGCGACGAAGCGCAATTACCGCTCTGGCGCGCCGCCGGTCTGGTGCATATCTCGCTCGGTACCGAGGCCGCGGCGCAGATGAATCTCGATCGCTTCCGCAAGCAGACTACCATCGAGCAGAATAAGCGCGCGATTGAGCTGATCAAGAAGCACGGTATGGTGGCCGAGGCCCAGTTTATCATGGGCATGGAGAACGAGACGCCAGAGACAATCGAAGAGACCTATCGCTACGTGCTCGATTGGAAACCGGATATGGCCAACTGGAATATGTACACGCCGTGGCCATTTGCCGAGCTGTTCGAGGAGTTGGGCGATAAGGTCGAGGTGCGCGACTATGCCAAGTACAACTTCGTGACCCCGATCATGAAGCCGGAGCAGATGGATCGCGAAGATGTGCTCAAGGGTGTGTTGCGCAACTATGCCCGCTTCTATATGCGCAAGGCCTTCCTGGAGTATCCGTTTATCAAGGATCCGTTCAAGCGGCGCTACATGTTGGGCTGTCTGCGCGCCTTTATGAAGACGACGGTTACCCGCCGCTTCTACGACCTGGGTCGGATCCACATGCGTGGCGCTCAGCTTGAGATCGATCTCGGTTTCGATGAGTCGCGTGTGCTGACGCCAGAGCAGATTGCGGCAATGAAGCAACAGAAGATCTTGAACGCCGATACCACATTTGGTGGCGCTGCCCCCGGTATCGATCCCGAAGACATCAAACTTCAGGCAGAAAATCCGCTCAACTTGCCGCTGGAAGTGGCGGTCAACGATCCCAAGACGCCGGCCAATCCGACAGCGCAATAGCGTTTCGCTATAACGCAAGCTTCTCTTGCCCCCACTCTGCCTGCGCGCGAGCGGGGGTGTTTATGTTTGCCCCAGGAGATCGCGCAGATCGGGGAAGGTGCTCGACCGGCGCGGTTGCGTGATCTGCTCGGCGTAGATGCTCAGTTCGCGGATATGATGCAGGATGCGTTGAATCTCTTCTTCGTTGGTGAGATCGCGCAAGTATTCGTTGTAGCGCCGAATCCGCGCCATGACCTGCGCTTTCCGCAAGAGGCGGGCGCACTGTTCGGCTTCATGGCGGTAACGAACATCGTCGGGACGGCGAGTCAGCACGTCGATCAACGCTTTGGCCGCGCCGGTCAGTGGTTCGCCAAGCCTTTCAACCCATTCGGCCAGGCTCTCGGCGTCGGTCGGGCGCAGTTCGAGCGGCGTGGCGAGATACGCGCGCCAGATCGCCTGATGGAGTGGTTCTTCAAGCAGGTCTTCCAGGCCGGCCCCAAACAGTGCGCCCGCTTCGCGCCGCCGCGCATTGTACTCTTCCAGCAGCTTCTCTATCGCCACATTGACGCTCGGGTAGCGCAAGGCCAGCGCTAGCAGGTAGGCTTCAATCTTGCGGCGCCATTCATCGGGCGGCGCGGTGGTAACCTGCGCAGCAACCGGTTCAGGCGGTGGCGGGGCGCCGCCACTACGGCGCGTTCGTTCGTGTCGTCGCGGCGGTTGCAAGCGCGCGCGCAGTAAATCGACGATCAACTCGCTGCGCACGCCGGTAAGCTGTTCGACGCGCGCCACGTAGACGCGCTGTGCCGCGCCGTCAAGTTCACTCAGCAGCGGGATGATGCGCTCAAGCGCCTGCCGCTGTTGGATCGGATCGCGCAGGTCAAGGCCAGCAGTATACGCTTCGAGATAAAAATCCATCACCGGCGCCGCCTGTTCGACCAACTGTTGCCAGAGTCTGGGATCGGTGGCAATCACCTCATCGGGGTCGCGTCCCTCTGGCAGCCGGATTATCCGGATCGTGACATCGTTTTCCAGCCGCACAATGCCTTGCGCAGTCGTTACGATGCGCCCTTCCCCCTCTTCTTCGGCGGTGGAGCGAATGGTTTCGAGGCCGCGCAGGGTTGCCTTCTGGCCGGCAGCATCGGCATCGAGCGCCAGATAGACGGTGTCGGTCAGGCGTTTGAGCTGATTGATATGCGCTTTACTCAGCGCCGTACCCAGGGGGGCGATCACGTTGCGGAAGCCGTGTTGATGCGCGGTGATCACGTCAATATAGCCCTCGACCACGACAGCGCAGTTCCCGGTGCGGATGGCATCGCGGGCTAGATCCAGACCGTACAGGATTTCGCCCTTTTTGAAGAGCGGCGTTTCCGGAGTGTTGAGATATTTCGGCTGCGCATCACCTAACGCTCTCCCGCCAAACCCGATCACCTCGCCGCGCGCGTTGCGAATGGGAAAGATAATCCGGTCGCGAAAACGGTCATATGGCCCGCGCTCGCCGGGGATGGCGAGTCCGGCTGTGATAATGTCTTCGACGCTGTAACCCTTTTTCTCGTGCAGATAATTGAATAGATGGCGCCAGTCGTCGAGGCTATAGCCGAGCTGGAAGGCATCAATCGATTCCTGATTGATCCCACGTTTGGTAACGTAGTCGCGGCCTGGCGCGCCGCGGCTAAGGTTGAGCAAGACGTAGTTGAAGTAGCGAGCTGCGACGCCATTGATCTCAAGCAGACGCGCCCGCCGGGCATCTTCCTGGCGTTGAGCGTCATTTTTCGGTTCCAGCCGAATGCCGGCCCGCTCGGCCAGCAGCTCTAACGCTTCCTTGAAATCAAGCCCCTGCTTGCGCATCACAAAATCGAAGACGGTGCCGGCAGCGTGGCAACCGAAGCAGTAGAAGCTTTGGGTGTCGGGGTAGACGTAAAATGCCGGCGTGCGACTGTTAGGGTGAAACGGGCAGAAGCCGACAAAGCTGCGTCCACTACGCCGCAGACCAACCCCCATCGAGTTGATGAGGTCAACGATATCGATGCTGGCTTTGATCTCGTCGATCACGCTCATAATCTGACCTGATCAACTACCTCTAATAAAGTTATGCGGTGTGTTGCCAGGAGTGATCCGCTGCTTTGCTCCGTTACCCCATCCACATCCGGGGCACAAAAATGCGTTCGAATACTGCTAGTGCATAGCGGTCAGTCATGCCGGCGATATAGTCAACTGCTGCCTGCTCGATCGGTTCGCCGCGCCGCTCGACGATTGCCATCAGATCACGTGGAATCGCTTCAGGGTGGCGGATGAAATGGTTGTAGAGCGTTTCAATGATGAAACGTACCTTCTCATCCTCTGCCTTGACTGCCGGTCGGTGGTACACCGTCTGGAAGAGGAAATCTCGCAGTTTGTTGGTGGCAGACAGGATTGTCGGACTCATTGCGAGGTGAGGCGGATCAGGTGGGGTGCCTTCACCGGTTGCCCACCAGTTATTGTAAATGAGATCGCTGACCATTGTAGATAGTCGTTTACTGTGGGTATCGCCGAGCAGCTCAATACAGTCTGCCGGTAAATCTTCCGGTCGGAGGATGCCGGCGCGAATGGCATCATCGATGTCGTGGTTGATATAAGCGATACTGTCGCACAATTTAATGATTTGACCTTCAAGAGTGCTGGCGATGCCCCAGGCTTTGGCGCTAATGTCACGCCGGCCCTTCGAATGCAAGTGAATGCCTTCGCGCACAGCGTAGGTAAGATTGAGACCTTCGCCGCCCTGTTCGAGCACTTCAACGATTCGACGCGATTGCTCGTTGTGGCGGAAGTGTCCGGGGCAGATTCGGCTGAGCGCAGTTTCGCCGGCGTGACCAAAGGGAGCATGGCCGATGTCATGACCAAGGCCGATGGCCTCGGTGAGATCTTCGTTTAGCCGCAGGGCGCGGGCGACGGTGCGCGCAACCTGAGTCACTTCGAGGGTGTGAGTCAGGCGGGTTCGATAGTGATCACCTAGCGGAGCAATGAAGACTTGCGTTTTGTGTTTCAGGCGGCGAAACGGTTTCGAGTGCAGAATACGATCGCGGTCGCGCTGGTAGGCAGTGCGAATCGGGCACGGAGGTTCGGGTCGGTCGCGCACAGCGTCGGCACTTTTAGCGGCAAAGGGCGAGAGAGTCTGCACTTCGAGCGCTTCCCGCATTTCACGCACTGAGGGCCGGTTCATGGCAACTCCATGGCTGGTGGTAGGTTTCGACCATCTGGCGTATGTTACTGTAGCACATGTTACCCGTCTCTGCCGGATTTTTCTCCCTGAGCCGCGCGCAATGCGGTTGAAGAGATGTCACAGCGAAAGAGGTGTTCGGGAATGGCGGTGAAGAGTTGTTCGTAACCAGTCGGCAGATGCAGATCCGCGAGCGTGTGAAACTGGCCGTCGGTCTGTCGACCGGCGACAAAAAAGCGGCAATTGGCAGCGGCAATCGCTGCGAAGGCGGCAGCCATTGCTTCAGCGCTACCGTAGTAGCGTGGCGTGACCAGCCGCAAGGCGGTGTCGTAGCCTAACACAAAAGCGCGGCCCGGATAGAGCCGCGCCTTCTGCACGAAGAGGGGGGCAGCGGATAAGATGACGTGATGGCGATGGCGGAATTGCGCTACCCGGCGCTCGATTTCGGCCAGCGATAGCTCGCCTTTGTCAGCATTGCGCACCGTCAGCTCGAAATGCACCGGCTGTCCGGTCATCACCACGACCGCCTGCTGCATACCCAGATGGCCCTTGTGCAGCGGATTGAAGCTACCTGGCAGAATCGCGCCCGGCGGTGGATCGTCAATCCGGATGGATCCATCTGGCGCGACCGTCAACGAACCGATCCGTCCACTCAAGAGATCGACCAGTTCGGAAGGCTGAATCATGACTCTGTCTCCACGTATTCTTCGACGCGCAGAGAGACAATGCGTGATGCGCCATCGTCACCCATACTTACGCCGTACAACGTGTCGGCTACCTCAATCGTACCACGGTTGTGCGTGATCACGATAAACTGGGTCCGGTCGGTGAGGCGGCGCAACATCTCGCGGAAGCGGCCAATGTTGCTCTCATCAAGCGCGGCATCCGTCTCATCCAGAATGCAGAACGGACTGGGATTCACCTTCAGTATTGCGAACAACAACGCCACAGCGGTGAGCGTGCGTTCCCCGCCTGAGAGCAGAGCGATGTTCTGCGGACGTTTGCCGGGCGGGCGGGCGATGATTTCGACCCCCGGCATCGAGTTTTTGCCGTTCCTGTCTTCGCTGTCGCCATCGGTTTCAACCAGTTCAAGCCGGGCATTGCCGCCGCCAAACAGCTCCTGAAAGGTGGCGCTAAATTCGGCGGCGACGGCCTGAAAAGTCTGCTGGAAGCGGTCGTTCATCGCGCTATCAAGCTCATCGATCAGATGGTGGAGGGTCGCGCTGGCAGCGCGCAGATCACTCGCCTGATTGGTAAGGAAGGCATGCCGATTGGCGGCTTCTTCGTACTCTTCCAGCGCCAGTGGGTTGATTGCGCCGAGGCGAGCGATGCGGGCGCGCAGCGCTTCAATGGCTGCTGGCAGTTCTGCCAGTGGTGGGCTATCGCCGGCAGGTGGCGTTGCGGTGACATCTACCCCATCGGCGACGGCCCGCTCAAAGAGCGTCTCCAGCCGGTCGGTGGCGCGTTGGGCTTCGCGAGCAAGGCGGCTATATTCGGCTTCGGCTGCCAGTAGATCGGCGGTAGCCTGCGACTCAGCCGCTTCCAGTTGCGCCAATTCGCTCTCGGCTGCGCGCAATTCTGCTTCGATCGGCTCGATCTGCACGCGCAGGTTGTTCAATTCGGACAACACCTCTTGTTGACGGGCCAGCGCTGTGGTGTAGGCCGCTTCACGCTGAGCGCGGTCAACGCGCAGACGTTCCAGCGTGGTTTCCAATTCGCGTTGTCGGTGGGCAAGGCTGGCCAGCGTTCGCTCATGACCGGCACGTAGATCGGTAAGCATTCGTTGCTGACTTTCAGCAGCAGCCATGGTTGCGCGCAGATTGGTCAGGCGTTCCTGAATGGCGCGGTCGGCATGGGCTTGCTGCTCTTGCTGTTCACGCAAGGCAGCGAGCGCCGACTCGGCAGCGGCGCGTTCATCACGCAACTGAGCCTGACGGGTGTGCAACGCTGCCATCTGCTCGTCAAGCGCGCGCAGTTCTTGCTCTAGCCGCTCTTGCTGAGTGACCACCCATTGCTGCTCTTGTTCGACCTGGCGGGCGCGACGTTGGGCCTGTTCCAGCGCGTTGCGGGCTGTCTCGCGTCGCCGCTGCGCTTCCCGCTCGGCCTGTTCGGCGCTGCGCAGGCGTGTCGTGGCCGCCTGTATCTCACTGTCGATGGTGGCTCGCTTCTGGTCAATGGCGGCCAGGGCAGCGCGCGCTGTGGCTACCTGTTCGGGTAACTCGCGTAGTTCGCGCTCGCGGCGTAACGCACCGCTTTCGCGCGTTGGCGCGCCACCGGTTACGGCGCCACCGCTGTGCACCTGCTCACCCGCCAGTGTCACAATCGTCCAGCCTGACGGCAGGTGACGCAACTCGGCGCGAGCCGCAGCGAGATCGGCTACGACTAGCACACGGCCAAGCAACTGTTCGACAACTACGGCATAGCGCGGATCGTACTCGATCAAGTCGGCAGCCACGCCGATCACCTGCGCCGAAAAGGCAGGACGGCGCGACTCGCCCGGTCGGCGCAGGGTATCGAGCGGCAAAAATGTGGCCCGACCAACCCCAGAACGACGCAGCTCGGCAATCGCATCTTCGGCATCTCGCCACTGTTCAACCACGATATGCTGCAATCGCGCGCCGAGCGCCACTTCAATCGCCGTTTCCAGCTCGGCTGGCACACGGATGAGTTGCTGGACGAGCATAAATCCGGCGCGACCGTTGCGTTCTGCCCATTCGAGCGCAGCTTTCACGCCGGCAAAAGCGCCGGTGTGAGAACGAGCGAGCCGACTAAGCGCTTCCAGGCGAGCTTCGCGCTCTGCCAGCGTATGGCGACAGGCGGCGCGCTCTTCGTCGGCAGCGGCGCGCGCAGCTCGTAGCCGGTCAAGTTCCTGGCGGGCGGCGCGCGTTGCCGCGCTCAGCGTTTGATACTCCTGTTCGGCGGTAGCGAGCGCTGCCTGCGCTTCGGCCAGCGCCGCTTGCGCGCCGGCAGTTGTACTGGCAGCCTGGGCCAGCGTCTCCGCCAGTCGTTCGATCTCGGTGCGCAAGCGGGTTTGCTGAGCCACAATCTGTTCAGCCCGACTCGTCGTGGCAGCTTCGGCGCGAGCAGCCTGTAACGCTCGCTCTTGTGCCGTCCGTAGATCGGCGGCTAACCCGGCGCGACGCTGTTCATCAGCATGCCGTTCGCGTTCAGCCTGAGCCAGATCGTGCTGCAACGCGGCGACTTCCCGGGCAAGGCGTGCCAGTTCGTCGGCCACGCGATCGCGCTCTTGTTCTGCCGCGCGCTGCTGCTCGGCCAGCGCAGTCATTTGCCGTTCCAGCTCGTCAATTTGCCGCGCAGCCGCTGCCAGCCGCTCGCGCTCGACCGCCAGATCGCGCTGCAACGTCTCAGCCTGATGGTGAAGCGTTGCAGCTTGATGATGAAACTCACCCAAAGCCTCACGCCGGGCGCGCAATGCATTGCGGCTTGCCTGCACGGCAGCAGCCAGCGCCGCCTGATTCGCCCGTCGGCGAGCCAGTTCATCATCGGCCTGCTGCGCCTGGATTTGCGCCTGCTGGGCTTGCTCCTCGGCTTCGCGCCACTGGGCGAAATGCCAGTGAGCCAGCAGCGTCTGCAATTCGGCCTGCCACTCGCGGTATTGACGGGTCTGTCCGGCTTGTCGGCGCAGCGCGCGCAGGCGCGGTTCGAGTTCGGCCAGCAGATCGGCTACCCGTTGCAGATTGGCCTCGCTCTCGCGCAGTCGCCGCAGCGCTTCTGCTTTCCGCAACGCAAAACCGCCAATCTCAGCCGCGTCTTCAAACAACCGCCGACGCTCGGCAGGGCGCAAGGTCAAGGCGGCATCAACCAATCCTTGATTGATGATCGTATACGACCCGCCGAGCGGTTCGACCGCAGCCAGCACATCACGCAACCGCACCCGCGCGCGATTGATAGAGTACTCATGCTCGCCTGAGCGCGTGACCCGCCGCGTAATCGTTACCTCATCGAAATCGAGCGGGATCAGGCGATCACTATTGTCAATCGTCAGCGCCACCTCGGCCAGGCCTGCCGGTGGTCGCCGACCGCCGCCGGCAAACAGGAGTTCGCTGGCCTGCTTGCACCGGAGTGTGGTCAGACTTTGCTCGCCGAGCACCCAGCGCACAGCGTCGGCCAGATTCGATTTGCCGCTACCGTTGGGGCCAACCACGGCGGTAATGCCTGGTTGAAACTCGAAGACGGTGCGTGAGGCAAACGTCTTAAAGCCCTGAATTTCCAGCCGTTTCAGATACATTCAACAACCACAATCGATACCGCGCCGCGCAAAGACCCCGGAGCGCAGCGCACTGAAATGATATTGTAGCGCAGAAATAGTGAGGAGCTGACATCCCATCTGGCGCGCGAGCTGATGTGAGGCAATCTGCTTTCATCAAACAAAACGCGCATCACCGCAAAACTTGCGGAAGATGCGATGATTGACAACCATCCCGGCGCCATTGTATCTGTGAGCGCGAATGGAAGGCGGCTGGCGGAATCCTGCGCGTCACTCGATTGATCGCTGTCGGGATGGATCAAGACAATTCACCGAGATTGTGTCGATTGAGCAATGAAGCAGATAGGGTAAGACAGGTAGCGCTCTGGTTGGCGTTGATCGCAACACTGTTGTAGCATAAATCCTGGTGAAAATGAGCACGTTCCTTAGGCAATCGGCGGGAACTATGAGCAATACTGATGAATGCCGGCAATATATGCCTGCGCAGGTCAAACTGGATTGTTTTAATCAACGCTGTACTCTGTCCTGTGGTTTAACGGTTGAGCACGCGCGGAAGGCAATGGAGGATTTCATTGAATTTCTCGGTTTCATCAATCAACAACTCTGCTCAAAAGGAATTCCGTCATTTGAAAGCCTGCTGATACCCGCTACCTTTAGCGGTATCGTGGGTGAGTATATCGCCATGAGAGTTCCTGAATATTCTGACTCTCTGGTCAAAAACCGTTACCATAATGGTCATCCGGATCTTATTCCCAAAGGAAAATTTGATGGTGATGCAGTGCAGCATGGGTCAGAAGGAATTGAGGTGAAAGCTTCAAGGTATGCTAGGGGATGGCAAGGACACAACCCGGAATCGAGCTGGCTCATGGTGTTTCACGTTGATAGTCATTCTTCAAATAGTATCGCCAGCGGCATACCGTTCAGTCCCTTCCGTTGCAAAGGTGTGTACGCAGCCAGACTCGATCAGAGTGATTGGGCGTTTGCCGGACGTTCAGAGACAAGCCGTCGCACCATTTACTGCCAGCGTGACTCGGAGCGGTCGCCAGAAAATGCTGGACAACTGGATGTACCAGGATTTACAGCAGCCGAAGCGATAGCAGGTTTTCTTTCACGTCGAGCGCAGACAAAACCGGGATAGCCTGTGCACTCAGATCGTAATATGGTCGATGACGCTCAATTCCCAGAGCAGCGTAACCAACTGCTTCGGCTGCGGCAAGGGTAGAACCGGAACCCATAAACGGATCAAGCACAACCCCCTTACCAAGCGGTAATGCGGCATACACGATCTGGCGGAGGAACGATTGTGGTTTGAGGCTCGGGTGATCGGCGATGGCGCGTTCCCGCTGTGGCGCTCGCTCGCTTGCGATGACATCTTCAAAGGGATTACCATCTGGTTTTCGCCGCAAACCACCGGTCTGAAACTGTCTCAGGCATTCACTGACTGTCATCCCATCTGGAAGCGGCTTGCGAAACATACCCCATGGCTCATAACACCCACGAGGCAGCGAGCAGACATCAGGGAACTCATCTTCGGCATTCTTTGGTCGATCACCACCGCGCAGCGTGCGCACTAATCGCGCGACCTGACCGCGAAACTCGAGACCTGCCTGAGCGATGGCAGCGAAGACAACCGGAGAAAGGAATACATTTGATGCAAGAAAAACGCGCGCTCCTGGACGCAACACGCGCATTGCCAGTGTTGCCCATTCGAAAAAAAAGTCGTAGATTCGCTCTCGCTCTTTTGGTGTCAGTGCCGTGAACCGGGGAACCGGCGATCGGGTGTGACCGTCAAACGACGGTGGAATGCGCCAGATCCCTCCTTTCTGGCGCGAACGCTTTGCTAACTGTTCACTATCATATTCCTTAACACCATAGGGTGGGTCGGTAACGATGGCGTGAATGCTTTCCGCTGGCGCGACGCGCATCCATGAAAAGCAATCACCGTAGAGAGCAATTGATGCAGTAAACGCTTGAAATTCGTAGTTGAGAGTGTAAGAATTTTTGAGATGTTCAATATCCATATTTGTCTCTTTGGAATGGAAAGTTGTGTTCATTGAGCTGTTGAGCTAATTTCATGCGCGCATCATTGTAGCTTTTCTTCAGTGACATTCACGAGTACATGGAAAGTTCGAGAAATTCAACGTGATAATTGGGTGAGAAAAATTGATGATAGAATGGTACACTTCAAATATTTTTTTGCTTCTCATCGATCCAGTGTGATCGATACTGGGGTGACTTTTTCCATCGATTGTTTCTACTCAGGCTGTCTGAATAGTACAATAGTTCTGATTTTTGTCAAATTCAAGTACGACTGTACATGAAATCCGCGCAAAAAATTCTCTGACAGCCAGACCGTTGGGTCGAGCTGACGCAACCGATGGATCGACTGCTCAACCAGAGCGCCATCGGCTGGCACGTGGGTGCTCGCATCCACTGGTCGCGTATTGGCGAGATCGTTTCCTCCGCCAGCTTGTTCCCCGGGGCAGTGAAGTGATATACCTGCCTGGGAAGCCAAAGGCCACAGTTGCGCTTGCTGTTGACGATATACCGTCTGATAGCAGCGAACAGCAAACGGGTGTGAGATCGATATTTGCCACCGGCGTCTGCCGCTTTGGGAAACGGCTTGATCGGCCTTTTATGAACAGCTATAATACGGACAGCGCAAAAGTACCGTCTGTCGTCTATCATGGGCGGCTGGCTTGTCAATCTTTTCAACTCATCCTGCGGGTAACAACTCTTCCCCGCACCAAGGCGCGGCGCTGGACAGTACCGGTCGCGCGGAATGGCAATCACGGCTCATGCGAGAGCGAGTCTATCGCAGCGAAGCAGTCATCCTTCGTCGAAGCGATTTTGCTGAAGCCGACCGGCTGTTGTTGATTGCAACACCTGCTGGCAAGCGGCGTGTTATCGCGAAAGGTGCGCGCAAGATGAAAAGCCGGCTTGCCGGCCATATCGAACTTTTTACCCATGCCCAAATGATGCTTGCCGTTGGGCGGCAGCTTGATATTGTTACTCAGAGCCAGATTGTGAATACATTTCCCGCCCTCCGCGCTGATCTGACCCGACTCGGGTGTGGTTACTATGTTGCTGAGTTGTACGATCGGCTTACCGTTGAGGCCGAAGAAAATCCGCCCCTTTTTCGTTTACTGGTTGAGGCTTTATCGTCGCTCGATCGCAGCCCCTTGCCAGAACTGACATTGCGCAGCTTCGAGTTGCATCTCCTCCATCTGCTCGGTTATCGTCCTCAACTTCACCGATGTGTCGTGTGCGACGAGTTGCTCACGCCTGCTGCTGATCGGTATAGTCCTGCACTTGGCGGTGTGCTTTGCCCTCGTGATCGGGTCGCCGATCCATCAGCGTTACCGATGAGTGAAGCAACGTTCCGCCTGTTGCGTTATTTACAAGCGCAACCGGTAGCGGCCAGTGAGTCGTTGCGCATCGCGCTGGCTACTCGCCAGGAAGCGGCAGCTTTGCTACGCGCCAGTTTGCGCCATTTGCTCGAACGCGATCTTAAATCGGCTGAGTTTCTCGATCGTCTGTTATCGTCTCAGTTTGCAATGATGACAACTCAATTGCCTACCGCAGAGGAGGGCGGGCCATGAGTTACGTTGAAAGCCTGCTTGGGCGGGGCGAGCAAATTCTGTACGTTGCCCGCCAACACATTTTTGTCCTGATTGTTAACATTCTGGCCGAGTTGGGACTGATTGCCGTATTGATTGCCGCCGGTGTCATCTCGAATCTGGCATTTCGGAACAATCCCACTGCTATGATTGGCGGAATCAGCATCAGTAATCTCATTTTGCTGATCTGTGTTGTGATCAGCATCATGGTGCTGATTAGCGGATTTCTCGATTTTCTACGCTGGAATTCAGAACAGATCGTGATTACCGACCGGCGGGTATTGCAGGTGCGTGGCGTGTTTAATAAGCGTGTGATCGATTCGTCGCTGGAAAAGATCAATGACATTGAGCTGCGCCAGAGTATTTTGGGGCGTATCTTCAATTTTGGCACGATTGAGATATTGACCGCTTCTGGGAGTGAAGGGGCAAATGTGATGGATCGCATCGAGGCGCCGCTTGAGTTCAAGCGCGTTTTGCTCGAAGCGAAGCACAATCTTGACCGCGGTTATGGCTATCTTGATACCGATAGCTACATGCCCGGTCGGCCTGTCGGTGGCGCGCTCGATATTCAACGCACCCTGGAAGAGCTGGCGCGCCTGCGCGACCGCGGGATTTTATCGCCTGAAGAGTTCGAGGCGAAAAAACGCGATCTGCTTAGCCGGATTTAGTCGTGTGACCGCGATCCGGCGGAATGCCGATAACCGTTACAGGAGTTTCCTTGCAGGTAAGATGGGTGACAAATGTATAACGACATCGAACAAGCGCGCGCAGCCATCGCGCCGCGATTGCGTCACACGCCGCGAGTGGGGCTGATCCTCGGTTCTGGCCTCGGCGCGCTGGCTGATGAAATGGATGACGCGGTCGTCATTCCCTACCGTGACATTCCCGGTTTTCACGAACCGAAAGTGGTCGGTCATCGCGGCGAGCTAGCCGTCGGTCTGCTGGCCGGGCAACTGGTGGCGGTCATGCGCGGTCGCTTCCATTTCTACGAAGGCTATAGCATGCAGGAAGTGACTTTTCCGGTGCGGGTGCTGCGCGCGCTGGGTTGCGATACCCTGATCGTTACCAATGCTGCCGGTGGTTTGCGCGCCGACTGGCAGGTTGGCGATATTATGCGGATCAGCGATCAGATTTTCTTGCCGGGTATGGCCGGTCACCATCCATTGCGTGGCCCAAATGACGAGCGGCTGGGGCCGCGTTTTCCGGCAATGGTGGGCGTGTTTGAGAATGAGCTGGTGTCGCTGACGCGCGCTGTTGCCTCAGATCTGGGCATTACCTTGCGCGAAGGGGTCTACTGCATGCTGAGTGGCCCTCATTTCGAGAGCGCCGCCGAGATTCGAATGGTGCGGATGTTAGGAGCCGATGCAGTAGGTATGTCAACTGCGCCGGAAATTGTCGTTGCCGTGCATAGTGGCATGCGCGTGCTGGGTTTTTCGTTAATCACCAATCTCGCGCTGCCCGATGGTCCGCCAGCGAATCATGAAGAGGTGATTGCCGCTGGCGAAGCGGCGAAACCGCGTTTTGCTGCGTTGCTGCGCGGGATACTGGCGCGCATGTGAAACTTGCGGCGCGACGTAGACCTTTATTGCGCACGGTAGTATTGGTCAAGATGATCCGTGGCTCGCGTTCACTTTGGTCAGGTCGCCTGCCTCTAACCCTGTGCCGTATGTAGACAGGAGCTGCTATGCGTGCCCTAACTCCGCTGAGCGAAGTGTCGGCAATCGATGACGCCACTCGCGCCGTTTTGGCTGAATACTGGATCACAAGCGTCGAAGAGCTGGTGGCAACGGCGCGCTCAAGCAATGCTGGTCTGGGGAACGGTTTGGCTGCGCTGGCGCAGGTGTTGGGGCGCGGCGAAGATGATGTCCGGGCGATGGTAATGGCGGCGCTTGAAGTTGTGCCTGATGCCAGCTCGTTTAGCGTTGATGTGGCGATGGAACCGGTCGGCACCGGCGCGATTTTCGACGATCTGCCCGAAGTAGACGCCACCGCGTTCAGTCCGCCGGTTGGCTTGCCCTCTGAAGTCTTGCCACCGCTGGCTCTGCCACCGCCGATCAGTCAGGGGCCGCGCAATACCTGTGTTGCGTTTACCATCGCCGCAATGGTACAGGCGCTTAGTCGCGATCCGACCGATCTCTCCGAGCAGTTTATCTACTGGATCAGTAAAGACCGTGATCGCATCCCCGGTGATGTCGGTACTAACCCGCTGATCGCGTTACGAGCTGTCGCCGAACTGGGTGTCTGTCGTGAAGAGACGTGGCCGTACCGGCCTGAACCGGTTGATCAGCTCAATCCTGGCCACGAGCGGCCCAGTGATGCGGCCTTTCGCGAAGCCAGACAGCGCCGGATCAGTGGTGTTGAGCAATTGCCGGCGCGCGATGTGAATCAGATTAAGGCTGCCCTGGCTGCCGGTCGGCCCGTTCTGATCGGTTTGATGATCGGCGAGCATTGGACGAGTAGTGGCCAGGTGCGCCGGATCGGGCGTGTGCGGCGCGCCTTGCCCGGCGAGCAAAAATTGGGTGGCCACGCAATGTGTGCGCTCGGCTATCGTGACGATCCGACCGCGCCCGGCGGTGGCTATTTCATCGTCCGCAACTCGTGGGGCAGCGACTGGGCGAACGAAAATCCTGACGGGCCTGGCTACTGCCATGTGCCGTACCAACTGATCTTCGACGAAGGACTGGCGGCACTGGTGGCGACCGGTGTGATTATTGAGCGGCCCGCAGAAGCAACTCCCACAATGGGAGCGTCGGCAACAAGCGATTTGGCCGCTATTCTGACCGAGGCGCAGGCGATCCGCGCTCGTCTCGATGCGCTGATCGCGCGGATCAGCGCATTGGCGGGCAATCAACCGGTAGCAGCGGAACCGGCTATCGCGCCACCATCGCCGCCGGCACCGCCGCCGCCGGTTGTTGCCGGCTATAGCGGCCCCCTGATCCTCATTGCCGAAGCGCAGAATCCTGATGAACTCTATCCGAATGGAATCGATGGTCGGCGTGGCGAACCGTTGCTGCGTATCGATTCCAGAACAGCCAGCGAACTTGCCCGGCGCAGCGAAGACTCTAAAGAGTTGCAGACGTTGCATAAAACCCGCAATGAGGCCGAGGAAAAGCACTTTGGCGTCGTTGCCGATGTCGATCAAGAGGATCTGTCGCAGGCACGCTGGGCAGTAGTGGTGAGCGCAACCGATGATGCGGCTATCATCAAGGCATTGTGGCCGCTCATTGAGCATCGCGCTCAACAGCAAGGAATCTCGTTGCCGGCAGTCTCATTCCGTGATGGCGAGACCTGCGCCGAATGGGCTGGACGCTACGCCGATCTCAAACAGCCATGGGAACTGCGCGCGCCGGTGCTGGTGCATCGCCCAAACGAACGAGTTAATGGCTGGCTGGCGCGTCACGGCACGATGGTTGGCCCGGTCAAGCCCAGTCAGGGTGTTCCCTTTTACCTGTTGATTGCGGCTCGTCCCGGCCCGCTGACTCCAGGCGATCAAGCTTTTATCAGCTTTAACTTCCAGTACGAACTTGACATCTTCTGGGGCGTAGGCCGCGTCTGCTTTACCGATGAGCAAGGCCGTCACCGCTATACCGATTACACCACTTACGCGCAACGATTGGTTGATTACGAGCGACGGCAACCCGATGCGATCCGTCTGCGGCGCGAAATCGTCTACTTTGGCACCCGCCACGATCTTGATAAGTCTACCGAGCGGAGCGCGCTGGAACTGGTGACGCCACTTGCTCAGTGGCACGATCGCGGTTTGCCACAACAGCGCGGCTTTGCCAAACGGCTATTGCTGGCAAAAGATGCCACGCGCAGCAATCTCGAACGCTCCTTGCAGGATAGTAACCTGCCACCGGCTATCTTCTTTAGCGCTACGCACGGTCTGGGTTTGCCGGCGGCTGACCGCGACTTGATCCATCACCAGGGAGCGCTGGTGACGCAGGATTGGACAGGTTTTGGCGGAATCAAGCGCGAGCACTGGTTTGCCGCCGAGGATTTGACCTCCAGCCTCTCGCTAGAGGGTATGGTTGCGCTACTGTTTGCCTGCTATGGCGCCGGCTGTCCGCAGCAAGACGAATTTATCTTCGATCCGGATAAAGGTCGTCCGATCATTGCGCCCTTCACCTTCGTTGCCCGGCTGCCCCAACAGATGCTGCTGCGCGGTGCGCTCGGTGTCGTCGGTCATGTCGAGCGTGCCTGGACGTACAGCTTCGGCATAGATAGCGCGCGCAGTCAGACGCAAGGCTTTGAAGATGTGATTGGACGGTTGGTTGTTGGTAAACGGCTCGGCAGCGCAACTGACCAGTTCAACATTATTCAGGCGGCGCGTTCGATGACTCTGGCCGAAGAGCTGGAAAACATCAAATTCGGGAAACAACCTGATCCGCGTGAGTTGTCAACCTTGTGGATGGCGCGCAACGATGCGCGTAACTATATGCTATTGGGCGATCCGGCGGCGCGCCTGGCGATTGCCTGATAGCGCCGCCGGAGCAGTGGCAACTCGTCCCGATTGAGGGATCGGGCAGAGAGCAGGCCGATTTAGATCACAAAACCAGCTCTCGCAATGCTTCTACCGATCGGGCAAGTGCCAGCGGCGCCGCCAGATAGAGATCCTGATACGCGCCGTAGCCATAGGTTACGGCGATGCACGGCATTCGATGTGACCGCGCGCCGCTGATGTCGTAAATTGTATCCCCTACCATCACCGTCCAGGGGCGATCAGCGCCAAGCTGTGGCAGCAACGTGGCAATCACCATCGCTTTATTGCCGTCACGGTCGTCCGGATCGACTGCGGCAATCGCCTCGAAGAAGGATTGCAGGCCAAAATGGGCCAGAATGCGCTCGGTCGGCGGACGAATTTTCGATGTCGCGACAAACAGCCGGATACCGGCTGCTTGCAAGTCACGCAAGAGTTCGGGGATGCCGGGAAAGACCGTATTCTCAAACATCCCTATCTCCCAGTAGCGCTGGCGATAATGAGCCACCGCCTGATCGGCCAGCGCCGGATCGCCGAGCACCCGCTCAAACGAGGCGTGTAATGGCGGCCCAATCCAATCGCGTAGTTCGGCGTCGCTCAATGGCGGGTGTCCGATCTGCGCCAAAGCGTAATTGACGCTGCGGGCAATTCCGGTAAATGGTTCGGTCAGAGTGCCATCAAGATCGAACAGGATGGCGCGGAAACGAAGCTGTTTGTTCATGCCGGATAGTATACCGCAGGAATAATGACCGGTCTGCGCGGTTAAACAGTGTTATAATGAAGGTATCTGGAACACTGGACAAAAACCATGCAGATAAAGATTGCCGGGAATGTCGTCACCTGTTTCCACCAGATAGTATTCCAATCACCGTATCGTCAACGGAGCAATGCCTGTCTTTTTCTTCAGGCACGAGTGTCTGACTGCACGATAGTGCTTCGCCAGCCGTTCACCATAGAAAGGCCCTCGCATGTTCAATTCAATGGCTGATGTGCGTGAGTTATTGGGGCGACAGAATTACATCGCCTCTGATGAGATCAGCACCGCGATTTTTCTGGCCGAGCGGCTAGGTAAGCCGTTGCTGGCTGAAGGCCCGGCTGGTGTCGGTAAAACTGAACTGGCAAAAGCATGGGCAGCAGCGCAGGGACGCGAATTGATCCGACTTCAGTGCTATGAAGGCCTTGATGAGACGAAAGCGCTCTACGAGTGGGAGTACGCCAAGCAGTTGCTCTACACCCAGTTGCTGCGTGACAAGTTGTCGGATCTGCTCGGCGATGCGCAAAGTTTGCGCGAAGCGGCTGACCGGCTTGCCTCGCAAGAAGATGTCTTCTTCTCTGAGCGGTTCCTGCTCCCCCGTCCCCTCTTGCGCGCCATTACCAGCGATCGACCGGTAGTGCTGCTGATCGACGAGATCGATCGCGCCGACGCCGAGTTTGAGGCGTTTTTGCTTGAGGTGTTGAGCGATTTTCAGGTTTCGGTGCCCGAGTTAGGGACATTGAAAGCCAAACACATCCCGACTGTGATCCTCACCTCAAACAATACCCGTGAACTGAGCGAGGCCCTCAAGCGGCGTTGCCTGTACATCCATATCGATTATCCCGATCTGGAAGCTGAGCTGCGTGTTGTTCAGTTGAAAGTGCCAGGCCTGGCGCCGAAACTGGCCCGTGAAGCAGTGGCGCTCGTTCAGCGTCTGCGCGCGCTTGATCTCAAGAAGCATCCAAGTGTGTCTGAGACGCTTGACTGGGCGCGCGCGCTGGTGGAATTGAACGCCCGTCAGCTTGATAAGGCAACTCTCGATACCACGCTCAATGTGCTGTTGAAGTATGAGAGCGATTTGCAACGGGCGCGGCGGTTGTTGCAACAGGGTGATCGACCAGATCGACCAGACCGACCAGATCGTCCTGATCGACCGCGGGGTGGCTATCGAGGGAGCGATTGGACAAATAACTAGCGGAGTCGCCATGGATCGACGTATTGCTGAGTTCATTGCCGGGCTGCGCGCTGCTGGTGTGCGGATCAGTGTTGCCGAGTCGGCAGATGCGATGCGCGCTATTGAGCAGGCCGGGATTGCTGACCGGGATATTTTTCGTCTTGCCCTTCAGACTGCTCTGATCAAAGAGCGTCAGGATCAGGCTGTCTTCAACGAACTCTTCCCGCTTTACTTCGGCAAAGATGCGCCACCAGCGATGCAGCAAGCCGGTGGCGGGCAGCTTTCACCTGAAGAACAGCGACAATTGCTCCAGCAGCTACAGCGGATGCTGGCCAATATGCCTCCTGGCCCGCTTGGTCAGCTCTTCCAGAGCATGGTTAGCGGTCAGCCTCTGAGCAATCAGCAGATCCGCGCGATGCTGAGTCAAATCTCACCGCCGCATCTGACCAATCCTCGCTACCGTGATTGGATGGCGCGCCAGGCAATGCGTGAATTGCAGATGAACCGTCTGCAACAGATGTTGCGCCAACTACTTGAACAGTTGCGTGCCCAGGGGATGCGGGAAGAAGCCTTACGCGCTATCGAACAGGCTGCTCGCGAGAATCTGGCTGCGCTCGAACAACAAATCGGTCAGCAGGTAGCGCAGCAGATGCAAGAGCAGGCCCAAGGACAGGGGCCGCGTCAGGGTCAGGGTCGACCGGGTGAACGCGAATTGCTCGACATGCCGCTCGAACGGATTGATGAGAGCCTGTTGCCTGAAATGCGCGCCCTGGTGCGCAAACTGGCTGCGCGCCTGCGCACCCGGCTGGCCTTGCGTCAGCGTCGCGGCAAGACCGGCACCCTCGACGCAAAGGCAACTATTCGCACCAATCAGCGTTTTGGCGGCGTGCCGATGCTTGTTCGCCATCGCAAACGCCATCTCAAACCGAAACTGCTTATCCTCTGCGATCGCAGTGTCAGCACGCAGCAGGTGATGTCGTGCATGTTGCTAATGATCTACGCTCTGCACGATCAGGTTAGCCGCACGCGCTCATTTGCTTTCATTGACCGTCTCTACGACATGTCGCACTACTTCGCCGAGTCGCGTCCTGAGCAGGCTATTGCTCAAGTATTGACCGAGATTCGACCGACCCGCAGTTACAGCACCGACCTCGGCAACGCACTGGCTGAGTTTTGCCGCGATCAGCTCCATCTGGTTGACCGACGCACCACTGTCATTGTGCTCGGAGATGCGCGGAACAATGACAACGATCCCAATTTGCCAGCGTTCGAGCAGATTCGTCGCCGGGCGCGCCGGATCGTCTGGTTTGCCACCGAAGAGCGGTGGAAGTGGGGTGTTTACGATCCTGGTTCGCTGAGTAGCGATATTTATAAATATGCGCCGATGTGTGATGCGATGCACGAGGTGACGACGCTGCGCCAGTTAGCTACAGCTATTGATCGGTTGTTCTTGCACCCGTAGCAATGAAACGGCTACTACGCGGTCAATCATCGAATCCGGCGCGAAGTCGCTCATGTCTGCGCCGATTGACAGCGTTGTGTCACGCTGGCATTGTGGTAGCGCAGATTCCTGGAGTTGCAGAGAGGTAGTGCCCATGCGGGTCATCATTCGCGAAATATTGAACGTTGGCGGTTTCTTCGCCGGTGAAACGGTTACACTGGCAGCGCAGCTCTGGCCGGATGGTGGCCCAGAGCAGATAATTACCATTGACGATGCTGCCCTGGTTAACGTGACGGCGCGACATCTGCTGACGCCGGGAATGGTGTTGGATCTCACCCTGGCCGGCGATCGCGTTGAGCGGGCGTTGTTGCTGGGCGCTCCTGATCACGCCTCATTGCGCGCAGCCTGGCGTCAACCTTCGCTTGAGTTGCTGTCGGCGCCACGGGTACTCAGTTTCCGTTGCCCTGCCTGCCGGGTCTGGGCTGTGGCGGTTGGCGATCCACCGGTTTGTGCCGTGTGTGGTCAACCAGGGCCACAGCTCGATCAGTCGTCGTCAAGGCAATTGACCGAAGCGCAGGCTTGAGGTATAGACCGGTAAGCGCGTTTTAGTCAGTGGAATTAATCACAGCAATATTGACATCCGGCGAGGACGAAGCAATGCGCGCGCTTTATCCTCGCCGAGCTGTTTAGCCAAGGCGGAAAGTTGCGACCAGTCGTCCGAATTGCAACTTTGTGCCATCGCTGATTGGCGTTGGCGTTTGTGGTTCAATCCGGTTGCCGTTTACGCGGGTGTGATTGGTGCTGTTGAGATCGATGATACTCCACTGGTTGCCAACGCAGACAATTCTGGCATGCTGGCGACTTACTCCGCCCGTTTCACCGCCATATGGCGTCAAGTCAATTTCCGGGAAGATGTTACTCACCGGATCCTCGCGCCCGATCACATACTCACTCTTGCCTGGAGGCAGCATAATCTCACTCCCATCTGCCAGTATCAGACGGGCAACGACCGGTGATGTTTCAACGATCGGAGTAGCAATCGGCGTGGGTGCAGCCGGATGGAAGTGTGTGGGAGAGGAAGCAGTCGGCGCGTTGCCGATCAGCGCCGCCAGATCCGCCTCAGTTTTCGCCAGTTCGGCGCGCGCTGCGTCAAGACCGGCCATAATGAACGATGGCACACTGCCCGCCGGGTAGCGCGCAGCCATCTGCTCGTATTGCGCCACCGTGTCGCGATGCGCAGCCAGCAAGGCTTCCAGGCGCGCCACTTCGGCTGGATCGGGGCCACTGGGGAGCGCTGCCAGCGCTGCCTCGGTTTTCGCCAGTTCGGCGCGCGCTGCGTCAAGGCCGGCCATAATGAACGA
>NZ_CAKZNK010000135.1 GCF_937129525.1 uncultured Chloroflexus sp. | reverse complement strand
ATGCCCTCCATCTTGCCCCTAGGGATGGCTGTTCCTGAAACCCGCTCCGTAGCCGGCGTGTTATGTTGAAGCGCCAGAGTCGCTATCTGGCCTGCAAGCCACGCGCAAGCGCGCCAGACTGGTCGGCGGGCAGCCGTCGCCATCCGGTCACAAACCGCATGGATACGGATCGGCTCTAGCGCAGGCTTCCATCGACCTGCGAACGTATCAGGTGGAAAAGGCACGCGCGGGCGACCGATACCTGGTAGCAGGTATTATCTTGCAACGACAACTAGATATTGGGCTGTTTTCCACAACTGTCCACAAAATGTGGACAGTCGTTGTTATCAGACCGTTAAGTATCCATTAACAGACACGGAACACAATACGCGCGACTCCTTCGATGCTGCTCATCGTTACCCGCGGGCCAGGGCCGGAATGACAAAGATGTCGGCCACCATAGCGATGATGCTCAAACCATGGAGCCACACTGCGGCCCAGACATTGCGCTCGCGCAAGACAATGTACCCGCCGATAATGCCGATTGGCAGCGCCATTCCCACCATTAGCCAGCGTTCGAACATCGGTACCGGCGCGACGAAAAGATGATTGAGCGCGTAGAGGAGTGTGGTGATGGCTACGGTCAAATGGGTGTTGAGGCCGGCGTCGCGCAGTCCAAACAAGAGGACGCCGCGCCAGAGCAGCTCCTCTGCCAATACCAGCACCGGGAAGAGGTAGAGCAACCCCATGCCAACCAGTATCTGCTCCATCGCCTCCATTGGCGCGCCGCCACTGCGGTAGTAGAAGAAGGTGTTGACCCAGTCGATCAGCATCAGCGCTGCGCCGATGCCGCCACCCCAGATGGTTGCTGTGCGCAGGTTTGCGCGTGTAACACCGATAGCAGCCCAGCCGCCAGCAGTGCGCCCCAGCCAGATAGCTACTCCCAGCCCGCCTAACACGTAGAGGAAGAGGGCTGGCCATTCACTCAGGCCGCTAAGACCGCCGATCAATCCCAGCAGCCAGACTGCTGCCACCAATCCGAAACCCCAACGCAACCGTGGATCGCGGAACAACGTTCCTGATGATGGTGTCAGTGCAGGCGCGCGCATACCAAACCTCCTTGCCGACATTGAGCAGACGCTACGAGAGCGCGCTGCGCGCCAGGGCGCGCAGGCGCTGACCTCTTGCCATTGTACGCGGTTGGCTTTGGGTTGCGCCAGAACATCGCGCAACCAAAGTTGCAGTCCGCTTACCACGTTGCGTAAGTGCGCCGCCTGTGCTACACTATAGGGCGTTGATGGCCCGGTAGCTCAATGGATAGAGCAACGGTCTTCGGAACCGTTGGTTGGGGGTTCGAGTCCCTCCCGGGTCGCCAAACCGCCCGTCGCCCGATTGCGGCGGGCGAAAATAACTTTTATCGGAACGACACCGCGGCACAAGGAGGTGTGCGATGCCGTTTTATCAGCGTCTCGGTCAGATCCCCCACAAGCGACATACTCAATTCCGTAAACCTGATGGCAAACTCTACCGTGAAGAAGTGATGGGATTAGAAGGATTTCACGGTATTCAATCCATTCTCTATCACCACTTCTTGCCCCCCCGCGTTCTGCGCGCGGAACTGGTTGGTTCTGTCCGGCCAGAATATGTTGAATTCGGCCCGATCCGCCATCGAGCATTTGCAACTGCCAATGTGCCGGCTGGCGGCGATCCGATCAGTGCCCGCATCACGCTGCTCGGAAACAACGATGTGACCATCGGGGTAAGCCGACCGGTTGAGAGCATGACCAGTTTTTACCGCAACGGCCAGGCGTATGAGGTCTGGTTTGTTCACGAAGGGAGTGGTGATCTCCTCTCGCAATTTGGTCGGTTGCCCTTCAGCGCCGGCGATTATGTGGTGATTCCCTTTGGCACGACCTGGCAGATGCAGTTGCGCGGCCCGGCCCGTTTTCTGGTGATTGAAGCGAACAGTCAGATCGCCCCCCCGAAACGTTACCGCAATCAGTTTGGTCAGTTGCTTGAGCATGCCCCCTATTGTGAACGCGATATTCGCGGTCCCCAGGAACTGATAACCTTCACTGACACCGGTGAGTTTGAAGTGCTGGTGAAGGTTCGCGATCAGATTACGCGCCATGTACTCGATCACCATCCGTTTGATGTAGTCGGTTGGGATGGATATCTGTACCCTTGGGCCTTCTCGATTCACGATTTCGAGCCGATTACCGGACGGATCCACCAGCCGCCGCCGGTGCATCAGACGTTTGAAGGGCATAACTTCGTCATCTGCTCTTTCGTGCCGCGACTGTTCGACTATCATCCCGAAGCGATTCCGGCGCCGTACAATCACTCAAACGTCAATTCCGACGAAGTGATCTATTATTGCGACGGCAATTTCATGTCGCGGCGTGGGATCGAACGCTGCGATATGACGTTGCATCCAGCCGGGTTGCCGCACGGCCCGCAGCCGGGTAGCACCGAAGCCAGTATCGGCGTGAAAGAGACCCGTGAACTGGCAGTGATGATCGATACGTTCCATCCGTTGCATCTGACGACTGCCGCGTTGGAACTGGAGAAGGCTGGCTATATGGATTCGTGGAGCGTTGGCGGGCCGGAAGGGTAGGTGTGCGCCACGTGGCCCGCAGGATGCGGGCCACGTGGCATCGCAGGTATCCGCATTGTGAAGCGTCTTGACAAGACAAGATCATGCCGTTGACGAGCTTTATCCCAATTGCGCCTGACAGTGACTTTCCGCTTGAAAATCTGCCCTACGGCGTCTTTCGTCTGCGCAGTGGCGGCCCGGCTCGCATCGGGGTCGCTATTGGTGACTATGTTCTCGATCTGTCCGTAATCGACAAAGCAGGCTTGCTGGCGGGAACGCCGGTCGGTGGCCGGGGGCTGTTCGCGCGCGATGCGCTCAATGACTTTATGGTAGCCGGCCCGGTCGCCTGGCAGTCAGTGCGTGATACGCTGCAACGTTTGTTGAGTGCCCACGAGCCAACGCTGCGCGATAATCAGCCGCTGCGTGACGCGGCGCTGATCCGGCAGGCCGAGGTTGAGCTGCTTTTGCCGGTTCAGATCGGCGATTTCACCGATTTCTACTCTTCGCTCTACCACGCCACCAACACCGGCAAGATGTTGCGTCCTGATAGTCCTCCTCTCTTTCCCAACTGGCGTTATCTACCGGTGGCTTATCACGGTCGGGCCAGCACAGTAGTGGTGAGTGGCACGCCCATCCACCGTCCCCATGGTCAGATCAAGCCCTCCAGCAGTCCCGAACCATTCTTCTCACCCAGCCGCGCACTCGATTTTGAAGTTGAGCTGGGTGTGTTCATTGGGATTGGTAACGAATTCGGTGTGCCGGTGCCGATTGAGCGCGCCGAAGAACACATCTTCGGTTGCGTGATTGTCAATGACTGGAGCGCGCGCGACATTCAGGGTTGGGAATATCAGCCGCTCGGCCCGTTTTTGTCGAAGAATTTTGCCACGACGATCAGCCCGTGGGTCGTGCCATTTGCTGCCCTTGCTCCCTTCCGTTGCGCCGGCGAGCCGCAAGACCCGCCGCCGATGGCTTACCTGCAAGCGCCTGGCCCGAGTCACTTCGACATTACGCTCGAGGTATGGCTCAACGATACGCGCATCTGTCAGACCAATGCGCGCTACCTCTACTGGAGCTTCGCCCAGCAGATTGCTCATCACACAGTCAATGGTTGCCGATTGCGTCCCGGCGATCTGATTGCGTCAGGCACAATCAGCGGGCCAACCAAAGAGGCGCGTGGATGCCTGTTTGAGTTGACCTGGCGCGGCACGGAACCGCTGCAACTGGCCGATGGTTCGACGCGGCGCTGGCTGGAAAATGGCGATACCGTAACGATGCGGGCCTGGGCGCAGGGTGATGGCTACCGCATCGGGTTTGGTGAGGCCACCGGAACGATTGTCGTCAGGTGAGGGTGCGGTGTTGGCGGCGCTGTGTGATCAATTCAGACAGAGCCGTTGCAATGCAACGGCTCTACATGTTTGAGCAGGTCGAGGCAAAGAAGACTGCGACGGCGCTACGTTGTTGTGGTCGGCGCGCAATGCAGCGAGAAGAAGGGGGCGCAGCAACCTTACGCCCCTCTGGTGACGGATCGCAGAACATCAAGGGATTGATCAAACCGCCATTCCCACTTCACAAAGTCTCCAGCAATGCGCACAACAATGCAGTGCGATCGATCAATCCCTGCCGGCTGATCTGCTCGTGTTCGGCGTGCGCCCCGGATCCAGGACACCCCAATCCATCGAGGGTTGGGATACCGATTGCCGCAGTGAAGTTCCCATCGCTCCCGCCGCCGGTACTTCCTTCGCTAATCGTGAAACCAAGCGCAGCAGCAAGTTGTTGCGCCTGCGCAAAGAGGGCAGCGCTTGCCGGTGTTCGTTCCATCGGTGGACGGCGCACACTACCGCTGATCTCGAGGCGGGTTCCCGGTGTCACTGGCGCGAGCGCGGCTATTCCGGCTTCGATCCGCGCCGCTTCGGCCTGCGTCCACACGCGCACATCAACATCCATCCACGCTTCGGCAGGGACAACGTTAGGTCTGGTACCGCCGCTAATGACGCCAACGTTCACGGTGGTGCCGATGGCAGGGTTGGCCAGCGCGTTGACGGCCAGAATCTGATGGGCTAGCTCAGTGATGGCGCTAACCCCCTTTTCCGGCTCAACACCGGCATGGGCTGCTTTCCCGTGAACGGTTATCCGGAACGCGCCGCCACCTTTACGCGCCGTCTTCAAGGCGCCATCCGGTTCAATGGGTGGTTCGAGCACCAGCACATGCGCCGCCTGTTTCGCTGTAGCTTCAATCAGTGAGCGTGAGGCAGGACTGCCAATCTCTTCATCAGAGGTGATGAGCAAGATGAGCGGTCTTCGAAGTTTGGGCGCTGGCGGGCCAAAACCACCTAGCGCCGCGAACATCATAGCGATACCGGCCTTCATGTCATAAGCTCCTGGCCCAAATGCGCGGTCGTCCTCGACGGTAAACGGTCGGCGCGCGACCGTTTCGACTGGCCACACCGTGTCGTAGTGGCAGAGCGCCAGTGTCGGCGGCAACGCTGGCTCCTCAGCAGTGGTGACGGTGATGCGCAGGTGATCTCCACCCCGATCGTTGGGAATGCGCTCAACAGTGCCGACGGCGGCAAAGAGATTGGCTAATTCATCGGCCAGACGATCAAGGAGCGATTTGTCGGTACTCGGTGATTCGAAATGTACCAGCCGTCCGATCAGGTCGAGCAGGTTGGATTCGTGGGTGGCAACAGTAGCGCGATCAAGCATGGCTATTCTCTAGAGTCAAGAAGCGGAACAATGATACCAGTATAACGCATGAGATATGTCGGTCATTCGACTAATGCTTGTGGTATGATGCAACTACTAATGTTCCTCAGTGAAAGGAGATATTCCATGCTCAGCGAAAAGATTCAACAGGCGCTGAACAAACAAATTGCTTTTGAATACGCCGCTTCGTATACCTACCTTGCCATCGCCGCCTATTTCGAATCACTCTCACTTACCGGCTTTGCGCACTGGTTTCGTATTCAGAGCGAAGAGGAGCGTGAGCATGCCCTCCGTTTCTTCGACTATGTGAATGATCGTGGGGGTCGGGTAATGCTGGGAGCCATTGACGAACCGCAAAATGAGTTTGCTTCACCACTTGATGCCTTCGAGCATGCTCTGGCTCACGAACGGCGCGTCACTGCGGCCATTCATGCTATTTATGCATTGGCTGCGCAAGAGAATGATTATGCGACGATGAGTATGCTCAAATGGTTCATTGATGAGCAGGTGGAAGAGGAAAAGAGTGCAGAAGAGATTATTCAACATCTGAAACTGATCGGCAGCGATGGCACCGGCTTGCTGATGCTTGATCGGAAACTGGCCGAACGCAAAGATGAGGAAGACGAATAGCAAACTGATCACGCTGCGCTCGTGGCAGGAACATTGCCGGTTTGCTCTCACGTTGTCACTCTGCTGTCGATGCCGGGAATGTTCCTGTCACTTTATGCCATCATCTTCGACTTCAGGCAACTAAACCTGTAGTTCCTGTCGCCGTAACCGGCTACGCTGCCTTGAGTATCTTCGTTGCGCGTCCTATGCAATGCATCTGTTGGCCGGCTGTCTGAGACAGGTTCCTGTTATCGGTAATCGATCAACCGGGCAGTACAGGAAACGCAAATGGCTCAGCGCTGCTTGTATAGCTTCTCTGAAAGGACATTGTTGCACTTCACGAACTGCTGTATTTCGTGTACAATTATGACATTAGTGTAAAAACGGATCAGAAAGCCGGACTATGAATTGGACGGACATCGTCTTTTACTACCTGTTACCGCTGTTCACCGTTGTCACCTTGTGGCTGGGACTTACCTTCGGCTTGATCTGGCTCAACCGACGCGGTCAGCGGGTAGCGGGATGGGCGGTGTTTCTGAGTCTCCCATTACTCTTATGTGCTCACAGTGAATTAATCGTGACGCGCCATGATTTGAGCGTTCTGGGGGGGTACCGCGCTTTCATTGCCGGCTTACTCATCTGGGCATGGCATGAATTAGCCTTCTACAGCGGTCTCCTGGCCGGGCCGCGCCGCAAGCCCTGCCCACCAGACGCTCGTGGCGCGCAACGCTTCTTTTACGCGCTGGGTACCCATTTTTATCACCAGCTTGCTTTCTTCCTCGAAATGGGTTTGTTGATCTGGCTCCTGCAAGATGCCAGTCATTGGTTAGGCCCGCTCACCGTTGGCCTGAGCTGGGCGTTGCAGCAAAGCGCCAAACTCAATGTTCTGTACGGAGCGCGGGCGCTTCAGGTCGAACTCTTCCCCGCTCATCTCGCCTTTCTGGCCAGTTACTGGCGACCCGGCCCGCCGAGCGCCTTTTTTCGCCCCAGTGTTTCGATCTGCACATTACTGGCTGTGATGCTCTGGTTGAGCATCGGCGCACATCTCGGTGATCCGGCGGCTATTCGATTGTCATTGCTGGCCAGTCTCTTCACCCTCGGCGCCATCGAACACTGGTTACTCCTCATTCCTGTTCCGGCTCCGGTCACAGCTCCGGCGACCGATTAGTAGCTCGTTGTCATTGCGCTTGTAACCTTGTGTGCTACCCTGCATACAGGGGGAATCGTGCCTCACCGTTGCGGTTGCGCTTCGGCAGGAAGCTAATAATGGCGCCTGATATTATCCTTCCGTAAATATGCCTGCGCCGACGCCCGTCTATGCAGTCACCCCAGTCAATTACCCCTCGCAACTGTTCGATCTGGGTGCCATTACATCAATCCAATGTTACGTTCGCTTGTCGCAATGTCTTGTATCGGTTATGATGAATGAACAAGGCGTGCGGAAAAGGAGCACCCGCGCTATGTTAGAGGCAATTTTCGATCCTCAATCGGTCGCAGTGATCGGCGCATCGCCCGAGCCGGCGCGTCTCGGTCACCGTGTGCTCAAAAACATCATCGATCACGGCTATCAAGGCCGTATCTATCCAATCCATCCGCGCGCCAGCGAAGTGCTGGGGCTGCGGGCGTATCCCTCAGTGCTGGCGGTTCCTGATCAAATCGATCTGGCAGTGATCGTCATTCCTCCACAGCAGGTCACGCCGGTAGTCGATGAGTGTGGCCAGAAAGGAATTCGCGGCCTGGTGGTGATCACTGCTGGTTTCAGAGAGGTCGGTGGCGCCGGTCGCGAACTCGAGCGCGAGCTGCTGGCGACCGTCCGGCGCTATGGAATGCGCATGATCGGCCCCAATTCGCTGGGGATTATCGATACCATTAGCCGACTCAATGCTTCGTTTGCCAATTCAATGCCGTTGCCCGGCAATATTGCGTTGATGTCTCAATCCGGCGCGATTTGCACGGCAATTCTCGATTGGAGCCATCAGCAGGGGATCGGCTTTTCGCGTTTCGTCAGTCTTGGCAACAAGACTGATGTTGACGAGGTGGCTCTCCTTGAGGCATGGAACCGCGACGAGCATAGCAAGGTTATTCTGGCCTATCTGGAAGCCATTGACGATGGTCCTGATTTTATTCGGGTAGCGCGCGAGGTGACCAAGAGCACGCCGGTTGTGGCAATTAAAAGTGGAACGACGGCAGCCGGCACTCGCGCTGCCTCGTCACATACCGGTTCGCTGGCCGGATCAGAAACGGCTTACGAAGCAGCCTTTGCGCAAAGTGGTATTTTGCGCGCGCGCACCATGAATGAGCTGTTCGATCTGGCGATGGTCTTTGCCTATCAACCGATGATTCGCGGTAATCGCGTCGCCATTGTGACAAATGCCGGTGGTCCCGGGATTATTGCTACCGACGCGGTTGAGCGTAGCGGTCTGGCGATGGCCGAATTCGCCCCGGAAACCATTCGCCGTTTACAGGAGAGACTGCCGCCGAATGCCAATTTCTTCAACCCGATCGACGTTATCGGTGATGCGACTCCTGAGCGGTATGCCTGGGCGATCGAGGCGGCACTGGCCGACTCCAATGTCGATGGTCTGATCGTCCTCTTTACGCCGCAGGCTGTCTCTGATCCATTGGTCACAGCCCGATTAATTATCGATCTGAGTCGCAAGACCGATAAGCCGGTAGTGACCAGCTTTATGGGTGGAGCCAGCATTGGCGAAGCCGCGCGCGCGCTCAATGAGGCCCGTATTCCCAACTACCTCTTCCCTGAACGCGCAGTACAATCGCTGGCAGCGATGTACCGTCAGTTCCTCTGGCAGCAGCGCCCCGAGCCGACCTATCGTTACTTTGCGGTTGATCGTGAGCGAGTAGCGCAATTGTTTGCCGAGGTGCGCGCGGCTGGTCGGGTTGAGTTGGGTGAGGTCGAGGCGCGCCAGGTGATAGAAGCATACGGTATGCGGTTGCCACGCAGTCGGCTGGCGCAGACACCGGAAGAAGCAGTTGCAATTGCCAACGAGTTTGGTTATCCGGTGGTGTTGAAGATTTCCAGTCCTGATATCCTCCATAAGAGCGATATTGGTGGGGTGCGTGTTGGCCTGAGTGACGCCACCGCAGTGCGCGATGCGTTTGAGTTGATCGAATACCGCGCGCGCAAGTACCTGCCCTCGGCGCGGATTTGGGGCGTGCTGGTGCAAGAGATGGTGCGTAAAGGCCGTGAAGTATTGGTCGGTGTCAGTCGTGATCCGCAGTTTGGGCCGTTGATCGCAGTCGGAATGGGAGGCATCTATGTCGAAGTGTTAAAAGATGTTGCCTTCCGTCTCGCGCCACTCAGTGTTGAAGAGGTGCGTGAGCAGATCCGTTCGATTCGCGCTTACCCGCTTTTGCGCGGTGTGCGCGGCGAACCACCCGCAGATATTGCTGCTCTCGAAGAGACGGTGTTGCGGGTAAGTCAGTTGGTTACCGATTTCCCGGAAATTGTCGAGATGGATATCAACCCTCTCGTCGTCCATCATGAAGGCGAGGGCGCGATCGTCCTCGATGCCCGGATCATCCTCAACTAGTGGAGGCAATGATGGCAACACTGTATGTCGCCTCGACCGAAACCTATGTCGGCAAGAGCGCGGTCTGCGTCGGTTTGCTGCGCCGTATGCAACAAGATGGCTTCCGCGTTGGGTATATGAAGCCGGTGAGTGTTTCGGTCACGCACACGCCTGATGCAGTGCTCGATGAAGATGCTGCTTTTATTCGCCAGACGATCGGCCTCGATGCGCCCATGGAGCAGGTCGCGCCGGTGTTGATTACCCCTGGCGTGATTGAGTCGATCTTGCGTGGCCAACCCCATTCCTTTGCCAGGACGTTGCGGGAAGCGTATCTGGCTGTGTCGCGTCAGAAAGATATTGTCGTGCTCGAGGGTACCAATACCTGGGCCGAGGGGGCACTGGTCGATTTAACTGCCGATCAGGTGACCGATATGCTGCAAGCGCCCGGTTTGCTCATTTGTCGCTATACCTCGACGCTATCGGTCGATACCATTCTGTCGGTGCAGCGCTACGTTGGTGATCGCCTGTTAGGAGTGTTGATTAATCAGGTCGAAGAGCCGCATCGCGAGTTTGTTCGCAATCGGGTGACTCCCTTCCTCGAAGGACGGGGCATTCCGGTGCTCGGTATTTTGCCGCGTGATCGGTTGTTGTCAGGCGTCACGGTGAACGAATTGGCCCAACATCTCGGCGGCCAGATCATCGGTCGCCCGGAGTGGGGCGAGAAGATGCTCGACTCGCTGATGATCGGGGCAATGGGGGCTGAGGCCAGCCTGTCGTTCTTCCGGCGTCGCGCTAATAAGGCCGTGATTACCGGCGGTGATCGTAGCGATTTGCAGTTGATTGCGCTCCAGACCAGCACGAATGCGCTGGTGCTCACCGGGAATATTCGCCCAACAATGCAGGTTATGGATCGCGCTGCCGAGCTTGAGGTGCCGATCATTCTGGTGGCCGACGACACGCTGAGTACGGTCGATCGAGCAGAGCGCCTCTTCGGTCGCGTTCGCTTCCATCAAGAGGCCAAGTTGCGCCGCTTCACCGAATTGCTTGATATCCATTTTGATTTTGACCGCCTGTATCGTCTGTTAGGGTTGCAGATCCACTAGGAAATCCTATGACGACCGATCCGTTGCCCGATAATGCCGAAGTAATTGGGCCGCTGGTATTTGTGCCTGATCCTGATTATCCGTACCCGTTTCCGGTGGCCCGTCCGCCACGTTTCTGGATGGAAGAAACAACCGGTCTGCTGGCCGCAGCGGTCGAATGCTATATGCAGGGTGAACCATTGAGCGCCGATCAGCTCGAGCTGATTAAGCTTTACCTGCGGCAATATCTGGAACGGGCAGTGATTGAGGGTAGCGCAGACCGCAAGCGATTGTTGAGCCGGATTGATCGGCTCCGTACCACGCGCGATATTGAGCGTTTTGCCGATGAGCTGTCTGAGGTGGGTGTTGAACCGTTCTGAGCCAATGATGTACCGCTTCCTGCTGCGCCCAATTTTGTTTCGGCTTGGCGGTGGCGATGCCGAGACAGCTCACGAACGCACGCTGCATCTGTTGGCGCTACTTTGCCGTTCGCGCCAGCTATGTCGCGCGATGGGTCACCTGATAGCAATTCAGGATCCGGGTCTGACTCGCACTGTTTTCGGGATCAAGTTTCCCAATCCGGTCGGTCTGGCCGCTGGGATGGATAAGGACGGCGTAGCGTTACCGGCATGGGAGACACTCGGATTCGGTTTTGTTGAAGTGGGTACCGTCACGCGCTATCCGCAGCCCGGCAATCCTCGTCCACGCCTGTTTCGCTTGCCGGCACACGAAGCACTGATCAATCGCATGGGGTTCAACAATGCCGGCGCAGCCGCGCTGTCCCACCGCCTGGCTGCGACTCCAGTGACGATTCCGGTTGGTGTTTCGATCGGTAAATCAAAGATCACGCCGCTCGAGCAGGCCGTCGATGATTACCGCGAGTCATTCCGATCAGTGTTTCCGTATGCCGCGTATGTGGCGATCAATGTTAGCTCGCCAAATACCCCTGGATTGCGTCAGTTGCAAGATGCTGCTCACTTGCGCGCGTTACTGGCTGCGTTGCAGGAAGAGAATGCCACCTTAGGTCAGACCGATCCGCGGGGATCGCGCCCGTTGTTAGTAAAAGTTGCCCCCGATTTGAGCGAGTCGGCGCTCGATGAATTGCTAATGGTTTGCGCCGATCACGCCGTTGCCGGTATCATTGCCACCAATACAACGGTTGGTCGCAATGGTCTTGAGGGATCCGATTCATCCCTGATTGCCGAGACTGGCGGGCTGAGCGGATTGCCATTGTCCGGGCGATCCCGCCAGGTGGTGCGTTTCATTGCCCGCGCAACCGGCGGTCGTCTGCCGATCATCGGTGTGGGTGGTATTCATTCGCCCGATGATGCGCTGCGTATGTTTGAAGCTGGCGCAACTCTGATCCAGCTCTACACTGGATTGGTGTACCGCGGCCCGTTCTTGCCGCGCCGAATCAATCGCGCGTTGCTATCATGGCAAAGGGAGCGATCATGACCGGATTTCTCGGCACCAAAGCCACTTTTGCCCAGGATGTGTCGCTGGTCGGTAGTATTCTGGTGGCAATTGCCTTCATAGTCGGGGCATATCTGGCCGTCAGAGGTCGCTACACAGCGCACCGCTGGGTGCAAACCGGCGCGGCGGTCATGAATCTGGCCCTGGTGTTTGGGGTGATGATCCCATCCTTGCTCGCGGTAACACCCGATGAGAATCTCACGTTGCCGGCAGCCGCGTTTGTGGCGATGCCGGCCCATGAGGTTGTTGGAACGGTTGCGATGCTCTTTGGTGTCTACGTGGTTCTGGTTGGCAATGGCTGGCTCCCCGCGCGCTGGCGCTTTCCGTATTCCAGCTATAAATTGTTGATGCGGATCGCGTTCGCCCTCTACCTGGTGGCGACAATCGTCGGTGTGGCTGTATATGTTCTCATTCATACTCCTTAGCGCAAGTAATGGTTATGCAGTTATCGCCTCGCGAACGAATCCTGGTGGCCCTTGATACATCCGATCTGGATACAGCCGTGAAGCTGGTCAGCCAACTGCGTGACCAGGTGGGTGGTTTCAAAGTCGGTTTGGAACTCTGCACTGCGCTTGGCGCGCCGCAGGTGGTTGCCGCTATAGCGGAAGCAGGTGGTAGCCTCTTTCTCGATCTCAAATTACACGATATTCCCAATACGATCGCGGGTGCCGCGCGCGCAGTGTGCGCGCTTGGCCCGCAGGTGCGGATGCTGACCCTGCACTGCGCGGGTGGCAGCGCAATGCTGCGCGCGGCGGTCACGGCGGCGCAGGCAATGCCACATCGTCCGTTGCTGCTCGGTGTGACTGTGCTCACCAGCCTCGATGCCGAGGCGCTGACAAGCGAATTGCAGATCGCCTCACCCGTCACCGATTACGTTGTGCACCTGGCCCGGATGGCACAACAGTGCGGTCTCGATGGTGTGGTCGCTTCACCACAAGAAGTGAGCGCAATTCGCGCTGCCTGTCCTGATTTGCGCATTATTACGCCGGGCATTCGCCCGCACTGGGCCGCTGTGGGCGATCAGCGGCGGGTGCTGACGCCGGTCGATGCATTGCGGGCAGGCGCTGACTATCTGGTAATTGGGCGACCTATCACCAATCCATCACCGGAAGTCGGTGATCCGGTGACAGCAGTGACGCGGATTGTAGCCGAGATTGAACTGGCAGGCGTGGAGTTATGAATAATGCCGATCTCTTGACAACGCTTCATCAACTTGGCGCGATTGTGACCGATGACCACATCGTCTATACTTCTGGTCGCCACGGCAGCAGCTACGTAAATAAAGATGCGCTCTACCCGCACACTGCTGCGGCCAGTCAGGTTGGCGCGGCGCTGGCTCACCATTTCGCCGATGCAAATGTCGAGATCGTCGCCGGGCCAACAATTGGCGGTGTAATTATGGCCCAATGGACTGCCCATCATCTTTCCCGGCTCTGCGAGCGTGAGATACTGGCAGTATATGCGGAAGAAGAGCAGGGAGAGACCGGTAAACGGCGGGTGTTTCGCCGCGGTTATGATACGCTGATTGCCGGAAAACGGGTATTGGTGGTGGAAGATGTACTCACTACCGGCGGTTCGGCGCGGTTGGTGGTCGAAGCTGTGACAGCGGCAGGTGGGATGGTAGTCGGTGTTGGCGCGCTCTGCAATCGCGGTGGCATCACTGCCGCCGATCTCGGCGCGCCGCGGCTGGTTGCGCTGACCGAACTGCCGCTGGAAAGTTATCCGCCTGACAACTGTCCGCTTTGCGCTGCCGGTATCCCGATCAATACTCGCCTGGGCAAAGGGGCCGCGTATGCGCGCCGGCCAGAAGCGGGAAGCGGGTGAGGTAGCACATATTACTGACCTCGCTTGCAAGAGCGGTTACAATCTTCGTAATCTGACGCGCATCATGACGAGCCGATCTGACAGGAATGGCTATGGAATCACTGAGTTATCTGTTTCGTCTTGGCAGTGCCGGTCTCTTTCTTGACATCAATACGTTTCGCGCGCAACGCGACAATCCTCACGCTCTGCGCGAGGGTTTTCTCCTCGTGTTGCTCATTGGAGTAGTTGTTGGCATCGCCAGCTTTATCGGCAATTTTCTGGCTACTTTGGCCACTCCCGATCCGGAAAACCTGCTGGCAATCATTCAGCGCGAAATAGAGCAAACCCCGTTTGTGACCGAACTACGGGAGTTGAATCCAGCGTTCAGTCTCGATCCACTCTTCGCGCAAATAACCGCCTTCGCGCGTTCGTTGCAGTGGAACGGATTGATCGGCGCAGTAACAACGCCCATCGTTTACCTCTTGAGCTGGCTGATCTACGGTGTGATTGCTCATCTCGCCGCGCGTTCGTTCGGTGGTGAGGGGACATTTGCCCAGACATTAGGATGCACTGCATTGGCCAGTGGCGCCAATCTCCTTGCGCTCGTTCAGATCGTTCCGTTTGCCCAGGTTTCCGGCGCGACACTGCTCGGTCTTATCGGTTGTTATATGGGTTTGCGCGTGGCGCACAATCTATCAGGGTGGCGCGCTTTTTGGGCTGCGCTGTTGGGGCCGATTCTACTGGGAGTGTTGCTCTTGGTGATAGGTTGTGGCGCGCTGGCGGTTCTCCTTGCCGCCGCGCAGGGGGGATAATATGTCGCTGATCGATACCTTCAATGGGGCATTAACGCTCAATCAGCGTGTTTTCGCCGAGATGCGTGACGATTCGAATGGCGTGCGCCGCGGCTTTCTGTTAATTCTGATGGTCGGGTTGCTGGTTGGCGCCATTCAAAGCGCCAGTCTGTTAATCAGCTCCGCTAATCCTGATCAAGTTTTAGCGGAAGTGCTGGCCGGCTACCGTCAATCGATTGAACAACAACGAGCCACTGCGACAACGCCTGAGCAGCGCGAGGTGCTACGCTGGCTTGAAGAGAGTGAAGATGAGCTGGCAAACATTGCGCGCGCAATTATAACGGCACCAACCATTTTGCCCCGGCCAGTCGTTTTGGTATTTCAAGCACTGGCGCAGACCGTCTCAACGCCGTTGACCTACTTGAGTGGCATGCTGCTGGCAGTCGTTTTGACCCACCTTGCCGCCCGGCAGCTTGGCGGCAAGGGGGGAATTCGCGCGATGGTTGCGGTCGGCTCGCTCTCGGTCGCGCCGCACGCGCTCGATGCGCTGACCTTCATCCCCGTTTTGAGTTTCCCGATCGCCTTGATCGCCTGGGGGTGGGGTTTGATAATCCTCATTACCGGCACGTCAGTGGTGCATCGGTTTGATAGCGGCAAGGCGACGCTGGCTGTTTTGCTTTATCCAAGTCTGTTGATTGTGTTGGGGATATTTTTGAGTTGCATTCTGATCTTTGCGTTAGTGGCATTAGTGGCAGGAGGTGGTAGTTAGAGCGGCTATGCCGCTAAATCATTGCTGGTCTATTCCGTTTGCCAGTTATCACGCCAGATCGGCAATGCGCCGCCACGGCTGATCAAGGCGGCGCCCAATCCCCAGCTTGCAATGGTATAGCCGACTATCAAAGCAACCTGAGGGGCAAACACACTTAAGAAGACCAGCGGTACCAGGATAACCAGCGCGCCAAAGGCCACAGCCAGTGGGGGTTTGAGCGCCCAGGCGGGTGGCCATGTGGCCGCGATGGCGCGCGCTACTCCGGTGAGGCCGATGGCGTAGGGAATCTGAAGTAGCACAATCAGTGGCAAGAGCAACATAAGTCCGGCCAGGCTCAGGGTTAGTAATCCGACTACGAAGGGCAATACCAGGATTGCCAGCGCAGTAGAGAGCATGCCGACCAGCGCGCTACGCAACGGTGCGGCGCGCAGTGTCCGCCCTATCCCGGCGGTGCGACGAGGCCAGATCAGGGTCAGCGCAACACAAAGAAACGTCGTGGCTAAGGCGCCAATCATGCCGCCGATTCCCGGCGGTAGCCAGCGCCGCGCTGTGGTTTGCCCGCTCAGCGTGCCAATCAGGGCCGCGGCTATCATTGAACCGGCCAGCGGTTCCTTGCCAATTACAGTGCCGTGAAGCTCAGCGCGGGCATCAACAATGACGCCGCCGGCAATTGAGAGGACGTTACCGGTCACTGTAGCGCCGGGGGCTAATTTGATCGTGCCGGTGTAACTGACCACATCACCGTGCACCACGCCATATATCGTGATCGATCCGGCCCAGCTTGTCACATCACCATCGACCGATCCAAAGATGACGATAGGTTGATCAAACGTAACCACGTGGCCGTGATGTTGTTCGCCGGCGGCGATAACGACCGACGCCGGGCCTTGCGCAGCTACCGGCGCAGGAACGACCAGCAAGACAAGCAAGATCACGATAATGTACAACCAGACTCGACGCATCGTTACCAAACCCTGGCCAGGGGCGCATCACTGATTAAGCGCCACCATAACCACCAGATGACGATCAATGCCACAAAGCCCGCTGCCCACCACCAGGCGCCGGCCAGCAAGAGATGCCAGAGGGGTTTGGCAATCAAGATGAGTGTCAGAACATAGCGACCGAAGCCGGTAGTTGGATCGCCAAACAGGGTAGCAGGGCCATTGCTATCAAAGCCTAATCCCCAGATCCCAAGCGCCAGCAATCCCAGTGGCACAGCCAGCCAGAGATGCCGCCATTTCCGGTGTCGCCGGGACGGAGTTGTCAAAAGCTGCCGCGCGATTCGCGCCGAGAGATCCGCCGGCGGCGCTACCAGTTGTGGCTCACCCCAGCGCGCCAGCAGCGCGCGCGTTTCAGCCTCGATTGTGGCTAACTCATCATCGGTTAGCTCATTATCCCCTCTACGTTCCATAACTCCTCCTCGGCTGCCAACGCCTCTTGCAACATCTTGCGGGCTCGATGGAGCCGCGTCTTTACCGTTGCCTCGGTTAAATCGAGAACAGCGCCAATTTCATCGTATGATAGATCATGCCAGTAACGTAGCACGGTCACAGCGCGATAGATTTCGGGTAGCTGTTGTAATGCGCGCTGCACAATTTCGCGACTGGCGCGTTGCATCATACTTCGTTCCGGCCCCGGTTGCGTGCTGGGCAACCAGAAGGCAACATCTTCCAGAGTTAACCAGTTGAAGCGGCGTCGGCGCAGACGGTCAATACAATAGTTAGAACCGATAGTCAGGAGCCAGGTGACCAGTCGGCGTGATGAATCGTAGCTCTTGAGATTGCGAAAGGCGCGCAGGAATACTTCCTGTACTGCGTCTTCAGCCTCGTATGGATCGCCGAGCATGCGATAAGCCTGATTATACAAGACACCGGTGTATCGTTGTACAATCGTGGCGCATGCTGATTGATCGCCTGCGCAAGCGCGGGCGACAAGCTCAACCTCATCGGGTTGTGGGTCGCTCACAAGCGCTCCTTACACTATCCTTAAGTAGATACGTGCTGCTACCATAAAACGTTACACAATCCACGAACTTGCAAGAGCAAGCAGGTTCGTGTACCATCATTGTGATGCGGCTGTCATTTTCGGATGCCGTTGTCAATTCGCTGGAGGATGCTGTGGCCGCTAATATCAATCGTGAACAAATTCGTGTTGCTCTGGCTGAGACCGATCCGGCTGTGAGCTTTTACCTCGATTTGAGTTCTGGTGAGGTGTTGCGCGTTCCCGACACCGATCCGAGCGCCGAGGCCGAAGCGCTGCGCAATCAGGTGATGGAAGGATATGGTGACCGTTTCCGCTACATTCCCGGTGGGAAAGCAAACCCTACCGACAGTGATGTCCAGGAATGGTTAGAGGCGGAAGGGTTAGCATGAGCTTTCGCGCGGCAGGGCAAGAGGCATAGTGTCTCTCTTGCCCCTGCTCCAAACCTCTTCACCGCCCATCACTGCTTTTCGTAAGGTTTACCCACCGCAGCCGGGCCAACTGCCCGACCTATCAGTCCGGCCAGAACGATCATCGTTACCACGTAGGGAGTGATTTGCAGGAATTGAACCGGCACCGGCCCACCCAAAACCTGCACCTGCAAGATCTGGAATCTCGTTCCTAAAGCTTCGGCAAAGCCAAACAGCATTGCGCCGCCAAAGGCGCCAAATGGCATCCACTTGCCGAAGATCATTGCTGCCAGCGCGATGAATCCTTTGCCGGCAGTCATACCATCGTCAAACTGACCGACCGTTTCGAGCGAAAACCATGCCCCACCTAATCCGGCAATGCATCCGCTGATGAAGACGTTGATGTAGCGTGTCCGATTGACGGCGATCCCCACCGTATCAGCAGCCTTGGGATTTTCACCAACGGCCCGTGTGCGCAAACCCCAGCGGGTCATAAACATCACCATGTGCGTTGCAATGACCAGCAGCAGCATCGCAAAGAAGATAGGTTTGCCGCCAAAAATTAAGGTGCCGATGAGTGGAATCGCTTCAAGGGAACGGGCGAGATCGGGCAAGCCGGCTTCGGCAATCATCCCTGACAACGAGGGGAGCGTCACTCGACCGCCGCCTTCGACGACAATGTATTGTCGGCGCAGGTAACCGGTAACTCCAATGGCCAGAATATTGATCACCGTACCACTGATGATCTGGTCGGTGCGAAATGAGATCGAGAGCGCGCCATGCAAGAGCGCTATGATGCCACCGACCACAACGGCGCTCAGCACGCCGACCCAGATGTTCCCGGTGAAGATGAAGAAGGCAAAGCCAAATGCGGCCCCCATCAACATCATGCCTTCGATTGCGATATTGATCACACCGGAACGTTCGGCCCAAATCCCGGCCAGCGCGCCCAGGGCTAGCGGCGTTCCCAGCCGGAGTGACTCGCTCAGCATAACGGTGGCATTCGTCTGTTTGCCGGCTGCTGCCCAGATCAAGATTGCGGGAAATAACAGGACTGCGCTCGTCCACAACAAGCCATCAGCCCAACGTTGCGCGCGATTGCTCAACCCCAAGGCTCCACCAATCAGCGCAATCAAGCCGATGACTGTCAGACTCCAGGCGGTAGGAAAACTAATCACCGGCTGCGGCACAGCCAGCGCAATTCGGGTAACGACCGTATCGCCAGCCAGCGCTTGTGGCGCATAGTTAAACAGCATTAACAGACCCAGAAGGGTGAAGAAGCTGGCAATTACTTGTCGACGGGTGATGCCGCGACGGCGTTCGCTCATTGACAACGTCCTTTCCTGCTCGCACTTGCAGCCGATATGATACCATAAGCGTTAAACAATTGATAGCCAGAGGCGACAGAAAACAACGCATGAGCGAAGCAGAATCTTTTTCATCGATAACTCCAACCGGCTCGCCAGATCAGCCGGCCCTTTTTCCTGATACAGCGCCACCTTCGTTGTTGCAGTTGATTGAGGCGGTGCTCTTTATTGCCGGTGAGCCGGTCACAGTAGAGCAATTGGCTCGCGCGCTCGAAGCGCCTCCTGAACAGGTGGCGGCAGCGCTCGATGAGTTAAGCGCAAGTTATAGTCAGCGCGGTATTCGCCTTCAACGTCACGGCGATCAGATGATGCTGGTGAGCGCTCCCGAAGCGGCGCCGGTCATTCGCCGATTTCTCGGCGCTCAGTCAGGCCATCGCCTCTCAAATGCAGCGCTCGAGACGCTGGCAATTATTGCCTACCGGCAGCCGATTACGCGCGCCCAGATCGATGCTATCCGCGGTGTTGATAGTAGCGCCGCGTTGCGCGCGCTGCTCGCGCGCGATCTAATTTGTGAGGCCGGTCGTCTCGAGACGCTAGGTCGTCCGATCCTTTATGCCACAACGGCGACCTTTCTCCAACAATTTGGTTTAACCAGTCTGTCCGATCTCCCTCCAGTTGATTTGCCAGAATGACAGCAGGTCATCACGTTTATCGGCCTGATGCTATCCACTCTCTTCTCCCCGTCTGTCCACGCATTATCCACATGTCAGACGAGGGTGTCTTACTGCCGGCACAGGAGGCGGTCAGCGCACACTGATGCGCTCAAACGAAGTTCATGGATCGATGGTTGCCAAATGTTATCCACATTTTTCCACAATCGATTGTCAACATAATACAGTCTTCATCTCGCCAAGATCACAAGAATCAGCCCCCTACCACAAGGTATCACTATAAGAAACATTTATAGATTTCTCGTATTATGTTGCTTGAAATGTGAGAATAGATCGAGTATGATTGCATCACGTCAATTGAAGACTTGCTGTCCGCTTTCGCCACGCGCGTAATTTTTTAACGCCCAAGCAAGCGTTGCCGCTCCCGCGTTTCGGCGCGGGTGCTTCATTATGTGCGTTACGGCCAGGCGGCTCGCAAGGAGGCGCAGCGTGAATCTAAATCAAATTTGGAAAGCAACTCTAACTGCCCTTCAATCGCAAACGTCTCGTCAGGATTATGAGACTCTGTTGCGCTCGGCTACCCTGTTGTCGCTTGATAATGGTGTGGCTCGAATCGGCGTCTCTTCACCGACACAAAAGGAAGGGCTGGAAAATCGCCTGTTGATGCCGTTGCGCAATGCCCTAACGCGGGTCGTTGGCTATTCAGTGCATGTGCAAGTGCTTATTGCCAATCAATCATTGCGTCCCGAACTTATCACTGCCTCGGTGCCCGGTTCGCGGCTGGCGGTTGAGCCAGAGCCGACGGTCGCCGAGTCGCCGACGCCGACGTTTGCTCCTGGTCATAGCGCTGGTGAACGGGCTGTGCAGCTCGATCTGGCCAGCGCTATGCGTTCAGGGATGCTGAATCCGCGATATACCTTTGCCAGCTTTATTGTTGGTTCTAGCAATCGGCTTGCGCACGCCGCCTGTCTGGCCGTGGCTGATAATCCCGGTCAGGCGTATAATCCGCTCTTCCTGTACGGAGGGGTTGGTTTGGGAAAGACCCACCTGCTCCACGCCATTGGTAATCGTGTTCTCGACCGTGACCCCGAAATCAATGTGCTTTATGTCTCTTCTGAAAAGTTTACCAATGATTTGATTAACGCCATTCGTCGCCAGCAGACCGAAGAGTTCCGCATGCGTTACCGGAATATCGATGTGCTGCTGATTGACGATATTCAATTTATCGCCGGCAAAGACGCGACCCAGGAAGAGTTCTTCCATACCTTCAATACTCTCCATTCCGCGGCCAAGCATATTGTGATCAGTTCGGATCGTCCCCCGAAGGCGATTTTGACCCTCGAAGAGCGGTTGCGGTCGCGCTTTGAGTGGGGGTTGATCGTCGATGTTCAGCCGCCCGATCTCGAAACCCGCACCGCAATTCTGCGCGCGAAAGCTGAACAGATGAGCGTGTACATTCCCGATGAGGTGATTGATTTTCTCGCTCACAAGATTCAGAGCAATATCCGCGAGCTGGAGGGGAGTCTCAATCGGGTGGCAGCCTACGCCGAACTTAACCGGCTGCCGATTACCATCGATACCGCTACCGCCGCGCTGGCCGATCTGTTGGGGAATCAGCGCCGTCGTCGGGTGAGTGCTGAGGCCATTTTGCAGGTGGTGAGCGAGCATTACGGCATCGAGGTGGAGCAGTTGCGCGCCCGCAATCGCTCGCGTCACGTGGTGGTACCGCGTCAGGTGGCTATGTATCTGCTGCGCGAAGAGACTGAAAGTTCGCTGGTTGACATCGGTAATTTGCTCGGTGGACGCGATCACACGACGGTGATGTATGGCTGCGAGAAGATTGCCGAGGAGATTAATACCGATAGCCATTTGCGCAGCGAGGTGATGGCGATTCGCGAACGGATTCAAATGATGCGCGGTCTGTAAGCTGTCCAGGCTGTGTGCCGATTGTAGCGATTGTCATGACTGAATGCCGCCGTGACCGACAAGAACGGTGTGGCGTGATGCCGGGGTGACGCAGTGCGTCGCCCTGTTTGTGTTGGAGCAGATGCCTTGAAATCGATAACGCGGATTGACCGTCTCTTGTGGGTGATGACCCTGGCCGGATTCGTTATCCGGGTTGCAGCGATCCTGGTGCTCAATGATTATCAGGCGCCGCTGACTGCTGAATACGGGATTGTCGCCGCCAATCTGGTGGCCGGAAAGGGCTTTAGTGGTGGCGGCTGGTTGGGGCCTGAACAACCAACTGCGCTCAATACCCCACTTTACCCGCTGTTCCTTGCGTTCTGGCTGTGGATCGAGATCCCGTTGCCGTTTCTCGCTGTTGAAGTGGCGCAGGCGTTGCTCTCGGCGCTGGTCATCTATCTGATTGGGAAGATTGCCACATCTATGATCAATCCGATGGTCGGCCTGCTATCCGCTGGACTGACGACGGTTTACCCGCCGTTGATCTACTTCTGCAAGCAGATCTCACCGGCCATCATGACAACATTTTTCACCGCGTTGACCTTCTATGTCATCGTTCTCTTCTTTGCCCAACCGACCTGCAGGCGTGCCGTCCTCGTCGGTGTAGTGTGGGGTGTCGGGTTGCTGGCCGAGCCGATTCTGCTCGCTGCGGCGCCGGGTGTTGGCTTGATCTACTGGCTGCGCCAATCGTCTGCTGCGCGGCGACGCAGCGCTCTCCTGCTTGCCGGGAGCCTGTTGCTGGCTATCGCTATTGTGTTCCCCTGGACGGCGCGTAACTATCTGGTGTTTAACCGCTTTGTGCCACTCAAGACCTCGTTCGGCCTCAATTTCTGGATGGGGAACAATCCAAACGCGACCGGTTTCCTCTACACGATGAGCGGGACGCCTATGCCGGAAACGCTTGCGCCTGAGCAAAGAGACTATCTCGCTTCACTCAATGAGGCTGAACGGTACGCGGTCTTGCAACACGAAGCGCTGGCCTGGATTGCCGCGCATCCTGATCGGTTCCTCGAATTGACCATCAAGCGGCTCGGTTATCTCTGGCTGATTTCACCAACATATCAGGTAACCGGCGAACATATTGTCGAGCCGGGCTATTTCTATCTCGCTCGCTCGCTTATTCAGATTCTGTTGCTGATATTGGCCTTGATCGGCGCCGGATTGGTCTACCGTCATCATCGTCACGCGCTCTTGATCTGCTTGTGGTGGCTGCTGGCGTTTACCCTTCCCTATGCCATTTCTGTGGCCGGCAACACGCGCTACCGCCTTCCGGTCGAGCCGATCCTGCTCATCCTGGCAGCGATTGCCTGCCAGGCTGCGCTCGTCCGATCAGGTCTGGACAGGCGCATCATGCAGGCGCGTCAGGTCTGACTGCGTTCACGCAAGAGTTGAATGGCAGCCTGCAACTGGGGATCTGCGGCGGGTGGAGCGCGCCACCATGCTGTGGCCAACCCCTTCGATCAGAGTGCAGTCGGGCCGAGAAGTAAAGCCGCGCTACCGCCTTCTGGTTGAGCCGATCCTGCGCGTCCTGGGAGCGATTGCCTGCCAGTCTGCGCTCGTCCGATCAGGTCTGGACAGGCGCATTATGCAGGCGCGTCAGGTCTGACTGCGCTCACGCAAGAGTTGAATGGCAGCCTGCAACTGGGGATCTGCGGCGGGCGGAAAGCGCCACCATTCTGCGGCCAATAACACATCCGGCGCCACGCCGACGCCTTCGATCAGGGTACCGTCGGGTAACTGATAGGCGACTTCCGCCAGCAGCAGGCGTGAACCGTCGCTAAAATCGTAACCGTAGAGATTCTCGGTGTTGCCTGCCGATGGTACACCGACAATCGTGGCTTGCCGGAGCAGTCGCATTCCGGCGGCAAACATTTCGGCGGCGCTGGCCGTCTCTTCACCAATCAGCACGACCAGCGGGATATTAGTCAGCGCAGGGATGGTTTGTCCACGCGGAATGCGCTGCTCTTCCCGATCCCGTCGGCCAACCGATGCGCCGATGCTCCCGCCGTCGTGGAAGAGGGCAATGATATTGCGCATCACGTGGATGTAGCCGCCACTATTGTCACGCACATCGATGATCAGGCCGCGCACCGGCCCACCGGCGAGCAAAGTGTTGAGGGCGTCGCGGGCCTGTGTGTCGGCATTGTCAACATAAAAACTGGGGATAGTGAGCAGCGCAATATCATCGCTCAGGCGCTCGGCGGTGATCCGGTTAAAGATGGCGATGTCGATCACTGCCCGCATCACCTCAATCTCTCTTGGTGGTTCATTCCCTCGCTTAATGGTGAGGAGCACGCTGGTGCCGGGGATGCCGCGCACTGCGCCAATTGCGCCTTCAGGTCCAAATGCCTCCGGATCGTTAAACGGGATTCCATTGACGGCGACGATCACATCGCGTGGTAAGATACCGGCCTGATCGGCTGGACCGCCGGGCACGACGCGCGTGATCAACCCACCCTCATCAATCGTTCGCACGCTGACGCCGATGCCGCCATATTGAAGCTGACCGCGCGCTTCGGCAATCTGCGCCGCTACTTCCTGTGGTGACTCGAAGCGCGAATGTTCGTCGCCAAGTCGCGCAATCATGTCGCGCATAATGGCATAGAAATCTGCCGGGTTTGTCGCAGCGGCGACCTGAGGTTCCAGTTCAGCGCGCACGGCTTGCCAGTCGAGACCGTTGTAATCTTCATACAGATAGTTGTCGCGCACCGTTTCCCATACCTGCCGAAAGATTCGTAATCGTTCTTCCTGGCTCAGCGGCGCCAGGGTTGGCGTGGGGGCAATGGTAGCGACCGGCACGACCGGCGTGGCAGGGGGAACGGGCGTGTTTGCCGTCTCGCCAGTCGGTGCCGGTGTGACTGAGGGGAGCGGGATGCGGGTGGCTGGCGCAGCCGGACGACTATAGCCGGTTGAGTCGGTGTTAGCCTCGCTCTGTAAAAAGGTGCAGCCGGTAATGGCCAGTGTTGCAATCAGGATGAGAATGATCCGTAAGCGTTGCATAGCGTTATCTATCAGTAGCCCAATAGTCGGGTTTGGTTCGTAGCGAATTGCTCCTCAACAGTATGATACCATTAGCGTTATGTGTGCTCTGTGAGAGCTTGCTAAGGAAATAGCGGGTTTGTGGCTGTCAATAAAGAGAGCGTATGTATGCTGCCAGACATTCAATTCGTACAACGACCCGGTATTATCGAATTTGGTTGGGGTCATCTGGCTGCCGAATTGTTGCCCGATACCGAGTTACTGCACGCTGCAACGTGGGTGCTGTCGCGCGATGCGTATCCGGCGCTAACCTACGGTTTTGCCCAGGGACCGGGTCGCTTGCTGGCGTTGCTGGCTGAGCGGCTGGCCGTGCCAGAGACCGAATTGATGATTACTGGCGGCACGTCACAGGCTCTCGACATGCTTTGCAAGCAATTGACGAAACCGGGTGATGTCGTCCTGGTTGAAGCGCCCACATACCATCTGGCTCTCCGCATTTTTCGTGATTATGGTCTGCGTTTTGTGACCGTGCCCGGCGATCAACAGGGGTTGCACGTGACGGCTGTAACCACCCTGGTGAAGATGTTGCGCAGTCGTGGCGAGCGGGTTGCCTTTCTCTACCTGGTGCCGAGCTTTAACAATCCGAGTGGGGTGACGCTCAATGCCGAGCGGCGCGCTGAGCTGGCGCGGCTGGCGCTGGCGTTGGATCTGACCGTGATCGAAGACGAGGCTTACGCTGAATTGTGGTACGATGCGCCGCCGCCGCCGCCGATTGCCAGTTTTGCTCCTGGTGGGTCGTTGATCCGCTTGGGCAGCTTTGCCAAAGTGCTTGCGCCTGGATTACGCCTGGGGTGGATGCAGGCTCCAGCTTCGCTTATTCAACGCTGTGTTCATGCCGGTATGCTTGACAGTGGCGGCGGAGTAAACCATTTCACTGCCCACGTAGTATGGGCTTTGTTGCAAGCCGGTGACTTTGAACCACACGTGCTACATCTGCGCGCTGCGTTGCGCGCGCGTCGCGATACGTTGCTGGCAGCGTTGGCTCGCGCGATGCCTGCCGGCGTAACGTGGCGACCTCCGCTGGGTGGTTTTTTTGTCTGGCTGCGCGCTCCGTCAACAATCGATACCACGGCGCTGCTGACTCACGCGGAAGCTGCCGGTGTCTCTTACATCCCCGGTGAGCGGTTTTACGCCGGTGGTGGCGGTAGAAACGAATTGCGCCTGGCCTTCTCAATGTTGCCGCCTGATGACCTGGTTGAAGGGGCGCGCCGTCTAGGACAGGTGTTGAAACAGGCATTGCAGCGCGCGTAGCGTGAGTGTTGGCAAATGAGAGATAGCTTCCATGCTGGCAGATGTCAATCCTAATCCGGCCACCATTTCATTGCCGTTAGCGACTGCTGACGCCGGTCGCGCGCTGGGTGAGATTGCCGCCGAACGATTGGGAGACCTCGGCGCTCAAGCGGCAGCGCGTGGTGGCCTCTGGATCGGGCAGCGGCGCGTGACACCCGATACCCTCGCGTTGCCGGGTGAAACGTTGCTGGTGCGTCTGCCGCCGGCTCGTGGCTATTGCGATGCGCCGCTTACACTTTCCCATATCGTCTACGAAGACGAAGACCTGCTGGTGATCAACAAGCCTCCCGCCTGTTATGTCGGTGATACGCCGTGGGACACCCGCGGTCATGCGCTGGCCGTCATGTCACGTTTGCTCACGGCGCGCGATGGTCAGGCGCCAACGTTGCATCTTGCCCATCAACTCGATTTCGGCACCTCGGGTCTATTAGTGATCAGCAAGCATCCGCGCGCCAATGCGCCGCTGCAAGCAGCCTTTAGTCGTGGTCAGGTCGTTAAGCGGTATCTGGCCCTCTGTTCCGGTAGGGTGCCCGCTACCGTTGAACTTATTACCGGTCATGGCCGTTCAGCCGGTGGGCGCTGGCGGCTTTACGATCAGGCAGAGATTGGGCGAATGCTGCCCGATGGTCAGCGCGTTAAGCGGGCGCATACGCGCATCGTCTTGCGTCGCCAGTATGCTGCGGCTGCGCTCGTCTGGGCCATTCCATTGACCGGGCGCACCCACCAGATTCGGCTCCATCTGGCGGCGCTCGGTTGCCCGATCCTCGGTGATGACCGTTATGGTGGACTGATGACTGTTGCCGATGTGACGCTCTCTCACCCTCTGTTGCATGCGGCGGAACTGACTCTACCTCATCCGCGTGATGGTCAAGTGATCCAACTCTTCTGTCCGCCACCCTCATCGTTTCTTGCCGTTGCCAGTCGTCTCTAAACTGGCTCATCATTACGAACCGATGTTCTGCCGACTTTCGCGGTAACGCTCGTTTTATGTATTGACAGTGCCCGATCGGGTGACTACACTGCTATCATCGGCGAGTCGTATCCATAACGTAACCAGGCGGGGATTGCGGCATGAAAGTGCGATTCAAAAATCCATTATCTCAGTTCATCTTCAGTTTCATTACCATCCCGGTTGGCGTGGCAATGCTGATATTCGGTAACTGGTGGCATAGCCAGAACCAAGCATTCGTTGACATTGCTCAACCTGCTACCGGTCGCGTAGTAGAGCTGGTAGCAGAAACCCGTCGCAACAATGAAGGCCGTCAGGCAACCTACTACTATCCGGTTATCGCATTTACGGCTATAGACGGAACAGCAATGCAGGTGAAAAGCTCGACCGGATCGAATCCGCCGTCGCATCGGGTCGGCGATACCGTGTCGATTCTGTACAATCCCCAAAACCCTGCGGAGATGCACGAAAACTCCTTCTGGAGTTTATGGTTTCCCTCCTACCTGATCCTCGGTTTTGGCGGCCTGTTTCTCCTGGTCGGTGTATCAATGGCAATCAACGGCCTGCTATGGATGATTGGCACTGTCGGACTCCTCGGCTTTTTGATCCAGATGTGGCGGCGCAACCGGTCATCTGGCGGCTAACCGGGGATCCGTTCCGCATCGAGAGGCGGGCAAATCGGTTTCGACCTCATTGCTTCCAACCGCGCGCAGCAGATTACTATCTGATGCAATCAGCGCCTTTATCGCGAATGACCGGTAATCGGCAGCAGCACCTCACAACCGGCGCGTGATGGATGATCGGCCACCATGGCGTAGACAGGATCGTTGCGGATCAGCCACAGAATCAACAGATCGCCGCCGGCAGCAAACAGAAACAGCGCGCCAAAGGTGGTGAAAGCCGGCAGGTTGCCGATAATCCCGATCAAGGCCGGCGCGACACCTAGCCCAAGCGCCGGTAACGCTGTGCCAAAGCGATAGGCGTTAATCGAGAGTGGTTGACGAGTATGGGCATAAGGTGAGAGCGTTTGCCGATCGATCCCGAAGGAGATGACGCCTGGCGGTAAGCGTCCGGCAAGCATCCAGCCGATGGCGTGCAATCCTTCGTGAACGGCGATCCCAACCACGACTGCGATCCACCACCACAGCGAACCGAGCGAGTCGAGCAGGCCGCTAGCCCCTTGAAACCAGATATGCGCTACAACCACCACCAGCGCCGGCGCCAACCCGAAGAGCGATCCTCTAAGATTGGCATCGCTAAGCGAAACTGACCGATCCACGCGCTCAAAGGCGATGTCATTGTTTAGTGTCATGTCGTGTCTTCTCCACATATGATGAACGCATACCAATCAAACATACTGCTTACTCATTGTACGCTATTGCTTAGATGAAGGTTATGCGCGTACAGGCAACTGTAACCGGCATTGTTTTGGTATTTGCGCGCCGAGATGCAATTGCGCCGAACGGCTTGCGGGCAAGATAGTTGCGAAATGCCAATCCTCTTGCTTGCGCGACACAGTGAGGCGATGTCGTTGCGGCGGGATTGCAAATGGTGTTCTGATAAGAATTGTACGTACAGTCTAGATGAGCGCTTGCCGGCCTGCGCGATTGGTATTGCGCGAGAGGGAAAGCTGGCGGCCAGCATACTTTATTCTTTCGCTTGCTATGATAAGATGCAAGCGCATTGAGCCAATTATCTGACCATGAGCGAGGAGCATTCGATGAATCAGTCTGCCGAATTTCCACGTT
>NZ_CAKZNK010000134.1 GCF_937129525.1 uncultured Chloroflexus sp. | reverse complement strand
CCATTCCGTCATCCCGCCATCCGGCCATTCCGTCATCCCCCATCCGTGCCCGGAACGATCCCGATGAATCGTGGTGGATGTTTCATCTACACGTGCGCAGGCGCCTGATTGCCTGCCTCTTCCGCTGCTCGCCTGACATTCACAAAAAGCAACAGCACAAATCCACTAATGAAAAAGATAATCAGCGAGACAATCGCGATTCGATAACTCCCCGTGAGCTGATAGGCGATACCAAACAGAAGTGGTGCCAGCCAGCTCGTTCCCCGCTCACCGACTTCGTACAGACTAAAATATTCCGCCTCTTGACCATCAGGAATCATGAGCGAAAAGAGCGAACGGCTGATCGCCTGACTGCCTCCCAACACCAGCGCAATCGCTGCCCCTAACGCCACAAACTGCGCATCGTTGTTGGCCGGCATGAAGTAGGCATAACTCACAACCAGCGTCCAGATCACCAGACTACCCAGCAATACCCGTTTTGAGCCAAAGCGTGTCGCCAGCGCGCCAAAGGCCAGCGCACCCACAAACGCAACGAACTGCACCATCAAAATGGTCGCAATGCGCGTCGACTCACCAATCCCCAATTCTTCAGCGCCAAACTGGGCAGCCAGCGCAATGACTGCCTGAATGCCGTCGTTGTACAGCAGATAAGCCGCCAGAAAAAGCAGCGTCTGTGGATACCCGCGCATCTGACGAAACGTATGGGCTAACTGGCGAAATCCGACGGTCAGGTAATGCTCACCGGGCGGCAAACGCCGCACCGCACCCCGGTTGCGCAGGGTTAGCATCGGGATAAGCGTAAAAATTGCCCACCACATCCCGGCTGACAGCAGACTGATCCGCACGGCCATGCCGCTCTCGACCCCAAACGAATTGGCATTCAGGAAAAAGACCAGGTTGGCTGCCAGTAACAAACCGCCACCAAGATACCCCAAGGCCCATCCCTGCGACGACACGGCATCGCGCCGGTCGGGACTGGCAATGTCGGGGAGGAAAGCATTGTAGAAGACAATTGAAGCGCCAAAAGTCAGGTTGGCAAGCAAAAACAAAAATCCACCCAACAAATAGTTGGTGCCTTCGAGAAAATAAAGCCCCATGGTGGCAAACGCGCCAACATACGCAAAGATCGCCAGCATCTGCTTGCGCGCGTTTGAGTAGTCAGCAATAGCTCCGAGAATGGGTAAGAAGAAGACTTGCAACAACACCGAAAGCGAAACAACGTAGGGGAAGAACGAGCCTGCCGCTACAGGAATCCCGAACGGATAAACAAATCCGTTTGCATCCGCTGCATTCCGCGCAATTGATGTGAGGTAAGGGCCGAGGAATACCGTCACCACCGTGGTTGAAAACGCCGAATTGGCCCAGTCGTAGAAATACCAGCCGATCTGTTCCCGACGATTATTCGTCGAGATTGCAACCGTTGCCATGGAAACTCCTTTGTGCAGCAACAATACACCACGCAACCAGTTTTCCAGCAATCCGCTCGCAAGGCCGACGCCTGCACATTCAGTTTCAATCCATCCGCGACGGTGGTATTGTAGCACGTCTCCACGAGAGCAGTGGCACTCGATGCTGGCAGTGATTATCGTGGCCTGGATCACCCGAAAACAGTCTTAAGCAAAGCCAACAGGCACCCTATTGAAGCATTACCTTTTGGCAACCTCAACCTGACCGGTAATCCCGCGCGCGCCGTACCAACTCTTACCGATTGACATCGGCGCGTTGCTCAACCATCTCTGATGCTACCACCGGCAACCAGAACCAGACGCGACTGCCCTTCCCCAGTTCACTTTCTACCCCGACTCGACCACCGTGCAAGGTGATCAGCCGCTCAACAATCGCCAGACCCAGACCGCTACCACCATGACTCCGGGAACGTGAACGATCGGCGCGATAAAATCGCTCGAACACATGCGGGAGGTCGTCAGGGGCAATGCCACTCCCGGTATCAACAACACTTACCTGCGCCCCAGCATCCTGCAGCGCGGTAACAATCGTGATCGATCCTCCCGCCGGGGTATACCGTAAAGCGTTGCTGAGCAGATTGCGAATCACCTGGGCAATACGTTCACTGTCTGCCATCACCGGGGACAAATCGGTTGCGGGCAAAAAGTGAATGGCTACCTCTTGGGCCGCAGCCAGCTCACGAAATAACTCGACCTCCCGACGGATGAGCTGATTGAGATCGATCGGGTATCGATGGAGTGTCAGTTGCCCTGAGTCTGCCAGTGATAGCTCACGCAAATCATCAACCAGTCTCCGCAGACCGATGGTCGCTTCGTAAATATGGCCAATCTCTTCCCGATTTAACGGGTACACATCATCAAGAATTGCGCGCAGATTACCTTGAATGATAGTCAAAGGCGTGCGTAATTCGTGGGCAATGTCGGCAATCATTTGGCGTCGTTGCCGCATGACAGCATCCAGATCGGTCGCCATTTGATTGAACGCCGCCGCAACCTGCTGCACTTCAACCGGCCCTTCAAGAACCGCCCTTGCGGCAAGCTGACCCGATCCAAGTTGATGGGCAACCCGGGCGAGGTGTTGCAATGGTCGGCCTAACTGGCGCGCCAGTGCAACCCCTACCAGGATTGCAATCAGCGTAATGACCCCGCCAACAAGCCAGATTGTCATGCGTAACTGTTGCAATAACTGGGCCGCAACACCGGACAGCCGATCGGTGGTAAAACGCGCAACCAGATAACCAGCTATCTGCTGATCAACAACTATTGGAATGGCGTCACGCTGTTGCAACATTGACAGGCGCTGATCGACAATATCACGCGGATCGGCGACAACCCATCCATTGCTATCGGCAAGTGCCACCGCAGGACGCTGACCGGCCTGGATACCACCTTGTCCGTGTCCCCATCCGCCACTCGGTCCCGGAATGATAGTCTCAACCCCATCCCAACCACGATGCTGGATATACCAGTTCCTCAGCCGATCGATCAGGCCACTCTCGACAATTTGGCTCTGGACCAGATAACGCCGAAAACTCGTATCGGCCAGCCGGTCAACGGCCAGGGTGAGAATCACAACGCTCGCCACGATGAGCATTGCAAAGGAAAAACTGAGCTGAACGATCAAGCGATTCATACGTTGCGGAGGCGGTAGCCAACTCCATACACCGTCTCAATGACCGGCGCAGTTGGATCGGTTTCCAGTTTCTTGCGCAGATTTTTGATATGACTGTCTATTGTTCGTTCGAGACCGGTAGCGGCATAGCCGAGGCCTTGTTCGAGCAAATCGGCGCGGGTGAAAGCATGGCCAGGATAACGCATCAACAGCGCAAGTAAAGCAAATTCGGTCGGGGTAAGGCTCAATTCCTTTCCGCCGAGCCATGCCTGATGCGCATCGAGATCGAGCACAAGCCCCCCATTCACCAATCGCTGTGGCGTGACTCCTCCGGCTGCGCGTCGCAAAACTGCGCGGACTCGCGCTACCACTTCGCGCGGATTGAAGGGCTTGGTAATATAGTCATCGGCGCCCAATTCCAGGCCGACAATTCGGTCGGTATCATCAACGCGAGCCGTGAGCATCACGATCGGCAAATGGGCAGTGGCATCATCAGCGCGCAACGAACGGGCAATGTCAAAACCATCGGCATCAGGTAACATCAAGTCCAGAATAACCAGATCAGGATGTTCCTGGCGAATCATCCGCCGGGCAGTGTTGCCATCATTGGCGCTCAACACGCGGAAACCGGCTTGCTCGAGGTATGAACAGACAAGGCGAATGATTCCCGGGTCATCATCGACTACTAAAATGGTTGGCATAGTGCTTCCTCATCGTTGTGAAGCTACGCGCGCTTACCATCCTGATTGCGCAGAGGTGACCGGAGTGAATTGATGTTCACTCCGGTCACGCGCGCAGCACTCTGTTGTTACCGCTGCGGCCCTCCTCGCCCGCCTCGATAGCCATTCACAGCGGCTGGTTGGCATTGATCAGGTTGCACAGGGGCATTATCTGGACGCAAGCCACCCGGGCCAAGCGGGGTAAATGGTTGCATCAGGCGAGCGAGGGTCATCGACTGCGCCAGGGCCAGTTGTGCGTCAGCCTGTTCGCGCGTGATGCGACCGGCAGCAACTGCCGCTTCAAGCCGTTCTGCCCTGCTAGCGACAAATTTCTGGGCCACAACCTGGGGATCAATACCCGCTGCCTTCAATTCATCGGCAATCGATCCGCCGCTTGCGTTCAACCGGTTTATCAACTCTTGTTGTGAGAGACCCAATTCGGCAGCGGCTACGCCTGCGAGCGAGGCATTGCTCCCTGCCCAACCACCGCGTTGCGCCATTGCCGAACCTGGATTTCCCTGTTGCATCCAACCGTCGCGGCCTGCTCGTGTTGCTGACATGGTACCATAGCTGCCCGCCGCCGGGGTTGGCTGCGGTCCAACCGGCCCTTGCGCAAAGACCGGCGCCACCGTCATCACGACTAGTCCAACTGCTAATCCACCCATCAAGATCCCGATCATCAGCATTCCGAAGCGTTTCATCGTTATCCTCCTTAGATTGTTATCCTTACAGATAGTTTGTGTATTCCTCACATCTCCACTGTAGCAAGCGATCATGGAGAACCTGTAGAGATAGTGCGGGTAGATTATCGAAAAACAGGGTGTATATTGGATTTGTCACCCTGTGGTATCATAACCACTGGTAGACAGTCGTTTCGTGATCTGCGTGAAAGGAGTACAGTGACCAATGTCACGTCTCAGCGAAGCCGAGATTGCCGATCACCTGGCTCAGCGCCCCGACTGGAGCCTGGAAAATAATGAGATCGTTCGCACCTTCCGCCTGGCCAATTTCCCGGCAGCGATCGCCTTCGTTACCCACGTCGCCTTCCTTGCCGAAGCTGCCGGTCACCATCCCGACATCGATATTCGCTACAATCGGGTACGGATTGCGCTGACGACCCACGATGCCGGTGGGTTGACCGAAAAGGATTTTGCTCTGGCTGCCGCTATTGACGAAATCTTAGGCTAATGCCACTCGTAGCCACATCTGTCGGCAATCTGTTCGCAATGCGGCGAGGCAACACCGGCCCGCCGCTTATCTTTATTCACGGCGCCGGTGGCAGCGCGCGTCACTGGGGATTGTTGCTCGAACCGCTGGCAACGGTTGCGCAGCTTTACGCCCTCGATCTTCCCGGTCATGGCCGTTCGCCAACCGGCGGTCCGGTGTCTATTGCCGGGTATGCGCAGACTGTCGTTGCCTTCCACACCGCCCTCGCCCTACCGCCAGCGCTCATCGTCGGCCATTCGATGGGTGGCGCTATCGCGCTACATCTTGCCGTTCACGCCCCCCAAATTGTGGCCGGTTTAGGGCTTGTTGGTAGCGCCGCTCGCCTGCGCGTCGCGCCGGCATTGCTATCCGGCCTGGCCGGTGACGGCCCGGCTCGCAGCGCAGCCATCGCTATGCTGGTCGATTGGCTTTTCAGCCCTGGCGCCGATCCCAACCTGCGCGACGAGGCGGCTGCCGAATACGCCGCGCTCGATCCTGCGCTGCTGCTGGCCGACCTTCAGGCCTGTGACGGTTTCGATATACGCCCACAACTGGCGTCCATCCGCTGTCCGGCGCTGGTTGTCACCGGCTCTGATGACCGTCTCACCCCGCCCAAGCTCGGCGCGGAACTGGCCGCCGGTTTAGGCGTCGCTCATCAACTCCTGCCCGGTGTCGGGCATATGCCGATGCTCGAAGCGCCCGATCGACTAAGCGAGCTGCTGCGCTCATTTATCATCGCGCTTGCCTGAGAAAGAATGCTCGCGTAGAATGAGAACAGAATCAGCCCAAACGCGATAACAACAGGAGGCGATCATGGATTTTCAACTGAGCGAAGATCAGCAGATGCTCCGCGATATGGTGCGCCAGTTTGCCGAGAAAGAGGCCAAACCAACTGTTGCCGAACGCGACGAGCACGCGATCTGGCCTGCCGATCTGGTGCGCAAGATGGGTGAACTCGGCCTGATGGGAGTCGCAGTCAGCGAAGAGTACGGCGGCGCCGGTATGGATTATGTCTCGTATGCAATCGTGATCGAGGAGCTGTCACGGGTTGATGCCTCGCTTGGCGTGATCGCCTCAGTGAACAATTCGCTGGTCTGCTACGGGATCGAGAAGTTCGGCACCGAAGAGCAAAAGCGTGAGTTACTAACCCCCCTGGCCAGTGGTCGTATGCTGGGCGCCTTCTCGCTCAGTGAACCAGGAGCTGGCTCGGACGCCGCTGCCCAGCGCACAACCGCAGTTCGCGACGGCGATTATTACGTCATCAACGGGGTCAAGAACTGGGTTACCAACGGTGACCACGCTGATACGATCATCTTGATGGCAATGACCGATCCGAGCAAGGGCGTCAAAGGCATTACTGCATTCCTGGTTGACACCCACGCCCCCGGCTGTCGAGTGGTCAAGGTCGAAAACAAGCTTGGTATTCGCAGCGCGCACAGTTGCCAGATGGCCTACGATAACTATCGATTGCCGGCCTGGCGCCGACTCGGCGAGGAGGGACAGGGCTTTAAGATCGCTATGACCATTCTCAACGCCGGTCGGATCGGGATCGCTGCCCAGGCGCTTGGTATCGCTCAGGGCGCCTACGAAGCGGCGCTCGAGTACTGCAAGGTGCGCGAACAGTTTGGCAAGCCCATTCACGAATTCCAGGCCGTCGGCTTTACGCTGGCCGATATGGCAACACGCATCAAGGCGGCCCGTCTGCTCACCTACGAAGCTGCCTGGCGCAAAGATCAGGGTCTCGATTTCATCAAAGATGCATCGATGGCCAAGCTGTTTGCCTCCGAAACTGCCATGTGGGTCGCCACCAAAGCCGTTCAACTCCACGGCTCCAACGGCTACTCGAAGGAGTATCCGGTTGAACGCTTCTTCCGTGACGCCAAGATTACCGAAATCTATGAAGGAACGAGTGAGATTCAGCGCCTGGTCATCAGCCGCGAAATTGTTCGTTGATCGCTTGAACGGTGGCGCTGCGTCGCGTTTGTAGCTATGCGTCTCATTTTTGTGCGACACGGCGAGACGCCGTGGAATCGAACACTGCAATATCAGGGCCACGCGCCTGTTCCGCTCAATGAACGAGGGCGCGAACAGGCGCTCCGAGCAGCTCAACGTTTGATGCGGCACGGGGCGGTTGCACTCTACAGCAGCGACCTGCCCCGGGCCTGGGAAACCGCCACAATTATCGGCATGCACCTCAAGTTGAACCCTGTTGCGATGCCTGAGTGGCGCGAGATCGACGTAGGTTTGTGGGAAGGGCTGACACCAGATGAACTGTATCAGCGCTTTCCTGACCATATGCGTGAGTATGACCGCGACCCGGCCCGCACCGCGCGGCTGGGTGGTGAAAGCTACGCGCAACTGCAAGCGCGCGTCATACGCGCATTCCACCGGATTGAAGCCAGCCATCAGGCGGGCGATACGATTATCGTCGTCTCGCACGGTGGCTCAATCCGGGCACTCTTCTGTCATATTATCGGCCTCGATCTGGCCAATTTTGGCAAACTCTGGCTCGACAATGGCTCGTTGAGCGAAATCGTCCGCGGGCGAAGTGGCTGGCGGCTGTTACGGATGAACGATGTCGCCCACCTGGAAGATCTGGTGGTAGAAGGCGGCGAGTAAGTCATGAGCGGACGAACCACTTCAGCAGAGCATGATTTGTTGTCGGCCAACATTCGCGCGCTGGGCGATTTGTTGGGCCGGGTCATCACCGAACAGAGCGGCGTCGAAACGTTTCAACTGGTCGAACAGGTTCGCCAGATGGCGAAAGAGTTGCGCAATGCGCCGCATCGGGCCGATCCTAAGGCGCTGCAATCGCTGATCGCCGATCTTAGCCTGCCCCAATTGCGTGGCCTGATCAAAGCGTTTACCCTCTACTTTGGGTTGGTGAATCTGGCCGAAGGCGTCGAGCAGTTGCGTGTTCTGCGCGCCCGCGATCTACGTAATGCGCCGGCGCCACGGGCCGAGAGTATCGCCGATGCAATCGAGCTACTGAAACGCTACGAGGTTCCCGCTCAGGCCATCCAGGAATGGCTCGATCACGCCCTGATCATGCTGGTGCTGACGGCGCATCCTACCGAGTCGCGTCGGCGCACAATCCTTATCAAGCTGCGCCGCATCTTCGATACGTTAATTGACCTGACTTTTGGTGAGCGGCTGGTGTTACCGGCAGATCGGCAGGCAGCTTTAACGCGCATCGAACGCGAAGTGATCGGCATCTGGCAGAGCGATGATGTGCGCAACCGCCGTCCATCGGTGCTCGATGAGGTTGAGAACGGCTTATTCTACTTTCAAACCGTGCTCTGGGATCTGTTGCCGCAAATGTATCGCGAGACGGCGGATGCGCTGGCTGCGGCCTATCCCGATCATCAGTGGCGCTTGCCGCCATTCTTGCGTTTCGGAAGCTGGATGGGTGGCGACCGCGACGGCAATCCGTTTGTGACACCTGAGGTGACCGTCGAGACGGTGCGCCTCATGCGCAGCGCGATGTTGCGCTACCTGATCGGTTGTATCGACCGCCTGATCACCGATCTCAGCCAGTCAATGCAGCAGGTAGCAGTCGATCAGGCGATTCTCGACCGCATTGCCGCTTATCAGGAGTTGATGCCCGAAGCTGCGGCGACCCTCAATCCACACTACCGTTGCGAGCCGTATCGACAGTTGTGCCACTTCATCCAGGAACGGCTGCAAAACACCCTGCGCTACACGCTCAATCATACGCCGCGCTGGGGAGCCGACCCGCCACCGCCACGACTGCCGACCATCTATTACCACAGCCGCGAGCTACTCGATGATCTCGACCTGATCGATGCCAGCCTCCGTCGCCACGGCGGCGCGTTGATCGCCGATGGCCTGCTACGCGATGTGCGGGTAAACGTCGCCGTCTGTCGCCTGCATACCGCTGCGCTCGATGTGCGTCAGCACGCCGGACGCCACACCGAAGCGTTGAGCGAGATTCTGGCCGCAGCCGGCATTGTGAACGATTACAATGCGCTCGATGAAGCCGAGCGTATCGCAGTGCTCAGCACAGAAATCCGCCGTCCCCGCCCTCTTACGCCCAGTCGTCTGAGCCATTTCAGCCCCGTCACTGCCGAAACGATCCAGACCTTCCGCATGATGGCGGCGATCAGCGAGCAGCTTGACCCTGAAATCTTCCAGACCTACATCATTTCAACTACCAGCCAGGTCAGCGATCTGCTGGCCGTCCTGCTCTTCTGCCGGGATGCTGGTCTCTACCAGCCGGGCCGGCAAAGCCAGCTCGACATTGTGCCACTGTTTGAAACTGGCGACGACTTGCAGCGCGCGCCGGCCCTGCTCGATGAACTGTTGCAATTGCCGGTCTACCGCGAGCATCTCGCTTTGCGCGACAACCTGCAAGAGGTGATGTTGGGTTATTCCGATAGCAACAAAGAGGGTGGCTTCGTCGCCGCTAACTGGGCACTCTACCGGGCACAGATCGAATTGACCGCAGTCACCGAACGCCACGGTGTGCGTCTGCGCCTCTTCCACGGACGCGGCGGCGCAGTTGGGCGCGGCGGCGGTCCGGCAGGACAGGCCATTCTGGCCCAACCCCCCGGCACGCTCCACGGCCAGATCAAGGTAACCAATCAGGGCGAAGTTATTTCTGATCGCTACCTCGACCCGCGCACCGCGCACCGCCACCTCGAACAGGTTGTCAACGCCGTGCTGCGCGCCGGTTTTCCCGGCATTGCTCGCCACCCCGAACCGGCCTGGCTGGATGCCATGGAGCAGATGGCGACAACGGCGCGCGCCGTCTATCGCCAGTTGGTGTACGAAAATCCGGAGTTTCTCACCTATTTCCGCACTGCCACCCCAGTTGCCGAACTCAGCCGCCTGCGCATCGGTTCACGCCCCGTCTCGCGCCGCAAGAGCGACCGCATCGAAGATTTGCGCGCCATTCCGTGGGTCTTTAGCTGGATGCAAACCCGCCACACACTGCCGGGCTGGTTTGGATTAGGGAGCGCCATCGAGCAATTTATTGCCACCGATCCCAATCATCTGCACCTGTTGCGGGCAATGTACCGCCACTGGCCCTTCTTCACCACCTTGCTCGACAATGCCCAGATGATCATGCTCAAGGCCGATATGGGCATCGCCCGCTGCTATGCCAGTCTGGTCCCCGATCAGGAACTGGCTCAGCGCATTTTTCAACACATTGAGTCGGAATACCGTCGCGCCGAGCGCTTGATCTGCCAGATCACCGAGCGCAACGAGCTACTCGCCCATCAGCCGATACTACAGCGCGCAATCCGGCAGCGCAATCCCTACATCGATCCACTCAGCCACGTGCAGATCGAGCTGCTCCGTCGCCTGCGCAATGCGCCACCCGAACAACAAGACGAGCTAGAAACCGCGCTGCTGATGTCGATCAACGGCATCGCTGCCGGTCTAAAGAACACAGGTTGATGCAAACGCAACGCCTTGACACATCATCGGCAGCGATTGCCCATGCTGCCGAACTTCTGCGCCGTGGCGAGCTGGTTGCTTTCCCGACCGAAACGGTCTACGGTCTGGGCGGCAACGCGCTCGACGAGCAAGCCGTGGCGGCAATCTTCGCCGCCAAAGGTCGCCCTGCCAGCGACCCGCTCATTGTCCATCTCGCCGATCCGCGCGAACTGGCCCGCGTCGTTGCAACCATCCCGGCGCTGGTCGGACAACTGGCGGCGGCCTTCTGGCCCGGCCCGCTCACCCTCATCCTGCCGCGCCATCCGCAGGTACCGCTGGCCGTCACTGCCGGGCGCGAAACGGTCGCAGTGCGCGTGCCATCGCACCCGATAGCGCGCGCCTTGCTCGTTACCGCTGACGTGCCGGTAGCCGCGCCCAGCGCCAATCGCTTCGGCCATACCAGCCCCACCACCGCCGATCACGTCCTGGCCGATCTTGCCGGACGGATCGCCGCCGTGATCGATGGCGGCCCTACCCCAATAGGCATCGAATCGACCGTCCTCGACTGCACGACCACGCCGCCGACTCTGCTGCGCCCGGGTGGAATCAGCCTGGAAGCAATTGAGTCAATCATTGGTCCGATTCACATCAGAACGCGACCGACCGGAGACGAGCAGACGGGCATGGTCTCACCCGGCCTGCTCGAGCGACACTATGCGCCCGATCACGAACTATGGCTCATCAGCGGGCCACCGGCGCTAGCGCTGGCCCGACTGCGCCGCGAAGCCGAGGCAGCGCTGGCTGCCGGCCTGCGCATTGGGTTGCTCTTACCCGATGAAGACCTCGCCATAGTGCGCGACCTGCCGGCAGACACCGAAACCCTCGGGCCGGCCAGCGACCCCGCGCAAATGGCGCAGCGCCTCTACGCTGCGCTCCGCGCCCTCGACGAACGCCAACCCGATCGCATTTTTGCCCGCGACCTCGACGAAACCGGCCTGGGCCGCGCGCTGCGCGACCGGCTGCGGCGAGCGGCGGCGCGGGTGATCGAGGCTTGACGCGCGCCGGGGAATGCGTTAAAATCGGAAAAAATGTTCTACTAATCTGAAAGCCTGCAACACGCCGATATGGAGCAACCACAATACCCCCGGCTCATCCTTGGCGATTGTCGCGATGTTTTGAAACAGTTGCCATCAGATTCGGTTGACCTGATCTTCACGTCGCCACCGTATGCCGATCGCCGGAAACACACGTATGGCGGTATCGCCCCTGAAGAGTATGTCGAGTGGTTTTTGCCGATCGGCCAGGAACTCTTCCGCGTCTTAAAGCCGGACGGTACCTTCATTCTGAACATCAAAGAAAAAGCTGAGAATGGCGAACGTCACACCTATGTGCTCGAACTCATTCTGGCATTGCGCCGCCAGGGATGGTTGTGGACAGAAGAATTCATCTGGCACAAAAAGAACTGCTACCCCGGCAAATGGCCGAATCGATTTCGTGATGCCTGGGAACGATTGCTTCAATTCAACAAAACCAAACGCTTCAAGATGTTTCAAGAAGAAGTAATGGTGCCGATGGGCGACTGGGCCGAAAAAAGGCTCAAACACCTCAGCGCGACCGATCACGTTCGCGATAATTCTCGGGTTGGCAGCGGATTTGGTAAGCGCGTAGCAAACTGGCTCTATCGCGAAAAGGTCTATCCTACCAATGTGTTACACCTGGCGACCGAAACGAAAAACCGTCGGCATAGCGCAGTATTTCCTGAGGCGTTGCCGGAATGGTTTATCAAGCTCTTTACTCGTGAAGGCGATGTCGTTCTCGATCCATTCATGGGTTCCGGCACGACCATTAGAGTAGCGCGCCGCCTCAACCGCAATGGGATTGGAATTGAACTCATGCCAGAATATTTTGCGCTGGCTGAAGAAGAGATTGCCAGAGAGATGCCTCGCCTGCTATGACAAACTACCAATTGATTGAAGACATTAGACAATATGTTGAGAGTAACATCGACGCATTTCATCAAAAAAGATTAGCAAGCCTGCAATCAATCAAGCTCAACCAAATCCTTAAGCGCAAGAATCCATATCTGTTTCGCGCCAAAAATATTCTGGTAGCCTCCGATCTGATTCGCTCTCTTCTTGATGCCCATCTCTCTTCTCAAGAGGAGACAATGTTTGGCGAGTTCCTTGAAGGTCTTGCCATTTTTGTTTGTTATAAAACATTTGGTGGCAGGAAATCACAGTTTCCACCTCGAATTTCAGCGCCAAAACGACTATTACATCGTCTCAATCAAATCTGGGCCGGCCTGGGGTAACGCTGACCAGATTCGCAAAATGCGTGAGAATTTCAGATCGGCAGCCGAAATAATTCGGGCACAACATCCAGGGTATGCCATTATCGCAGTGAACGGCTGTTGCTACGGTCAAGATCCAGTGCCGGACAAAGGTGATTATCAGAAGTTGTGTGGGCAAGTTTTTTGGTCGTTCATATCAGATGGCGAGGAGGAATTGTACAAAGAGATCATAGAACCATTAGGATTTAAAGCGAAAGAGAGAAACGATTCGTTTAACGAAGCCTATTCGGCAGTAATTACCGTCTTACTGTTGAGTTCAATCGCGAATTTTGTGATACGACTGGTAATATTGACTGGAAGAAGCTGATTGAATTTAATTCGGGACGCGCTACTCTTCGCGAGCGGAGAAATCGATACACTGCTCCGGAATAGTTAGCCTCATCAGCACTGAAACATTTACTTGCGCCGATAACTTACCTGGAGTGTGCTACCTTGCGCTGCGCGACCGGCTGCGGCGAGCGGCGGTGCGGGTGATCGAGGCTTGACGCGCGCCGGGGAATGCGTTACCATGGGCATAATGCCGCTACATTGCGCGCAATTCTTAAACTATCCCCCACCGCGCAACGACCTTGCCCCCGGAGGACACATGAACAATCGCGCCGAAGGTATGCTCGACAGCCTGGCCGCCGTCCTCATTCTCTTCACTGCGCTGCTCGATCCAATGGTTTCCGCTGTTCTGGCCGTCATCTTTCTGCTGGGATCGGGTGTCTACCATCTGACCCAAAAGGCGTAACCGATGATTTAGATCGCGCTGTTGCGCCGATCTGGCGAGATTGCGCATCCGAAGCTGGAAACTCGCAGCCTCGCCGATCGTTCTTGCAAGAGCGGGAACCGGAGCTGCACTCGTTCCCGATTTTCGTCGGGCGCTCGACCCGCAGCAGCTCGCAATTGCGCGCGGCAAGCATCCGCTGGCCCGCATTTCCCCATCAAATGCGCAATCGGCGCATTGCCAACAACCCTCGCTGTTCTAAACAGGAGTCGCGCATGCAAACCCGTCCTCGTTCCGTCTCAGCAGCCATCATCCTCATCGCGATCAACTGCCTCATCTGGCTCAGTCTCGGCCTCCTGCTGGCAAGCAACCTCCACCCGGCCCCTCCCGCGCGCCCGCCGGTCAGAGCAGTCATGGCAATCCTGTCGTTTGCCATCGCCGCAACGCTCGCCGCGCTGCTCCGCTTCCTCGCCAGTCCCCACCGCGCCGCCTATCTCCTCGCGCTCGGCGCGCTCGGCGCGTTATCACTTGCCTTTCTGTTTGACGACTTCGGCTGGATTGACCTGATCGTTTTCACCATCAACGCCGCGCCGCTCATGCTGCTCGTCAAGGCGCGAGCCTGGTATTTACAAAAAGGTCATCCCCACGAAACGGCGTGATTGCGCCGGGTAATGACTGGCGCGCTGAATGGCCGCTGCGAGGAGGACTGCCGTGTATGCGTTTGACAGAGGGCGGGTTGTTCCTTAGCCGATAGCCGATAGCCGATAGCCGATAGGCAATGGTCAAGCAATGCGTGTTACGGGGAGCGGCGGGCGGGAAGGGGGTAGGGGCGCAGCGCTGCTGCGCCCCCCATCTGCCAGGGGATGACAGGCGCGTTTGGGGATAGGCGATAGCTGA
>NZ_CAKZNK010000133.1 GCF_937129525.1 uncultured Chloroflexus sp. | reverse complement strand
GAAAAATGATGGTGAGAGCGCCTAGTAAGAGCAATACTAGCGCGAAACGAATGCTCAGGAAGGTGAACGGTTCAATATATGGCAACCCAAAACGCGCTCCGATGAAGCCAGTGCTCCAGAGGAGCACGAAGAGTAGTGGCGCCACGCTGGCCAGTTGAAACGAGCCTGTAGTTTGTTTTTTCATGCAAGACACTTTTCTTTCTTGGCAAATTGCGATGCACATCAAACATTCATTTTATGCTAAACTAGACTCTGTGCCGAATATCACGATATCAGGCAAAGAGGAGGTTCTCCATGAGCTGGCGAGGTTCTGGCAGTGGTTTTCGTTCGCGCAGCAGTAGCCGCAGCAGCAATGGCGGTTCCAGCTTTTCCGGCGGTAGCGCCGGTGGGCCGCCGCTCAGCGTTATGATCGGCCTGGCACTTGGCGCCGGCTTGATCATGCTGATTGTGATGATTGCCTCTAACGCAAATCCCGGCGGGTTTGTCGCTTCGGCGCCACGCCCAACCGCTACCCCGCGCCCAACCGCCACCCCGCGCCCAACCGCCGCGCCCGTTGCGAGTCAGCCAACCAGCGCTCCGGCAACAGGCGGCGCCAACGAACCCGGTGGATCGAATGTTGTGAATGAAACACCTGCGCAGACGGTTGAGATTCGCGCTGCGCCAGATGCTTTGGCCTTCGCTCAGACATCCCTGACTCTGCCCGCGAATACAGTGGTCCGACTCGATTTCGTTAACCAGAATAATCTCGGTGTGCAACACAACTGGGTGCTAGTCAATGGTGGCGATGACGTGGCCGCAGCCGTCAATAACGCCGCCCAGAACAATGCTGACGCCCTCTTCGTGCCGCCGCCTGACACACCCAACGCTCTGGCCTGGACGGCTATGCTCAATGCTGGTCAAACTGGCAGCGTTACCTTCCGCACTCCTGCGCCCGGTACCTACCTTTACATCTGTACCTTCCCCGGCCATTACCTGGCCGGCATGAAGGGTACGTTGACTGTTACCCAATAAGTTGGCTATTGGCCCACCGCGCAGGCGCGCAGCTCGCATGATACAATCTGCTCGCGCCTGCGCGTCCGTTTCCTTCCACCGCTATCCCGCCGTTCGTTCCAGCACAGCTATCACTTCCACGTGTGGCGTGTGCGGGAACATATCATATCCGCGCAGGCTAACAATGCGGTAAGCCGATTGCAAAAGTTGTAAGTCGTTGACCTGGGTAAGTGGATTACACGATACATAGACGATTCGCTGCGGCGCAACGCGGAGTAGTTCATGACAAACCTGCGACCCAAGACCGGTACGCGGCGGATCGGCGACGATGACCGACAAGCTGCCGGACGGTTGTTCATGCAAGTAGGCTAGCGTATCGCTGCAAATCGGGTTGAGATTGCCAATCCCATTCGCCGCCGCGTTGTGCGCTGCCAACGCAGCACTCTCGGCCACCGATTCGACACAATCAACCCACGCCGCCATCCGCGCCAGATGGAGACCAATTGCGCCTACCCCACCGTAAAGATCGGCCACACGCATCGTTGGATCAGGCGCCGCCGCCTCCACCGCATCACCGATTAACCGGTCGGCCAGATAGACATTATTTTGAAAGAAGGTGTTGGGACCGATCCAACAGGTCATGTTACCGACCCGCATTGGCAGCAGGGCAGCTCCCCAATGGCGGCGCGGTTCACCAAACGAGAGATCGGTCAGCGTGGCATTAACCAGCCAGTGAAAGCCGACGACTCCCGGCTGATCCAGTGCCGTAGCCGCCAGTTCAGCCATGAGCGCCTCATCGCCACCGTCAGCGGTGACAACGGCAAGCAATAGCTCATTATCAGGATTGCGCCGCGCGACTACGTAGCGTAGAAAACCGGTGTGAGCGCGAAGGTCGTAATCGGGCAGGCCCAACGCCATCGCGCGTTGCCAGACCGCTTGCGCCGCAGCAAACGCTGCTGGCGGTATCAGATGACATGTGGTTAATTCCACAATGTAATTGAACTTTCCCCGCGCTCGCAAGCCAAATCGCCCCTTTGTGGCGACATAATCCATTCGTGTGCGGTAGGCATTCGGGTTCGGCGACGGCACTACCGTCAAATCATCTACCGGAATGCCGCCGGCAAAGTAGAGTTCGCGTAACGCTGCTGCCTTTGCCGCTACCTGATCAGGGTAGGCTCGATCCTGAAACGCGCAACCGCCACAATCACGCGCATGCGGACACACAGGCGGCACCGGCTGGCCGATGAACGCGCGATCAACAATCGCTTTCCGCAAAGTTTTGGCGGTGAATACCGTCATAACCCGAATCACCTTGCGCCCATAGCCACCATCACCGCGCTGCCAGGCCAAATCAGGCCGGTGGCGTAGCGGGTTGCGCCAGCGTATGGTCGCCGATCATGGTCACTAGTTTAATGATCCATTGCGCTGATCGCGCGCCGCCGCGATTTGCTCACTCATCCAGCGTTGCAACGCCTCTTGCGGAGAAGCAGCGACATCCAGTTCGCGCAAATCGATCCCGATATGCGTCAACGTGAGCGCCACCTGAGCGGCAATCCCGGTCAAAATCACCTTGCATCCCAGCAGACGCAGAGCGCGCACCGTTTGGGTAATGGCGTTCGCCACTGCGGTGTCAATGACCGGCACGCCAGCCACATCGATAATCACCAGATTGACACGCCGTTCATGAACGAGTTCGAGCAACCGGCTGGTGATTCGTCCGGCCCGGCGACTATCGATACTGCCCACGAGCGGCGCCAGTAGCACGCCATCAGCGATCCGCACTGCTGGCGTCTCCAGTTGACCAACCAGTTCGATCAGTTCTTGCTGGCGCCGATTTTGTTCGGCCAGTTCGTGTCGTTGCTGTTCAATAGCCGCAGCCCGCTCGGCAATTTCTCGGCGGGCAGCCTCAGCTTGCGTCGCATTGCGCTCGGCTTCAATCCTGGCGCTATCGAGTGAGAAGCGCGCTGCTGCAAAAGCGGCCACCTGCACAACGTAACTGGCCAACACCGCAATATCGGCATACACTCCATTCAAAGCATTATCGTCAAGCAGATCTCTGCCCAACAAGATGGCCATGATCGCCACTCCAACCCCGGCCACCCATTGCACGTTGGTCAATGCCAGCGCAAAGGCCAGCGGAGTAAAGAGAACGATATCCTGTTCATTATTGCCCAATCCACCCGCCACAACCAGCGTCACGCCAGCAGTCGCGAAGAAACGCGCCCCTTCCCACCCGCGCCAGTGCAACCAGGTTGCGATCCAGAAGATCGCCGAGACGATGAGAGTCAGTATTATGGTCAACAGCGGATCGCCAAAAATGATATTCAGCAAGCCGCGCCCTAACGTGTATGCAGCCATCCCCC
>NZ_CAKZNK010000132.1 GCF_937129525.1 uncultured Chloroflexus sp. | reverse complement strand
CAGAGTGTTACGTGTAAAATCAAGTGTTTTGTAACATATACCATTATCACACAACATAGTCAAGTGTTACATGACAAGAGGCTTTATGATATGGGTGTCAAACGGTAATAAGTGTTGTGATATAATGAAAAGGTGATTACCGTGCGAAGCAATCTTTACCTCCTGATCGCGCAGAAAGCGACCCGCGAACGGCGGCGTATCACGTTGCGGACGGTTGCCGAGGAATCGGGCGTCCCCTACTACACGGTGAACGCGATTGCAAAAGAAACGATCCGCGAGTACCCGCGCGACGTGATTGCGAAGCTCTGCACCTATTTTCGGTGCGACGTGGGCGACCTCCTGACCCTCACCGAAGTCCCCGACGAGAATGCACGCTGACTGGCGCCGTCCGGCGCTTTGCGCAGCCTTTGCGCTGCAACGCCACAGAGGTGAGCGATAGCAATATCAACGTGCACAAGATCGGCCCAGAGGCACAGGCGGATAGCGCCTGGCACGACGAGGATATTGAAGCGAGCGCTTTGCGCGGCTTGATGTTCGCCCTCATTCTCATTCCCAGTCCTGGCGGGGGAGGGACACATTGTCCTTGGCGATTGCGGCGCTGCTCAGTTGGATTGTCGCCCTGAGCGTCTTCGCAGTGGCGCGCTGGGCGACGCTGCGCGATCTCTGGCCGGATCCCGTCTGGCTGACGTTCTGGACGATGCTGCTCGTTATCACCTCTGTCACCCCCGTCGTCGCCGGCAGCGTCATTCTGGTCGTCTGGGCGCTGGAGCAGCGCGCGTATCTGGTGCGCGCGCGTCTGGTGCGTGACCGCATGATGAATCCGGTGCCAGCGGACATGCTTGCACGCCTCACACCCAACCAGTACCTCGCCTTGCTCGATAAAATGGTTGCGCTCGAACGTGACGTTGCCCCGCACCGTGTCTACCGTGGCGTCGAGAGTCTGAGCGTCAGCCAGACGGTTAATGCGGCGGCGAACGGGCAAGCGGCGCGCACCGAACCGCCCCGCGCGCTCCCCGTTGACCCGCCGGAGTACTGGCTGCCCGAACTGCTAGCGGACGAAGCGCACATCATCGTCGCGGGCCGCACGTCGTGCGGCAAGACTACGACAGCAGCGGCGCTGCTGTCGTATTGCATTGACGCCGGCGATGCAGTGTGCGTCATCGACCCGCACGCCGGGACATGGCACGGCGTGCCTGCAATTGGACAGGGGCGCGATTACAACGCCATTCGTGCTACACTGCTCGGACTGGAAGGCGAGATGACGCAGCGGTACCAGCGCATGGCGAACGGCATGCACGCCGACATTACACCGCTGGTCGTTGTCATCGACGAGGTGCCGACGATTGCGCTTGAGCTAGGTGACACCTGGAAGCGCCTTGCAACCTGTTTGGGCAGCGAGGCGCGCAAGGCCGGTATCCGCATGATCCTGCTCACACAGTCACCGCTCGTCGAGGACGTTAGGAGTATTGCTTGCGGTTACGCTCGCGCTGACTCTTTTTGGTCACCTGCTTTTACCTGAACGAGTGGCGCCGGCAAAGAGTGAGACTCGTGGCCCGACGATTGCCGAACTGGCCACCGATTACCGTCTCACCGAGGGTATTGCACAGGTGCGAATTGCCGCCGATTCACCGCTGGCCGGTTGTACCCTGGCCGAGTCGCGACTCCACAGTCGTTACGGCATCACGGGCGTCGGCATCAGGCGCTGGCCGGAAAACCGCCCGGCTCCTGGGCCGGCGCGCGCCATAACGCCGGCCACACGCATCCTGGCCGGTGATTTGCTCGATGTGATTGGGGAAACGGCTGCAATGAACGCCTTTTGTCAACGGGAAAAGGCAATTCTCCAATCAGCGCAGACCGATCTCCCATTTGGCCCTGAATTGCCGCTAATGGAAGTGGCCCTTACTCCGCGATCACGCTTCGTCGGTCAAACTGTGACCGATGCTGAACTACGCCAGCTATTTGGCGTGACTGTGCTCGGAGTGCGTCGGCTGGGGCATCCACTTAGTGGCGATCCAGCGCGCGAGACGCTGCGTTTTGGCGACACCCTGCTCATCACCGGCATGCCAACGCAATTGGAAGCCATTCTGCGCGCGCAACGCACCTTTGGCGATCTAGCCGTCGTTGCTTTACCGCAAGATTTAGCGCAGCATGGTGATCGGCTGGGGCCACGCGCATTGCTTGCCCTGACCATTATGCTGGTCATGCTGGTAGTTATGGCAACCGGTTGGCTGCCGATCGTCACCATCGCCCTGGCCGCCGCGGTTACAATGGCAATCAGCGGTTGTGTCCCGCTCAACGACATCTATCGTCGCCTGAGCTGGGAGAGTCTGATACTCATTGCCGCTATGCTCCCAATGGCCACAGCCCTGACCAAAACGGGAGGGTCGGCTTTGATTGCTAGCGGGGTAGCAGGTGTACTGGACAGCTTCTCACCTCTGGTAGTAATGGCAGGAATCTTCCTTATTACCAGTTTGTTGAGTCAGTTCATCTCGAATACGGCCACTGCCGTGTTGATGATGCCCATTGCCCTTGATATTGCCAGGCAATTAGGGATAGCGCCCGAGCCGCTCGTGATTACTACTGCGATTGCCGCTTCGACCGCCTTCGCCACCCCTATTGCCTCGCCGGTCAATACGCTGGTACTGGCTCCTGGCGGTTACCGATTTAGCGATTATGCTCGCGCCGGCATTCCGCTCCAACTGCTGGCATTAATTGTTTGCCTGATGATTGTGCCCGGCTTATTTCCATGGTGAGAGATGCCACTGACGATAAAGCGGTACGCCGGGCAACGAAGAAGCAAGGTTTGTCAAGCGCCCCTGGTTATCTTGAAGACACGCTCCTGTAGCCAGAAGCGCAACGCATCGACCTGATCTCCCGGCAGCAGTGGCATTGCCGTCAGGCCGCTCGGATACGTGATTGGCGCGCCATGACCGGGGAAGAGCAGCGCCAGCGCGTTCACTGCGCGACTACCGTCAGAACGACCGATCCCGGCCAGATAGCTATACCCTTCATCGAGCGCACTTGCCGGCAATGCGCCATCCTCGCTCCGATACTTGGCATCAAACGCAATCAAGATCGGCAATTGCTGCCCGGTGATCAGCTCAATCGCCAGATCGGGCACCCGCGCTCGATCATCGAGTGAGCGGAACGGTTGACCGTCAGGCAGATAACGCGGCTGGTAACGCAACGTCAGTGTCGCGCCATCAGCCCGCCTGAGCGTGAACAACGGTCGATATGGTTCTATCCGTAAAACCTGCTCATCCAGGATAGACTGTTCATACAGGTACCAGTCAGCCAGCGATACAAGACACAACGCGACCTGAGCCGCGCACCAGATCTCGTACAGCCGGGCAACATCGCGCACCGGAATGGTGAAAAGTTCGCGATCCCAACCCACACCTATCCGACGCTGCAACAACCGTCGGTATGCATACACAATCCTTTCATCGCGACTGCGCGGCGTCCAGGCAACTGGCCCAAGCGCTCGATCCGCAATCGCGAGCGCTGCCTGCGCAGAGCGCAGCCGACCCATCATCACTACCAACTGCTCACGCGCGCGCTCGGGTAACGAGAGCATTAGCAACCATTGGGCGGCATTAAGCAACTGATCGAGGAGTCGCGCGGTCACTACCCGACCCCGATCATGTAGATCGGGGCGATCTACTACCATCCACACCCGATCCGGCCAGTCCGTTCCCGGCATTAGCGCAGCATCGACTGCCATTCGCCAGCGCGCCGGATCAAGCCGATCTCGCCACGCGCCCAGCTCGCGCGGACCATCCAGGCGCAGCCGACGACTGTGCGGCTGCTGTGCCAGGCGTTCAACGGCGCTCAACAACCGTCTGATCGCAGGACCGGTCAGGAGAGCAAGCAATGCCGCCTGATCAGGCTGACCAGCCGCAACGCCTCCGGCAGACTGACGACCGCCACGCAGCGCATGGGCCATCGTCGGCGCCATCCGAGCCAGATCGGACAGCAAAGCAGCATAACGACGGGCATCAAGTAGCGACGGCGCAATGCGCACCACATCACGCCATTCGGTATGCCAGTCTGTCCCGGCAATGGCCAGATGCAACGGATATTCGCCAGCTACTGCCGGCGCCTGCCAGCGCCAGCGCCATACCGTCTCGCCAGGACGCAAAAACGGTTCGAGCGGCGCGCCATCGATAGTCAACCGAGCCGTTGCGCCAGCCGGTAGCGGACATGACCATTCGACCACGCTTCGCTCAACGATAACCGGCGCTGATACCGGCACACCATCGAGGCTCAACACCGGATCGGCTACCACCAGCGCCTCCGCTTAAAGTAGATCGCCAGACTGACAGCGATGGTGAGCATCAATCCCAGCGCGAACGGATACCCCCACGGCTGCTCAAGCTCAGGCATAAGCACAAAATTCATGCCATAGATACCTGCCACGAGCGAACAAGCCATCAGAATGATCGACCACAGCGTCAGCACCTTGACCAACTGGTTCAGTTGATTACCCTGCAACGACAGATAGCTATCGAGAGCGCTAGACAACAGATCGCGGTACAGATCGATCGATTCTGTCAACCGCACCAGATGATCATACACATCGCGCACATACGCTAAATCGCGCGGCTGGAAGACACGCACTTCCTGGCGTAGCAACACATTCAGCACATCGCGTTCAGGAGCGACGATGCGCCGGAAAAGGAGCAAATCTTTCTTAAGCGTAAAAATCTCACCTGCCACTTCCTGGCGGCCCCGCTGAAAAATTGCCGATTCAACTGCATCGATCTGCTCGCCAAGCTGATCAAGCACCACAAAATAGTCATCAACAATGGCATCAATCAATGAATAGAGAATACTGCTTACCTGATAGCCAGGCAGGTAACCATTGTTCTGCCAGCGCGCCAGCGCCTGTTGCACGTGGCGCACCGGGCCAGAGCGGATACTGACAAGATAGTTCGCGCCGACAAAGAGCGTGATCGGCAGGAAGTTCAGCTCTCGCGTCGCGGCGTCATATTCCACGCTATAAAAGATGATCAGATAATAGCCAGGATACGTTTCAACTTTCGGTCGCTCATGCTCTTGCAGCGCATCTTCGATAGCAAGGGGATGAAAACCGAACTCCTCAGCTAACAACGCAATCTCATCCGGCTGGGGCTGTTCCAGATCGAGCCAGATGACTACGCGCGGTTGGAGCAACAGCTCGCTAATCTGATCCAGCTCGGTAACCTGCTGCACCTGCTGACGCTGAAAAACGTTGAGTGAGACCATGGCGCTACGGTTCCCACACAATCAACGCCGCATGGGGCACCCGACCATCGCGAATGTGATGATACAGAATTCCCCGCACGGTAAAGCCATTCCGCAATTGCGGCGTCAGGGTCGGATCGGACATACGTCCCGCTACCACGGCTGCGACATACTCTTCAATAGTCATTTGATCTTGATAAGCAGCAAAACCGGGCACCATCCCACCGGCCACCATGCCGCGCAAACCCAGGCGGCGAATCAAAGCCTTGCGCGCATCGTAGAGCATCCGACTGATCCCTCGCCCGCGATAATCGGGATGCACGCTAATATCAGCACCGTACAACCACTCACCATTTGGATCGTGGTGACCAAAATTGCCGTGATCGACAATATCCTCAAACGTATGTGGCTTAAACACTTTGTCACCGCTGATCCGGAAGGTACTGCTCTGCCCAACCACCCGATCACCATCGAGCGCCACGTGCTGACCTTCAGGGAAGAGGCGCAAATGAGCAGCAAAATTCTCGGCGCTAAAATGATCGTCTGGGTCGAGGGTTGGAAAACAGATCCGCTGGTGGATCACCAGTTGGGGGATATGTTCTGGTTGCGTTTGCGTGACAATTACAGGCATAACATTCCTCATCATCAAAATCGATGGTTCCTGAACCCATCCCGGCAATTACCCTCGCATCGCGCCGATCAACACCTCTAGCCCCTCATCGAGCTGCTCATCAGTGATCACCAGCGGCACCAGCAACCGGATACAGTTCACATAGAGACCGGCGCGCATGGCCAGCACTCCCCGTTCGAGCGCGCGGCCAAGAATTGCCAGCACCTCATCGGCGGCAGCCGGCGTTCGCTTCCGCCAATCCTTGACCAGCTCAATCCCGATCATCGCGCCAAAACCGCGCACATCACCGACCAGCGGATCGAGCGAATCATCGGCGAGCAGCGGCTCGAATCGTCGGCGGATATGCTGACCGATCGAACGTGCCCGCTCAAGCAACTGCTCGCGTTCGATCAGATCGATCGTTGCCAGCGCTGCCACGCAAGCCAGCGGATTGCCGCCATAGGTGCCACCGACACCGCCATAATGCGCTTTATCCATCACCCGCGCCCGCCCGATTGTTGCAGCCAGCGGCATGCCGGCAGCAATACTCTTAGCGGCGACGATAATATCCGGCTCAACCCCAAACTGTTCAATCGCAAACAGCGTCCCCGTGCGACCGAAGCCACTCTGCACCTCATCGACAATCAGCAACGATCCATTGCGGTCGCAGAACTGGCGCAAGCGACGCATAAACTCAACCGGCACCGGAATAAAACCACCCTCACCCTGCACCGGCTCGATCAAAACTGCCGCCACCATCTCAGGATCAACACCGGCAATCTGCATCCGCTCAAACGCTGCCCAACACTGTTCAACAGCATCCTCCTCACTGACACCCATACGGTAGGCATACGGGAAGGGGGCGCGGTAAATTTCGGGGGCAAACGGACCAAACTTCTTTTTGAAATAGGTGCGCGATGTCAACGAGAGTGTCAACAAGGTACGACCATGGTATGCGCCATCGAAAACGATAATAGCTGGCCGGCCAGTAGCGGCGCGGGCAAACTTAATCGCATTCTCAACTCCCTCGGCGCCCGAATTGGCCAGCAACGTCTTACACGGCTCACTGATCGGCGCCAGTGCATTCAACCGCTCACATAGTGCCACATACGGCTCATAAGTGCCAACCAGCGCCGACAAATGGATCAGTTGCTCTGCCTGCGTCTGAATGGCGCGCACCACCTCAGGCGGACAATGTCCGACAGCCAGTGTTCCAATCCCACTGACAAAATCGATCAGCGTATTGCCATCAACATCCGTCACCAGCGCGCCGTGACCGGATGCAATCGCAATCGGTGTCGCCCGACCCAAACCGGCCACCACTGCAGCCTCACGACGAGCCAACAACTCGCGCGAACGAGGGCCGGGAATCTCGGTAACCAGACGAATATGGCGCACAGCAGGCGCAGTCATAACAAACACTCCTTCAACAAATTCGACAACTATGGCATTGATAGGTCATTATAACAAAAAGCGCGGCTTAAGCCGCGCTTTTGCAAATCTGCATCATCGGGAATTACGGCACAATGCGCTTCACCCATGCGCAGACCTGTGACACCTGATGTGGATGACCAATCACGACTGCCGTTGGAAGGCGCACCATCTGCAACAGCGTCAACCAATCAGGCAACTCACCTTCAAGCGGACAGACGACACCGCCGGCAGCCTGGACAATCACCCAACCGGCGGCCACATCCCAGACCTTCGCCCGCCCGATAATAGCCGCCTTTGCCTGACCGCGGGCCACGTAGCAACAATCGGCAGCCACCGATCCCAACACCCGCACCTTACCGGGATAATGGATCGTATAAGCGCGATGAAACGTTGAAGGAATAGCAATCCAATCATTCGGGCCAGGAGGCTGCGGCGGCGCAACCTGAATTGGCGTGTCATTCCAAAACGCCTGACCACCGACCACCGCCCAATAACAATCACCCAACACCGGCAAAACGATCACGCCGACAACCGGTTGACCGTGGCGTAGAACACCAATCGAAACTGCCCACATTGGCAAACCCGACACAAATGAACTGGTACCATCAATTGGATCAATCACCCACACATACTCGCGGTCAAGGCCAACCGATTCGCGTTCCTCGCCAATAATACCGTGATGAGGGTAATACGCCACAATCTGGTCGCGCAACCAATCCTCAATCGCCCGATCAGCAGCCGTCACCAGACTCCGATCCAACTTTCGCTCAGGTGACACCTGATTAAAATAGGATCTCAGAAGCATATCGCCAGCGCGCTGAGCCCATGCCCGTACCAGCGCAACATCAATTTCCACCCCAAGCCTCCGCCGATGTGTTGCCGCAAGCTCCGGCTGCTGCGGTGCGTTATTTCATTGTACTACAACAAAGTAATAGGCGATAGCCGATAGCTGATAGGCGCTGGTCAATCGTTGCGTGTTGCAGGGAGCGGCAGGCGGGGAGTAGGGGCGCAGCGGTGCTGCGCCTATCCGTCTACCAGGGGGTGATAGCCGATAGCTGATAGCCGATAACCGATAGCTGATAGGCGCTGGTCAATCGTTGCGTGTTGCAGGGAGCGGCAGGCGGGGAGTAGGGGCGCAGCGGTGCT
>NZ_CAKZNK010000131.1 GCF_937129525.1 uncultured Chloroflexus sp. | reverse complement strand
AAATATCACCATGTATCTGATGAAAGGAAGTGGTCGATGATGCGTGACCTGTATCACCACGAAACGCTCAGTGCTCGCATGATCAACGAACGGATCGCTGATGCAGCCGTGGATCATCTTTGTCCACCATCGCCGGTGGTTCGCTCGGTAGCGCACTGGGTCGGTTTGCGCTTGATCCGGTTTGGTCGCTATTTGTTACGCTATGCAATCAAACCACAATCTGCCTATCCACACCATCCGACATGGGGTTGAGATGAATGTGTTTGCCAGTATTCTGCGCTAAGCCGGTCTCGGCCAGGATGATTTAGTATGCAACCCTCCAGCGTATTAGCAGCGAATTGCTGAGTATCGTTGATAGCGTATTCAAGGAGCTTGTGATGAACCCCCTCCTCACGCGCGATCCTATCACTGGTGGCGAATTGATCGTCACCCGGCTTGAGTCTCCTAGCAGTGGTATCGTGATCGAAGGCCGATTCAGTCTGGGCTGGATCGGTCGCCTTTCTCCCGAACAACTGGCTTTCGTCGAACTATTAGTAAAGAACCGCGGTAACATCCAACGTCTCGCTGCCGAACTTGATATTGCCTATAACACTGCCCGCGCCCGGCTCGACGAAATTGTCGCTATACTCGGCGGTTCGCCTGAGCATGAACACCGGATCGATCGCCGTCAGATCCTTGATCGGCTGGCTGCGCGCGAGATTTCGGTTGAAGATGCGCTCCGCTTGCTGAAAGGGGCCGGCGATGAACAGCGTAAATGAAGAACGCCACCGCATTTTGCAGATGGTTGAGCGCGGGCAACTCTCAGCGGCTGAAGCCGCCCGTCTGCTCGATGCCCTGAATGCCGATCCGCGTCCGATCGAACGCAGTCAGGCGCGATTGGTCAGGGTGCGGGTGACCGATCTGGCCTCGCAACGCCTGAAGGTTTCGGTCGCCATCCCGGTCAGCTTGATCAACGTTGGTCTTCGTCTCGGCGCTCGCCTTGCGCCTCAGCTCAGTGGTAGCGCCCTCGAAGAACTGATTCGTAGCGTCGAGCGTGGCACAACCGGTCTGCTGCTCGAATGGCAGGATCTGGAAGAGGGTGAACGAGTCGATATTGTCGTCGAATAACTTAGAGCGGATGCATCCCGCATCGCAAGGAGTATCGCTATGAAACAGCGGATTCCGGTTGATGTACCGGTAGTGGTGAACATTCGATCTGTTGAGGGTGATCTGACCATTCGCGGTTGGTCTGAACCGGCGCTCGAATGGCAGTGTGATGAGCAGGTAACAGTATCTACTGGTGAGTCTGGTCTGGTAATCGATACCAGCGCTGGCGATCTGCAATTGATTCTGCCAGAGTCAGCCACCGTTCACATCGGGCGTTGTGCCGGTGATGCGCGACTGATGTCGGTGCGCCAGGTGATGATCGATCACGTTCACGGTGATCTGACGCTACGCCAGATTGCTGATGAGGTCGTGATTGGTCACGTCGATGGCGATCTGGCAGTTGCTACTGTTGCGGAATTGACCGTGACCGGCGATATTCACGGTCAGGTTGATTTGTCGGATGTGCCGGTTGCCCGCCTGAATGCAGTTAACGACGATGTGAAGGCCCGCAATGCATTAAGTCTAACCCTGTCAAGCGTTGATGGCGATCTGGTCGTCTATGGCTTGAGCGAACAACTGGAAGTTGCTGAGGTGAATGGCGATGTTACCCTGACCGCCAGTGACACAGCTTCGTTGCGGCTTAATCGGATCAATGGCGATCTAGACCTCAATGGGCAGGTTCGTCTGCTGCAGTGTCTGACCCTGAATGGCGATCTCGCTGCTGCTGATGCTCACATCGCTCAGATTGCAGTTGATTTGATCGGTGGTGATGTCGAGCTGGGTACGCTGGCCGGTGGACGCATTGGCATTGCCGGTGGTGACATTGAGCTGAATGCCGTCACCGGTGATCTATCCATCGATAATGTCGGTGGCGATTGTTCGATCAAGCAGATTGGCGGCCATGTAACCATTAATGCTATCGGGGGTGACCTGGCGTTGCGAGCCGACCTTGCGCCGTCCAGTGTTATGCAGGCGAGAGTTGGTGGCGATGCGCTGATCTATCTCCCTGAAACGCCTGATCTGGTGATAACCGCTATTGTGGGAGGCGAGATGAGCGGTGTCGGCCTGCGTAAGACCCCTCCCGGTCAAGAGGTAGAGTTACGCTACGGGAATGGCGCAGCCGCTCTACGTCTTACCGTTGGCGGCGATCTCACTCTGAAGGGAGTGACGCAGCCGGGTTCATTCAGCAGTATCGGCGTGCAGCTTGGGCAGGAATTGAGTGAACTGGGGCGCGAACTGGGGCGTGAGCTGAGCGAACTGGGGCGCGAGCTGGCTGCCGAACTTCGCAGCGCATTGGGTGGCAAAGATCCCGCCGCTGCCGATCGCGCGCGTGAGGCCGCCGAGCGGTTTGCCGAGCAGGCTCGCCGCTTGAAAAAAGATGTAGCGCCTGAACGGGTGCGGCTACGTGTCAATCAGCGTGAATGGCGGCTTGATCCTGAGCGGATTGAGCGGATCAAAGAGCAGGCCCGTCAGGCAGCGGCGGCTGGGCTGAGCGGCGCTCTCGAGGCGGTTGAACGCGCTCTTAGTCGCATCCAGCCGCCACCGCCACCGCCACCCCGGGCCGCCGATGCGCCACCGCCACCGCCACCGCCACCGCCGCCACCGCCGCCACCCTGGACCGCCGATGCGCCACCGCCACCGCCGCCACCCCGGGCCGCCGATGCGCCGTGGCCGGCTACCGGTCAGACCATTCAACTGCGTCCTGCGCCGCTGAGCGAAGCCGAACGCGAGCAACAGCGGGCCTCGATCTTGCAAATGGTGGCCGATGGACGTATCTCCGCCGCTGAAGGTGAGATGTTGCTGGCTGCATTCGACGATGAAGCATAGCGGTGCGTCAATCGTCAGGTAGAGACGTTGCATTGCAACGTCTCTACCCCTTCCTCGCAGGAAAGGGTTGTGGCGCATATGGTATCGAGAGACGCTGATCCACAGAACGCTCCGCAGCGCGCATTGTTTCCGCTATCGCGGGAAATTGCTTCCGATACTGGCGCACCTTCGCAGTGAACCCGGACAGTGAATATCCCTTCGCAACGCGCATGCCCCCTTCCCCTCAGTCGTATAATGAGCATAGCAGTGCTCTTTTGCAACTATGAAGGACGGGCGACATGCAAGACTTTTTCGAATTCAGTCTTGGCGCGCGAGTTTTGTACCAGGTCGGATTGGCGAGCGAATTGGGTCAGGTTATCAGCAATGCCTTACCTCAGCGTCGCGCTCTGCTGGTTGCCGATAAAGGCGTCATCAGCGCCGGTTTGCTCGAACCGATCAAAGCCGGAATCAGTCCGGTCGAAATTGTCGGTCTGTTCGACGACGTGCCGGCCAATTCATCGGTAGCTAAAGTTACCGAGGGCGCCGCGCTGGCGCGTGCTGTCGACGCCAACCTGATCATTGCGGTTGGTGGCGGCAGCCCAATTGATACCGCCAAAGGCATTCGCATTCTGCTCACCTTAGGCGGTTCCATCCCCGATTACGAGGGTTACAACGTGATTGAAACTCCCCTGACGCCACTGGTCGCCATTCCCACCACTGCCGGTACCGGGAGCGAAGTCACCCCGATTGCAGTCATCCTCGATGAGGCCGATCAGCGCAAGATCAGTATTGTTAGTCGCTACATCACCCCCGATCTGGCCATTCTCGATCCACTGATGACCCGCACCTTACCGCCGCGTCTGACCGCTGCGACCGGGATGGATGCCTTGTCGCATGCCATCGAGACCTACGTATCAACTGAAAACAACCCCTTCAGCGATAGTCTGGCGCTGGCTGCCATTGATATGATCGCAACTCATCTGCGTGATGCGGTGCATAATGGTGAAGATCTTGTCGCCCGTAGTCAGTTGTTAATTGCGGCTACGATGGCCGGTATTGCCTGTGGCAACAGCCTGTTTGGGGTTGTCCATGCCCTCTCACACGCGGTAGGCGGGAAGTTTCCGGTACATCACGGCACTGCTAACGCGATCTTTTTGCCGCCTTGTATGCGTTTCAACAGTGAAGTAGTGCCCGAACGCTATGTGCGCATTGCGCGCGCAATGGGGGTGAATGTTGGCGGACGCAACAATGCTGAGGTGATCGCAGACGGCATTGCGGCGGTGCATACGCTGACAGCCGATTGTGGTCTGCCGACGCGCCTGCGCGATGTCGGCGTGCCGCGTGAAGCGCTGCCTGAGCTGGCTGAACTGGCTGCGGTTGAACCGGCAATCTTCAATAATCCGCGTTCGGCGACTCCAGAAGAGTTGCTGGCAATGCTCGAAGAGGTTTGGTGAGGCGTTCCCGATCGTCGAGAGTGCGGCACTGCCGCGCTCTCGACGTATGCTGATTGAGCATTCTGCTCACTACGACCACGTGCGCTGATCAACAAACGGTTTCGCGTCAGGCGGGATTTCGGCGACGGTCTCAACCTTGCAATGCAACTTGATCGCTTCGTGCAATGCTTGCGCCACGCTGGCGCGCAAAGTGGCCGGGTCGGTATCCGTGGCTGGCACAATCCGGCAGATCAGTTCGTCACGATGATTTTCGCGCGCCACAATAGCCTGGTACGCCTGTACTCCCTCGACGCGACGAATTGCTTCGGCTACGTGGCGCGGATGCACAAACAGACCGCGGACTTTAACGCTCTCGCCGCTGCGACCCAACCATCCCACCAGTCTTGGGGTAGGAATGACGGTAGGGGTATTGTCGGTCATAAGCGCCGACAGATCGCCGACTGCAAAGCGAATAAGAATGTAGTCGCGCCGGAAGAGCGTGACCACCACTTCACCGGTTTGGCCAGGGGACACCGGCTCGCCAGTGTTGAGATCACAAATCTGCACCAATGCATCTTCGGGAAGATGCCAGCCCCGCCGTTCCGGACCGTTATAGCCGAGATTGCCGGTCTCGGCAGTGCCGTAGCCGTCGTAGACCAGAATCCCATACTCTTCTTCAAACAACGCGCGCAGTGAAGGCGGCAGTGGTTCGGCAGCCACAAACGCCTTATTCAGCGGCCACGACCGCGGATCGTACCCCTGTTCAATTGCCTTTTCCAGCAGTGCCTTCAGATAGCTCGGCAGCCCGGCATAGGCGGTTACTCCAAGGTGCGCCATGACCTCGATCTGCTGAGCCTGATTGCCGATTCCGGCGGGAATCACCGCGCAACCAACGGCGCGCGCGCCCTCTTCAAACATCACGCCGGCGGGGGTAAGATGGTAGCCAAAACAGTTGATCACCAGATCATCAGGTCCAAACCCGGCAGCGCGAAAGGCTGGCGCCCACCGCCACGGATCCGGCTCGTCGGATTCGGGGTCGTAAATCGGGCCGGGTGATTGAAAGATACGGCGCAGGCGGCTCAACGGCACGGTCAACATCCCGCCGAGCTGCGGCCCCTGCCGTTGCAACTCAACCAGCTCCTCTTTGCGCAAGATCGGCAGTCGGCTAAGATCAGCAGTGGTTTGAATTGCTGCCGGTGTCAGGCCGGCAGCATCCATCCGGCGACGGAACGCTGGCGAGTGCTCGTAGCCATAGGCGACAATCTCGCGTACTCGCTGGTCAAAACCGGCGTAGAATGCCTGAATATCCATAATCACCCCACCTCTGGCCAGACGCAAGCATGAAATGAGTTGCGTATGCTTCTTCCCGCGCCAGATCAGTTCGATGCCTATGATAGCCACCGTTTGCGGCGCTTGTAGTGCTTCACTTCGCGGTAACTCTTGCGGCTACCTATTTCGTTCAGGCCAAGGTAAAACTCACGCACATCGGCATTATCTTTCAGGTCATCTGGCGAACCTTCCAGCACGATGCGCCCGTTTTCCATAATGTAGGCGTAGTGCGCCGCCTCAAGCGCCAGACGGGCATTCTGCTCAACCAGCAGAATGGTGGTACCCTGCTCGCGGTTGATACGGCGGATAATCTCGAAGATTTCGGCTACCAGCAGCGGGGCTAAGCCAAGCGATGGTTCATCAAGCATGATCAGTTTGGGATGCGCCATCAGCGCCCGCCCAATCGCCAGCATCTGTTGTTCACCGCCGCTAAGAAATCCGGCTACCTGATTGCGCCGTTCTTTCAAACGGGGAAAGTAGTCGTAGACCAGCGTCAGATCGCCGGCAAAATGGCGACCGGATTGCGTATACGCCCCGGCGCGCAGGTTTTCTTCTACCGTCAAGTGTTCAAAGACGCGCCGCCCTTCCATCACCTGAAAGATGCCCATTCGCACAATCTCAGCAGCGTCTTTTTTATGGATCGGCTGACCCTGAAAAAGAATTTCACCGTCGGTCACCTCGCCATTTTCCGGTTTGAGCAGGCCGGAAATCGCTTTGAGCGTGGTGCTTTTGCCGGCGCCGTTCGACCCAAGCAGGGCAACGATGCGACCCGCCGGAACTTCAAGCGATAGACCTTTCAGTACCAGCACGACATCGTTGTAGATAACTTCGATATTGTTGAGTGTTAACATAGGCGGTTTGGATGCGCATCGGTCTAATGCGCAGGCGTATGGCCATTATGAGTGCCCTGGACAAACAAGCGGCAAGGAAGGAGAGGCGGGTAGGTCTTGCCCACCCGCCCCTGGCCTTGCTCCTTACCGCGCGCTGATAAAGTCGGTAATCGGTACCCACCTGCCATTTTCAACCCGGAACAGCTTGAGCGCCTTCAACCCGGCATGATCGGTGGCGCTAAACTGCACCGGTGGCGTAACCCCTTTGGTGTCGATTGGTCCCATCGTTTCGAGCGCGGCTTTAATGTTCTCTCCGGTCAAAGGTTTGCCATCGGCCACCACCTTCTCAATTCCGGCCACCAGGATCGACATTGCCGTCCAACCCTGCACGAAGGTACTATCGGCGCCGCCGTAGTCAATATTCTTCTGGCGGGCATAGTCGAGCGCGATCTTGCCACCCTCCGACTCGTGGTTAAACGGCACCGTGCCTACCACGCCTTCGGCATCAGCGCCGGCCTGATTGATCAGAATCTCGTTGGCGCACCAGTTCAGGCAGACGAACTGCACATCGTAGCCAAGGCTCTTGGCATTCTTGATCGCCAGTGCCGCCGGGCTTGAAACATTTTGCAGGAAGATATAGTTCGCGCCGTAGTCACGGAGCTGGGTCAATTGCGGGGTGAGATCGGTCGCGCCACGGGGCGAAGGCACTTCCAGCGGTGTTTCGATACCTTGCGAAGTGGCAAAGGCAGTGCCATCGGCCAGCGGCGAGCGGCCAAAGGGGCTGTCGTTGATCAGGTAGCCAAACTTGGGCAGGCCACTATTGCCTTTAGCCTTCCAGTCATCAATTGCCCACTTCATTGCGATGATTAACTGATCTGAATAGGTTGGGGCAACGAGGAAGTTGTACGGTGTCTCAGCCGGGTTGGCCAGAGTGGCTGAATACGAGGCTGAAATGAAGGGAATCTTGTCCTCGGTAATCTTTGGTCGCAAGGCCTCAGTATCGCCAGTACCCCAACCTGAGAAGACCAGCACCTTATCCTGGGTGACAAATCGTGTGTACAGCTCTTCGGCTCGTGGCACCTGATAGGCGTAGTCTTCGCTGATCAATTGCAGGCGTCGCCCATTAATCCCGCCCTGTTCATTCTTCCACTCAATAAAGGCAGTCTGTCCGCGGGAATAAGGCGTGCCTACATCAGCCGTTGCGCCGGTCAAATCGAAAATCGCTCCTACTTTGATCGGCTCACTGCTCGCGCCGCCGCCGGCGCCACCGCCGGCGCCACCACCGCACGCAGCCAGCAAGGTGGCGAACAGTGCCAGCGCGATCAACCAACCGAACGTCCGTCTCCTCTTGCGCATGCCATTCCTCCTTACTCGACACTTCAATAACTGAACGGCCATAGCCGGAAGTAATCTTTGACATTGCGCCACATCTTGACAATGCCTTCTGGCTCGAAAATGAGGAAGAGGATGATTGCGAGACCGAATGCGCCCTGCTGGAGGAAGGGCAGGTAAGAGTTAATGTTGGGCACCACATCGCTAAGGGTGCGGGCTAGATTCGAGAGGAATGCCGGTAACAGGATCATGAAGGCAGCGCCGTAGATTGAACCGGAGACACTACCCAGGCCGCCAATAATGATCATTGCCAGATAGAGGATACTGGTTTCGATGGTAAACCGTTCCCACGAAATCACGCCCCGGTAATGCGCAGTGAGGGCGCCGGCTAACCCGGCAAAAAACGATGACGTGGCGAAAGCCAGCAACTTGTAGCGGAACAGATCAACGCCAATCACCTGAGCGGCAATGTCTTGATCGCGGATGGCAACAAATGCCCGTCCGGTGCGGGTTCGAAACAGATTGCTGACAAAGATCACGGTGACGATCAGGAAAGCAAGACAGACCCAATAGAAGGCGAAGTCGTTGTTACCCAGCCACTCTAACGGCAAACCGAAGAGGTTATTGCTCGCCCGCGGGAGCGAGAGCGATTCGCCGATGCCAAGCAATTTACCGTGCGTAAGCAGCCAGATGATAATCTCTTGCGAGGCAAGCGTGGCAATCGCCAGATACAATCCCTTTAAGCGAAGCGATGGCAGGCCGAAGAAAGCGCCAACTGCGGCGGTGAAGAAACTGGCGACAGGAATGGTAATCCACATCGGTGTGCCGAGATAAACGGCCATCATCCCGGCAGTGTAGGCGCCAACGGCCAGGAAGCCGCCATGACCGACGCTGATCTGACCGGTATAGCCCACCAGAATGTTGAGCCCAATCGCGCCGATCGCGGCGATAGCGATAGTATTGGCCAGATTGAGCCAGTAACGGTCGGCAAACCAGGGAAAGATCAACGCCAGCGCCAGCGCCAGCGCAATCCGAATCCGCTGCGGCCAATACGGACGCAAACTCACATCGCTGGCGTAAGTGGTATGAAATGTTCCGCTCTGCATCTCAGTGACCGTCCTGCTAGCAGCGAGCGAAACTCGCTGCGCTCTGGGGTTATACCCGCTCGATAATGCGTTGTCCGAAAAGGCCGTATGGCCGCACCAGCAGGATGAACAGGAGAATGATAAACGGCATGACCTCGCCCATACCCCATTCTGGCGGCAGATACCCACCGGCGAACGATTGCAGCAGACCGATGATCAAGCCACCGATAATCGCGCCGGGAATGCTATCGAGACCACCCAGGATCACTACCGGGAAGACGAGCAGGCCAACCCGCCCAATGGTGCCCGACACACCACCGAAGATGCTCATGAGCAGAATGCCACCAACCGTGGCGGTAATCGCTGCAATTGCCCATGCTACGGCCCACACCTTCTTCACACTGATGCCCATACTGAGCGCCGCTTGTTGATCGTCGGCCACTGCGCGCATGGCAATGCCTTCGCGGCTGTAACGGAAGAAGAGCGTGAGGATTCCAAACAGAGCAATGGCCAGTCCAAAGGCCCATAGCCGATCAACCCCGACATTAGCGCCCAGGATCGTGACAGTATCGGTTGGCAGGAACTGCGGCGCCGGACGCGGCGTGACCCCCCAGATGGCGCCGGTAATAGCGCGGAGTAGCGATGAGAGACCGATGGTGACCATAATGACCGAGATGGTCGGTTCGCCAATCATCGGACGCAAAACCAATTGCTCGATCAGCACACCAATCACTGCTGACAGGATGACCGCGAACACCACGCCGGCAGGCCACCAGATCCCAAACTGCTCGACCATGGCGTAGGTCAGGTAGGCGCCGATGAGCAAGAGTTCGCCCTGAGCAAAATTGATCACATCACTGCTCTTGTAAATCAAGACGAAGCCAAGAGCCACCAGCGCAAGGATTGCGCCATTGGCAATCCCGCTGAGCGCCAGTTGCACAAATCGATCCATGCGCGTCTCCGTTGTTGTTGAAGCTATCGCCGTTGCACCTGTCACCCACTGGTTACCGACACAACGACATTACTTGCCGACAATCCGTCTCAGCAATGAGTGCGCTACCATCATGGGCAATTTCGCTGCTTCCACTATCAGCTATACGTTCAAAATCGACGCTAGCGAGCGACTGCGCGCGCTGCGACTACCGGCACAGAGGTTGACGGTTCGTCCAGCTCCTCGATCCGCAAGCGCGTCTTGATCAATGCCGTGCGCCCATCTTGATAGGTAATCGTCGTCTCAATCTCAAATTCACGCTGATCACCATAGAGCGCATCGACAATCTCTTGATAGCGTTGCGCCACCAGGCGACGGCGCACCTTGCGCGTGCGGGTCAGTTCGCCATCATCGGCATCAAGCTCTTTGTGGAGCAGAAGGAAACGCTTGATTCGCGCTGCCGGTGGCAGATCGGCGTTTGCCCGCTCGACATCCTTGCGAATCAGCGCATAGACCTGAGGTTTTTGGGCCAGATCGGTGTAGGTCGTGTAAGAGATCTGTGACTGTTCGGCCCATTTGCCAACATTGGCGAAATCGATATTTATCATGGCGGTGACGAATGGCCAGTCGCCACCGAAGACCACTGCTTCTTTGATGTACGGGCTAAACTTGAGCTTGTTCTCGATGAATTGGGGCGAGAATTTTGTGCCGTCGTGCAGAGTCATCACATCTTTCGCCCGATCGATCACAATCAGGTGACCATCTTCATCGAAATAGCCGGCATCGCCACTGTGGAGCCAGCCATCTTCAAGCGCCTCTGCCGTTGCTTCCGGATTCTTGTAGTAGCCGATGAACACCGAAGGGCTTTTTACCAGAATCTCGCCGTTTTCGGCAATCCGAATCTGGGTATTGGGGAGCGGAGTGCCGACAGTCTGAAACTTAATGTGCCCATCCCGGTGGATCACGCTCAGGCCGGCGCTTTCGGTCTGGCCGTACACCTGTTTGAGGTTCACACCGATTGCGTGGTAGAAGCGGAAGACATCGGGGCCAAGGGCAGCGCCGCCGGTGTAGGCCCGTTTGAGAAAACGCAGCCCGAGATGGTCTTTCAGCATCTCAAAGACGAGCAGACGAGCCAGGCCGTAACGCAGGCGCAGACCCAGGCCTGGTTGCCGCCCACTGAAACGAGTATCTGCCATTTCGTAACCCTGCTTCATGGCCCACTCAAAGATGGCCCGTTTCAGTGGCGTCGAATCTTGCACTTTTACCTGCACCTGGGACAGCATATTTTCCCAGATCCGCGGCGGCGAAAACATCACTCGCGGCCCGATCTCGCGGATATTCTCCTGCACCGTGCTGGCCGATTCGGGGAAATTGATGGTAAAGCCGCACTGCATACCGGCGGCAACCGTTACCATCTGTTCGCCGACCCAGGCCAGGGGCAAAAAGCTCACAAATTCATCATCCGGTGAAAGGGGGTCAACCGAGAGCAAACCGGCGCCCTGACTGATCAGATTGCGATGGGTCAGCATAGCCAGTTTGGGTTTGCCGGTCGTGCCTGAAGTGGTGGAGAGAATGGCGACATCATCAGGCTTGCCGGCGGCTAGCTCGGCCTCGAACAGTCCGGGATGATCGCGATCATAGGCGCGACCCAGTTCTTCAATCGCAGGGAAGTAGGCCAGATACGGTTGATTGTAATTACGCATCCCTTTCGGCTCGTAGTAGATGACTTTCAACACCCCTGAGAGCCGAGGCCAGATCTCAATAATCTTATCAACCTGCTCCTGATCTTCCACTACGATAACCCGTGCTTCAGCCGCCGAGACGATGTAATAGACCTCTTCGGCAACCGAATCCTGGTAAACGCCGATGGACATTGCGCCGATACTCTGGGCGGCAAATTCGGCGTAAAGCCATTCAGGACGGTTATCGCCGATGATAGCAATCACATCGCCGCGCCGGACGCCCAGCGCGCGCAGCCCCATGGCAAAGGCGCGGACATGATCGGCAAACTGCCGCCATGTCACGGTCTGCCAAATCCCAAAATCCTTTTCGCGCAGCGCCACTTTATTGCCAAAGCGTTCCGCGTTCTGAAACAGCAGGCGCGGTAGGGTCGTTTCAGGTATCTGGATCATCGTGTCACCCAACCCTTGACCGGTGAGAATGAGAGAACTGTAGCCTACACTGGTAGTGCATGTTCGCGACCGAGGTACGCATCAATCACCTTTGGATCGCTTCGCACCTCAGCCGGTGTGCCATACGCGATCAATTGGCCAAATTCGAGCACAGCCACCCGATCGCTAATATCCATCACTACTCCCATATCGTGCTCGATCAACACGATAGTCGTGCCGTACTCTTCGTTGATGTCGAGGATAAAGCGGGCCATATCCTCTTTTTCTTCGGTGTTCATGCCGGCCATCGGTTCGTCGAGCAACAACAGACGGGGATTCATTGCCAACGCCCGCCCCAATTCCACCCGTTTTTGCAGGCCATACGAAAGCGCGCCGACCATCTTTTTGCGGATTGATTGAATCTCGAGCAGGTCGATAACCTGTTCGACAAATGCACGGTGTTCAACCTCTTCGCGTTGGGCCTGACCCCAGTAGAACCCGCCACTGAAGATACCGCTCCGCATGTGAATGTGGCGGCCCAGCATGAGGTTATCAACGACCGTCATATGGCGGAAGAGTTCGATATTCTGGAAAGAGCGGGCAATCCCAAGGCGCGCGATCTGGTGCGGTGGTAGCCCGATGATATTGCGTCCTTCAAAGCGGATTTGCCCTTGTTGCGGGCGATAGAGGCCACTGATACAGTTAAGCAGGCTGGTTTTGCCGGCGCCATTGGGACCGATGATAGCCTGGATCGAGCCGGGGTAGATATTGAAGGTTACTGAAAGGAGTGCGCGCACACCACCGAAGCTCAGACCGATATGATCGATCTCCATTTGTGGCGCAGGCAACATTGCCGGTTCACGATGCGTCATGCGATCCTCATCGATAATGCACGAGCCAACTACGCACCGTTCATAAGTCGATCAAGCGTGTAATTCGGTGGCAAGCTACTCGAACATTCGCTTTGCTCGACAAATGACGTATCACTCAATATGGGGAATAGCTGATTTCTATTATAGCGAAGATGAGATGATTGCGCAAATTGCTGATCGGGCGAGCGTGGAATGCGCGCGCTGTTGTTTTGTGGCGTTCACTTGCGCACTCTGCTGGGAACTGGTAGCGAGGGGAGTGCGTTTAAGAAGGTGAAGAGGCCGGATTGCGATTGAGGCAACGGCTACGAACCCAAGGAGGAACGTATAACCGCATGAGGCCATCAATCCGCGCAGGCGGTGAGCGCGATGGGAACATGGTGATCCTGCTTACCGGCGCACAGCGTACAGAAAAGCTCCGGCCAGCGCCAGCCAGAACCAGTGCCAGAGACCGAACGGTTGCTGAAAAGCAACGACAATTGAAATGACGACGCAGACCAGGCCAAGCACTGCCAGCAATGCGCGTCGATATACCGGTGGCATCTATGCACCCTCGCGCACCACGAAAAAAGCCAGCCCGAGCAATGCTCCCGCCAGCAGGAGCAGTAACGAAAAGGCCAGATTGCCGGTGGCGCTAATCAAAAAGATGGTTATCGCAATCACAATAATGGCCATCATGACGCAACCGCGACGCACGCGACGCACACTGGCTGCCAGATCGGGGTCTTCAGGTGTTGGAGTCATCGTGATCTTCCGCTTCTGAATGCTTCTCGCCTCATCTTACCATATAACTTCGTCGCCTCAGGTCGTAATGTTTCTGAAATCTGAGATTAGTACTAAAGTACTGTGTTATTCGGTATCGATATGTTATACTACATAATACAGGGAAAGCGACGGTTTTCCTGCGATGGCGCATTGGGAAAGGAGCTGCCTATGTTCGACCGCGAGACGTGGCGACAACGGGTAGCAGAGCGATTTCTTAGCTTTGCGCGTAACCCGCGGCAAGAGATTCAGATTGCCGGCGTGAACACAGTGCTCGGATTCCTTGCCCTGCGCGCGCTTGAGCCATTTCTGGCGGCATTCCATGAAGAGCCGGTTGCCGCAGTATTAACACTAGCCGAGATCTCACGTGGCCCTGGCGCCAATCATATTGTGCGTCGAGCCAGTCACTGGCGTTATCAGTTAGCGCAATTAATCGAGCGCGAATTGCGTTCGCGCCCTGAATTGCGCTTAACCATCGAAGAGATTTTGCTAGCGCTGAACGTGATCCACCTGGCGCGCCAGCGCCTGAATAGTTCGCGTGACGAATGGCTGCGCCTGACCCTTATCGCCGAGCTTGACTCCTTTGAACCCGGTGATTTCGAACAGCTACGCCGACAGTTGCACGATCCAGGCTGGCAGAGTCGTTATGACGCTATCAGGCGTTTGCGGGTACGCGAAGGGAATTTTACTGCCGCCGATCTGGTGCTGCTGCACGATGGGTTGAGTGATAGCGCCTCACACGTGCGCGCAGCCGCTGCCCGCACGTTGGGTATGCTCAACGGCACGCCGCCACAGCCGCTGGTCAAGACGCTCATCCGTCTTGCTATCCACGATTGTGACCTGGAAACCCGCTTCGCTGCCGCGCGCACGCTTGGTCTGTTGCGCGACCGAATCGCTTCGCCGCAATTGATCGATCATCTGATTGAAAGCCTTTCCGATCCTGACAGCTTTGTGCGTTCAGCCGCTGCGCTGGTGGTGAGCCAACTCGGAGAGATGGCCGGCACCGCTCCGATGATTGAGCGCCTCCTGGTGATGCTCCAGGATACCGATGCCTATGCCCGTGAGTCGGCTGCGCGCGCGCTCGGTCGCCTTGGTGTTGCCGCTGCCACGACCACTGTCCTCAATGCTCTGGCTCAGGCTGTCGATGATACCGATCCGAACGTTCATGAGGCGGCGGTTGATGCGATCACCCGCTTGCGTAAATTGCGGGCAACTTTGCCGCTTAGCCAGAGCCGTCACCCGACCGAGCCTCTGGCGGTGTAGAGGCGCGCATGCGGCAGCAGATCAGCGTATTTGCCGATTGGAATGCCATTTCTACCCTTTTAGCTTTCAGTGATGAGCTAGAGGCTGCCTGGTCTTTGCCGCGCGATTATGCCTATGCGTTGCGACTGGTGATCGAAGAGGTGGCAACTAATATTGTCAAGTATGGCTACGATGAGCATAATCGCGATCAGATTGAGTTGATCTGTTCCTACACACAAGGTGTGCTAACTGTAACGATACGCGATCGCGGTCAGCCCTTCGATCCAACCCAGGCGCCATCGCCCGATCTCCACGTCGCTGCCGATCAGCGTCTCATCGGTGGCCTTGGTCTCTACTTTATTCGCGAATATACCGACTCGCTGAGTTATCGGCACGACCCGATCAGCGGTTGGAATGAGTTGACGGTGACCAAGACGGTGCCAATGCTTGAGCGTCTGCGCGCATTGCCACTTTTTCAGGATGTGCCGGAAGCGGTCATGCTTGAACTCGCGCCCCGGCTCGCTGAATGCCGGCTGGCTGCCGGTGAAGTGTTGTTTCATCAGGGTGAGACCGGCTCCGAATGTTTCGTCATCTTGAGCGGCGCGCTTGAGGTGATCACGTTTGTCAATGGGGTCGAGTTGCAGTTAGAGGTCTTTCAAGCCGGTCAGATTATCGGCGAGATGAGCCTGATTGACCATAGTCCCCGTTCGGCAACGGTGCGCGCCATCGAGCCGAGTCGACTGGTAGCCCTGAATGAAGCGGTTTTCGCTACCCTGATCGGTTCCAGTCCGGCGCTAGCTATGACAATGCTGCGCGCGATTGTCGGTCGCGTGCGGAATACCAACCAGCGAATGATCCGTGATCTTGAGCGCAAGAATGCCGAACTGCTGGCTGCTTACCAGCAATTGCAGGCTGCTCAAGCTGAGCTGATTCGCCTCAATCGGCTCGAAGAGGAATTGGCGGTGGCTCGTCGCATTCAGGAGTCATTTTTGCCCCGCGTTTTACCCCAACCGCCCGGCTGGCGGATTGCCGCCTTTAGCCGGGGCGCGCAGGCTGTGGGTGGCGACTTTTTCGATACGATTGCCTTGCCGGATGGTCAAATCGGGTTGGTGGTCGCCGATGCATGCGGGAAAGGTGTCACTGCGGCGCTCTTTGTCGCGCTCAGTCGATCGCTCTTGCGCGCTGCTTCACAGGCTGCCGGCAGCCTGCAATATAGCGGTGATCGGCGTACTGCCATCTTGTCGCATGCGGTAAGTCTGACGAATGACTATATTTGTCGTGAGCACAGCGATGCCAACATGTTTGTGACCCTCTTCTACGGTCTGCTCGACCCGACCACCGGCGCTATCGCGTATGTCAATGCCGGCCATAATCCACCGTTGCGGATCGGGAGTGCGGGTAACGTCATCGAAGAGTTGAGCGAAGGCGCGCTGCCACTCGGGGTAGTTGCCGGACAATCATATGAGGTGCGCGCAATTTACCTTGCTCCTGGCGAGAAGCTGGTTGCCTTCAGCGATGGGATCACCGAGGCGGTGAACCCGGCGGGTGAGTTGTTTGGGGATGATCGGCTGTGTCTCACCCTGCAAGCGCATGCGTCGCGCGCGGCTGCCGATCTGGTCACTACGGTTGTTGCTGCGGTTGAGACATTTGCTGCCGGCGCGCCGCAAGCTGACGATATGACGCTGCTGATTGTTGAGCGGTTACTGGCATCGGGATAAAGAAAATTGCTGCGCGCGGCGCGCATATCGGTGAGCGTGCTATAATGACCTCATCCTGATCCGATTGCGTGGTGAAGAAATCGCCCGCTAGAAAGGGAGATTTCGGCGTGAAGACCGAGCAAGTAGATGATGTGTTGATTATTGAGCTTCCGGCACGGCTGGATGCTGCTGGCGTTCAGGCCGTCGAACAGGATCTGGCGACAGTAGCTCAGAATCACGGCGGCAAGGTGTTGGTCGATATGACTGAAGTGAACTTTGTCGCCAGTCTGGCGTTGCGCATGCTGCTCAGCACACTGCGCACTGTGCAACCCCTGGGAGGAGATTTGCGATTGTGCGGTTTGCAACCACAAATTGCCGAGATATTCCGCAAGAGTCGCTTTGACACCCTCTTTAAGATCTATCCCAATCGCGAAACAGCGCTGGCAGCGTATCACGATCGGTGATAGCCTCGACTTACCGTCACATAAGGATGACAATCGCGTCGTCCTTATGTGGTTCGCTCATGCGCCAGCATAAACGCGGTTGCAATGGCTGATACTGCCAGTAATACCAGCGCCGGCGCTGCCGCCTGCGTAAACATCGCTTCACTGGTGGCGCTCCAAATCCGGGTGGCAAGGGTGGGAAACCCGGTTGGGCTAAGGAGCAGGGTTGTTGGCAATTCCTTGATTGAGGTTAGAAAGACCAGGGCTGCTGCCGAGAGCAGGCCTGGTGTCATCAGTGGCAGGGTGATGCCGGCAAAGACAGCCAGCGGCGAACGCCCTAGCGAACGGGCTGCATCTTCTACCCGTGGATTCATTTGTTGCAACGTTGTGCGAATGCTGCCAATCGCCTGCGGCAAGAAGCGAATTGCTAGCCCAATCAGCAACATCGGCAGCGTTTGGTAGAGCCAGGGCAGATATTGAGCGCCGAAGAAAACGAGCGCCAGCGCGACGACAATGCCGGGGAGCGCATAACCGGTATAGGCGGCAGCGTCGAGCAACCGGCTCAGGCGTGAGGGAAAACGCGCCGCCAGCAGAGCGATGGGAATGGCGGCGATAATTGTCAGGATGGCTGCGCCGCTGGCGGCGAGCAGCGAATTGGCAATTGGCTGCCAGAGTGTATGAAGCGTCTGCCCGTTGAGCAAACCGCGAATCAACCAGTAGCTCAGCGCAATCAGCGGCATACCAAGACCAAGCAGAGTGAGCAAAGTTGCGTAAAGGGTCGCCAGCCAGCGCCATGGCCCGATATTGACCAGGCGACGCGGACGGGCAACAGCGCAGGTCGAGCGACTCATGCTCGTTTGCCCACGGATAAGTTGCTCAATCCAGATCAGACCGAGCGTCAATGCGATCAGGATGAGTGACAATAATGCCGCGCCGCTGCGATCGAACGAACCGCGATACTGCACATAAATCGAGCGGGTGAACGTCTCAAACTGCAACAACGATACCGCGCCAAAATCGCTCAGGCTGTAGAGCGCCGCCAGCAGCGCGCCAATCGCGAGCGCAGGCCGCACCTGTGGCAGCAGAATGCGCCAGAAGACACGCCATGGGCTATCGCCCATGCTACGCGCAGCTTCTTCGACGGCGGGATCACAGCGTTGTAACGCTGCGCGCGCATTAAGCAGAACATACGGATAACTGCTGAGGGTGAGCGCTAATACTGCGCCACCAAAACCATAAATGGCGGGCAGACGCTCAATGCCGAAAGGCGCTAACGCCTGTTGTAGCAGACCGACCGGTCCTAAGACGACAATGATGGCGAAGCCGTTAATGTACGATGGCACGGCGAGCGGCAGAGCGGTTGCGATTGCCCAGAAGCGGCGACCTGGAAAGTCAACGCACACTGTGAGCCAAGCCAGCGGGGTTGCAATGACAACGCTAAGGAAAGCAGTAGCAACGGCGATCCCCAGACTGTTCGCCACCACGTGCAGGGTGCGTGGCCGCAGCAGCGTAGCCCACGCATCGGGGCCGGCTTCAAGCGCGCGTATGACCAGATAGCCGATCGGTAGCAAGACGAGCGCAACGATAGCGAGGCTCAGCCCAATTAACGGCCACGGACGGGGCCGGGCCGGCGCGGTAGCGATGGTCAGTTGGCTTAGAGTGATACGGCGTATCATAATAGCAGGTAAAACGCCGTGATCAGGAGCGATCACGGCGTTCTATCACAGGTCACAATGCTCCTACATCTTGCAGTAATTGCAGCGTCCCTTGGAGGTCGCGCAACTGGTTCAGATCGATGTCAGGGGTCTGGATTTCTGACAGAGGCTTCAAGCGCGGATCAGGTTGCACATTGCCGGCCAGTGGATACTCGAAGGTCTGCTCGGCAAAGTAGCGCTGCCCTTCGGTCGAAAGCATGTAGTCGATCAGGCGCTGCGCTGCCGTAGCGTTCTTCGCCGTCTTGAGGATGCCGACGCCAGCAATATTAATCAAGGCGCCAACATCGCCATCAGCCGGGTAATAATTAGCCGCAGCCAGCGTATTGCCGGATTGTCGCTGCAACTGGTAGAGATAGTAATGATTGACGAAGCCTACATCGATTTCGCCGGCAGCTACGGCTTGAACAATAGCGGCATTACGTTCATACGTTCGCACCTCGTTAGCAATCATTCCTTCAAGCCAACGGCGAGTCGCCTCTTCGCCCAACTGCGCGCGCATCGCCGTCACAAAAGCCTGGAATGAACCATTGGTAGGCGCCCAACCAACCCGACCACGCCACTGCGGATCGACAAAACCGGTGATCGAACGGGGAAGATCAGACTCGGTCAATTTGTTCGTGTTATAGACCACCACGCGGGCGCGACCGCTGATGCCAACCCACAATCCATCAGCCGAGCGGAAACGCGCTTCAACCTGGTTGAGAGTTTCTGCCGGCAATGGCGCCAGCACACCGGCAGCGGCCAGCGCGCCGAGCGCGCCGGCGTCTTGGGCAAAGAAGAGATCAGCCGGACTGTTTGCGCCTTCTTCCAGGATCGTAGCCGCCAGTTCGGCAGTATCACCGTAGCGCACTTCGACTTGAATGCCGGTCGCTTCGGTGAATTGGGTGAAGAATGGGCCGACCAGACTTTCACTGCGACCAGAGTAGACGACAATCCGGGCAGGAGTATCGGTCGCCGTTGGCGCTAATGGCGCTTGCGTAGGAGTGCTGGCAGTCTGATTGCCACAAGCGACGAGCAACAAGGCCATCGCTATGGAGAGTGCGCATAGGCGCAGCAAACGTTTCACAGGTTTTCTCCTCGACCTCAATGGTTCTTCGTGACAACAAACACAACCTTGCGCAAGGTTGGTGTTAGTATATCCTAACCCTGGTCAAAGGTCAAGCTAATTTACAAACATTTTGGTTGAGATATTTTGAAAAAAGTTGTGAAGAGGATGCGCGGTTTCGGTGCGTCCTAGGTCCACAGCCGTTCGAGCAATTCGATAAGGAACTGACTATGACGGCTCAGATCGCTCAGCGCGATATGCTCGTCGGGTCCGAAGATAGCGCCGGTTGCCGGCGTAAAGCCAATACTCACTGTTGGAACGGGATGGTCGCCAGCGAGCAGACTCAACGGCACAGCATAGGGGCCTGCCGGCACTACCGGCAAGGGGCGTTCGAAGACGGTTGCGCCGATGGTGGCTACGCGAGTCACAAATGGGTTGTCGGTCGCCGTGATCCAGGGCGGATAGCCGCCGGGCATGCGTTCGAGCGTAATATCGGCAAAGCCTTTGTCAGCGAGATGCTGGCGAATTAAATCGAAGATGGCATTGGGCTGTTGACGCGGCACCAGTTGCAAATCGAGGAGCGCCGTAGCCTGGGCCGGGATGGCTGGCGTATCCATCTGCGGTTCAACTATCAGCGAACTGAGGTTACAGGTTGGTAGGGTGATCTCAGTGCGACTAAGAGCCGCGCCATCGATCCCGAACAGAAAATGGTCAATGCGCCAGGCCTGGCGACGCGCAGCGGTAGCTATCTGCACCTTTCCGATGGTTGCATTGTCGGCGCGAGAAGGGCCTTCAACCGGGTCGTAGAAGCCTTCCATTCGCACATCTTCGTCTTCGCCTTTGAGCGAAGCCAATGCCCAGGTAAGCCGCCAGAGCGGATTGGCCACGCTGGTGGCAAACCCTGCCGGCAACGGATATGCCGGGCCTCGTGCCGTCAGGCGGATGCGAAGCCAGCCTTTGCTCCCGCTGGCGCAGATGGGTGTGCCATGGGCATCACGATCGCCGAGACTGGCCAGCACGGCATCACAATGCATTACATCGGTATGACTGCGCAGCGTTTCGGCCAGTCCTGGGCTGCCAAGGTTAGCGCCTCCATCAAGCACCAGAGTGACGCCACAGGGTAGTTCACTGTCGCGTTGCAAGAGGGTTTGCAAGGCGGCAAGATGAGCGGCCAACGCGCCTTTACCGCCGGCTACACCGCGACCGAACACATACCCATCTCGTTCAGCCAGATCAAATGGTTCGTGCGACCAGTATCGCCACGGCCCGGTTGGTGGCGCATCGTAGTGGTGGTAGAGCAAGAGTGTTTGGGGGCGGCGGCCAGCGCGGTGGGCAATGATCACTGGCGTAGTGTCGGCGGCGACGATCCGGGTCTGCATGCCGAGCAGGCGCGCAAAGCGAGCAATATGTTCGGCAGCAGTGCGCAATTCGTCGATCTGGCCGGTAGTAGATGGCTGTCGGCAGAGATCGCGCGCGATCTGCATAAGTTGTTCGGTTGATGGCGGCGCGTGAGCAGTCACCCGTTTGACCCTTATCTGGCGTGGTATTGCCTTTGGTGAACAAATTATAACACGGCGTTTACTCTCTGCTGAGGGAAAGCTATGCTAGAATAAAGTGCAATATGTCACATTATTCTTGCAATCCGCGACCTGGTTGTCGCGGCGGGAGGTTGCAGCATGGATCTCCGGCACCGCGCATTCGTAAACTTTGCCTGGCTGAATGTCGGTTATAACCTGCTGGTGATTATGTGGGGCGCGTTTGTGCGCGCGACCGGATCTGGCGCCGGTTGTGGCGATCATTGGCCGTTGTGCGACGGCCAGGTGATTCCGCGCGCGCCTGATACGGCGCAGTTGATCGAGTTTTCCCATCGGGTTACCAGTGGGATTGCATTACTGTTGGCGATTGCGTTGCTGATCTGGGCCTTACGTTTGTTTGCTGCCGGTCATCCGGCGCGGCGAGCGGCAATTGCCGCGATGGTCTTTATGGTCATCGAGTCGCTGATCGGAGCGGCGCTCGTGCTGTTCCAGTTGGTGGCGCACAATGCTTCGCTGACTCGGGCATTGTCGTTGGGGTTGCATCTGGTGAATACCCTTTTGCTGATCGGCGCCATTGCGCTGACAGCCTGGTATGCGAGTGGCAAGCCTGCGCCTGATTTGCGCGGGAAGGGTGGTTTGCTGGGTATGTTAATTGCGGCTCTGGTGGGCGCTGCCCTCGTCGGATCGAGCGGAGCCGTGACAGCGTTGGGAGATACCCTCTTGCAGTTGGGGGTGTTGCCTGGTGGCGTTTCGCAGCCGATCAATCGCGATAGCCATCCGCTTGTTTTGATGCGTATCATCCACCCCGTGCTTGGCACCCTGGTCGGATTGGCGATGATCTCGCTGGCGCAGCGCGCAATGCGATACGATCCGTCGCCGACCACTCGTCGTCTGGCCTGGGCGACAGCAACAATTTTTGTCAGTCAGATATTCCTCGGCGCGCTCAACGTAGTGCTCAAGGCGCCGGTCTGGATGCAATTGGTGCATCTGCTCTTCGCCGATCTGGCCTGGCTGGCACTGGTTTTACTCAGCGCAACCTTGCTCGGTCGCCCCGCTCAAGCCACCGCTACCCATGCGCCGGTCGTGTCGGGATCGCCGGCTCGCTAGGGTTTTGACAATGGTCATACGTGCCAGCCTAGTATGACCTATCGATAAACGGGACTGGAGTCATATTGCTATGCCAGACAGGTTGTGATATAACCAGAAAAGAAGGGGCGTCCTCACCTCTCCGCTACCTTGCATAGGAGGCCCAAGCATGGCTTTACATGGAACGCTGCAGCAAATCGCGTTGCGCGAGCTGATAGATCTTGCCGCGTATAGCGCGCTCACCGGATCGATCGATATTCACGGAGAACGATCTGGCCGCATCTTCTTTGTCAACGGTCAAATCTACCATATCGAGTGTGAAGGCCAGGCAGGCATTGAGGCGTTGGGCATTCTCCTAAACGTGCAAAATGGAACGTTCAACGTCGTCAGTGGCGCGCAAAGTAACAATCATTCAGTCTGGGGTGATCTGGAGTCGATCTTGCGCAACGCCGAGCGCGTGGCGTTGCGCTGGCGACGATTATGGCATCAAGCGCCGTCGCTCGAGTTGACGCCGGTCTTACTGATGCCATCCGAGGCTGCGAAGAGCCGCGCCGGAGCCGCTTTGCATGTGCTCATTGAGGCAATTGATGGACGAAAGCGGTTGCGTGATCTGGCCGCTGAGTTGCGCTGGTCGGCAATTGACGTGGTTGAAGGGGTTGTTCAGTTGATGTCGCAGCAGATTGCGCGGCTCGAAGCGGTGGCGGCAGAATGCCGGGAACAGCCTTCATCTGCGCCGGCTGCTGCGCAACCGAAGCCGCCGGCGACGCCGACCATTGATCGGTTGCTGGCGTTACTTCGCCAATAGGCGATAGCTGATAGGCGATAGGCGATAGGCGATAGCTGATAGGC
>NZ_CAKZNK010000130.1 GCF_937129525.1 uncultured Chloroflexus sp. | reverse complement strand
ATGAGCGCAACCCTGCCGACCTCCCGCGTCCACAACCCAACCCATTGGGTGAAACAACAACGACCGCCCCCGCTCCCGCTGGAGTCGGTAGTCACCCCCCTGCTCCTGCAACGAACGCCGCGAGTGGCAGACCTCCGACCATTCATTCACCGGGCAAACGTACATCCCTGCTCTCACTCACCTGCTTGACCACGAAAAAAAACAGTCACACCTGCGCTGTCAGACAGCGCAGGTGTGACATTGATGGTGCCAAGAGCCGGACTTGAACCGGCGACCCTCGCATTTTCAGTGCGATGCTCTACCAACTGAGCTATCTTGGCCTGCCACTACCAGCATATGGTGGGCGATGACGGGTTCGAACCGCCGACACCCTCGGTGTAAGCGAGGTGCTCTACCGCTGAGCTAATCGCCCTCACGTCTGGTGCCCAGGAAGGGACTTGAACCCTTACGAGCGTGGTTAGCTCACTAGGCCCTCAACCTAGCGCGTCTGCCAATTCCGCCACCTGGGCGCTCAACGCCTTGCTATTATACGAAATCGCAGCAGAGTTGTCAAATTGGGAGTATTGGCCTATCCCGCTTGCTTGACTCACGCGAGGCACCTCAATACACTGAGAGCAGCGAGTTCTGACGCCAATTGTTGCTCCAGCGAAACAGCGCGTACCGTAATGGGCTGGTGATCATTGCCTCTACTGTACCATTACGCCTACGACATCTGGTCACAAACCATTGTCTACCGGTTGCCTCCGTTGTTCCGCTATGTTGAGTTCGTAGCACAACCCTTATGTGTCAATCAGGAGTGGCCTGATGACATAGAGCAAAGCGCGATTTGCAGGAGGTGATCGGACTATGCAACGGCAGTGGGCAAACATTGTCATCATTAGTTTATCTATAGCGTTACTGGCAACTATGGCGCAGGCCGAATCGGGCGCTCCCGGCGAGGTGATTCTGACGGCAAATCTCGGCTCAGCTTTCACCTACCAGGGTCGTCTGCATCACGATGGCACGCCGGTCAACGGCGTGTGCGATACCCAGTTTTCGTTGTGGGACAACGCTACCGGCGGGGCACAGATCGGTTCGACTCAGACCAGCACGGTAACGGTCACCGGTGGCCTATTTACTGTGCCGGCGCTCGATTTCGGCAGTACCGCCTTCACCGGCCAATCGCGCTGGCTGGAAGTAGCCGTGCGTTGTCCGAGCGGCAGTGGTTCTTTCACGACGCTGACGCCACGACAGGCGCTGACTGCAACGCCTTATGCGTTGAGTTTGCGTCCGGGAGCTGAGGTAACCGGTAATGTGAGCGGCAGTAGCCTTCTGGCGTGGAATACAACCACGACCGGTCTCTCATATGGTTTGTACGGTCGGAGCGATAGCAACGGTGGTCGCGGCATCGCCGGCTTTGCCAGCTCCGGTAGTGGTGATGCGGTGGGGGTTTACGGTCTAAGCGCCAGCAGCAACGGTTCGGGTGTTACCGGCGAAGCAACTGCCGTCACCGGCCCGACAATCGGCGTGTATGGCGTCACGCGATCGGCAAGCGAGAATGCAGCCGGCGTGCTGGGCGAGGCGGCACGCACAAGCGTTCTGCAAAACACTATTGGGGTACGCGGCATTAATCGCAACAACACGCCAGCCGGGGTAGGAGTGCGAGGAGACCACCTCGACAGCGGCATCGGTGTCTTAGGCTCCTCTGCGCGTGGTGTCGGAGTGTTTGGAGATGTAATCTCAAATACGCTGGGCGTTGGAGTCGGTGTTTGGGGTCGAACGGCCTACCAAAATGGCACCGGTGTCGTTGGAGAGGCTACGTCCAGCAGCGGCACGACCTATGGTGTGCGAGGCTTTGTAACAAGTCCAAACGGCTATGCCGGCTTTTTCAGCGGCGGGCAGGGGGTGAGAGTAGATGGCAATTTACAGGCCACCGGGGTAAAGACCTTTGTGATCGATCACCCTCTGGATCCGGCCAACAAGTACCTCTACCACTTTGCCCAGGAAGGTCCTGCGATTCAAAACGTCTACAACGGTATCATTACGCTCGACGATACCGGTAGCGCTACTGTGACACTCCCCGACTACTTTGCGGCGATCAATACCGGACCGTTTCTCTACCAGTTGACCCCTATCGGCGCGGCGATGCCCAATTTACATATTGCCCAGACCATCGAGCATAATCAGTTCCGCATCGCCGGTGGGGTATCTGGAGCGCAGGTGTCGTGGGAGGTGACTGCAACCCGCAACGATCCATATCTGCGCGCCCATCCGGTAGCAACGGAAGTGAACAAGCCGACAAACGAGCGCGGTTTCTATCTCGCCCCCGAAGCGTATGGGTTGCCGGAAACGCTGCGCGCGCATAGCGTTCCGACGCTCTCGCCACCCAGGTTTGCAGAGGAGGAGCAACGATGAAACAATGGATCCAGCGCAGCTTGATCGTTCTCCTCATAAGCTGGCTGATTGGCGCCGTTGCGGCAGACAGCGGTTATCAGCTTGTCTGGTACACTATCGATAGCGGTGGCGCGTTGTTCAGCGCCAGTGGCAGCTATTCGCTCGGCAGCACCATCGGTCAGGCCGATGCTGGCGTGGTCGGCGGTGGCGGCTATACCCTGTATAGCGGTTTTTGGGGCGCGCCCGATAGCATCGTTTATGTGCCGCTCGTAACACGATGATCGGGCGCGTTGCCATTTCATACTCGATCACGGCTCAGAGGATCGAATAACGGCGCGGGGGGGAAACTGAACGCTGCGCTCACCCGCGCAATCTTAGCCAGCACGCCTGGCGTAGAGACGGGTGAGCGCCAGCTCAATCATGAAACGTTTCGCCAGTCTGTCTTCACTTCTCCCGCTTCGGGAAGCGGAAACCGAGCAGACTGGGTCGTTCGACTGTCGGCATGGCATTAAAATCGGCTTCGCCAGGGCGCAAATGGGGTTTGCTATCCAGCCAGGCATCGCGCGCAGCTTTGGCCTGTTGCAGCATCTGCTCGATGGCCGGGGCGTCGCCGGTGTTAATCTGCTCGCGCACTGTCACCAGAAAGCGGATCATCTCATCGATCCAGCGAGCGAGGCCATGAGGGTTGGTTAGCAAAATGTCGCGCTGCATCTGCGGATCGCCCGAAGCCAGTCGCGACACATCGCGAAAGCCGGTTGCCGCCAGCGCCGCCATCTCCTTCCAGGCCGGAGTCGCGCTAGTCGTGGTCACCAACCCCACCGAGAGCAAGAGTGGAAGATGAGAGATACCGGCAACGTAGGCGTCGTGTTCTTCCGGATCGATGTAGTAGGGCTTGGCGCCAACTGCGCGCACCAGCGCCTCAACCACCTCTATCGCCTGTGGCGCCGTAGCGCTGGTTGCAGTCAGACAATAAATCGCCTCCCGGAAGAGATCGGGATCGGCGGCCTCTGGGCCTGAACGTTCGCGCCCGGCCATCGGGTGACCGCCGACAAAACTGACTGTAGCGGGCAACAAATCGGCAGCCCACCGGCAAACCTGCGCCTTCGTGCTCGCCACATCGGTGACAATTACCCCGGCAGGCAAGAGGGTAGCCAGTTCGCTCAATACTTCATGGATTGCCCGCACCGGCGTGGCGACGATGACGATCTGAGCTTCTCGCGCGGCTTCGGCCAGAGAATGCGCTTCGCGATCGATTGCCAGCCGACCACGCGCCGCGCGCACCACTCGCGGCTCGCGGTCATACCCGATTACCTCAACTGCGCCGAGCGGCGACTCTTTGGGATCGGCGTTGCGCAATGCCATACCCAGTGATGCGCCGATGAGTCCCAGACCGATAATGGCAATCCGAATCATAGCCGTCTCTTTCTCCGTGTGATGGCAAATTCTGCCCGGTTGTTACTCGCTCATTATCAGGCAATGTGCTCTCGCATTGCCGCACCACTCATGCATAGCCATTACAAATCTTTGAATGATCGTTAGGCCGCGCGCGCCTGTCCCTTCCTTCATGTCGCCGATTCGACCCCAACGAGCGAAAGAAAGATGATTTCAACCAATACCAGCATCAATGCCAGCGCGATCAGTTTGATCGGATCGAGCGCGCGCAACGCTGCCAGGGCCAGCGTCATCGCCGCAAAAAGGCCGATCTCATACGCTTCCCGCCGCGCGCGACGATTATCGCGCGCCCACGCTTTGAGCGCCAGCCAGCGTCGACTCAGGGCAGCGATCACCGGCCTGACAATAGCAGACACCAACAGAAACACGGCAAAGATCATGAGCGCGTAGACCGGCATGTCAGGTGGATCGAGCAGTGTGCCGGTTGGCGCCGGGATAATCGCAATGGTTACCAGCAGGAGCCAGCTTCCTAGCGCGCCTTCAACCGTCAAACCAGGGAGATCGAGCCGCTTTTCGAGCGGGAAGAAGGTGATGATACCCGTCACCAGCGCCATCCCGTGAAAGATCAGGTGCAGCGGAGAGAGCAGGTTTGGGCCTCGCGCCAGATCAAGGCCAATTACCATCGCAATGACCAGCGCCCAGCTCAACCCGGCAAGAAGCGCCAATGGCAATAGCCAGTTTCGCGACGCATCGATCTTCTGATTATGTTCAGTCATCGTGATGCTCCAGCCATGTTACCCGCGCCAAACGCTGGCGCAGCAGATGATCGGCCAGCACCAGGGCCAGCATAGCTTCGGCAACCGGCACCAAACGTGGCAGCACGGTCGGATCGTGGCGACCGTGAACCTCGATGGTCACCGGATTCCCTTCACGGTCAACCGTCTGCTGTGGACGCGCGATACTGGCCGGCGGTTTTGCCGCCAATCGCACGACAATCTCTTCACCGGTCGAGATACCTCCCAGCATGCCGCCGTGGTGGTTGGAAGCAGTGCCAATCGAGCCATCTTCCCGCCGAATAAACGGATCATTGTTCTGCGAGCCACGGAGCATAGCCACGCCAAAGCCTTCCCCGATCTCAACCCCTTTGATCGCCGGGATCGAAAACATCGCTTTGCCAATGTCGGCCTGCAATTTATCGAAGACCGGTTCGCCCAGACCGGGGGGAACGCCGCGCGCGCGCACTTCAACAATCCCACCCAACGAGTCGAGTTCACGTCGAGCCTGATCCACGCGCTCAACCATCAACGCTGCGACCCGCGCATCGGGGCAACGCATGATGTTGCGTTCGATCTCATCTTCGTCGAAAACCTCAGCGCGCAGATCGGCCAGTTGCAGGGTATAGCCAACAATCCGAACGCCTACAGTCGCCAGCAGCCGACGGGCAATTGCGCCGGCTGCCACGCGACCGATTGTCTCGCGCGCCGATGAACGTCCACCGCCACGCCAGTCGCGAAAGCCGTACTTTACATCCCAGGTATAATCGGCATGACCGGGCCGATAACTATCCTTAATATTTTCGTAGTGGTGCGACTTGGCATCGGTGTTGTAAACAACCATCGTAATTGGCGTGCCAGTCGTGCGCCCTTCAAAGACGCCAGACAGGATATGTACCTCATCGGCTTCCCGTCGCTGCGAGCTGACCCGGCTTTGCCCAACCCGCCGGCGATCAAGCTCGCGCTGAATGTCGGCAACCTCGAGCGGCAACCCGGCGGGACAGCCATCAACCGTACAACCGACCGCCGGGCCGTGTGATTCACCCCAGGTTGTGACCCGAAACACATGACCGAACGTATTTCCGGGCATACGCACTCCCTACTGCATGTTGTTGCAAAAACGCTCAGGCGCGTAATAGCGGGCGATACCAGGATCCGCTACCGAGCCACCGCACCCACCTCAAGCGCGACGTATCATCTCTTTGCCCCAGGCCACAGCTTTCCATTCTGTCCAGACTCGATCGTACACTGCCTTCACCTCACCGGCAATCCGGTTCCAGGTATAGTAGGCGCGGGCCAGCGCGGCGCCACGCGCGGCGCGCAACCGCGAGTCGGCAGGCGAGCGCAAACTGACCAGCAGCGCATTAGCAAGCGCCCCAACATCGCCGGCTGGCACTACCAGACCGTTCAGTTCATGCTGCACTACCTCGGCCAGGCCTCCGGCATCAGAAACGATCACCGGGCAGCCGGCAGCAAAGGCTTCCAGGGCAACGATACCGAACGGCTCGTAGAGTGATGGAAAGACGGCGACATCACCAACAGCGTACAGACGGTCGCGATCTTCGTCGCTGATGAAGCCGAGGAACTCTACCGGAACACCCAGCGCTGCGGCGCGACCTTTCAGCTCATCGCTGGCGCTTCCCGTGCCGGCGACTACCAGGCGGGCCGGCATTTCGGTCACTACCCGCGGCCAGGCCTCCAGCAAAATATGAACGCCTTTTTCGTAAACCAGTCGCCCGACAAAGATAACCAGCGCTTCGTTATCGGCGGCAAATCGACGCCGAAAGGCCACCCATTCAGCCGGCGTGACAAACGGTTGCGGCGGAATATGGACACCGTTGGAAATGACATCGATCTTGTCAGGTGGAGTAGTAAAATAGTCACGGATCTGGCGAGCCATAAAGTGCGAGCAAACTATCACCCGCCAGGCCTCGTACGTCAATCGCCACTCCAGATCATTGATCCGTTGCGATTGATAGCCGTTAATATTGCCGCGCCCGCGCCCGCGTTCAGTGGCATGGATAGTCGCAATCAGGGGCACTCGCCAGAGATGTTTCAGCGCAATCCCGACTTCGGCAGTTAACCAATCGTGAACGTGGATCAGATCAGGTCGCCCGCCGGGAAAGAGGGACTGGGCGGCCTGTTCAAGCTGGCGGCCAGCGTGGTAAACGAGCGTTGGGAAATCATCACTATCGATCGGCGTAATTGCCACCCGACAGACTGCCAATCGATCCTGCTGTTCAAAAGTGACACCGCCGCGCAATTGCGGAGTGATCAACGTGACTTTCACTTCGTGGTCGGTGAGCGCCGGCGCTAAATCGGCTACGTGCCGGCCAAGACCGCCAACGATATGAGGTGGATATTCCCACGAGATTTGCAGTACGTGCATAGGCGCATTATAGCACGCCGCCGGCTAGACCAGCGACTGCACGCGGGCAATCAGGCACTTCAAGTAACGACCCTCAGGAAAACCGGCAGGCACCGGATGATCGAGTGGATGGCCGGCCTCGTAGATGATCTGCGCCCGACGGTGAGCCTGCGCTGCCGCTTCGCCAAGGATGGCGCGAAACTGTTCTGGACCAATTTGGGCCGTGCAACTGGCGCTCACCAGCAGGCCACCCGGCCTGACGCAACGCATACCCAACGCATTGATCCGCACATAAGCGCGCTGAGCGGCATGCTGACTGGCGCGAGCGCGGGCAAAGCTCGGCGGATCGAGGATGACAACATCGAACGTTCGCCCGGCTTTGGCATAACGATCAAGCAGGGCGAAACAATCCTCCGTCTCAAACCGATGGCGTTCCGCCGGCAACCGGTTCAGGGCAATATTGGCCTCTGTCGCCGCGGCCAGGCCACGACCAACATCACAACTGACAACTTCGGCGGCATCACCACGCAACGCATAGATCGAAAAGCCGCCGGTATAAGCAAAACAGTTGAGCACAGTAGCGCCGGCAACCAACCCTTCAACTGCGCGCCGATTGTCACGTTGATCGAGAAAGAGACCTGTCTTCTGCCCGTAGAGCATATCGACCTGAAAGAAGAGGCCGTTCTCTTGCACAACCAGATCGCGCGGCGGCCATTCACCCCAGAGCAGCGCCGGCTGCGCCTCAGTTTCTTCTGACTCGTGAAGTCGTGGCCGTTGCACGATACCGCGTAACTCGGGATCGACCGCGCGCAGCGCGCTTGCAATCACCGGCGCCAGCATCTGCGCGCTCTCGGCATACGCTTGGATGACAGCATAATCACCGTAGCGATCGACCACGATACCGGGTAGTCCATCGCCTTCGCCATAGATCCAGCGGTATGCGGTGGTCTGCCCACTATCGCGCAATGGTGCCCGCAATTCCCAGGCTTCCCACACGCGCTCGCGGAACCATGCCTGATCGGGCAAACCATTGCGACTAAAGATTCGCAGGCCGATAGGACTTTGCTCATCATAGAGGCCGTAGACGGTCAGGCCACCGCAGCGCGCGCGCACCCATTGCCCGGAGCGCAACCGTTCCGCGCCGATGAGATGATTGCGGTAGACCCACGGATGCCCTTGTTGCAACCGCGAACGGATAGATGGATCGATAGCAATATCGGCAACTGACGGCATACGCACCAGCTCTTCAAGGTAACATTCCGCCGGGCTTAGATGGTTGCCCCACTTGGCACACAGCCATCGGCAGGGAAGGAGTCGGGCTGTGCGCGAGGACGGATAGCGACATTGCGCCCAATCCGCGTGCCAGGTGGAATGTGCGCTTTCAAACCAACCAGTGTCAGACCGGTATTCAGACGTTCGGGAGTTTCCGCATTTGGCGTATTGTCGTCACCTTCGCCGACCCGCGCCCCTTCACCGATCCGCACCCCTTCATCGATGATACAACGGTCAAGGATCGCATTCGACTCAATGACCGCGTCACCAAGCACAACCGAATCGCGCACTACTGCGCCTGGCGCCACCACGACACCCGGCGAAAGCACTGAACCGATAACCGTACCGTATACGCGACAACCATCGCTCAGCAGACTGTTTTGAACCCGCGCCTGCGCGCCAATCTCGGCGCCCGGTCGGTCTGAACTCACTGTGTGAATCACCCATTCGGGATCGTACAGATCGAGCGCCGGCGTCTCGGCCAGCAGAGCCAGATTGGCTTCGTAATAGGCCTGCACAGTGCCGACATCGGCCCAATAGCCTTGAAAATTGTAGGCATAAGCGCGCGCATTCTGCACAATCTGCGGCAGTAGATGACGACCAAAATCAACCGCATCGGTAGAGCGGAGCAGGTCGATCAAAAATTGCTTCCGAAACACGTAGATTCCCATCGAAGCCAGGTTTGAATCGGCCCGCCGCGGCTTCTCGACAAAGCGATCGACCCGGCCATCGCTTCCGACCGACACAATCCCATAGCGATGAGCATCGTGTGGACTGATACTGCGCACTGCCATCGTCAGATCTGCCGCTCGCTCTTCGTGCAATTCTAGCAGTGGTCGATAATCCATCTTATAAATGTGATCGCCGGCGAGTAACAACACTGCATCGACTGGCTGATCTTCAACCACATCGAGATTGTAGCGCACGGCATCAGCCGTGCCTCGTTGCCATCCACCACCGGCAGGTGTTGGTGATGGGTGGAGCAGGCGCAAACCACCTTGCGCGCGGTCGAGATCCCACGGGCGACCCACGCCGAGATGCGCATGCAACGAGCGAGGACGGTATTGGGTCAACACGGCGACGTTGTACAGGCCCGAATTAACACAATTCGAGAGGGCAAAATCGATAATTCGGTACTTCCCGCCAAACGGCACTGCCGCTTCGGTGCGTTCGGCGGTAAGCACGCTCAATGCCGGCGAATCGCCCCCGGCCAGGATCATCACCAATGTGCGTATCATAACGACTCCATTATCGCAACAGCGGTTAGCGTAGCGCGCCAACGTGCTCAGTTCCTGTCAAACGCTCGCGGTCAGATCGTCTCTCCCGACGGCACATCACCGGCAGGAAAATCTTCCGCATTACGGTCGGCATTGATCACCACATTGCGACCGATGGTGATGCCGGCAGGTATGTGCGCCGCTTTGCCAACCACTGTTACGCCACTGTTGAGCTTATCGGGTTGCTTGCGGTTGGGCACGGTCAGATCATCGCCGAAACCAAGCCGGGCGCCGTGTCCAACCACAACTTTCTTATCGACGATCACCCGATCGAGTACTGCCCCTGGCCCGATCCAGGTATCGTTCATAACCACGCTATCACGCACAATTGCCCCTGGCGAGACATACACCCCCGGTGACAGCACTGAATGGGTAACAGTGCCGCGAATAGTGCAGCCATTGCAAATGATCGACTGCGTGACCCGAGCCTGCGGCCCGATCTTGGCTGGTGGACGCTCTTCGCTACGAGTGCGGATTGGCCAGGTCGGATCGAACAGGTCAAATTCGAGCGTCGGATCGAGAAGCTGCATACTCGTTTCCCAATACGACTGAATTGTGCCGACATCGACCCAATAACCTTTGAAACGATGGGCAAAAACCCGGTCATTAGACACCATTGCCGGAATGACATCCTTGCCGAAATCGATCCGCGGCTTTTCTGGGCTACCCTCGGAAAGCCGCTGAATCAGAATATCGGCGTTAAAGACGTAGATACCCATTGACGCCAGATTTCCTTTATCGCGAGCTTTGGGTTTCTCGGTAAACTCAACGATCCGATCGTGTTCATCGGTCGTCATGATCCCGAAGCGATCGGTCTCCTCAAGTGGCACTTCCATTACCGCGACGGTCAGATCGGCGCGTTTGCGCAGATGGGTGTCGATGATGTCGTTATAATTCATTTTGTAGATATGATCGCCAGAAAGCACTAACACCAGATCGGCGCGCCGCTCCTGGATGTAGTTCAGGTTCTGGTAGATCGCATCGGCTGTGCCCCGGTACCATGACTCATCACGCCGCCCCTGGTACGGTTGCAACAACCGTACCCCACCGCGCGCGCGGTCGAGATCCCAAGGCTTGCCGATGCCGATGTGTTCGTTGAGCGAATGAGGCCGGTATTGCGTCAAAACTGCCACATCAAAGATTCCAGAATTGACGCAATTCGAGAGGGTAAAGTCGATAATGCGAAACTTCCCGGCGAAGGGCACCGATGGTTTGGCGCGCTTTTCTGAGAGCACACTCAGGCGAGTGCCTTCGCCGCCTGCCATGATCATCGCTACAATACGCATACGCCTCCCGTATCTGTCATACATCCGGCTGCATGGCCGATTGTACTCGCAAGCGAGCAATCGCGCAACGCGGGATGAACGGCTATCCAACCCAAACCGATTTGCTACCGCTTATCTTCGTTGCTCACGCGCAAGAGTTGTGCAATTGCCGCTCAAATACCTGCAACTACGACCTGGATGCATTGCCGCAGTCTGCTATCATAGAGCTACAAATAGCTTCATATCCTCAGGAGTGCCATCATGACCGTTTACCCCAATCCAACCCAACCACCAGCAACCGGATGGTTGCGTTGGACAGTGGTCGGCGTGGCGATCCTGTTGTTGACCGTTCTGCTCAGTTGCATGTTATTCGGTTTTGGTGGCTGGCGCCTCCTTAGTGGATTGTTTGGCGAGACCCAGGCGATCGAGCAGGTTGTCATGCAATTTATGGCAGCCGGTCTGCGCAACGATAGTGACACTGCGCTGGCGCTGTTTGCCGATTCGCCGGAGACTACCATCACGCGCCGCGATCTCGAACGACTCTTCGCGGATCGCCAGCGCTTTCGCGCAGTCAGCGGCATTTCCATAACCCAAATTCGGATTACCAGCACGCTTGAAGGTAGCAGCGCCAGTATTAGCGGTAGACTCAACTATGTTGACGGTTCTCAACCACAACCGTTTTCAGCCCGCTTGCTTAAGGAGAATGACCGATGGCGCTTGACCTGGATCGATTTGCGCTGAGTTCCCTTGATTCCTGCGGATGAGAGGAGGCCCAAGCTGAAACCGGCAGCGTAGCGCGCCCTGACATCAGCCCAGGCCAGGAGATAGAAGCAGGAGGCACGCGATGTTTCACACTATCCTCGTCCCACTCGATGGCTCGCCGGTTGGCGAACAAGCGCTGGCTGCCGCTGCGCGACTGGCGCGCGCGGTCAATGCAACCATCCATTTGGTGCATGTGCATTATCCCAATTCACTCACGCCAATCGTGATCGAGACGCTACCCATTATCGATGCCGATTTACAATCACTGGCCGCCGAGCACGAACGGTATTATCTTAACCAGATTGCCAGCTCACCAACGCTCGCAGGCATCTCGACAGTTGTGACACGACTTGAAGGCTCGGTCGCCGAGAGCCTGGCCGCTCATGCTGAGGCTATCCAGGCAAATTTGATCGTTATGACAACCCACGGCTGGAGCGGTTTTGAGCATTTCTGGCTCGGCAGCGTCGCGGAAGCGCTGCTTCGCCTGACTCATACGCCGCTCTGGCTGATGCGACCGGGCGAACCGGCGCAACGAGCAGCTCAGCCGCTGCGTCGCATTCTGGTGCCGCTTGACGGTTCAGAACGATCTGAGCAGGTGTTGCCCCATGCACAGGCACTGGCTGCGATTGATGAGGCGCGCCTGATACTCGTCCGCATCATCAATCGCCAATCCCGCCGAAGCGCAACGGCAGGAGCGGATCCAAGACAGGAGGCAGAAGCATACTTATCCACAGTGGCAGCCCGACTTGAGGCGCAAGGTGTGCCAACTGACATTGCGGTTGGCAGCGCCGACCAACCGGCGCGCGCTGTACTCTCGCTCAGCCGTGAATTGCAGGTTGATGCGATTGCGCTGGCAACGCGCGGGCAAGGTGGCTGGCAGCGACTGATGGTCGGCAGTACTGCTGACAAAGTGATTCGCGCCAGCCCGATCCCGGTGCTGGTCGCGCGGCCTTGATGGCATCGCGCGCACAGACTCCTTCCTCAGCGCCGGCGTGTCACTCAGGCGCCGGCGCGCAAATGAATGACCGGATCGCCAACCCGCACTTCGCCTTCGCTGATCACTCGCGCATAAAGGCGGCTCCAGCCGGGGTAGAGGCGTTGACTGATGCGACTGAACCAGCCGCGTTGAAACGAGCCGGCAATCGTGTTGCACGGCGTGGTATATTCGGTAATTTCGAGTTCAACCCATGCGCCGATCAGCAAGCGGTCACCGATGGCGATTTGATCCCAATCGAGACCGCCGATGGTGAGATTCTCGCCAGTTGTGCCCGGCGCAATCGGGTGACCTTCCGCCTGAAGCGCAGCAATGCGCTCGGCTGAATAGAGTGATACGGCGCGCCGCGGCCCGCCGTGATGCTCTCGATCACGCTGGCGATCGCCGCGCGCGCCATCAATTGTGATCTCGACGGCAGGAACGGCATATTTGGGCACACCACCGTTTGGATTAACGTTGATCTGAACAACATGACCTTGAGGATGGGCTGATTTCATGCATTTACTCCCTGTTCAAATCGGTCACACTCGCCTATCATATCAAATCACCAGCTTCATTGTCTGCTGATGGACTGTCGGCAAGGAAATATCTTATGGAGTCCCCTCCTCACCACGAACAATCATCGCCGGCTCCCACTACGGTTGTCGAGCCAGGTTTCGATCAGAGACTGGTTCAGGCAGAGTCAGTTGCTGCGTCAGTATCGCCACGCCGATCACACTGGAATTGGCGCGCGATTGGGCAACGACTGGCCTATGCTGTCGCAGGCATTCTGGTGTTTGTGTTAGCCCTGGAACTGCTCAAACGCGGCGCTGCCGGCTATGGGCACATTCTGGTCGGCTGGCTGAATGTTAACTCAGCGATGAGTGCCCTCGGTTTTGGCTGGCTACTGGCCTATATCTTTCTGAGCGGGTCACCCGTAGCAGCAGTTGCGGTAACATTTTTTGCTTCAGGCACTATCGACGGCCTGCAAACCTTAACCATGATTACCGGCTCGCGGTTAGGAGCCTCCTTTATCGTGCTGTTTGTTGGCTTTATCTACCATCTTCGCGGTCATCGACGCGCAGCCAGCGTCTCGATCGGCGTACTGGCGTTGCTGACCACTGCCGCAATCTACTTGCCGGCACTGGCGTTAGGATACTGGCTGCTTAGCTCACAATGGGTGGGGATTGTGCATGCCAGCGCCAGCAGTCCGTTAAGTTCGGTCATTGACCTCTTCATCGATCCGATAGTGGCGTTCATCGCCAGGATGGCGCCAGAGTGGTTATTGCTGGTGATCGGCGCCTTAACGTTGCCTGGCGCATTTAGTCTGCTTGACCGCAGCATTCCCGATATTCCCGGCGGTCAGAGCGTATTCGGTCACGCCGGGCAGTTACTCTACCGGCCTCTGGCAATGTTTCTCCTCGGCGCCGCGATTACCTCATTTACCCTATCGGTCTCGGTCTCGCTATCAATGCTGGTACCGCTGACGGTACGCGGTGTTATCCGGCGCGAAAATGCATTACCATACATTATGGGCGCAAACATTACCACGTTTATCGACACACTGATCGCGGCATTGATTGTCGGCGGTTCGGCAGCCTTTACCATCGTGCTGATCGAGATGGTTTGTGTCACCTTCTTCTCATTGCTGGCGTTGCTCTGCTACCGACCTTTCGCCCGAACGTTGCTCGAATTGCAAGAATTTATTGTTCGTTCGCCGCTTCACCTGACCGGATTTCTCGCTATCGTCTTGATCGTGCCCCTCGCGCTCTTGTTCATACGCTGATAATGATGGTAGCGGTAAGTGTAAGTGTACGTTTGCCAGCCAGAAAAGCCTCTACGCTTGCCACTGCCCTACGAAAAAATTGCCTATGCATCTTGCCCTTTACGTTGGACGAGGCCTGCAACGAGCCGACTTGATAACTTTCGCCATGCCATTGATTGGCGCGCTTGCCGATCGGTTAACCCTGATTGCGCCAATCAACGAAGCTACAGTGCTGGCTGACGCTATTGCCCGACTTCAACCTGAGCCTCACGTTCAGGTCCGGCACTGGTGCCAGGAGCGTCACTTCACCACGGCAATCCTGTCAGCCACCCAACACGAGCGGCCAGACCTCCTGATCATCCCGGCCTTTACCTCAGGGTCAACGCCAATGAACTGGTTGCAACGACGGCTTGAATTTAACCTGCTCAGCTCATTGTCGATGCCCTTCTTGCGCGTTCATGGCCGCGTCACCCCGGTTCGCCAGATCGCGCTGGCCAGCGCCGGCGGCGCCCAATCATTGCGCAGCGTACCGCTGATTGGTCGGCTGGCGCGGGCATGGCAGGCAGAAATAACCATCGTGCACGTCTCTTCGCAAGAACTGGTCTACTTTGACGGTTTTGCTACTTCACCGATCACCGAAGAACACGCTCTGCGCATTGATCAGAACACTAGCGCGATCTTGGAACAACTTGTGGCTGACTTCCGCCAGCAAGAAGTGCCGGCGCGCTTGCAGATCCTGAACGGGCTGGTTGAAGAGACAATCATCGCCGAATGCCACCATTACGATGTGCTAGCCATTGGCAGTCACCAGCCCGAGCCGGATCAGAGCCTGCCGCCAGGAAGCTGGCTACGCCTGTTGCAACGACTCTCGCTCCAGGATGTAACCCGCGATCTGCTTGATCGCAGTCCAATCCCGGTTTTGGTAACATAAAAACCCGCGAATCCACATCGATCGTTATTAGTTCTTAACGATGAGGTTGCGCTTTGCATCGTTTTCGCGACAGTCAGGTGTGAACTGACAATGGTATAATAGGGCAATCATGTTGTTTCTCTTGCATAGATTGTGCATACTCGCAGAGGAGGATCGCTGTGGGCTACGAAGCCGTCTATCGCCGATCGATCGAAGACCCGGAAGGTTATTGGGCCGAGTTCGCCACTGAGCTTCATTGGTTCAAACCGTGGGACAAAGTGCTCGACAACAGCAATCCGCCCTTCACCCGCTGGTTTGTTGGCGGCGAGACCAATCTCTGCTATAACGCGGTCGATCGTCACGCGCTGGGGGGCAAACGCGGACAGGCTGCATTAATCTGGGAAAGCGCTGAAACAGGGCAGTCACGCACGCTGACCTACTTCGAACTGTATCGTGAAGTCAATCGGTTAGCCGGACTCTTCCATAATCTCGGCGTGCGCAAAGGTGACCGGGTAATCATCTATATGCCGATGGTGCCGGAAGCTATCTTCGCAATGCTGGCCTGCGTCCGCCTCGGCGCGATCCATTCGGTGGTCTTTGGCGGCTTCTCAGTGACCTCGCTGGCATCGCGGATTGACGATGCGGAACCGGTCTTGATCGTGACTGCCGATGCTGGCATGCGTAAAGGCCAACCAGTGCCCCTCAAAGAGGTGGTGGATAAAGCTCTCGCCGAAGCCAACACCGATAGCGTGCGCGATGTGCTGGTCTTGAATCGGGGCATCATTCCGGTTGAGTTGCAGAAGGGCCGCGATCTCGACTGGTATGAGCAACTGGCTAAGCGGGGCGAACGTTATGTCGAACCGGCTCGAATGGCCAGCACCGATCCGTCCTACATTCTGTACACTTCAGGCACCACCGGCAAACCGAAAGGTGTTGTGCGCGATACCGGCGGCTACATGGTAGCGCTCTATGCCAGTATGAGCACTATCTACAACTGCGGCGACGGCGATGTCTTCTGGAGCACCAGCGACATCGGCTGGGTCGTTGGCCATTCGTACATCGTTTACGCTCCTCTGCTGAAGGGTGTGCCCACCGTCGTCTTCGAAGGCCGACCCGATCACCCCGATCCCGGCGTCTGGTGGCGCGTGATTGAGAAGTATGGCGTTACCCATGTCTTTACTGCGCCAACGGCCCTGCGCGCGCTGCGCAAGTTCCCCGAACAATGGATGCGCGACGCCGACATTAGCTCGCTGAAGATCCTGTATGCCGCCGGTGAACCTCTCGATGCCCCCACGTATGAATGGGCAACCAATGCGCTCGGCGTGCCGGTAATTGACCACTACTGGCAGACTGAAAGTGGTTGGCCGATGGTTACCAATCCGGTCGGTGTCGAACTGCTGCCGATCAAACCCGGCTCGCCGACTAAACCGGCCTTCGGCCATCGCCTTGAGGTGGTCGATGCTGATGGCAATCGGGTTCCTCCCGGCGAGAAGGGCTTTCTCGTTGAGCATGGGCCGTTGCCGCCAGGCACCTTGCTAACGCTCTGGAATGATGATGAGCGGTTTGTGAAGGGCTACTGGGGCCACTTCAAAGATAAACTGCTCTACATGACCGGCGACTACGCGATTCAAGACGAAGACGGCTATCTCTTCATGCTTGGCCGCGCCGACGAGGTGCTCAACGTCAGCGGTCACCGTCTTGGCACCCGCGAAATCGAAGAGGTCGTCTCGGCGCACCCGGCAGTGGCTGAAGCGAGCGTGATCGGCGTGCGTGATGAGCTGAAGGGTGAAGACGTGCTGGTCGTAGCCGTGCTCAAACAACACATCACGCCGCAGATGCAAGATGAGATTGCCAATGAGATTCGCCAGCTCGTGCGTGAACGGATCGGCCCGATCGCTACCCCCAAAGCGGTGCATTTCGTGAGTATGCTGCCCAAGACGCGATCGGGGAAGATTATGCGCCGCGTGATTCGGGCCGTTTACCAGGGCGACAACATTGGCGATCTGAGCACCATCGAAGACGATGCCACGGTCGATATGGTGCGCGAAGCGATCGAGCTGCTCCGCGGCGATCTCTAACAACAAGCGTGCCAACCGGTCGGCGCATCTCATTGCCTCAACAGTGCGATGCGCCGACAAACAGTTTGCGCAAAACTTTACCGTATCTTTAATCTCAGCTCACAATTCTTCGCTATCGTGAAAATATCCACAGAGTATCGGTTTGACATAGCGGCGCGGCCCCGCCTATAATTCGTTGTATCCGCTGTCACAACCCATTGCCGCGCAAATTCGCAACAAGGAGGTTCGATCTATGACCGAGACCCGCGACGTGGCGCTGCCCGACACCAGCGAGATGTACTACCCCGACCCGACGCTTGTTGAGCAATCGAACGTGATGGCTTACGCTCGCAGCAAAGGTTTCAATTCCTACGATGAGCTGTACCAGTGGTCGATTACTCATCGCGAAGAGTTTTGGGCTGATATGGCCAGCCAGTTGGAGTGGTTTCAGCCCTGGGAGAAGGTGCTCGATGAGAGCAACAAGCCGTTCTACAAGTGGTTTGTCGGCGGCAAGACCAATATCGTGTACAACGCGATCGATCGCCATCTCAAGACCTGGCGCAAGAATAAGCTGGCCTTGATCTGGGAAGGCGAGGATGGCAGCCAGCGCACGTACTCCTACTACCAGCTCAACTACGAGGTGTCACGGATCGCCAACGTGCTGAAGAGCATGGGCGTTAAGAAGGGCGATATCGTCACCATCTACATGCCTCGCATCCCTGAGTTAATGTTTAGTATGCTGGCCTGCGCCAAGATCGGCGCCGCGCACAGCGTGGTGTACGGCGGTTTCTCGGAGGCAGCGCTGGCCGATCGGCTGGCCGACGCCAAGAGCAAGGTGCTGATTACTGCCGACGGCGGTTACATGCGCGGTAAAGTGGTTGAGCTGAAGAAGATTGTCAACGAAGCCCTCTCCCGCACGCCGACGGTGCAAACCTGTCTCGTCTTCCGCCATACCAATCACGGCGTCCCAATGGAGCAAGGCCGTGATTTCTGGATGCACGATCTGCTCGGTCTGCCGATCGCCAATGGCAATTGCCCAACCGAAGAGATGGACGCCGAGGATATGCTGTTTATCCTCTATACTTCGGGCACGACCGGCAAGCCCAAGGGAGTAGTGCATACCCACGGCGGTTACATGGTGGGTACGTATACCACTCTCAAGTTTGTCTTTGACATCAAGGATGAAGATCGCTACTGGTGCGCCGCCGATCCAGGCTGGATTACCGGTCACTCGTTCATCGTCTATGCGCCACTGATCAACGGCGCTACCTCGTTTATGTACGAAGGCGCTCCCAATTATCCCTATCCCGACCGCTGGTGGAGCATGGTCGATAAACACGGCATTACCATTCTGTATACCGCGCCGACTGCAATCCGCGGTTTGATGCGCTTTGGCGACCTGTGGCCCTCACGCCACAACCTCAGCACCCTTCGCTTGCTCGGCTCGGTCGGCGAACCGATCAATCCTGAAGCCTGGAAGTGGTTTTACGAGAAGATCGGCCACAATCGCTGCCCGATCATGGATACGTGGTGGCAGACTGAAACCGGCCACTTTATGATCACACCGACGCCAGCGGTGCCACTCAAGCCCGGCTCGGCTACGCGCCCCTTCCTTGGCGTTGAAGTCGATGTCGTACACGAAGACGGTAGCCCCTGCGCGCCGGATGAGGATGGTTTGCTGGTGATCAAGAATCCCTGGCCGGGTATGATGCGCACCGTGCTCAACGATCCGCAGCGTTACGTCGAAGGTTACTGGCAGAAGGTGCCGCCGTACTACGCTGCCGGTGACAGCGCGCGCAAAGACAAAGACGGCTATATCTGGGTGATCGGTCGCCTCGATGACGTGATTAAGGTGTCGGGTTACCGGTTGGGTACCGCCGAAGTCGAGAGCGCTCTGGTCAGCCACCCGGCAGTGGCCGAAGCCGCCGCAATTGGCCTACCGCACGAGGTCAAGGGCAACGCCATTCACGCCTTCGTGATCTTGCGCGCCGGTTACGAGCCAGGCCACGATCTCGAAGAGAAACTGCGCGCCCATGTCGGCCATGAACTCGGCCCGATTGCGCGGCCCGACTCGATCACCTTCGTCACTTCGCTGCCCAAGACACGCTCAGGCAAGATTATGCGCCGCGTGCTGCGCGCGCGCGCCCTCGGTCTGCCCGAAGGCGATGTGTCTACCCTCGAAGAATAAGGAACTAGCCGTTCCTGCGCGAAGAGACGCGCTATGGCGCGTCTCTTCGGATTCACGAGCCAGAGGCAATGGCGCTCACTACGGATCCCTCACCCACACCTGTCCTGACAATCGCGCCCGGTAGGTTGTTTGCCCGTTTTCCTGGCCGATCTGCTCCGGCACACCTATACCTGTGTAGACCGGTGGAACATTCTCGTTGATCTGCGCCCTGGCGCCGTACTCACGCAGCACACGTTCGCGATAAGCCTGGCGAAATGCCTCGCGCAGTGTCGCTTCATCGGTGCCATCGGGCACCGTCACTTCCAGATCGTATACAATCGTTTGCAACTGGCCGCTGAGCGAAGAGTTTGGGCTGATACCACTCAGGATGGGCGCGATAAACGGCTCAGCCCACGCTGGCCGGGTGATCAGCACATAACCGCTCAACAGCGTGAGCGCAATCAGCGCCAGCAAAATGAGCGTGGTTACGATCTGCCCGATTGAGCGACGGGCCGGTTGAACCGGCGGCGCCGAAATGGGTGTGGCCGGTAGGTTTGGCCGCGCCACCTTTGCCGGTGGGGTGGCCGCAGCCGACGGTGATGGCGCAGGAGCCGGTTGCGCCACCTTTGCCGGTGGGGTGGCCGCAGCCGACGGTGATGGCGCAGGAGCCGG